>NZ_JBIAQP010000012.1:0-389170 GCF_042889145.1 Streptomyces sp. NPDC002680
CCGCCGCCCCTACCCGTCCCATCCTTCTGGGGGCTGCGCCCCCCGGCCCCCCTTTCGGCCTGAACGGCCTCGTCCTCAAACGCCGGACGGGCTGGGTGGGGGCCCTCCGTCCTCAAGCGTCGGTCGGGCTGGGTGGGGGCCCTCCGTCCTCGAACGCCGGACGGGGTGGAGGGTGGCTCTCGGTCCTCGAACGTCGGCCTGGCTGAAAAGGCGCGCCGGCCGGGCCGGCGGAGTCTTTCAGGCCGCGAGTCGGTCTCCGTCCCCGGTTTTGGTGGAGTGGTCGCTTTCGTCCTTCAGGTCTGTTACGAACTCCTTGAGCCAGGACACGAATTCGGGGCCCAGGTCCGGGCGGGTGCAGGCCAGGCGGACGACCGTGCGCAGGTAGTCCGCCTTGTCGCCCGTGTCGTAGCGGAGGCCCTTGAAGACGATGCCGTGGACCGTGTCGCCGGCTGCCAACTCCTGGAGGGCGTCGGTCAGTTGGATCTCGCCTCCTCGGCCCGGCGGGGTGCGCTCCAGGACTTCGAAGACGGCCGGGTCCAGGACGTAGCGGCCGATCACGGCGTATCGGCTCGGTGCGTTCTCGAGGGACGGCTTCTCCACCAGGCCCGTCACGCGTACGACCCCGTCCTCGTCGGTCGGTTCCACGGCCGCGCAGCCGTAGAGGTGGATCTGCGCCGGGTCGACCTCCATCAGCGCGACGACGCTGCCTCCGTACCGGGCCTGTACGTCCAGCATCGAGGCGAGCAGGGTCTCGCGCGGGTCGATCAGGTCGTCGCCGAGGAGGACCGCGAAGGGCTGGTCGCCCACGTGGTTGCGGGCGCAGAGCACCGCGTGGCCGAGGCCCAGCGGGTCGCCCTGGCGGATGTGGTGGATGTTCGCCAGGCGGGCCGGATCGCGCACCGCGTCCAGCCGTACGGTGTCGCCCTTCGCGGCCAGCGCCTGTTCGAGCTCCGCCGCGTTGTCGAAGTGGTCCTCGATGGCTCGCTTGTGGCGTCCGGTGACCATCAGGATGTCGTCCAGTCCGGCCGCGGCGGCCTCCTCGACGACGTACTGGATGGCGGGCTTGTCGACGACCGGCAGCATCTCCTTCGGCGTCGCCTTCGTCGCGGGGAGGAAGCGGGTGCCGAGGCCGGCGGCCGGGACGACCGCCTTGCGGACGGTCCTGGGTGTGGTGTGGGGGACGATCATGCGGCTCATGCTGGCGCACGGGGATGAGAAACCCCCGAAGGAATGGTGGGAGCGGCCTGTGGGCCTGCCGTGGGTCGTTCACAGGTCGGCTTCCGCCGCCTACAGCTCTTACCGGGCCGGAAGTTGAAGATTGTGTGTGCCATCGGGGCGCTCATGCACACAACTTGGTGGCCGCCGGGGGTTCGATTTCGAATGCCGGTGCGGATACCGGTGGTAACACATCTGAATTCCCTTCGTTTTGAACTTCGGTCACTCGAACTCCTTGTTTCCTGTGAGACGTGTGTGCGAGTGTGAGCCTCCTCGCGCGGGGGCGGAGGTCAGACCCCCTTTTCCCCGCTCGGGATTACGTGCCGGTCGACCCGAAGTCCCGCAGGTGACGAGTCGTAGGTACGAACCAATCAGGCACCTGCTTTCCGGTGGATGTGCAATTCGCTCGCGCCGTCCTGCGGCTTGGAAGGAATTGGTTCTGTGCAATCCCCTCACCCACCGCGCCCGCCCTACCCGCCTCGTCCTGGCGCGAGCCCCGGGGAATCCGATATGAACCTCGCCGCGCGACTGCGCGGGCGGGCGGAGGGCGAGAGCGCGTACGCCGTCGCGCTGCTGCTGGCACGGCACTGGCAGGCGACGTACGACTACGCGGCCATCTGTCTCGCGGCCGAGGGGGACCTCGCCACCATGGCGGCCACGTCGGCCTTTCACCGGGTGCTCGGACGGCTGGAGCGCAGCGAGTCGAATCAGGCCGTGCGGCCCCAACTCCTCGTCGCGGTACGGGAAACGGTCCGCGAGTGGTCCGCCGAGGACGGAATTTCGGTACTGCTTCCGGAACTCCGCAAACCCACCGGCGCGCGTGGGCTACGCGCGGCGAGAGCCCGGACATCCGAAAAGCGGCAACTCGCCGAGCGGTCATTCGGCGTCCTGCCGAGAGCGGCCCAGTGCCTGCTCTGGCACACCGAGGTCGAGGCCGAGCCCATTTCCGTACCGGCCGGTCTGCTGGGAGTCGACTCCGGAAGCGCTTCGACAGCGCTGGAGCAGGCACGCGAGCAATTCCGGACCGCTCTTGTACACGCGCATCGCGAACTCGCGCCGACGAAGGAATGCCGCTTCTACAACCGTCTCCTCGACGTCCCGATCCGACGCGGCGGCGCCCTGCTGCCCGATGTCGAACAGCATCTGCTGGCGTGCCGTCACTGCCGGCACGCGGCCGAGCAACTCAGCCATTTCGAGGGCGAACTCGGCACGCTGCTCGCCGAAGCCGTGCTCGGCTGGGGAGCCCGCCGTTATCTCGACTCCCGCCCGGGCCGCGGCGGCCCGGGCGCCTTCCCCCGCAAGCAGGCCCGCCGGGGCGGTGGGCGTCCCGGCAGCGGTGGCCGCCATCGCCTCATGGCCCATCTCCCGCTGCCCGACGAGCGGTTCGGCCTCCCGAAGCGACGCACGCGGGCCGTGGCCGTCGGGGTCGGTGCCCTGTCCCTCGCGCTGCTGGCGACCGTGCTCACCGCCCGTAACTGGGCGGACGAGAGCACGGTGCCGATGGCCACCTGGGGCGCGGCGAGCGGATACTCGGCCGATCCGGGCTCCGCGTCCCCGGGTTCCACCGCTCGGGGCCAGGACTCCCGGCCACCGAGCGGTGACACGCCCTCGGCCACGGCCGCCGCCTACCCCGGCATGGCCGAACGCGGCAGGCTGCGCCACGTCGCCACGGGCCTGTGCCTGGACATCCGGGGCGGCCGGGTCGTGGCCGGCGCCGACACCCGGCTGGCCGTGTGCTCGTCGGCCGTGACCCAGCAGTGGTCGTACGAGTACGACGGCCTCCTGCGCAGCCTCGCCGACCCCAGCCTGTGCCTTGACTCGCATGCTGCCGACGGGGACGTCGTCCTCACGGCCTGCGTCGGCTCCGACGCGGCGGACGCCGACGAGGTCCGCTACGACCTCACCGTCCAGGGCGAACTGCTGCCCCGCTGGCGCGAGGAACTGGTCGTTGCGCCCGTCTCGCTCCGCGCCGGCGCGGACGTCGTCGTCAGGACGAGGTCCGGGGCGGCGGGGGAGACCTGGACGCTCGACTCCGAGTCGTCCGCGTCCGACGACTCCACCAAGAAGGGCGACGAGGCGAAGGACGGCAAGAACGGCAAGGACGACGAGGGTGCGAAGGGCGGGGAGGCCGGGCAGCAGGGGTCCAAGTCCGATGCAGGGAAGGGGAGTTCGGGGTCGACCGGGTCGCCCGCGCCGACCCCCACACCCACGCCTTCGGCCGAGGCCACTTCCGACGAGCAGTTCGAGACCCGCTACGTCGTGGACGACTGCTGCGACGAGCCCGCCCCGGACCCCGCCCCCGCGACGGCCGCAGCGCCGCAACCGCTGGACGCGGTGGAGCCCGTCGTCGCCTCGGTCGTGCAGACGGTCGGCTCGATCACGGGGGCTGTCGGGTCGCTCCTCGGCCCAGGTGATTGACACGAGTCACTGTCGGCCCTAGTTTCCCCGGCGCGATCACCTTCCCCCACAGAAGGAGCGACGGCCCATGACCGACATCGATCACTGGGACGAACGGGAACGGGAACGGGGCGGAGGTGGTCGCGGGCCGCGCCGGCTGGCGGTCGGGCTCCTGGCCGTCGCCGCCCTGCTCGTGGCCCCCGTCCCGGCGGCGCAGGCCACGCAGGGCGGAGGGACCCTCGTCCGTACCGACGCGGGCTGGGTACGAGGTGAAGTCACCGCCGAGGGACGGCAGTTCCTCGGCATCCCGTACGCCGAGCCGCCCGTCGGCGCCCTCCGCTGGCGGGCCCCGCAGGCGGTCGAACCGTGGCAAGGGGTGCGTACGGCGGGGGAGTTCGGCAACAGGTGCGTACAGATGTCGAGTTGGGACCCGGGCTACGAGCAGCCGAGCCACACCGAGGACTGTCTCGACCTCAATGTGTACGTCCCACCAGGCGCCGCACGCACTCCCGTGCTGGTCTGGCTGCACGGCGGCGGGCTCACCGCGGGCGCCGGTGAGGACGTCGTGCCGGACACCTTCGCCCGGCGTACCGGAGCGGTCGTCGTGACCGTCAACTACCGCCTCGGAGCGATGGGGTTCCTCGCCACGGACGCCCTTGACGGCGAGGCGCGCGACGGGGTCTCCGGCAACTTCGGCATGCTCGACCAGCAGGCGGCCCTGCGCTGGGTACGGGCCAACATCGGCCGTTTCGGGGGCGATCCGGGCCGGGTGACCATCGCCGGCGAGTCGGCCGGCGGCCGTTCGGTGTGCACGCAGCTGGCCTCGCCGACCTCAACGGGCCTGTACCGGGCGGGGATCGTGCAGAGCGGCGCGTACAACGACTGCTCGGCGCGACCGCACACGTCGGCGACGGCACAGGGCGCGGCCTTCGCCGAGAGGCTCGGCTGTACCGGTGCCGGGGCCCTCGGCTGCCTGCGGTCCAAGTCGGCCGCCGAGATCCTGGCCGCGCAGGGCGGCTTCGACTGGGCCCCGGTGACCGGCGGGGCCTTCCTGCCCGTGCAGCCCTTGGAGGCGTTCGCGAACGGGGCCGCCGCGCGGGTGCCGGTGCTCAACGGCGCCAACCGGGACGAGGGCAGGATGTTCGCCTTCGCCGCCTTCGACGCAAACGGCACCCCGCTCACCACCGAGCGGTACCCCACGGTCATGCGGGCGGCCTTCGGCGACCGCGCCCTGGCGCGCTACCCGCTGTCGGCGTACCCCTCGCCGAGCATCGCCTACGGCACCGCCCAGGGCGACGGACTGTTCGCCTGCCCCGCGCTCCGGCTCGACACGGTGCTCGCGAAGCGCGGTCCGGTCTACACGTACGAGTTCGCCGACCGGACCTCACCGCCCTTCGCCTCGCTGCGGAACCTGGGTACGGACTTCGACTTCGGGGCGACGCATGTGAACGAGGTGCAGTACCTCTTCAAGCACTTCGGCCTGGAGTCGCCGTTCGACGCCGAGCAGCGGGTGCTGTCGCGGCAGATGGTCCAGTACTGGGGGTCCTTCCTGCGGGGTGGTGTCCCGCGTGCGGAGGGGCAGCCCGCGATGCCGGATCGCCCTGGTCTGGTGCTCTCGCTGCGGACTGGGGCGGTGGGCGGGAATGTCCTGAGCGGGGATATTGGGCGGGAACATCAGTGCGACCTGTGGGACTCGGCGGCGGCCTCGGTGTCACCGTGACCCGGTAGGCTTCCCGGCGGGCGCCCGTGGGCGGGCGCCCGCCGGGAACGCGGAAGAACGCAGACGTACCGGGCGTACGGCGAGATCGGAAGGAAACCGGCGTTGCACGTGCAGGAGTGGCTGGAGACGATCCCGGCGGTCAGTATCTACGCGCTGGTGGGACTGGTCATCGGGCTGGAGAGCCTGGGCATTCCGCTGCCGGGCGAGATCATCCTGGTCTCCGCCGCGCTGCTCGCCTCCCAGCACGGTGAGATCAATCCGTTCGTCCTCGGCGCGTGTGCGAGTGCCGGCGCGATCATCGGTGACTCGATCGGTTATGCCATCGGGCGCAAGGGTGGGCGGCCGTTGCTGGCCTGGCTCGGCGGGAAGTTCCCCAAGCACTTCGGGGAGGGGCACATCGCGACCGCGGAGCGGTCGTTCGAGAAGTGGGGGATGTGGGCCGTCTTCTTCGGGCGGTTCGTTGCTTTGCTGCGGATCTTCGCGGGGCCCCTCGCGGGGGTGCTGCGGATGCCGTACTGGAAGTTTCTGATCGCCAATGTGCTGGGTGGGATCGTCTGGGCGGGTGGGACCACCGCCGTCATCTACTACGTCGGGGTTGTCGCCGAGTCGTGGTTGAAGCGGTTCTCTTGGCTGGGGTTGGTGTTGGCGGTGTTGTTCGGTCTTACGTCGATGCTGGTGCTGAAGCGCAAGGCGAAGAAGATGGGTGCTCCGCGGGAAGCCGAAGTGGAGAGCGCCGTGGGGGCTTCTGAGTGAGTTTGGGCGCGGGCCGTTCGTGGCTTGTCGCGCAGTTCCCCGCGCCCCTGGGTAAGCCGCCTACTCGTGGGATTTCTTATGGGCCTTGGCCAGCTGTGCGTAATGCGTGCCGTTCAAGGTGACTCCCTGTTGTTCCTCCGCCGTCAGTTCTCGGCGTACCTTCGCTGGTACGCCTGCCACCAGTGAACCCGGGGGGATCTGCATGCCCTGGGGGACCAGGGCCTGGGCTGCTACCAGGGAGCCTGTGCCGATTACCGCGCCGTTCAGGACTGTGGCGCCCATGCCGATCAGGCAGTCGTCCTCGACCGTCGCGCCGTGGACGACCGCGTTGTGGCCCACGGAGACGCGTTCGCCGATCGTGACCGGGAAGCCCGGGTCGGCGTGCAGGGTGCAGTTGTCCTGGATGTTGCTGTCGGCGCCTACCGAGATCCGTTCGACGTCGCCGCGCAGTACCGCGCCGTACCAGACGCTCGCGCCCGCCTCCAGGGTCACGTCCCCGATCACCGTGGACGTGGGTGCCACGAAGGCATCCTCGTCCACTTTCGGTTCCCTGTCGCCGATGCCGGTGATCAACGCCCTGTGCGTCATCTCGCCTCCTGGTCCTGGATTACCCCAGACCGTACGCCACCTCCGTGGGGTGAAGATCACAGGTCCCGCGCATGCTGGGCCCGGTCGGCCGTGAGTACGGTGAGCGGGTGCCCAAGCCCAAGAACACGTTCTCGTCATGGCGGCGTCGGCTGGCGCAGCGCGCGGTGCACGCGGGCTGGGCCTGGGTGCAGCGCACGGGTTCCGTGACCGCCGAGAACCCCGGGCGGCTGGCCTTCCGGGCGATGGGAACAGGTACCAGGCTCGCCTTCCCGCTGGGCACGGTCTTCGGTGAACCCTGGATCGAGCTGGGATCGCACTGCATCGTCGGGGAGCAGGTGACCCTGACGGCCGGGCTGATGCCCGACCTCGACATGGGCCCGGACGCGATCCTGCGCATCGGCGACGGAGTCGTCCTCGGCCGGGGCAGTCATGTCATCGCCGACACGACGGTCACGATCGGCAGCGACTGCTACTTCGGGCCGTATGTGTATGTAACGTCCACCAATCATTCGTACGACGATCCGCACGAGCCCATCGGCAAGCAGTGGCCGCGCATGGAGCCGGTGGAGATCGGCCCGGGCTGCTGGATCGGGACCGGTGCGGTGATTCTGCCGGGGGCGCGGATCGGGCGGAACGTGGTGGTGGCGGCCGGTGCGGTGGTGCGTGGGACGGTGCCGGACCACGCCGTGGTGGCGGGGGCTCCGGCGAAGGTTGTGCGGCGGTGGACGCCGGAGGGTGGGTGGCGGCCGCCGTTGCGGACGCCGGCGCCGATTCCGATTCCCGATGGGATCACTCCGGAGCAGTTGCGGGCGTTGGCGGAGTTGGATGCGGGGGCGGCGGCGAGGTTGGCGGAGCTGGATGCCGAGGAGTATTGACGCTGTGGGTTCGGTGTGAGGCTGCGGGTTCGGTGGGGGCTGGGCGCGCAGTTCCCCGCGCCCCTGACGAGGCGCCCCTTCGGGGCTGCCTCGTCAGGGTGCTCGTTCAGCCTGTCGCCAGTAGGAGTGTGCCCACCAGGGCCAGGCCCGCTCCCGTTGCCTGGATCGCGCGTAGGCGTTCGCTCAGGAAGCCGCGTGCCGCGAGGGCGGTGACCACCGGGTAGAGGGAAGCGAGTACGGCGGCCACCGTGACCGGGCCGTGTTGGGCCGCGATCGAGTAGGTGCCGTTGGCGGCGACGTCGGCCAGGCCGACGAAGGCGAGTGCCGGGAGGGACTGCCAGGGGAAGCCGCCCGCCGGGAGGGCCGCGCCGCCCCGGCGGACCGAGACGTACAGCGCGGTGCCGCCGACGGCCACGTTCGTCACGCGCTGCACGAAGAGCGCGAGGAACAGGCCGGTGAGGGTGGTCGACGCCTCCGCGATCAGGGCGAACACCGTGCCGAAGCCGAACGCCGCGAGGAGGGTCAGGAGGATCGCCTGCCGTTGTACGGGCGCGCCCCTGAGCTGCGGTCCGCCCGCGAGGACGACGCCGACGACGGCGACCGCGATCCCCGCGAACTGGATGAGCCCGGGACGCTCGCCGAGGAAGAGCCCGACGCTGATGGGGACGGCGACGCCGAGTGAACCGAGCGGGGAGACGACCCCCATCGGGCCCAGAGCGAGGGCCTTGTAGAAGGAGAGGAGGGCCACCGGTCCGACGAGACCCGCTGCGAGCGCGAACCACAGCCGGGGACCGGCCTCGCTCAAGCCGCCGGTGAGGACCACGATCGTGCCGAGCACGACCGCCGCGATCGACTGCGAGACCACGACCACCGTCAACGCGGACATGCGCCTGGTCAGGAGGCCGCCGCCGAAGTCGGCCAGCCCCCAGAGGAGGCTGGTGGCCAGGGCGAAGAATGCGGTCATCGGGACGCCTCGCAGTACAGTGGAGTGAACGATTCGGTTCACCACACAGTAGTGCAGTGAAGTGAACTCTGTCATTCATAATGTTGTACTAGTAGTCTCGTGCCTAGTCTTGTGCTCAGAATCTTGTCCTCAGGGTGGAACGTTGTCGGATCTCGACCTGCTGACCCAGTCGCTGGCGCGCAGCGTGAAGCGCTGGCGCGCCGAGCGCGGTTTCACCCTGGAGACGCTCGCCGCGCGGGCCGGGGTCAGTCGCGGGATGCTCATCCAGATCGAGCAGGCCCGCACCAACCCCAGCCTCGGCACGGTCGTGAAGATCGGCGACGCGCTCGGCGTCAGCATCACCACTCTGCTCGACTACGAACAGGGGCCGAAGGTCCGTATCGTCCCCGCCGACCAGGCCGTACGGCTGTGGCACACCGACGCCGGGAGCTACAACCGGCTGCTCGCGGGCACCGAGGCGCCGGGCCCGCTGGAGCTGTGGGACTGGCGGCTCATGCCCGGCGAGAGCAGCCCGTCCGACCCGCACCCCGCGGGCACGTTCGAGATCCTCCATGTGACGGCGGGCGAACTGACGCTCACGGTCGACGGGGTCGAGCACCGGGTCCCGGCGGGCGCGAGCGCCACCTTCGAGGCCAACGTCCCGCATACGTACGGCAATGACGGCGCCGTTCCGCTGGAGATGATGATGTCTGTGTCGGTCCCGCCGGTGAGCTGAGACACCGGGTGAGGGGGCCGTCCCTGGCTGTTAGCGTGCCGTCATGCGTGCACCCATCGGAGACTTCGACACGGCCACCCCCGCTCCCGACTGCCTCGACGAACTCGTCAGTCCGGTCGCCGACGCCGTACGCCGGTGGGCCGGCAGTACTCCCGCCGACCAGATCGTGTACGTCGACACCGACCCGGAGTGGGCCGACACCGCCGTCTTCGTGGAGCACTACGGGCGGGAGCTGCTCGAACAGTCGGCGAACTGTGTGGTCGTGGCTGGCAGGCGCGGTGGCGAGACCACCCTCGCCGCATGTCTCGTCCTCTCCACCACCCGGGTCGATGTGAACGGGGTGGTGCGTCGCCAACTCGGCGCCCGTAAGGCCTCGTTCGCGCCGATGGACACGGCTGTGGGGGAAAGCGGGATGGAGTACGGGGGCATCACACCGGTCGGACTACCGGAATCCTGGCCCCTGTTGGTCGACTCGGCCGTCGTCGACCTTCCCTGGGTGCTCGTCGGGAGTGGTCGTCGGCGCGGCAAGCTGCTGGTGCCGGGTAAGGCGTTCACCGAGCTGCCGGGTGCGGTGGTGCTGGAGGGGCTCGGGCTGGGCGTCAACTGACGTCAGGGGGCGCGGCTGGTGAGCCCCTGTCAGTGGTCGGCGTCCCTGCCGATGTACACGTCGGCGAACGCGGCCGCCGCTGCAGGGGAGTTGAGGATCCGGCGAAGGCGAGCGAGGGTCGTGCCGGAGCGGAACGGGTCGCCCGACGATGCCCCGTGGTAGATGTCCGACAGCCACAGGGAGAACTCCTGGTACTGCCAGACGCGGCGCAGACACGCGTCCGAGTAGCCGTTCAGGGCGTCCGGGTCGCCCTTCGTGAGGTAGTCGACGAGTCCGTCGCCGAGCAGGAAGGCGTCGTGCAGGGCGAGGTTCATGCCCTTGGCGGCGATGGGTGCGGTGAGATGGGCCGCGTCGCCGGCCAGGAACAGCCGCCCGAACTGCATGGGTTCCACCACGTAGTTGTGCATGTCGAGCACGCGCTTCTCGATCAGGCGGCCCTCGTTGAGCGGGGGCGCCCCCAACGCGCTCAGCCTTTCGTGGAGTTCGGCCCAGACGCGGTCGTCCGGCCAGTTCTCCGGGTCGTCGCCGGGTGGGCATTCGAGGTAGTAGCGGGTGACCTCGGGACCCCGGGCCATGTGCCCGGCGAAGCCGTTCGGGTGGATGCCGAACATGACGCAGTCGTTGGACGGCGGCGCCTCGGCGAGCAGGGCCAGCCAGCCGATGCCGTAGTCGTGCCGCGCGACACGGGCGTGCGCCGCCGGAATCGCCGTACGGGTCACACCGCGTGCGCCGTCGCAGCCCGCGATGAACTCGCCCGGTACGTAATCCCGTTGACCTGTCTCGGCCGAGATGTACGACACCGAGGGCCGGTCGGTGTCGAGGTCGTGCACGAGAACGTCCTTGACGCCGAACCGGATGTCGCCGCCGCGTACGTCCGCGTACTCGCGCACCAGGTCGGTCACCAACAGCGGCTGGGGATAGGCGAAGTGGCGGTGGCCCGACAGTTCGGCGTACTCGAAACGATGACGTCGGCCGCCGAACCGGAACTCGCACTTCGTGTGCGTACCGGCCCGCTCCAGCAACGTGTCGGCCAGGCCCCGCTGTTGGAGCGCGCGGACCGCCCACTCCTCGATGAACCCGGCCCGGGGGTGCTGCTCGATGAACGCCCTGCTCTCCGTCTCCAGCACCACACAGTCGATGCCGGCGGCCCGCAGGATGTTCCCGACGGTGAGCCCGGCGGGGCCGGCGCCCACGATCACGACCGGAAAGCGTTGCGTGGAGGGGGAGTTGGGCGTCGTGCCTGGGGGAGGTGAGGCGAAGGTCACTCCAGCATTATGTCGACCGCTCGCCCTGGTTGGGTAACCCGCACTTTTCGTTATCGGCGGTTCTGGGGCGCGTCTCCTCTCCGTACGCACCGCACCCCCCGATTCAAGGACCGCAGCTTTGAACACAAGGATCAGCCGTCGCGGCATGCTCAAGTTCACCGGCGCGACGGCGGGCGCCGTCGCCATCGGTACGACCCTCGCCGCCCCGCAGGCCACGGCGGCCGGCGCGAGTCTCGTACACCCGGGCCTGCTGCACACCCGTACGGATCTGGACCGGATGGCGAAGAAGGTGAAGGCCGTGGCGGCGCCGTACACGGCGGGCTTCGCACGGCTGACCGCCAACTCCCATGCGCAGAGCGGCTGGACGGCCAACCCGCAGGCCATCGTCTACCGGGGCGACGGCTCGCCGCAGAACTACCGGACCCTCTACAACGACATCCACGCGGCCTACCAGAACGCCCTGCGGTGGCACGTCACCGGCGAGAGCGCGTACGGCGACACCGCCGTTGCCATCCTCAACGCCTGGTCGTCGACGCTGACTTCGGTGCAGGGCTCCGCCGACCGGTTCCTCGCGGCCGGCCTGTACGGCTACCAGTTCGCCAACGCGGCCGAACTCGTCCGCGACCACGCCGACTTCGACCTCGCGCGCTTCCAGAAGATGATGCTCGACGTCTTCCATCCGCTCAGCGAGGACTTCCTGGCGAACCACAACGGCGCTGTCATCAGCAACTACTGGGCCAACTGGGATCTCACGGCCATCGCCTGCGTCCTGGCCGTCGGCATCCTCTGCGACGACCGCGCCAAGATCGACCGGGCCGTCGAGTACTTCAAGCACGGCGCGGGGATGGGCTCGGTCAAGAACGCCATGCCGGTCGTGTACGAGGACGAAGGCCTCGCCGAGTGGGTCGAGGCGGGCCGCGACCAGGGCCACGCGCTCCTCGGCGTCGGCCTGATGGGCACGATCTGCGAGATGGCCTGGAACCAGGGCATCGACCTGTACGGCTACGACGACAGCCGGTTCCTCAAGGGCGCCCAGTACGTGGCCAAGTGGAGCATGGGCGGCGAGGTGCCGTACACGGCGAACACCCGCAGGAAGGGTGCGATCAACGGCTGGTCGGGCAGCGAGACGGCAGCGGCGGCAGCCGCCGTGGACCCGGCGATGACCCGCCCGATCTGGGCCATGATCGCCAATCACTACACCAAGCGGCGGGGTCTGTCGGCGACCTATCTGACCCGTGTCGCCGCACAGGCGGCACCCGAGGGCGGTGGCGGAGACTACGGGCCCAACAGTGGTGGATACGACCAACTGGGCTTCGGGACACTGGTGTTCAGCCGGGACAGGGCCAGTGCGAGCGAGAGCGTGGGGGCGGGCGCGAGTCCGAGTCCCGCTGCCAGTGCCAGTGCCAGTGCCAGTGCGAATTCGGGTGCGGGGGCCGGCTCGGGTGTTAGCCCGAGTGCCAGTGCGGTCGGGGGTGCGGTTCCTCAGGGCGGCGAGGGCGATGACCTCGCCGCGACCGGTTCGACGGATGTCGTCGCCTGGACCGCCGCGACCGGTGTCACCGCGCTCGCCGGCGGACTTCTGCTGCTGCGCAGGCGCAATCGATCCGGCGGCGCTGCACAGTAGGGGCGCCGAAAAGTCGAACTTTGGTCAACTCGTGGAGGAATTTGGAGTGATTGAGAGGGATTTCGGCTCTGTCCCTAGGTGTTCACATGATCGCTGTCCGTCATTTGGAACTTACTTGCCCATTTACAGGACATGCGATGGTCCGGCCTTTACCGCGGCTCCGTGAAAGTGACAACCATTCCTGCCCCCAACAGGAGTCCCTCGAACAGGAGTTGTGATGAAGCATCACCTGCGTGGCCGTGCCGCGATAGCCACCGCCGCAGCGCTCGTTGCCGCGGGCACCATCACGGCCGGTGTGAGCGCCGCGTCGCCCGAGCACCAGAGCAAGCCGAAGAACACGCTGCCGACCAAGGCCCAGATCGCGGGTCTCTTCGACCACTGGAACGCCGCGCTCCAGACCGGTGACCCGGAGAAGGTCACCGCCCTCTACGCGCCGAACGCCGTGCTCCTGCCGACGCTCTCGCCGAAGATCCGCACCACGCACGCCGAGATCGCGGACTACTTCGTGAGCTTCCTGAAGAAGAAGCCGGTGGGCGAGAAGCTCCAGACGATCATCAACATCCTCGACGACAACTCGGCGATCGACACCGGGCTCTACGAGTTCCACGTCACCGACCCGACGACCGGTGTGAAGTCGACGGTCGAGGCGCGCTACACGTACGAGTACGAGAAGATCGGCGGCAAGTGGCTCATCCAGAACCACCACTCGTCGGTTCTGCCCGCGGAGTGAACCTCGTGGGGTGAACCGGCCCCCGTGTCATCCGAGCCCGGCCCACCGGTCCGTACCGGTGGGCCGGGCTCGTGCGTCCCGCGCGTACGGATCTTGAGGCCACGAGCAGCCCATGGCAGGCTCAAGCCGCATGATCGATGAATTCGCGAAGGACACCCTGCACGGGCGACTGCGGCGGGACCGCGAAGCGCTGCTCTGGAAACTCGACGGCTTGTCCGAATACGACGCCCGCCGGCCTTTGACAGCGACCGGGACCAATCTCCTCGGCCTCGTCAAACACGTGGCCTCCGTCGAGGCCAGGTACTTCGGCGAGGTCTTCGGCCGCCCTTCCCCGGAACCGCTGGGCCGGTGGCAGGACCACGACGGCGGCGATCTGTGGGCGGCCGAGGACGAGACCCGCGATCAGATCATCGGGTTCTACCGGCGCACGTGGGAACACTCGGACGCGACGATCAGCGAGCTTCCCCTCGACGCCCCCGGCCACGTGCCGTGGTGGCCGGAGCCTCGTCCCAACACGAACCTGTTCGCCGTCATGGTCCATGTCCTAGGCGAGTCCATCCGGCATACCGGGCACGCCGACATCCTGCGCGAGGGCCTCGACGGCCGGACCGGGGTGCGCGCCGAATACGAGTCGCAGATCGACGAGGAAGCCCGTGCGGCCTACTGCGCGAAGATCGAGCAGGCCGCCAGGTCGGCCGCACCGATCAAGGCTTAGAGGGGCTTGGCGGTTGTCTCGGGTGACTTGAGGTTCGTGCGGCATGACGCCGGTCGGGGGTGCTGATCCATCGAAGCGTCGGGTTCCTGATGAACTCCGGGAGCGGGCGAGGCGTGACTGGGCAAGCGGCCAAGATCTCCTTACGGTTGGATCCGACCGCCCCGCAGGGGCACCGGGGTACGAAGGGGGCTCAGTGGAAGCCGAGTTGACGGCGCTCGCGGCGACGGCGGTGACAGCTCTGACCGGGCTGATGGTGACGGAGTCGTGGGAGCAGGCCAAGCTGGGACTCGCCCGGTGGTTCCGGCGCCGTGGCGTGGACGAGGACCCGCAGGGCGAACTCCAGGCCGACAGCGACGAGTTGGCGCGTGCCCGCGCCGACGGAGACGAGCGGGCCGCCGAACGGGTCGAGGAGCAGCTGCGTGAGCGTCTCCTTCGCGTTCTGCGGGACGACCCGGAGGCTCCGGGGGAGCTGGCGCGGCTGATCACCGAACTGGCGCCGGACACACCGGTCACGTACGTCAGTTCGGTCAGCGGGGGCGTGCATCACGGCCCCTCCTTCCAGGGCGCGCACATTCACGGTGACATCACCTTCACCGTGCCGGTGCCGGCGGGGACGGGACCGCGGCCGAACCAACTGCCCGCTCGGACGTACAGATTCGTCAACCGGGACGAGCAGATCAACGAGCTGCGCCAAGCGTTCCCCGCGGCCCGGACCGGCTCCGACCACGTCGATCTCGTGGTGGTGTCGGGAGTCTCCGGAGTGGGCAAGACCGCGACGGCCCTTCGGTTCGCGGAGACGGTTCAGGACCTCTATCCGGACGGTCAGTTGTACGTGCCCTTCGCCGGTCTGCGCGACCAATCGGCATCTTCGCCCTCGGTCGGTACGGGCGTCGCGGATGTCAGCGAGGCCCTGGCCATGTGCCTGAGTGGCCTGGGCGTCGGAGAGGACGCGATGCCACGGACCGTCGAGGCACGCGCCAACCTGTTGCGGTCCTGCTCCGCAGACCTGCGCATCCTGCTCGTACTCGACGATGTGACCGAACCCGCACACGTTCGCGCGCTGATCCCGAAGGGGCCCGGCAGCGGGGTGCTGGTCACGGCTCACGGGACGCTGGGCGAGCTGGTGGCTCAGGACGACGCGACACCGGTCGGCCTCAAACCGCTCGACGAGCACGGCGGTCTGGCCCTGCTGGCGGACCTCTGCCAGAGTGCCGTGGACGCCGACCAGGCGGACGCCAAGCAGCTGGTGGAGCTGTGCGGCGGACTGCCCGTCGCCCTGCGGATCGCCGCGGCCCGGCTCAAGACCGAGGAAGGTCTGACCACGGCCGAGCTGGTGGAGGAACTGTCCGACGAGACGGACCGGCTGGCCGGTCTGTCCCTGCCCGCCGAGGAGCTCTCCGTGTCCGCCGCCCTGGGACCTTCCTACCGGCTCCTGCCGCCCGACGCGGCCCGGCTCTACCGCCTTCTCGGCTGGCTGCCCACCAGCCGTTTCGACGCCGGGGTGGCCGCGGTCGCCGCCGATGTCGACACGCGGGTGGCCAAGCGGCTGCTCCGCGTACTCGCGGCCGCGAGCCTCGTACAGCGAGAGGAGGACAACCGCTACGTCATGCACGACCTGATCCGGCTGCACGCCCGGGAACGCGCGGACCAGGAGGAGCCCGCGACCGGGGAAGCGGAACTGATCGGGCGGGTGGCCACGCACTACCTCGTCCTCACCGCGTTCGCCGACCGGGCGATCAAGAGGAAGCGAAAGCGGATCGCCGACCTGTCCGCACTGCTCCGCGATGCCGACAACCCCTTCGCCGCCCCCGACGGTCCGGCACCGCTCGTATGGCTGGACACCGAGCGTGCCGCCGTCCTGGGCGTTCTGCGCGCGGCCTCCCGGCACGGGCTGCACACCCTGGTCTGGCAGCTGGCCGAGGCGTTCACGGTCCTGTTCCTCCACCGTCGTTACCTCGACAGCTGGCGTGAGTCGCTGGAACTGGGCGCGGAGGCCGCTTCGGTCGCCTCTGCGGAAGCGGCCGAAGCTCGGCTGCGCAGCCTGCTGTCCCGCCCGCTGATGGACCTGGACCGGCACGACGAGGCGCGCACCCAGCTGGAGCAGGCCCTCCGGCGCGCCGAGACGGTCGACGACCTCGTGCTGCGCGCCTCGGTCCTGGAGTTCCAGGGACGGTATCTGGACCGGCACGATCCCGAGAACGCGGCGGCGGCGTACCGGCGTTCCCTCGCCCTCAACGAACAGGCCGGGGAAGCACGAGGAGCAGCCATCGCCCGTGTCTTCCTCGGCAGCGCGCTGTCCGTCGGCGGGGAGCACACCGAGGCGCTGGCCGTACTGCGCCGGGCCCACGACGACCTGCTGGCCGACGAGGAGCCGGATGTGCGGATGGCGGCCCGGGCACTGGCCGCGATCGGCCTCGTACGCGATCGTCTGGGCGACACGGAGGCCGCGGACCGGGACTTGCAGGAGGCGGTCCGGATCCTGCGGGAGCGGGACGCGACGCACTACGCGGCCGAAGCCCTGGTGGGGCTTGCCGGCATCGCCCAGCGGACCGGTGCCGACACGGCCCTGGTACGGGGTCACCTCACCGAGGCGCTGGAGATCTACGAGCGTGACGGCAACCCGGCGGCGGGGGAACTGCGGCGGCGCCTGGACGAGTTGGACAGCGAGGACGCCCCGGACGTCGGCGACTGAGGGCCGCGGTGTTCAGCGGGCGACGCCCGGGCGGAGGCGCAGGACGACGTCCTCCTCCCGCAGAGCGCCCACTCGCGCGGTGACGGGGGAGCCGTCCATCGGGAGGCCCGCACGTAGGGCGGCGTAGACGACCGAGGCCAAGACCCCTGGGTCCCGGGCTCCTCCGGTGGCGGTCGCCTCCACGATCCGGCCGTCCCGGAGCCCGGCCAGGCAGGTCTGTCCTCGTACGTCCGACACGGCCAGGAGACTTCCCGGAAGGCGGGCGAGCGTGTCCTGGATCCACCGCAGCGCACCGGCGGCCGTCGGGTCCGTCCGGCGCCGGACGATCACTGAAGCACTTGCGGCCACTCGTCCGTCGCGTTCGTCGTCTGTGCAGGCGAGATGGGAGAAGAGTGTGGGACCGTCGGGTGCCGCACCGGCGTATCCGGCTACGGCCGACGGAACACGCCGTACGGCAACGGTCGGCCCGCCGCTGTCCTCGCCGACCTCGGTGGTCACCCGCCAGGAGGTGACCGGCGCGGTGGGCGTGTCGGGCAGGGGTACGGCCAGCGGGTGCGGCGGCTCTGTGGCGGGCTCGGGGAGCCGGAGCAGGCGGTAGAGGGCGGTGCGGAGGCGTGCCAGGGCATGGCCGGGTTCGGCGAAGGCCCGCGCGGCGACCGGCGCGTAGCGCTCGGGTGTGTGCTCGCGTAC
Organism: Streptomyces sp. NPDC002680; assembly: GCF_042889145.1. Taxonomy (NCBI): domain Bacteria; kingdom Bacillati; phylum Actinomycetota; class Actinomycetes; order Kitasatosporales; family Streptomycetaceae; genus Streptomyces; species Streptomyces sp. NPDC002680. Next base: position 17,551 of record NZ_JBIAQP010000012.1, read on the forward strand.
GGCGTCCTCGATCTGTTCGTGCAGGTTGCCGCGTGGGTCGAGCCGGGGTGCCAGGTCCGCCATGGTGTGGACGGCGGTGCCCGGTACCGCGTCGGCGCCGAACGCGGCGAGCAGCAGCGGCGTACCCAGGGAGGCGCCGTACAGACTGACCGATCCGTGGTCGCCGACCAGGACGTCGGCCGCGACGAGGGCGGGGCGCCAGGCGTGCACGGCGGGCATCAGCAGCAGACCGGCGTCCAACGCGGCGGCCTGCAACGTGCGCAGCTGCCAGGAGCCGTGCGCCGACCAGACGTTGGGGTGGACGATCGCGCCGACCTTGTAGTCGTCGTAGGGGAGTTGGGCGAGGAGGCGGGCGGGGAGGTCCGGCTGGGTCCCCAGGAGGGACGTCGGTCCCCAGGTCGAGCTCACCATGACCAGCTTCTGGTCCACCCGGACACCCAGTGCCTCCCGGTAGGCCGGTCTCATCGGTCTGCTGCTCAGCAGTTCGTCGAGACACGGATCGCCCACCAGGAGAGTGCGTCCCGCGGCCTTCGGGTGGGTGGCGAGCAGTTGCTCCTCCTGCGACGGATGGGAGACGGCCAGCCAGGCCCGGCCGGATTCGAGCAGGGAGTCAGGGACGACACCGGACAGTCGCTCGTGCGGCCCGCGCGAGTCCGGGACGAGCTTCTGGAACCCCACGCCGTGCGGCAGCACGAGGACGGGGCAGTCGCCCTCCGGTACGTCGATGTTCTCGCTGGCGGACAGGATGAGATCCGGGGCCACCTCCGCCAGCTGTTCCCAGGGCATGACACGGCACCCGGTCTCGTGCAGGAGGCTGAGGACGCCGGAGTCGAAGGCCGAGGTGGGGTCGTACGCGAAGACGACGGTGACGCGGTGGTCGCCGCGCAGCAGTGCCGGAAGCGTTTCGAGGACGCGTACGGTCGAGGTGACCGTGCGGGCGGCCACGACGAGGGTTCGTTCGCCGTGGAAGGTGCTCCACCGGTGGGCGTCGTGCCCCACGGGCACGCGAAGCGGCCGGCTACCGGACAAGGCACCCGCCTCTAACAAACCCGCTCCTCCAGCCGGCTCGCGGCTCGCGGCTCGCGGCTCGCGGCTCGCGGCTCGCGGCTCGCGGCTCGCGGCTCGCGGCTCGCGGCTCGCGGCTCGCGGCTCGCGGCGACGATCTGGTATCACACATCAAGCCGCGCTTTCCACCCTCCATGTCGGGACCACCTCGCCGGTCGTGAATGGGTACACGGTAACCAGACTGCTGGTCGGTCCCGAAGCGGGGCGGTCGTCCGTTTTCGGGGGTGCACGGCGATTCGTCATACCGACCGCCTTCTTGGGTGCGCCGTTGGCCTCCTGGTCTATGCGGGGCAGGTCGCGTCGCGGCCTTCGGCGCTCCACTGGGGCTTGGTGCCTCTCACAGTGGCCGTGATGACCACCTCCACCGATACGACGTCCGGGTCTTCGGCGTGGCGGGCGCCGGCGGCCGTACAGACCACCTGCGCGAGGGCATCCCCGACCAGCGGCTTGACGGTGGCCGGGAAATCCGCCGGATCGTCGAATAGTAGTTCGATAGACACCTTGGCGTCATCGGCCCGGACCGTCGGATCCTTCTTCAGCTTCCGCAGCAGGCTGCCCACACCTCTGCTCAGTTCGGATCTGGTCGGGCCCTGGAACAACAGCCGTACGGCCGCCGCGACGTCGGGCCGCTGGGGGAGCCTGCGGGGGACCGCGACCAGGCCGTCCTCGCCCGTGAAGTAGAGCGTGGTGGTCGACCGGATACCGGTGGCGGGCTCCCCCGAGCCCACGACACCGGTCGTGGGGATGCCGCAGGCGCCGAGCAGGAGCGCACCCGCGAGCAGAAGCAGCGCGGGCCGGGCGGCCCGGTGGACAGGGCTCACGGCTGGCTCCCCTCGGCCGGATCGGCCGGTTCCGGTGGTGGCTCGTTCTGTCGCAGCGGGAGTTCCACGGTGAAGACGGCACCGCCGTGCGGACCGTTCGCCGCCTGGATGGTGCCGCCGTGCAGGTGGACATTTTCCGCGGTGATGGCGAGTCCGAGGCCGCTGCCCTCGGTCCTGGTACGGGCCGTGTCCGATTTGTAGAAGCGGTCGAAGACATGGGGCAGGACGCTTTCGGGGATGCCCGGTCCGCTGTCCAGCACTTCGATGACCGCCCGCCGCCCGTCGTCCGGGTGTTCCCACTCGTAGAGGTTCAGCCGTACGGGGCGTCCGCCGTGGCGGAGGGCGTTCCCGACCAGGTTGGCGACGATCACGTCGAGGCGGCGCGGGTCGAGGCTGCCGCGGAGTGTGCCCGGCGGTGGAAGCCGGGTCTCGACCGTGTCCAGCCAGGCGCGGGAGGCGAGGGTGCGCCGGACGGAGTCCGCGAGGTCGATCTCGTCCAGGTGCAGACCGGCCGCGCCCGCGTCGAAGCGGGAGATCTCCATCAGGTCCTCGACCAGGCGGGCCAGCTTGACGGTTTCCTCGCTGATGAGCCGTACGGCGGTGGCGGTGTCGGGGGCGAGATGTGCCGCGTCCTCGTCGAGGATGTCGGTGACCGCAGACATGGCGGCCAGGGGGGTGCGCAGTTCGTGCGACACGTCGGCGGCGAAGCGGCGGGCGCGTGCCTCCATGCGGCGCAGTTCGGTCACCGACTCCTCCAGGGCGGCGGCGGTCTCGTTGAAGGTGTGGGAGAGGGCGGCGAGTTCGTCGGAGCCGTTGACGGCGAGCCGGGTGTCGAGGTGGCCCTCGGCGATGCTGCGGGTGGCCCGGCGCAGCTCGCGTACCGGCCGCAGTACGCCGCGGGCGGCCAGCAGCGCGAGCAGGACGGCCAGGACCAGCGCGGGAACGGTGGCTCGCTCGATGGCGGGGACCAGGGCCTGGACGTAGGCCTGTTCGGTGGTCTGCGGCACCGTCAGGAAGACGGCGAGCCCGGACGGGTCGGACGTGGGCCGCTCCGCGGTGCCGAAGGTGACCGGCAGGCCGACGACGAGTGCGGGGCTGCCGTGCCGTGTCACCCGCTGGAAGACGGTGCTCCCGTCGGAGGCCACGGCGGCGCGCAGGTCGGACGTCAGCTGTTCGAAAGGATCCTGTGGTGTGGAGGTGGCGCTCAGGCCCCCGTAGGTGGCCAGCACACGCCAGTCCTTCGACGGTTCGGAGCGCGCCAACTGCTGCGCGAACATGTTCAGTTGGTTCTGGTCCGGGGGAAAATCGAGGTCGGCGGCGAGGGTGCCGACATGGTCGCGGAACTGCGCGATCACTCCGTCCTGGCTCTGCTGGAGCACCCCCGTGCGCGCCTCCCGGAACGTCAGGGCGCCGGTGGTCAGGGTGGCGACGCCGGCGACCAGCAGGAAGGCCACCAGCAGTCGGACGCGCAGGCCGCGCAGCGGCGTTGGCGCCTTCACCGGGTTCTGAACTGGTAGCCGAAGCCGCGCACGGTCTGTATGTAGCGCGGCTGTCCCGGAGGCTCGCCCATCTTGGTGCGCAGCCGCTTGACGCAGGCGTCCACCAGCCGTGAGTCGCCGTGGTAGCTGTGTTCCCAGACGGCTTCCAGGAGCTGCTGCCGACTGAACACCTGACCGGGCGAGGCGGAGAGGGTCAGCAGGAGCCGTAGTTCGGAGGGGGCGAGGGCGACCGGTGCGCCCTGGTGGGTGACGGTCAGCGCGGCCCGGTCGATGGCCAGTTCCCCGTGCGTCTCGGTCTTCGGCGCGGCTCCGTCGGCGGACGTGCCGCCGACCCGGCGCAGGACGGCACGGATACGGGCTTCGAGCACGCGGGCCTGGACGGGCTTGACGACATAGTCGTCGGCTCCCGCTTCGAGTCCGACCACGATGTCCACGTCGTCGCCCCGGGCCGTCGCCATGATGATCGGAACCTGGTCGTCGGCCCCGCGGATCCGGCGGCACACGTCGAGCCCGGACATGCCAGGCAGCATCAGATCGAGGACGACGACGTCCGGCCGGAACGACCGCAGCCGTTCCAGCCCGCCCTCACCCGTCCCGGCGGCGGCCACGTCGTGCCCCTGGCGGCGCAGCGCGAGTTGGACACCCTCACGAACGGCGCGGTCGTCTTCGATGAGCAGGACACGTGGCATGTGCTCAGTATCCGTACAACACCAGGCCGGGCCGGTGCTGTTACCGGACGATCACATACTCGCGGGCGGGAGTGCGGACCCGGCGTCCTGTCGCCGGCGCATCGGCTGTTGCCGTTTGATCACACTCCGGGCCAGTTCCCATCACACCGCGGGGCCAGCCTGATCCACCATGAACACACACCCGAACATGCCCAAGAGGCTCCGTGTCTCCGTGGCCACCGTCCTGGCGATCGGCCTGCTGCCGCTCCTGGCCGCCTGCGGCGGTTCGGACGACAAGACCGGCGCGAGCTCCGGTTCGTCGGGCGGCAGCGAAGCGAACGCGGCGAACGACAGTACGACGAACGCCGACGGGGCGGTGCAGCTCACCGTCCCGTCCGGCGCGGACGACGACACCAAGAAGCTGTACATCAGGGAGAACACCATCGCGGCCTGTATGAAGAAGCAGGGCTTCACCTACACACCGCACGTGGTGACGGTGAGCGGCGACGACTCCTTCGCCGGGCTGGACGCGGAGGACTACGCGGCGGCGAAGAAGTCCCGGGAGAAGTACGGGTTCGGCAACTACGCCGCCGCCGTCTACCCCGACGACCCCAATGCCCCCTTCAGCAACCCCGGAGGGAAGGCGGGACAAAAGCGGACCGACGCCGTCGCCGACGACGACGAGAAGGGGCTCACCCCCGCCCAGCAGAAGGCGTACCAGGAGGCGCTGGCGGGCCCCCAGGCCGAGTCCAAGGCGGACGAGAAGATCGGCGGCTGCGAACTCAAGGCGTCGACAGCCGTGAACGGACACGCGCTGAGCGCCGCCGAGCAGAAAAAGGCGGAGAACGCCAAGGCGGAGGCGAACCGCGCGAACGGTCTCGAGCTCAACGGCGACGCCCAACTGGTGCAGCTCGCACAGGACTTCGCCGCCTGTCTGAAGGCGCAGGGCATCCCGGTCAGCACCACCCAGCCGACCGGCATGTCCGACATGGTGCGGCTGGAGCAGAACGTGCCGGAGAACCACTTCAGCATGTCCAAGGCGGAGGCGCTGCCGCTGCTCACCAAGGAGATCGACCTCTCCCTGAAGGACCTGGAGTGCGGCAAGAAGTTCCGGGCCGCGTACTTCCCCAAGCTGAAGGCCCACCCGTACTGGGGTGACAACGCATGAGCCGACTCAGCAGCCGTAGGCAACTGGGCGCGCTGGTCGGCGCGGTGGTCCTGGTCGGTGCGGGCGGATGGATCGCCGGTACGCAGGTGCGCTCGCCCGCCGACGCCGCCGCCGCGCACACCGCGCCGAAGGCCGGCCCGGTGACCGTGGCCGTCCAGCGGCAGTCCCTCACCGCGACCGTGGTGGCGTCGGGGTCCGTCGAGTTCGCCTCGCCGCGTCCGCTCGCGCTGGCCGGCGCCGTCGGCACCGGGGCGGCCGCGTCCGCGGGCGGCGAGGGCGCGGAGCAGCGGATCACCAAGGCACCGGTCGCCGGTACCAAGGTGAAGGAGGGCGACGTACTGATGACGGTCAACGGCCGTCCGGTGTTCGCGTTGAGCGGATCCGTACCGATGTACCGCGCGTTGGGCCCGGGTGCCTCCGGCGACGATGTGAAGCAGCTCCAGAGAGCGTTGCGGCGGCTCGGCTTCGATCCCGGGTCGATCAGCGGCAACTACCGCCAGGGCACCGCGGCGGCGGTCACCAGCTGGTACACGAGCAAGGGGTACGAGGCGCAGAAGCCCAGCGCGGACGACGAGCAGCAACTGGGCCAGTTGCAGCAGGCGGTGTCCGCCGCCCAGCAGACACTGCTCACGACCAACAGCGCGAGCGGCGGCAGCGGTGGCACGGAGACAGGGACGGGGACGGAGACGGGGGCGAACGCCAGTACGGGCTCGCCGAACCCGCAGTCCAGCACCGACGCACAGATCCACCAACTGCAGCTCGAATCCGCGAGGAAGTCGCTGAACATGGCGAACGCCGCGCTCAGCACCTTCCAGGCCTCCTACGGGACGAAGGTCCCGGCCGGTGAGGTCGTCTTCTTCCCGAAGCTGCCCGTACGGCTGAACAAGGTGACCGTGAAGACGGGGGACACCGCGTCCGGTCCGATCGGCACCGTGACCAGCTCCGACCTGGAGGTGCAGGCGGTCGTCCCCGGCGCGGACGCCGAACTGCTGAGGAAGGGCATGGCCGTCGAGCTGACGACGACGGACGGCAAGAAGGCGGCGGGTACGGTGTCGGCCCTCGGCGCCGACGCCGCGTCCTCGACGACGACGGCGACGGGCTCGGGCGAGGAGGGCGAGGGATCCGCCGGGACGACCTCGGGGGACACCGGGGACGAAGCCGCCGGCACCTCCGCCTCCGGTTCCTCGGCCCCGGTCCAGCTGCGGATCTCCGTGCCCGACTCCGGCGAACTGGCCGACGAGGCCGAGGCCGCGGTGAAGGTGACCATCAAGATCGGTGCGTCGGACGGCAAGGTGCTGGTCGTGCCGCTCGCCGCGATCCGTACCTCGTCCGACGGAAAGGTACGGGTGCAGGTCGAGCGTGGCGGCAGGCTGAGCGACGTCCATGTCACCGTCGGGCTCTCCGCGGCCGGTCTCGTCGAGGTGAAGGCGACCAGTGGCACGCTGGAACAGGGCGACAAGGTGGTGGTGGGCGAGTGACCTCGGCCCCCGGTCCCGGGCTCGCTCCCGCCGTCCCCGGCCCTGCCGATGCCGACGCCGTCCCTGGCCCCGCCGATGTCGACGCCGTCATCCAACTCACCGGTGTGGAGCGGACCTTCGACTCCGACCCCCCGGTGCACGCACTGCGCGGCGTGAACCTGACCGTTCGGCGCGGCGAGCACCTCTCGATCGTCGGCCCTTCCGGCTCGGGGAAGTCGACGCTGCTCAACACGCTGGGCCTGCTCGACCGGCCCACCTCCGGCACCTACCGGCTCGACGGCGTCGAGACGACCGGGCTCGGCGACCTCGAACGCACCGCGCTGCGCGGCAGCCGCATCGGCTTCGTGTTCCAGTCCTTCCACCTCCTCCCCTACCGCACAGTCGACGAGAACGTCATGCTGGCCGAGGCGTACCGCAGGCCACGCCCGGGACTCGGGCGCGGTACCCGGCTCGCCCGTGCCCGGGAGGCGCTGGAGCGGGTCGGGCTCGGGCACCGGTCGGGCTTCAGGCCCGACCGGCTCTCCGGCGGCGAACGCCAACGCGTCGCCATCGCACGGGCGTTGATCAGCGATCCCGCGCTGCTGCTCTGCGACGAACCGACCGGCAACCTGGACAGCGAGAACACCCTCTCCGTACTGGAACTCTTCGACGACCTGTGCGCCCAGGGCATGACCCTGGTGCTCATCACCCACGACGAGACGGTCAGCCGCCGCGCGGGCCAGCGTGTCCGCATCACCGACGGCCGCCTCACCCTGGAGAACGAGTGAAACCCGCATCGGCCGGGACCGGGGCGCGTATCGAACGCCCCTGGATGGACCCCCGTGACCTGTGGACGGAAGCCCTCGCGGGCGTCATGGCCCGCCCCGTACGGTCCGCCCTGACCACACTCGGCACCGTGCTCGGCATCACCACGCTGGTCATCACCATCGGGGTGGCCTCCACGGCCGGCAACCAGATCGTCGGCCGGTTCGACGCGCTCACCGCGACCTCGGTGACCGTGACCGTGCCGCCCGCGCCGGCCGGTTCGGACGACGAGCCGCTGGTGGACTGGTCGGGGATCGACGCGGTCCGGCGGCTGGCCGGTGTGGACTCGGCCGCCGCCCTTGCCGACTCCCCGCCGACCAACAGCGTCCAGGTGCGGTCCAACGACGTGAAGGCGCCCGGTGACGTCTCCGGCCAGACCCTGGCCGTGGTGGCCGCCTCGGCCGGTCTGCCCGCCGGGGTACGCGGCGCGATGACCTCGGGACGGTTCTACGACGCCGGCGACATCGCCCGGCACGCCCAGGTGGCGGTCCTCGGCGACCAGGCGGCGCGGTTGCTCGGCATCAGCCGGGTGCAGGACTCCCCGGCGATCTTCTTCCAGGGCCAGTCGTACACCGTGATCGGCATACTCGGTGGCGTGCAGCGCGAGCAGCGCCTGTCCACCGCGGTGATACTCCCGCCCACCACCGCCGCGGACCGCCTCGGCCTGGAGAACGTCACCCAGGTGCTCATCAACACCGCGCTCGGCGCGGCCCGGCAGGTGGCTCGCCAGGCGCCGATCGCCCTGGCCCCCGGACAGCAGAACTCCCTCGCCGTGGCGGCGCCGCCGGACCTGTCCAAGGCCCGCGACGGTGTCCAGAACGACGTCAACGGCCTCTTCCTCGTCCTCGGCCTGGTCTCGCTGGTGGTGGGCGCGATCGGCATCGCCAACGTCACCCTGGTGACGGTGATGGAGAGGGTCGGCGAAATCGGGCTGCGGCGGGCGCTGGGCGCCTCACGACGGCAGGTGGCCGGCCAGTTCCTCCTCGAGTCGACGACGATCGGCCTCCTCGGCGGCATCGTCGGCGCGGCCCTGGGCATCGCCGTCGTGGTGGGTGTCGCCGTCTTCAAGGAATGGACCCCGGTCCTGGACCTGAACCTCGCCCTCGGCGCCCCGCTCGCCGGAGCCCTCGTCGGCCTGCTCGCCGGTCTCTACCCGTCGCTGCGCGCGGCCCGGATGGAACCGGTGGACGCGCTCCGGGCACCTTCCTGAGGAACGGGCAGGGAACGGCCGTTCTCCCCGAGCAGGCCGTGCGTCGTCCGGTGAGCGGTCACGACTGTGATCGCGGCCCAGGTGACAACAGGCCGGCGAGGAGTTGGAGTCGTTCGGCGTCGGGGCTGTTCTCGGCGGCGGTGCAGACGATGAGCACGGGGCCGGGGTTGCCCGGTATCGGGTAGGCGTCCCAGTCCAGGTTGAGTTCGCCGACCAGGGGGTGGTTGATGCGCATGTGGCCGCGGATGGCTTCCTCGACGTCATGGCGGGCCCACAGGGCGGCGAACTCGTCGCTGTGGACGGCGAGTTCACCCACCAGCTCGACGGCGCGCGGGTTCCCGGGATCGGCGGCGACCTGTGTCCGCAGCATCCCGATCAGCTCCGCGACGGTCGCTGCCCGGTCCGGGCAGGTCTGGTCGGCCTCGGGATGCAGGAACAGCGACAGGAGGTTTCGCCGGGTCTGGGGCTGGTGCGTGAACTCGCCGAGCAGGGCGCCGGCGAGCGGGCTCCAGGCCAGCACGTCCAGGAAACGGCCGACGACCAGAGCGGGTGAGGGCATCGTGCGCAGCAGTCGCAGGGTGGTGTCCGGCACCTCCTCCGGCACGTACGGACGCGGGCTGCGGGCCGGGGTGCGTGCGGCGGCGGCGAGGCTGTGCAGGTGCCGGGACTCCTCGGCGGAGAAGTTGAGGGCGCGCGCGAGGGCGTCCAGGACCTGGTCGGAGGGCCGTACGTCGCGTCCCTGCTCCATACGCTGGTAGTAGTCCGAACTCACTCCGGCCAGCAGCGCCAACTCCTCCCGCCGCAGCCCGGCGACGCGTCGCCTCGGGCCGGGCTCCAGGCCGACGTCCTGCGGGCGCAGGCGGGTTCGGCGGGTGCGCAGGAACTCGGCGAGTTCACGCCTGGGATCGTCGCTCATGACGAAGGGGGCATCGGTCACGGCGTCAGTATGCCGTGGGTGCGGCTGATGAGGGTGGGTCTGCCAGACCCAGGAAAAGGGGAACGACCGAGATGCCGCGTGGAGGGTCCAGCATCGGATCAACCACACAGCGGGTCACGGAAGGACAGCGACATGAAGGCCGTTCAGATCACGAGTTTCGGTGCTGCGGATGTCTTGCGGGTCAATGACGTCGAGCGTCCGGCGCCCGGAGCCGGCGAAGTCCTGGTGGCGGTCGAGGCGTCCAGCGTGAACGGGCATGACGTGATCGTCCGGGCGGGGGAGCTGAAGATGGTGTCGGGACGGCGGTTCCCGATCGGGGTGGGCCTGGACTTCGCGGGCACCGTCGTCGAGGCCGGCGCCGATGTCGCGGGTTACCGGGTCGGGGACCGGGTGTGGGGCATGGTGCATCCCCGGCAGCGGCACACCACCGGTGGAGCGGCCGAGTACGTCGTGGTGTCCGCGGATCGCATCGCGCATGCCCCGGTGAACATCTCGTCGGTCGAAGCGGCCTCCCTGGTCGTCACGGGAGCCACGGCGCTGATCGCGCTGCGGGACAGCGTGCACGCGGTGAGCGGGGAGAAGGTCCTGGTCCGGGGCGCGGCCGGCGGTGTCGGCACGGCCGCCGTACAGCTGGCACACGCGCTGGGCTGCCACGTGACCGCGCTGGCCCGTGACCGCCACGCCCCGCTCCTCACGGAACTCGGCGCCGACGAGGTCCTCGACTACGGCTCCACCACCTCGGACCGGATCGGGCCCTTCGACGTGATCGTCGACACCGTCGGCTCGGAACTGCACTGCTACCGGAGCCGGTTGGCCAAGGGAGGCCGGATGGTCACCGTCGGACTGTCGGCCGGAGCCCTGGCCGCGATCGCCGCGTCCAGCGTGCACGGCTCCCGCCGCATCCGCACCTTCAGCGCCAACCCCGACACCGCCGTGCTGCGTGACGTGGCCGGCCATGTCACGTCGGGTGCGCTGCGCCCGGTGGTCGACAGCGTGTACCCGTTCGCGGACATCGCCGCGGCGCACCAGGCGTTCGAGCGCGGCGGCGTCGTCGGCAAGCACGTGGTCGCGGTGTCCGCGTAGCTGACGGTCGGCGCCCGGGCGAGTCCCAGGGGCGCTGGTGAATCCGGCAGAGGCCCGGCCGGAGAAGGTGGGGCGCTTGCAGGCGTACCGGTACCAGGGCTTGAGCTTCCGCGCGGTGTCCGGGTCGGTGACGGTCCGCTCGACGCGGGAGCGGAGTTCGTTCATCTTGGCGGCGTCGGCGGCCTCGTAGGCGGCTTCGAAGGCCGGCCCGGTTACGGGCGGCAGCCTTCGGCCCTGGTTGGGGGGCCGCGGCTCGTCCGGCGTGAGGCGCGCTCGAGATTTACTCGGCGGTTGGGACAAATGACCCTGGCCTCGGGAGTGCTCCGCCTCCGAGTATGTGGCCTGTGGGGTTGCTGTGCTTCAAGGTGCTGGTGCAGCAAGGCCTGTATGCAGCCCCTGCCTTTGCGCGGTGTCGTCCGCCTCTCTCCTCACCCCCCGATGTGATGCCTCGCGGAGATCACGGAAGTGCCGCCCGTCCGCCGGATGGCCGGCGCGGCCGTCAAGCCCACGGTCAACAAGATCACGAGCCAGGGAGCAAGCAATGGACATGACCCCACCGCCCGGCGCCGGACGGGCGTCCGGCGTGCGTGCGCACAAGCGACGATCCCGGTGGCTCAGCGGGAAGTTCCTGGCGCTCTTCCTCGCCGTGGCGACACTGCTGGGCGGCGGAACGTGGTTCGTCACCTCCCAAGGGCAGCAGGCGAGCGCCGCCGTCGACGACGGCAAGGTCTTCCAGTTCCCGACGGAGAAACTGGACACCGCGATCGCCTACTGGATGAGCCGGGGCTTCCCCTTCGGCAGGCGGACCGACCGGATCGACATGTCCGACCCCAACGACCCCACGAACTCGGCGACGAACCGGGTCGGCTTCATCATGCGCGGAGGCTTCTTCCTCGACGCCGCGTCCGGGGATCTCACCGAGTTCATCCGGAACATCCCCGGGACGCAGGAGCCGCAGCTCCTCGAGTACGACATCGACATCCGGCCGACCCGGGGCACGAACCGCGGTGACGAGCGGATCGTCCGGGACAACGTCAACGGTTTCATCTTCTACACCCCCAACCACTACACGGACTTCCACCTCTACCAGTACCTGGAGGGCCCGAACGCATCGGACGTGACCATGCCCGTGCCCGCCCCCGTGTGCCGGGAGAGCGGGGGTGCCATCACCTGCCCCAACCCGACGGCGGGCGCGGCGGATCTGAAGGTCACGGAGGAGACGCCCACCACCGAGGAGCTGGCCGACCAGCCCGCCGAAGGGCCGACGACCCCCGGCCCCGACAGCAACGACGCCCCCGTCAACAACCCGGAGTTCGAATCAACGAACAGTGACCTGCTGGGGATAGCGCAGCAGAGGGGCGACAACCAGGCGTCGGAGTGGGCGGTCCTCATCACCGCCCTCTGGAAACTGTTCCTGGACCCCAGCAACAGCAGCCCCAAGACCGAGCTCTGAGGCATCACCGGGCCGGGTGATCCCGACCGGCGCGGCGCACGACCGCAGGGCCTCCTGACAGCTCGCGGATGTCGACGTCCGCGGTACCGGGAGGCCCTGCGGCGCTCGTTGCCGGAACTGTTGTTCACACTCGGGCGCCGCTGCCTGCGGGGTCAGGGCAGGCGTACGACCTCGCCGGTGGTGGCACTGGTGCGCGCGGCGTCCAGGACGGTCGCGGTGGTCACGGCGTCCCAGGGGTCCACGGGCAGCGGACGGGTGCCACGGAGCGCGGCGGCGAAGGCCGGGTAGAAGAGGTCCCACGCGCCGCGGGCGGACGGTGCGGGCTCGGCGTGGTCGCCGCGCAGCACCTGGCCCCAGCGCCCCTCGGGTTCGATGCCCCAGCGCTCGCCCTCCGAGGCGGGGGTGGCACCCGCGATGAGCTGGTCCTCCTGGCCGTCCACGCCGTCGACCACGTACGTCCCGGTGGTACCGGTGGCGCGGAAGCGCGGGCCGGGTGCGCCCTGGCACCAGCTGCCGGACAGATGCGACTGGGCGCCGCTGCGGTGGGTCAGCGCGACGAAGACGTCGTCGTCGAGCCCGTCGCCGCCGTCGCGGCCGCGCATCTCCGCGTACACCCGCTCGACCGGCCCGGACAGTACGAGTGCCTGGTCGACCAGGTGGCTGCCGAAGTCGAGCAGGGTGCCGCCACCCGCGGCCGGCGGGCCGGGCTCGGGCTGGAACCGCTCGAAACGTGACTCGAAGCGGGTCAGGGTGCCGAGCGCGCCCTCGGCCACGAGCCTGCGCAGGGTCAGGAAGTCGGAGTCCCAGCGCCGGTTCTGATAGACCGTCAGCGGAATCTTCAGCCGCTCGGCCAGCTCCGTCGTCTCCCGCGCCGAGGCGGCGTCGAGCGCGAACGGCTTGTCGCAGACCACCGCCAGACCCAGCCCCAGCGCCTCCTGGGCCAGGGGAACGTGCGTGTCCGCCGGGGTGGAGATCGCGACCGCCTCGGCTCCGGCCCGGGCCAGTGCCTCCAGCGAGTCGTACGCCGGCCGGCCGAGCTCGTCGGCGACCTGCTTGCGGCGCTCGGGGGAGGTGGTGACCACCCCGAGGAACTCGCAGTCCGGGGTGGAGGCGAGCAACGGCGCGTGGAAGTACCTGCCGCCGAAGCCGTAGCCGGCCAGTCCGATCCGTACGGGAGCGTCCGTCATGTGTGGTCCTTGCCGTCGTTCTCGTGAAGCCGGGCTGAGTAAGGCTTCAGCAGGCCATGCTAGTGACGACCACCCTGTCCTTCGCAGGCGGACTGATCGTCCTGAACCCCGAGTTCCTCAGTCCTTGGGTGACCGGGCGGTCCGCCGACATCCATCTGGCCGAGAAGGCCCGCCTCGCTGACCCGGCTGGGCTTCACGCAGTACGAAGCGCAGGCTTACGCGGCTCTCGTCGGCCAGGCGCCGCTCACCGGTGCCGAGGTTCGACGCCGACCTCGGTGCCGCCGAGGCGGCACTCGACCAACTGCCGGTCCAGCAGGAGCCCGGCCTCGTGTGGTCGCCGAGCGGCAGGGAGGCGATCGTCCAGGCGTTCGCACGCACCGTCGCCGACGCGAAGACCGGCATCTTCGCCGGGATCTGGGACCACGTCGCGGTCTACGGCCACCGCACGCTCACGGGCCCGCACACCTAACGTGCGGAGTTGATTTCGATCGCCGGGCAGCGGTCCATGACCATGTCGAGCCCGGCGGCGCGGGTGCGGTTGTACGCCGCCTCGTCGATCACTCCGAGCTGGAACCAGACGGCCTTGGCGCCGATGGCGGCGGCCTCGTCGGCGACCGGACCCGCGAGGTCGCTGTTCACGAACACGTCGACGACATCGACGTCGATGTCGGAGGGGATGTCGGCCAGCGAGGCGTAACCCTGCTCGCGGTGGACCGTCTCGGCCTTCGGGTGGACGGGGATGATCCGCTTGCCGTAGCGCTGGAGGACCTTGGCCACGCCGTACGCGGCACGCTGCTCGTTCGACGACAGGCCCACGATCGCCCAGGTGTCGCCGGACTCGGTCAGGATCTTGCGGATGGTCGCTGGGTCGCCGTACACGCCCGGCCTCCTTGGGATTCGTGCAGCCGTTGTCGTGCGGGACAACAGCGGTCGGCCTGCGATGATTCCCCGCGTTGCCCTGGGGGCGGGGTGTCCGGGGGCTTGCCCGATGCATGATGTGCGGTGTGGTTGCAGACACGGGACGGCGGGAGAGCGTGGCGGGCGGAGCGACGGGGGTGAGCCGTACGGGCCGGCCCCGGGTGACCTCGCGGGCCGCGCTCGAACAGCGCGGCTTCGAACTGTTCGCCCGGCAGGGGTTCGACGCCACGACCGTCGATGACATCGCGACGGCCGCCGGCATCGGCCGACGTACCTTCTTTCGCTATTTCGCGTCCAAGAACGACCTGGTGTGGGGCGACTTCGAGGACCAGCTGCTGAGGTTCGAGGAGTTGCTGGCGGCGACCGATCCGGGCGCTCCGCTGATGGATGCGCTGCGCGGTGCGGTGGTCGAGTTCAATCGCTTCGATCCGGCGGTGGTGCCGTGGCATCGGCAGCGGATGACGCTCATCCTGCGGGTGCCGACGCTTCAGGCGGACTCGGCGGTTCGGTATACGACGTGGCGGGCGCATGTCACTGCGTTTGCGGCGCGGCGGATGGGGCTGCCGGTGTCCGATCTGCTGCCTCGGTTGTTGGGGCATGCGGCGCTGGCTGCGTGTATTGCCGCGTATGAGCACTGGCTGAGTGATGAGGAGGCCAGTCTTGGGGGGCTGTTGGATCAGGCGATGCGGCAGCTTGCGGTGGGGTTTGAGGGGGTTGGCGTGGGGGGTTGACGGTCGGCTGCGGCGCCGTCGTGGCTGGTCGCGCAGTTCCCCGCGCCCCTGAAAGACCCGTCTGTCCCGAGTCGTTTGGCTGCGGGCCCGGTGGGGGCTGGTCGCGTAGTTCCCCGCGCCCCTGAAAGACCCGTCCGTCCCGAGTCGTTTGGCTGCGGGCCCGGTGGGGGTTGCTCGCGCAGTTCCCCGCGCTCCTAAAGGCAAGGACCCGGCCCTGCGGGCCTGAAAAGCACGGGGCGCAGCCCCTGCTTTTCAGGGGCGCGGGGAACTGCGCGACCAGCCCCCACCGGGCCCGCAGACGAAAAGCCGCCCAACCAACGGAGTTCACCGCATTGAGGCCGCCACCAGCTCGCCTATGAGGACCGAGGTCGCCGCCGGGCCGCGCAGGGGAGCTGACGGCAGGATCGACGTGTCCGCGACCCGTAGCGCGCGTACGCCGTGCACCCTGCCCTGCGGGTCGACCGCCGGGCCCATCGGGACCGTGGCGCAGGTGTGGTGGGAGGTGCCCAGGTGGGCGTGGATCCAGGTGTCCAGTGAGCGGTCGTCGTCGAGTATCTCGGGGGCCGGCTCGACCAGCCCGGCGGACACCTTGTCGAAGGCGGGGGTGGTGAGCAGCGCGGCGGTCGTGCGTATCGCCTCGCGCATTCGGCGGCTGTCCTCGGGGGTTTGCAGGTAGTTGTAGTCGAGGAGTGGGGGTACGGCCGGGTCGGTCGAGCGGGTGCGCATGCGGCCCCCGAGGCCGGGGGACTGGACCGACACGAGGAACGCGAGGGGGGCGAGCGGCTCGCCCGGGACGGTCACCGTGCCGCCGGTCAGGGCGGGCAGGGGGACCAGCGACTGCAGGATCTCCAGGTCGCCGTCCGGATGGGCGCCGTCCGACGACGGCAGGTGCAGGGCGCCGCCGAGCCAGGAGTCGGCCGGTTCCGGGAGGGGCGAGCGGGGCGTCCACTCCAGGGCGACCTGGGGGTGATCGCCGAACCGGACCCCGACGGAGGGGGCGTCCCGGACGACGGGGATGCCGAGACGGTCCAGGTCGTCGCGCGGTCCGATGCCCGAGAGGTGCAGGAGGTGCGGGGAACGCAACGCCCCTGCGCACAGGACGACTTCGCCGCACCGCAGGGTCTCGATGCACCCGTCGCGTTCGACGACCACGCCGGTCGCCCTGCCCTGCTCGACCACGATCCGTTGGACCGTACTCCCGCCCCTCACCGTCAGGTTGGGCCGGTCGAGCGCCGGCAGCAGATAGCTGACGCCGGTGTTGAGGCGTATCCCGTCGACCGTGTTGCACGGGACCGGGCCGAACCCCGGTGCCTGCTGGGCGTTCTTGTCGGGCTCCGGAGGAAAGCCCAACTGGTGGGCCGCCTCCCGGAACGCGTCGGCTGCCGGGTGCCGCAGGCCCGTACGGCGGACCCGCACCGGGCCGCTCGACCCGTGCAACTCGTCCGTGCCGAGGTCGAGATCGGTCTCCAGCGCCCGTAGGAACGGCAGCGCGCCCTCGTACGACCAGGCCGCCGCACCGCCCGCCGTCGTCGACCACCGGTCGAAGTCCTCGCGTCGGGCCCGGACGAAGTAGCCGCCGTTGACGGTGGTCGAGCCGCCGAGGAAGCGGCCCCGGACGACCGTGTACGGCCGGCGGGGTGTGAGGTGTGCCGGGTACGGCTGGACTGCTCCGTTTCCGGGCTGTGCGCCGGGCACGAGCCGTGCGTCCAGCAACTCCGGTGGGAACGCCGAGAGTTGGCTCGGCACCGGGCCGGACTCCAGTACCAGCACGGTCCGTTCGGGGTCCTCGGTCAGCCGGGCCGCGAGTGCGGCGCCGCTGCCGCCGGCCCCTATCACGATGACGTCGGGGTGGGCCCGTACGGACTCTTCACTTTCGGCACTTGGTGCCATTAGTCTCCAGGGGTCCGATGGGAGCGTTGTCAAGGAGAGTCGCATGAGCCAGCTTCACGCCACCTCGTCCGTCCCGGCCACCGAGATCCAGGACGAGGAGATCCCGGACGAACAGTCGCTGATCGAGGCGGACGACCTGATCGAAGAGGTCTCCATCGACGGCATGTGCGGCGTCTACTAGGCCCCGCCATGACCGCGACGGACTCCGCGACGATCGTCATGGATCTCGACCGTGCCTGGGACCTGCATCCGCAGGTCTCCGTGCGCCCCGAACCCTTCGGGGCGCTGCTCTACCACTTCGGGACCCGCAAGCTCTCGTTTCTCAAGGACCGCAGGCTGCTGGCCGTGGTGCAGGCCCTCGGGGAAGCGCCCACGGCCCGCGCCGCCTGTCTGGACGCGGGCCTCGGTGAGGACGAACTCCCGCGCTACGGGCGCGCGTTGGCCGTTCTCGTCCAGTCATCGATGGTCGTCGGAAGGACCCCATGACCGCGCCCAAGTCACCGCCGCTGGTCGACCTGTTCGAGCGCGGGCTCGACGCGCCGATCTGCCTCACCTGGGAGCTGACCTACGCCTGCAACCTGGCCTGCTCCCACTGTCTGTCCAGCTCCGGCCGACGCGATCCGCGTGAGCTGAGCACGGCCGAGGCCAAGGCCGTCATCGACGAACTGGAGGCCATGCAGGTCTTCTACGTCAACATCGGCGGCGGCGAGCCGACCGTCCGCGCCGACTTCTGGGAACTCCTGGACTACGCCACGGCACATCACGTGGGCGTGAAGTTCTCCACCAACGGCGTCCGCATCACCCCCGACGCCGCCGCACGCCTGGCCCGCAACGACTACGTGGACGTCCAGATCTCCCTCGACGGCGCGACCGCCGACGTCAACGACGCGGTGCGCGGGGCCGGTTCGTACGCCACGGCCCTGCGGGCGCTGGAGAACCTCGCCGCCGCCGGAATGCGGAACTTCAAGATCTCCGTGGTCTGCACCCGGCACAACATCCCCCAACTGGACGCCTTCAAGGCCCTCGCCGACCGCTTCGGCGCCCAACTGCGTCTGACCCGGCTGCGGCCCTCCGGACGCGGCGCCGACGTCTGGGACGAACTGCATCCGACGGCCGCACAGCAACGCGAGCTGTACGACTGGCTGTTGGCCCGTGGCGAGAACGTGCTGACCGGGGACTCCTTCTTCCATCTCTCCGCGTACGGCGAGGCGTTGCCCGGTCTCAATCTGTGCGGTGCGGGGCGCGTCGTCTGTCTCATCGACCCGGTCGGTGACGTGTACGCCTGCCCGTTCGCCATCCACGACGAGTTCCTCGCGGGCAACGTCCGTACGCCGGGCGGCTTTTCGGGCGTCTGGCGCGACTCCGAACTGTTCCGGCGGCTGCGGACTCCGCAACACGGCGGGGCCTGTGCCTCCTGCACGTTCTACGACACCTGCAAGGGCGGCTGCATGGCCGCGAAGTTCTTCACCGGGCTGCCGCTGGACGGGCCCGACCCCGAATGCGTCCAGGGATACGGCGAGGAGCTTCTTGCCCGCCGCGACGGAACCGGGGTGCCCAAGCCGTCCGGGGACCACTCCCGCAGGAGCAGGACGACGACCGTGGATCTCGTCCTCACCCGCAGAGAACCGGCCAGGTCACCAGCCAGGCCGCCGGTGAGCGACTGCGCCGAAAATCCGCTCGCCGGGCTGGACTTGACGACCACCGGAAAGGACACGGCACATGCCTAGGAACCCCTGGTTCGAGACGGTCGCCGAGGCGCAGCGCCGGGCCAAGAGGCGGCTGCCGAAGTCCGTCTACGGCGCGCTCGTGGCGGGCTCCGAGCGCGGGCGCACCATCGACGCCAACCTCGCGGCCTTCGCCGAACTGGGCTTCGCCCCAAGGGTCGTCGGCCACCACGCCGAGCGCGACCTGTCGACGACCGTCCTGGGCGTGCCCACCTCGCTGCCCGTGCTCATCTCGCCGACCGGGGTGCAGGCTGTGCACCCGGACGGAGAGGTCGCCGTCGCCCGGGCCGCCGCGAACCGGGGCGTCGTCATGAGCCTCAGCTCGTTCGCCAGCAAGCCGGTGGAGGAGGTCTCCGACGCCCAGCCGGACCTCTTCTACCAGCTGTACTGGAGCGGCACGCGCGACACGATGGTCCAGCGGATGGACCGGGCCC
Organism: Streptomyces sp. NPDC002680; assembly: GCF_042889145.1. NCBI lineage: Bacteria > Bacillati > Actinomycetota > Actinomycetes > Kitasatosporales > Streptomycetaceae > Streptomyces > Streptomyces sp. NPDC002680. Next base: position 36,621 of record NZ_JBIAQP010000012.1, read on the forward strand.
GGGCAGCCGGCGCCAAGGCCCTCATCGTCACCCTGGACTGGTCGTTCTCCCACGGCCGCGACTGGGGGAGCCCTTCCATCCCGGAGCGGCTCGATCTCCGGACCGCGCTGCGGTTCGCCCCCGACGTACTGCCCCGTCCCGGGTGGCTCTGGCAGTACGCCCGGTCCGGCCGCCTCCCCGACCTCACCGTGCCCAACCTGCGCGCCCCCGGCGGCGCGTCGCCCACCTTCTTCGGCGCCTACGGCGAGTGGATGCAGACCGCGCCGCCGACCTGGGACGACGTCAAGTGGCTGCGTGGCGAGTGGGGCGGCCCCTTCCTGCTCAAGGGCGTGACCAGGGTCGACGACGCCAGACGGGCGGTCGACGCCGGGGTGACGGCCCTGTCCGTGTCCAACCACGGCGGGAACAACCTGGACACCACCCCGGCCACGATCCGCGTACTCCCCTCCATTGCGGAAGCCGTCGGCGACCAGGTCGAAGTCCTCCTGGACGGCGGCATCCGGCGCGGCAGCGACGTCGCGAAGGCCCTCGCCCTCGGCGCCCGTGCCGTGCTGATCGGCCGCGCCTATCTGTGGGGCCTGGCGGCCAACGGGCAGGCCGGTGTCGAGAACGTGCTGGACATCCTGCGCGGCGGCCTCGACTCGGCGGTCCTGGGCCTCGGCCACTCCTCCGTCCACGAACTGTCGCCCGAGGACCTGGTGATCCCGCCCGGCTTCCCCCTGACCCTGGGCGCCGGCGAAGCACCGGCCGCCCCGGTCGGCTGACCATGACGGCGTACGTCCTCGCCGACGCCGTCTGGCCCGCCGTACCGTCCGGTGCGCTGGTCCTCGTCCCGGTCGGGTCCACCGAGCAGCACGGTCCGCATCTGCCGCTCGACACGGACACCGTCGTCGCGCGTGCCGTCGTACAGCGCACGGCGGAGCGCCTGCCCGAGTCATGGGTGGCACCGCCGATCGCGTACGGAGCCAGTGGCGAGCACGCGCACTTCCCGGGCACGGTCTCGATCGGGCAGGAGGTGCTGAGGGCGGTGGTCGTGGAGCTGACGCGCTCCTTCTCTCTGTGGGCGGGCCGGGTCGTGTTCGTCAACGGCCACGGCGGCAACACCGTCACCCTCGACACGGCCCTCGGTCAACTCCGTGCCGAGGGCCACGACATCGCCTGGACCGCCTGCGAGACACCCGGCGGCGACGCCCACGCCGGCCGTACGGAGACCTCACTGATGCTGCACCTGGCTCCGGAACGCGTACGGCTCGCCGCCGCCGTCGCGGGGGACACCCGCCCCCTGCCCGACCTCCTGCCGGACCTCATGACCCACGGCGTCCGCGCCCTCTCACCGTCCGGCGTCCTCGGCGATCCCGCCGGGGCCTCGGCGGAGGAGGGCCGCCGGACGATGGACGCGATGGTGTCGGCGACGGCTCGGCGGATCGGCGCGTGGACGGTCGACGGGCGGGGGCGTCTCGCCGATCCGGCCCGGCGGTCCGGGACGGTGCGCCGATGAGGCCTTCCGCCGGCGGCGTCGTCGGTCGACGGATGGGCTGTCCTGGCCGGTGGGTTTCCGGCGTGGAGGCGCGTGATGGTGTCGGACACCGTTCGTCGGATCGATGCGTTGTCGGTCGACGGCCGGGTGCGTCCTGCCGATCCGGCCCGAGGGATGGGAAGACGCTTCTCCCCGACAGCGGGTCTCCGGCGGCGAGGCGTGTGATGGTGTCGGCCGTGGTCCGGTGGATCGGCGATGGCAGTGGCCGACGTACGGCCTCGGCCCGCCGACCCGGGGCCGTACGCCGATGACGCTCCCCGTCGGCGCGGGCGTCGTTGTCGTGTTCGACCGGCATACCCGGGTCGTCGACGGAGGGCGTGCCCTCGTCGGGGGGTTCCCGACCCGGCTGCTGCGGCTGACGCCGCGTGCCCGCAAGCTCCTTGTCGGGCGGACGGTTCCCGTGCGGGACGCGGCGAGTGCCCTTCTCGCCGACCGGCTGATCGACCGCGGCATGGCCCATCCCGTCGTCCACTCGCTGCCCGTGCCCTCCGACCCCCGCTACACGGTCGTGATCCCGGTCCGTGATCGTCCGCGTCAACTGGAGCGGCTGCTGCGCAGTGTCGGCGTCGGGCCCTCCGTGATCGTGGTCGACGACGCCTCGCGGCATCCGGCGCCCGTGGCGGCCGTCGCAGCCCGGTACGGGGCCCGGCTGGTCGTCCTGGGCACGAACGTCGGGCCCGCCGGTGCGCGCAACGCCGGGCTCCGCCTTGTGACCACCCCGTACGTGGTCTTCGCCGACTCCGACATCGTGCTGGACCCCGACACCGTACCGACCCTGCTCCGGCACTTCGCCGATCCCCGGGTCGCCATGGCCGTACCCCGCATCACCGGGCTGACCGGCGCCGCCACGACCTGGATCGAGCGGTACGAGAACACCCGGTCCTCCCTCGATCTCGGGGCGCATCCGGCCCCGGTGCGCCCCGGCACGCCCGTCTCCTGGGCGCCGACCGCCTGTGCGGTGGCGCGAGTTGACGCCCTGCGGGACGCGGGCGGGTTCGACGGGAGCATGCGGGTCGGGGAGGACGTCGACCTGTGCTGGCGGCTGGTCGGGGCGGGGCTGCGGGTGCGTTACGAGCCCGCAGTCCGGGCCTCGCACGAGCACCGGACGCGTGTGGGGGACTGGTTGATGCGCAAGGCCGTGTACGGGACGGGGGCTCATCCGCTCGCCCTCCGGCACCCCGAGAACATCGCGCCTGCCGTGTTCGCGCCCTGGAGCGCGGTGTTCGCCGCCGCTCTGCTCGCCCAACGGCGCTGGTCGGCGCCGGTCGCGGGAGCCGTCCTCGGGGGCGTCGTCCTGCGCATCGGCCGTAAGTTCGACGGCACCCGGCATCCGTACAGGCTGGCCGTCCCGCTCGCGGGCAACGGCGCCGTCGCCACCCTGGCGCAGACCTCCGCGCTGCTCACCCGGCACTGGTGGCCGCTCACCGCCGTCGGCTGCCTGGTGTCCCGCCGGATACGCCGGGCCGCAGCGGTCGCAGCCTTGGCCGATATCGCACTTGAGTACCGGCGCGGGGACGACTCGCTCGACCCCCTTCGGTACGGCGTCGCGCGGCGGCTCGACGACCTCGCCTACGGCGCCGGCGTATGGCTCTCCGCCCTCAAGGGCCGCTCCACCGCCGCGTTGCGACCTCGCACAACCCGCTGACGAGGCACTGTCCCGGTCACCGGAAAGCCCGCAGCGGGCCCCGGGCCGTATCCCGACACTGAGGACATCCCGCCGCCGGGACGCGCGGCGCATGCGATGGAACTGTCACCAGGAGGTGTGCGGCGTGACGCATGAAGTGGTCGGTCGTGTCGAGGAGCTGGGTTCCGAACTGGCCGCACTCGCCGACGAGAACGAGTCACTCGGCAAGCTGAGCGACCGGACCGTCGAACTGCTCAAGTCCGCAGGGGTCATCCGGCTTCTGCAGCCCAAGGAGTACGGCGGATTCGCCGCCCATCCCCGGGACTTCGCGGAAGCCGTCATGGAGGTCGCCCGGCACGACGGCGCCGCGGGCTGGGTGTGCGGGGTCGTCGGTGTGCACCCCTGGGAGCTGGCCCAGATGGACCCCCGCCTCGCGCACGAGGTCTGGGACGAGAACCCCGACACCTGGATCGCCTCGCCCTACATGCCCAACGGCATCGCCGACCCGGTCGACGGCGGCTATGTCCTCAGCGGACGCTGGCCGTTCTCCTCGGGCAGCGACCACTGTCAGTGGGACTTCCTCGGCGCGCTCCTCGGCGACGGCAAGGGGAAGCCCGCCGGGCCCATCACCGTCCTGCACGTCGTGCTGCCCCGCTCGGACTACGAGATCATCGACGGCACGTGGGACGTCGTCGGACTGTCGGGCACCGGCAGCAAGGACGTCGTCGTCGACAAGGCGTTCATTCCCGAACACCGCGTCATCAGGCAGGAGTCGGTCCAGGACGGCGCCGCCGCCGAGGCCGTCGGGCTCACCGACACCCTGTACAAGCTGCCGTTCAGCTCGATGTTCCCGCTCGGCATCACCGCGGCGGTCGTCGGCATCTGCGAGGGCGCCCTCGCCCTGCACCTGGCCCAGCAGAAGGAACGCGTCGCCGTGACCGGCGTCCAGGTGCGCGACGACCCGTACGTCCTCTACGCCGCCGGCGAGGCAGCGGCCGAGATCGCCGCCTCCCGGGTCCAACTCCTCGACGGCATCAGTCGGTTGTACGACCAGGTCGAGGCGGGCAAGCCGATCAGCCTGGAGGACCGGGCCAACGTACGGCGCAACCAGGTCCGTTGCGCCTGGCGGGCCGTATCCGCCCTGGACGAGATCTTCGCCCGCTCCGGCGGCAACGCGATCCGCAAGGGCAACCCGATCCAGCGGTACTGGCGTGACGCGCATGTCGGACTCCAGCACATGATCCATGTGCCGGGCGCCGCCTACCACGCGAACGCGCTGGCCGCGATGGGCCTCGAACTGCCCGAACCGATGCGCATCCTGATATGAGCGAGGGCGCGACGCACTCCCGGACGGCGGACGCGGACGCGATCGACGGGCGCCAATTCCGCGACGTCCTGGGCAACTTCCCCACGAGCGTGGTCGCGATCACCACGACGGACGGCGAGGAACGGCCGCACGGCATGGTCGTCGGCACCTTCACCTCGGTGTCGCTCGACCCGCCCCTGGTGTCCTTCCTCGCCGACCGCTCCTCCACGACCCTGCGGACGATCAGGGCCGCGGGCCGCTTCTGCGCCAACGCCCTCGCGGGCAACCAGGAGCGCCTGTCACGGCAGTTGGCGACGCGTCCGGCCGGGCAGCGCTTCGAGGACGCCCTGTGGCGGGCGTCGGACCTGGGCAATCCCGTGCTGGACGGGATCGTCGCCTGGGTCGACTGCACGGTGGAACAGGTCGTCGAGATCGGCGATCACCTGCTGGTCGTCGGGCGGGTCCGGGACCTGCGCGTCGAGTCGATGAAGACCCCGCTGCTGTTCTTCCGGAGCGGATACGGCGACTACCTGTCGAGCACGACCGTGCTCATGGACAGGCTCGTCGGCTGGGACGAGATCGGTCGGTAGACACCGGTGGAAACCGGTCGGCACACAAGGGAGCCGCAATGAAGAAAGACCTCCACATAAGACTTCAGAGAATATCGGCGTGGTGTGGCGTCCTGCTCTTCGTGGGATTCCTCGTCGCGTTCGGCGTGGGCCACCTCACGCCGCCGATGAGCCCGACGGAGAGCCCCGAGGACGTCGTCGCCTTCCTCAAGGACCATCGCACGGGGATCCTCACCTGTGTCGCCCTGATGGTTCTGCTCGTTCCGTTCGAATACCCGTACGTCGTCGTGACCAGCATGCAGCTGCGCCGGGTCGAGGGCGGCTGGGGACTGCTGTCCATGATCCAGCTCACCACGGGCGTGGTGGCGCCGATCGGGTTCTTCTTCCCGCTCGCGATCCTCGCCGCCGCGGCCTACCGGCCGGAGGCCCACTCCGTCGACGTCCTGACCGCCATGGTCGACACCTTCTGGCTGATGTTCGTGGGCAACGCCTGCATCTTCGTCCTCCAGGTCTGGTCGATCGGATACGCCGCGTTCATCGACCACACCCGGGCGAAACCGCTCTTCCCGCGCTGGTACGGCTGGCTCAGCGTCGTGCTGGGAGTGACGCTCATCCCGGGCGCCTTCGTCTTCCTCAACCAGGACGGACCGCTCGCCTGGAACGGCCTGCTCGCGAACATCATCCCCTCGGTCGCGTACGCCGTGTGGAAGATCGCGACACCGTACGTGCTCCTGAAGGCGATCACGGACGAGGAGAGAGAACTGGCCGACAAGCCGGCCAACGAACCGGTGACCGTGTAGGACAGGCCAGTCACGAACATGCCTGTGGCCCCGCGACGACGGTCGCGGGGCCACAGGAGCGACCGCCATGTCCGTCGCGGTGCCGGCTGCCGACTTGGTGATTTTCCGTCGCCCGGCTGTGTCCCTGCGTGCCACACTCGTGACCCGCTCGTACCAGTGCTGGGGGACACGTCGTGGAGGAGACCACCAGGCTGCGGGTCCTGGCCCGGGAACTGCTGTCGACGCTGCCGCGAATCGTGGGCGCGGACGCCGGGCGTATCGACCGCGAGATCCGGCAGGCGCTGACCGCGTCGGGGGACGAGGCGCTGCGCCGCGTGCTCGTCGCCGACCACCGCCTGGTGGCGTGGATACGGGCGCGGCCGGGCGGCGAGGACGAGTACCGGGCTCTGCCCAGCGGTTACTCGGCGCCGCTCGGCCGAGCGGAGGCCGCCGGTGTGTCCGGGGCCACCTTGTTCACCTGCCGGACGTCCGACTGCCCGGCGCCCGAGTCCTTCGTCCGTAGGAGCCTGAGACAGGACGTTCCTTACTGCTCGTCCTGCAACCGCCTGCTCAGCCGGGCTCCCTCGTGACGGTCTTCTGGAACGCCGCGGCCGGCAAGCTCGTCGAGCGCTGGCTCGCCACCGGCTTCGCCGCCTCGGTCTACTGGCTGGTGCTGTGCGTGCTGTGGCTGCTCGGCACGGGTCGTCCCCGGGAGGAGGCCGCCCGGCGGCTCCGTGACTTCGGTGGGCTGGAGTCCGGGGAGCAGGTGGCGCTGCTCCTGATCGGCCTGGTGGTACTGGCCGGTTCCAGCCTGCTCATGCAGCAGTTGACGCTGCCCGTGCTGCAACTGCTCGAAGGGTACTGGCCCCGCTGGGCGGAGCCGCTGAGCCGCAGGCTGCGGGAGCGTCACATCCGCCGGGCCGCCGCGTACGAGGCGGAGGCGGATCCGCTGCTGCGGCGGCGCCTGGGGCTTCCGGCGGCCCAGGGCGGAGGCCCGCCACTGGACCGCGACGAACTGGTTCGGCTCGGCCGGCTGGAGGAGAGGCTGCGCTGGACGCCCCGCGCCGAGCGCACCCTGGCCACGCCCCTGGGCAACGCGCTGCGCGCCGCGGAGACGGAACCCCTCGACAAATACGGCCTCGACGCGATGGTCCTGTGGCCGCACTTGTGGATCCTCCTGCCCGACGTGCTGCGTCAGGACCTCGCGGCGGCCAGACGACGTGTCGACAGTGCGGTGGCGGCGGGGGTGTGGGGCCTTCTCCTGCTGCCCGCCGTGTTCCGCACCCCCTGGGCACTGCTCGCACTCCCGTTCGTATACGTGATGTGGTGCGGCGTACTGCCCGGCGCGTGCCGGGAGTTCGGCGTGCTGATGGGCGCGGCGTTCGACCTCCACCGTGGGGACCTGTACCGGGCGCTGCGGCACCCGCTCCCGCCCGATGCCGCCGCGGAGATCCCCGCGGGAGAACGCCTGACGGCGGCGGTGCTCAGGGGGTCCGACGACCCGGCACTGCGGTACGTCCCCGATCCCTGACCGGTGTCCTCACGGGCCGTAGTGCGTGAACGGCGCCCACGCGTACGGTTCCGGATGCGACCGGCGAGCTTCCCGCACGGCCTCGTGCAACACGACCCCGGGTTCGACGCCTCCCGTCGGCGCGGCGGCGACCCGGCGGTGGAACGCGGTGGCGACCTCGGCCGCCACCTGGTCGCGCACGGTCCACTGGGCGGCGACGACATGGCGAAACCCCGAACCCAGGAGCATCCCCGCCACATGGACCTGGTCGTCGGCGAGGGCGAGCTGACCGGTGGCGGTGCTGCACGCGGAGAGGAACGCCAGTTCCGCGTGATCGAGGTCCAGGGCACCCAACGTGTCCGCACCGATGCCCCCGTGCAGCGCGTGATCGTGCGGCACGAGGTGCGCGCTCCCGGCGACCTGGACGTTCTGCGAGCCGTGCCCGGCGAAGTGGAACCAGGAGTGCCGTGGCAGCTCCGTCAGGATGCGGTCCTTCGTGGCTACCGGCCCGGTCAGCTCCGTACAGCCCGGGTAGAGCTGCCGTAGAGCCTCCAACTCCTGCAGGGCTTGGGAGAGTTCGAGGTCCGGGGTCTGTGGCGTGACCACGAGAGGGTTGCCGGGCGGCGGGGCGAGGACGCCCGATCCTCTGTGCGCCGCCACGCGCAGGGCGCGGAGCGTGGTCGTGTAGGACGAGATGACGCGGTCCGCCGCACACTCCCCGCCCCTGCCGCCGTACGAGGAGGCGTACTCTCCGGCCGCGTGCAGCGGGAGGAAGGACAGCATGCCTGTCGGGCACCACCAGATCCGCGGCAGCCCGTGGGGGCCGTCGGGCCGCACCGCGTCGAGAACGGGACGGACCGTGGTGTGCCACAGCCAGCGCAGTGCGCCGTTCACCGCGACGCGCGAGCCCTTGTCACGTTCCTCGGACGGGCGCAGGCGATCGGCTCCCCGCTGCGCGCCCCACAGGAACGTGCCCGCCTGCCGGTTGACGGCGTCGTGCGTCACCTGGGGCAGCGGCACCACGGTGACCTGGCCGTCGCGGACGAGCAGCGCGTCGCACCGGTAACGGCTCACGTTGATGATCGCGACGGTCCGTCCGGCGGTGTCCAACACCGCGTCGGGTGACTGCGCGGAGGGCAGGAGAAGCCCACGTCCCCGTTCCAGCAGGGTGACGGCGGCCACCGGGTCACCGGCCGCCAGCGCGCAGGCGGCGGCCTGTGAGGCGAGACCGAAGAACGAGGCGACCCCGTGTTCCCGTACGGCGCTCTCCCGGTCCGCGAGTCGGGCGGCCAGCAGGTCGATCGCGTCGGCGAAGGCGTCACGGGCAGACCGCCACTGCCCCGCGTCGGCGTACAGCCGGCCGAGCGTGACGGCCGCGGAGACCCGTTCCGCGCCCGTCGTCCCGCCGCCCGCGGTGATGTGGGCCCGCAGCAGGTCCACGGTCTCGTCCGTGGGGGCTCCGGCTCGCAGGGCGACGCACCGGGCGAGTGCCGCGGTCACCGTGGCGTGGTGGCGTTGCCCGGGCGGTGCGGCACGCGCTGCGGCGCGCAGGAGAGGCTCGGCCTCGTCGAGGAGATCGGGGTCCCGCTCGGTCTCGAACAGGTCGAGCAGCGTCGCTCCCAGGTTGAACGTCGCGAGCTGGACCGGCCCGGTTCCGGGATCCCCCTTGCGCAGGATGTCCCGGTACATGTCCGCCGCACGGCGGAGGACCGCGGGGTCGCCTTCGCTGCGCCGACGCGCCACCGCGGCGGCGTTGTTCATCGCCGTCAGCTGATCGGGACCGGGCGGACAGGCGTCGACGGCCAGCCCGGCCACCTCCTCCGCCTCGTCGAACGCGGCGCGGCGCGCCCCCACGTCCGCGAGCACCGCCGCACGCAGCATCAACGCGTGGCCCAGGTGCAGCAGCGCCAGCGCACGGGAGCGGCTGCCCGGCGGGCACAACTCCTCGGCATGCCGGAACCGCTCCACGGCGGTGTCCAGTTCGCGCGGGTCGCCGTGCACCTCGTAGCACCGGATCAGAATGCGGGCGACGGTGTCGAGCATCGGCGGGTTGGCCGTGTCCCCGGGCTGCAGAACCTCCACGGACGCCAGCGCGCTCTCGCGGGCCGCACGCAGCAACTCCTCGTCCCCGGTGCGGAGATGGTGCTCGAACCGCGCGTCCGCGAGGTCGCTGAGGTGCGCGGCGCGCATGGCGTGGCCGTGCGGCAGTGACCCCACCGCGAGGGTGAGCGCCTCCACCGCGCGCACGAGGGCGTCGAGGTCGCCGGTGCGCTGGCCCAGCAGGAACAGCAGCCGCCCGTGGCGCGCGTACGCGAGGTGCCGCTCGCCGTCGTCGGACAGGCCGGTCACCGCCGCCTCCGCCGACACCAGAGCCTCCTGGAGCAGCGCCAGGTCCTGCCCGACCACGTACTGGTCGCCCAGGACGCGGGCGGCCGTCGTGTGGACGAACGGTGCCACGGGGTTGTCCGGACGAAGGCGCCGAACGGCCTCCCGGCACAGTTCCGTGGCCTCGCTCAGCAGTCCCTCGGCGGAATCGACGCGGGCACGGGTGCACAGAATGTCCGCCCGCTGCACGACGAGCCGGGGGTAGTGGGCGTGTGCGGGGCTGATACTCCGCAACGCCAGGCCGGACGCCTCGGTGGCCTCTTGCAGCTTGCCCGTGTCGCCGGTCGCCTCGAAGTGGTCGAGGAGAGTGACACAGAGGTTGTAGGCGGGCAGGTGGGCGAGGACGTCACGCGGAGGCATGGCGCCGACCGCGGTCCGCAGACAGTCCGCGGCCTGCTCCAGGCGCCAGATCTCCTCCGGATCGCAGGGAAAACGGCGGCGCAGGAACCTGCCGAGGAGGTCGAGGAGGGAGTGCCGCCTGCCCTGCTCGGCGGCCGTCCGGTCGAAGGCGCGCAGTACGTCGATCCACTGGTCGAGGGCGACCGGGTCAGTCGCCGTCGCAGGGTCGTCCAGGGCGTTCTCCGCGTCGGTCAGCAGCTGCTGCAACTGCCCGGCGGGGGCACCTTCGGGCGCGGCGGCGGCCCGCAAGATCGCCTCCACATGCGCGGGCAGCTCGTCGGGCAGCACCTTCGCGATCTTGGAGAACAACTGGAACGCCAACTGGGCGTCGGGGCCGCCGAGGTCGTCCGACGCCGCCGCGCGGTACTGGTAGAGCCAGGCGACCGCGGCCACGGACTCGGGGGTGGGGTGCTCCACAGCACGTGCCGCGTCCTGCTCGGCCTCCGGGGCGAGCACGGCCAGGGCGTCTCCGGTCCGGAATCCGTCCAGCCGTGCCCGCACCGCGTCGAGAGCGGAACCGGGCACGTCAGGTGTCCTCCCACATCCCGAACGGCAGCTCGTCGCCGTAGAGCCACAGCCTGCTTTCGGGCGCGGCGAGATCGCTTTCGAGGCGGGGGATCCACTCACGCAGCGCGTCGCGCGCCCTGGGATTCCAGTCCCACAGGAAGTCGATCATGTCGTCGGGGACCTTCTCGAGCGCCTGTCCCTCGGGGCCCCCGCCACGGAAACGCCGGCTGAAGCGCGCCTCGGCTGCCGCGTCGCCGAACTGGTGGAACCAGCCGTAGGCGTTGGCGCTGATCATCTGGGAGACGTACTCGGACAGCGCCAGCAGGTTCTGCGGAGTGGGCTCCTTGCCGACCGCGAAGAGGACCCCGTGGAGGAAGTCCGGGAAGAGCGGCGGAATGTCGCGCGGTTCGCCTGGAGAATCGGTCCCGGTCCCGGTCGGTGCGGGCGAGTCGTCGTTCTCGCGGGACGCGCGGAGCGAGACGACGCCGAAACCCACGATGCCGAGCACCACGAGCACGATGAAGAATGCCATGCCATGTCCCCCTTCAGGCAGCCTTCCTCGCTCACTATGACGGACAGTTGGGCCGCGAGTGTAGGGATATGACTGAGAACGCCGGCACGACCGACCTCGGACGCGGACAGTGGCCTTGTCCGCGTCCGACCCGCCCTCGCTAGACCGAGAGCGCGAAACCGCCCGTCACGCGCAGCGTCTCGCCCGTGACGAAGGACGCCTTCGGTGACACCAGGTACAGCAGTGCCTCGACGATGTCCTGCTCCCGGCCCTCCTGCGGCAGGATCTGCTCCCCGAGGACGCGCTTCGCCTCGGCGGGGGACAGCTGGTCCCGTACGGCGTCGGTGAAGATCAGGCCCGGTGCGATCGCGTTGACGCGGATGCCGTCGGCGGCGAACTCCCGTGCGAACGACACCGTCAGGCCCCGTACGGCCAGTTTGGAGACGCCGTAGATGCTGCGGTTCGCGTAGGCCGCCGACGACGAGATGTTGACGACGGAGGCGCCGGGGCGGCCCCGCATGGCCTCCTGGGCGGCGAGTGTGCAGATGACGGTGCCCATGACGTTGACGTCGAGGACCCGCCGCACCTTGGCCAGGCCCAGTTCCGTGAACGGCTTGTTGTAGGCGGCGTGCAGGCCGGCGTTGTTCACCAGGATGTCCAGCCCGCCGTGGCGTTCGACGATCCCGCTCACGACCGTGCCGACCTCGTCCTCGTCGGCGACGTCGCAGGTGACCCCGGTCGCGCCCAGGCCCTTCGCGGTGAGTTCGGCGGCCGCCTCGGTGGCGGCGGCGCCGTCGATGTCGGCGAGCACGACATGCGCGCCGAGGGCCGACAGGGCCTCCCCGAACGCCTTGCCGAAGCCCCGGCCGCCGCCGGTGATGAGGGCGACCTTGCCCTGGTGTTCCGCGGCTTGAGAGATTTCCGGCACAGAGATTTCCGGCATCAGAACCTCGACCTCACTTCGGGCCGAACCGCTGGCCCGCGTCGAGACGCAGGCACTGGCCGTTCAGCATCGGGTTGTCGACGACGGCGAGCGCGAGTTTGGCGTACTCCTCGGGGCGGCCCAGGCGCCGGGGGAACGCGGCGTCCTTGACCAGCGCGGCCCGTACGTCGGCGGGGATCTTCTCGGTGGCGCCCGTCTCGAACAGGCTGGGCGCGATGGCGACGACGCGGATGCCGAGCGAGCCGAGATCGCGGGCCATGGTGAGGCTCATACCGGCGATCGCCGCCTTGGCCGCCGAGTAGGCGACCTGGCCGATCTGCCCCTCGAAGGCGGCGATCGACGACGTGTTGACGATGACACCCCGTTCGCCGTCCGGCTCCTCGGGCTCGTTGCGGCTCATGTGCGCGGCGGCCAGGCGGCTGATGTTGAAGGTGGCCACGGCGTTGAGGTCGAGCACTCGCCGGAAGGTCTCCAGGTCGTGCGGCCCGTCCTTGCCGAGCGTGCGCCGTACGCTGCCGCCGCCCGCCGTCGTGACCGACACATGCAGCCCGCCCAGGGCCTCCACGGCGGCGCCCAAGGCGCTCTCCGTCGCCTCGAAGTCCGTCACGTCGACGGGATGGAAGCTCCCGCCGAACGCGCCGGCGACCTCGGCGCCCGCCGACGCCGGCCGGTCGAGCACGGCGACCTCGGCACCGCGGGCCGCGAGCAGCTCGGCGGTGGCCCGGCCCATGCCGGACGCCCCGCCGAACACCACGGCCTTCTTGCCCTTGATCTCCATCGGGAACCTTTCGGGTCTTCGCGCTCAGAAGGACGCGATCGCGGACGCGCTTGCCGGTGACGGCCGCAGAAGGGTGCACAGCCGGTCCCGGTGGACGGCCGCGTCGCCGTACAGCACGCTGTCGGCCCTCGCGCGGCGCAGAAAGAGGTGCAGGTCGTGCTCCCAGGTGAAGCCGATGCCGCCGTGCAGTTGGAGCGCCCGGGCCGCGACCTCGCCCGCGCCCGCCGAGACGTACGAGGCGGCGGCACAGGCCGCGCGGGCCGCGTCGTCGGTGCCCGCGTCGGTGGCCATCGCCGCGTAGTAGGTGGCGGCGTGGGCGCCGTGCACGAGGAGTGCCATGTCGGCGGCGGAGTGCTTGACGGCCTGGAAGGCGCCGATCGGCTGCCCGAACTGCACACGGGTCGTGGTGTGTTCGACGGTCAGCTCCAGCAGCCGCCGCATCACCCCGAGCGCGTCGGCACACCGCAGCACCGACGCCTCGTCGAGCAGCCGCTGGATCTCGACGGGCCCGGCGGTGAGGCGACGGTCGTGCGGGACGCGTACGCCGTCCAGGCGCACCTCGTAGAACGCGCGCGTCGGGTCGAGGGTCCGCTGGCGTCGGACGGTCACGCCCGGCGCGGCGCGCTCGACGAGGAACGACGCCGGGACGCCGTCGTGCAGTGCGGTGACGAGGAGCCAGTGGGCGCCGCCCGCGTCCTGTACGGCCGTCTTCACGCCGTCGAGGACGAACGTGTCCCCGTCGTCCGTGCGGGCGGTGGCGCGGATGCCGTTGAGGGACCAGGGGCTCCGCGGTTCGGCGAACGCCCAGGTGGCCCAGGCCGATCCGGCGGCCAGTTCGGGCAGCACCTCGGACCGCAGGCCGGGCGAGCCCGTCGCGGTGAGGGCCCGGCCGACGATCGCGGTGGGCGCGAACGGCCCCCGCCCGAGAGCGCGCCCCATCTCCTCGGCGACGAGCGCGAGTTCCACCAGCCCCTGGCCGCTGCCGCCGTACTCCTCGGGCAGCCCGAGCCCGGGCCAGCCGAGATCGGCGGTCAGCCGCCATACCTCGGGATCGACGTCCCCGTCGTCCGCGTCGCGGTCCATCCAGGCCCGTACGTGTTCCATCGGGGCCCGGTCCGACAGCAGGTCGCGCGAGGCTTCGCGCAACATGCCCTGCTCCTCGCTGAGCTGGAAGTTCACCCGAACAAGGTATCCTCTTTTCTGGTTCGGGTCGAGATCGTGGGTCGACGAATGGCTGATGGTCGGCCGATTTCCCGGTGAGCCTGTTGATCCCTTCCAGATTTAAGTACTCTGAATTACATGGTTGATGCCGTGCTTCTCTCCGCGTGCCGTACCGCGATCGGAACCGCCCGCCGGGGAACCCTGCGGGACACCAGCGCCTTCGATCTCGCCACCCTCGTCGTACGCGAGGCCGCGTACCGCAGCGGGCTGCCGCTCGACACGATCGACGACGTCGTCCTCGGTGAATCCCTCGCCGGAGGCGGGGACATCGCCCGGTACGCGGCGCTCCAGGCCGGGCTGACCCACGTACCGGGTCTGGCGCACAACCGGCACTGTGCCTCCGGGCTGGCCAGCGTGGCGACCGCCGCCGGGAGTGTGCGGGCCGGCATGGACCGGGTGGTCGTCGCGGGCGGTACGCACTCCTCGTCCACGGCGCCGGTGGCCCGGTGGCGGACTCCGGGCACCGACGACTGGCAGGACCCCTGGATGGCGCCGACCCATGTGTCGACACCGGAGGCCCCCAACAACGACATGGGCGTCCTCGTCGGCTGGAACACCGCCCGGCTGGCCGGCCTCACTCGCGAGGAGATGGACGCGTGGGCGCTGCGCTCGCACGAGCGGGCCGTACGGGCCATCGACGAGGGCCGGTTCACCGATGAGATCGTGCCGGTGAAGGTCACCGGCCGGGACGGCGCGACCACCGTCTTCGACACCGACGAGCACCCTCGGCGCGACACCACTCGGGAGAAACTGGCCGCGCTGAAGGTGCTCCACCCCGAGATCGAGGGCTTCTCCATCACCGCGGGCAACTCCAGCGGGGTGAACGACGGCGCGGCGGCGGTCGTGGTCGCCGGTTCGGACATCGCCGCCGCACACGGACTGACGCCGCTGGCGACCGTACGGTCCTGGGCGAGCGTCGGTGTCGACCCGGTCGAGACGGGGCTGGCGCCGATCGCCGCGATCCGCAAGGCACTCGACCGCGCCGGACTCGGCGTCGACGACGTCGACCTCTTCGAGGTCAACGAGGCCTTCGCCGCGGTGGCCGTCGCCACCACCCGCGAACTGGGTCTCGACCCGGAGCGGGTGAACCCGTTCGGGAGCGGGTGCAGTCTCGGTCATCCGATCGCGACCACCGGGACTCGCATGGTGGTGACGCTGGCGCACGAGTTGCGTCGCCGGGGCGGTGGGACCGCGGTCGCGGCCATGTGCGCGGGCGGTGGCATGGGGTCGGCCATGGTCCTGACGGTCTGACGGCCGTGATCGCGGTCGGGGCCGAGGGGCTGACATGCCACTGGGCGGACGGCGTGCTGTGGCTGACCCTGGACCGTCCGCAGGCGCGCAACGCGATGACGATCGCGATGCGGCGGGGACTGATCGAGGCGGTGCGGGCGGCTGACGCCGATGCGGGGACCCGGTTGGTCGTGGTGACCGGTGCCGATCCCGCGTTCTCCGCGGGCATCGACCTCAAGGAGGCGCTGGGGAATGGGGCGGGGTCTCCTCGTGGTGCGCGCACGGATCCTGCGGAGGTGGTGCGGGCGGCGCGGACGCCGGTGCTCGGTGTGATCAACGGTGCTTGTTACACGGGGGCGTTGGAGTTGGCGTTGTCTTGTTCTTTCCTTATCGCCTCCGACCGGGCCGTGTTCGCCGATACGCATGCGGCGATCGGGCTGACGGCGGGGTGGGGGATGAGTGCGTTGTTGCCGCGGGCGGTGGGGGTGCGGCTGGCTCGGCGGATGATGGTGACGGGGGAACCGATCGATGCGGAGCGGGCGTTCGGGGCGGGGTTGGTTACCGAGGTTGTGCCGCACGATCAGTTGATCGTGCGGGCGGGGGAGATTGCTGCGCAGGTGTGTGCGGCGGAGGCTGGTGCTGTGGGGGAGACGCTTGCGCTGCTTTCGGCGGGGGAGGGGACGAGTCTTGCGCATGCGCTGGCGTTGGAGGCGCAGGCGAAGTTGGGGCGGTGGCGGGATGTGGGGGAGGTTGTTCGGCGGTTTGGTTCTCGGGTGGACGGTGTGTGAGGGGGTGGGGGGTTGTTGTTTGTGGGCGGGTGCGGGTTCGTTGTGGCTGGTCGCGCAGTTCCCCGCGCCCCTGAAAGGAAGGCGGCTGCGCCGCCTCCTTTCAGGGGCACGTTGGTCACCATGCCTCCTGTATTGCGCGTGAACGGTCAGGCTGCCGTTGCCTCTCCCAAGTAGCGGCGTAGTAGTTCCGGGCCTGCCTCTATTGTTGGGCCTGTCCAGGCTGTTCGGCCTCGTTGGAGGAGCAGGCAGGTGTCTGCGAAGGCCAGGGCTCTGCCGGCGAACTGTTCGATCATGATGACGGACACGCCTGCCGCGCGGGCCCGGTGGAGGCTTTCGAAGACCACGTCGACCATCTTCGGGGCGAGGCCCAGGGAGAGTTCGTCGGCGATCACCAGGCGGGGGCCGATCATCAGGGCGCGGGCCAGGGACAGCATCTGCTGCTCGCCGCCGGAGAGGGTGCCTGCCGCCTGGCGTTGGCGGTCCCGTAGCGCGGGGAAGATCTCGAAGGCCCTGTCGATGGCCGCCGGCCTGCCGCGTCGGTCGCCCGCGGTGGCCATGCGCAGGTTCTCCATGACCGTGAGCGAGGGGAACACGCCCCGGCCCTCGGGGAGATGGACGAGGCCGGCCCTGCGGATCGCGTCCGGGGGACTGCCCGTGAGGTCGCGGCCGTCGAGCACGACGGAACCGGCGACCGGCTGGACCAGGCCCGAAAGGGCTCGCGCCAGTGTGCTCTTGCCGGCGCCGTTCGCGCCGAGTACCGCCAGCGCGCTGTTCGGCGGCACGGCGAAGGACACGTCGCGCAGTGCGTGGGCGGTGCCGTACCGGACGGTCAGATTCTGGACGGTGAGCAGGGGAGACGTCGTGACGGTGGCGGTCATGCGGAGGCCCTTTCGTCGTCCTCTTCCTCGTGTACGTCCCTTTCGGCTTCGCCGTGTTCCGCCCCCAGGTACGCCGCGCGTACCGCCGGGTCCGCCCGTACCTCGGCCGGAGTGCCCTCGCTGATCTTGACGCCGAAGTCCAGGACATGGACGACGTCGCTCATCCCCAGGACGAGTTCGACGTCGTGTTCGACGAGCAGCAGGGACACCCCGTGTTCGGCCACCAGGCCCGTGAGCGTCGACGCCAACTCGTCCGTCTCCCGCGCGTCCAGTCCCGACGACGGCTCGTCCAGCAGCAGGACGTTCGGATCGACGGCCAGTGCACGGGCGATCTCCAGCAGGCGACCGGTTCCCAACGGGAGCCCGGACACGGGGAGATGGACGTGCGGGGTCAGTCGCAGGGCCGCGAGAATCTCGTCGACCCGCCGGTCCTCCTCGGCGCCCGCGCGCCGGAAGCCGCCGGCGGTGACGAGGTCGGTCCAGACCCGCCGCCGCGCATGCCGCAGCCGGTACGCCAGCACCACGTGCTCACGCACCGTCAGTCCCGGGAACAGCTCCGGATGCTGGAACGTACGGGCCAGCCCGCGCCTCGCCCGCGCCTGCGCACTGACCGAGGTGACATCCCGGCCGTCCATCAGCACCGCGCCCGAACTCGGCCGCAACAGCCCCGACAGTACGGCGAACAGCGTGCTCTTGCCCGCGCCGTTCGGCCCAACCAGCCCCACCACCGCACCCTGCGGCACCGCCAGGTCCACCGAGTCGAGGGCCACGAGCCCGCCGAAACGGACGGTCACGCCCCGGGCCTCGATGCGTGGTGGCGTCGTACCGGCGAGGGCGGTCATACGAGTTCTCCCTGAGGCGTCGAAGAAGACGACTTCTCGGCGGCTGGGGCGCGTCGGGCCCGCCACCATCCGCTCACCGCGCGCACCTGCCGGCCGTGCATCGCGAGGACGCCCTCGGGATCGCGGGCCAGCATGACCGCGCCGAAGCCGAACATGATGACCGGGATCTCCGCCCACCGCGTCGGCAGATACGTCTGGAACACACTGGGCAGCACGGCGAACGCCAGACCGGCGACGAGTGCGCCGACGACCGGCCGCGCCCCCACCGTGACCAGGACCGCCAGCCAGACCAGGCCGGTGAACGGGCTGAACGAGTCGGGCAGCGCCGACTGGTAGGCCAGCGCGAGGAATCCGCCGCCGACCGCGGCGACGAAGGTCGCCACGGCGGAGACGAGCACCTTGACCGGTACGACGCCCAGGCCCAGTGTGCGGGAACCCGTCTCGCTCCACCGGACCGCCGTCACGGCCAGCCCGGCCGTCGATCGCCGCAGGTTGACGACGAAGGCGCCGAGTGCGCAGAAGACCGCCAGCGCGAGCAGGGCGAAACTCCTGTTGTCCAGGGCCCATTCGGGGCGGGGCATGTAGATGCCCTGGCCCGAGTTGTAGAAGCGGTCCCGCATGAAGACCAGGTTCTGCGCGAGGAGCCCGAAGGTCAGCGTCACCAGGGCGACGTACAGATTGCCCAGCCGGATCGTCAGCAGCCCGAGCACCACACCGATCGGGACCACACACACCGCGCTCACCAGCACCGCAGCCAGCGGGGGCCACCCGGAGTTCGCGGCGAGGTCGGCGGCGAACAGGGCGCCCAGGCCCGCGAAGGTGATCTGGCACAGCCAGATCATGCCGCCCTCGCCGGTGACGAGCGTGCAGGACAGGAGTGCCGTCGCCAGGGCGATGCCCGTCGCGACGAGCCCGGTCCAGAAGTCGTCGAGGATCAGGGGGAGGCACGCCACGACGGCGATCGTCACCAGGGGCGCGACGAATCCCGATCGGGTGGTGGAGGTGGGCGCCGTACTGCTCTCCGTACGGATCGCCCGGTCCAGCACCCCGCCCGTGGGCGCGTCGCCCGCCCGGCCGCGCAGGGCGTGCGCGAGCAGGAACGCGAGCATGAACAGGAACGGCACGCTGGGCACGATCTGTGCCGACAGCGCGCTCTCCGGATCGAGATAGCGCTGGATCACGCTCGTGACCACCCCCATCGCCAGGGCCACCCCGACCGCCGTCGGCAGACTGCGCAACCGGGCCGCGACCACCGCCGCGAACGCCGCCGCCATCAGGAAGGTCATGCCCTCGACGGACAGTCCGGCCGTCGGCGCCACCAGCACTCCGGCGAGCCCCGCCAGCAGCGCGCTGAACGCCCACACCCCGAGGGAGACGCGCGCGGGGCTGACCCCCGACATCGCGGTGAGGGCGGGGGAGTCGACCAGCGCGCGGACCTTCAGTCCGGTGTCGGTGAACCGCAGCAGCGCGGTGCCGACGACCAGGACCAGGGCCAGTCCGGCGTACGTGATCAGCTGGTTCGCGTCGACGACCGTGCCGAACGGCCGGAACACCGCGACCGGTTGGGGCGCCAGGCCCGGAGCCGTGACGTTCACCAGCTGCCCGAGGGCCAGGTTGACCAGGGGCGGCAGCGCGACCGACAGACCGATCGTGGCGGCGATCTTCACGAGTGGTGAGCGCAGCCGCAGATGGCGGAAGAGCACCGCGTACAGCAGCACGCCCAGCGCCGGGCCGAACAGGCCGATCGCGACGACGGCCGCGAGCGGCAGCGGCCAGCCCTGCTCGATGTACAGGAAGTAGTAGAAGCGGGCGACGGCGAACGCCATGGCACCGAACGCGAAGTTGAAGACGCCCGACGACACATGGGTGACGACGAGCGAGGCGGCGGCGATGGCGTAGATGGCCCCGAGGGCGAGGCCCGCGACGACGTAGGAGAGCAACGACGGCCTCCTGGAAGGTGAAGCTCGGGAGAGACGGGAGGGAGACGGGAGGGAGAGCGGATACGGATTAAAGTGCGCTCATATGGTGTCCTCGTCAACCCTGAGGGGCGATATCGCCGCTTCAACCGGTGACAAAGGATACTTAATATGCTGCACTGTGCCTCGCGGACCACCTGTCGGAACCGTCGTACGACGGGCCGAGGACGTCAGGAGTGCACATGGGAAGAGTCAGTGCCATCGCCACCTGGACCAGCGCCGCGGTACTCCTGCTCGCCGGATGCGGCAGCGGCGGTTCCAGCGGGGTGGACAACACGAGCGGCCCCATCAAGGTCGGCGTCCTGACGGCGCTGAGCGGCGCGGCCGGCGCGCACTACGCCGGTACGGAGAGCGGTGTCGAGGCCCGGTTCGCGGCGTACAAGGCGGCGGGCGGCAAGTGCGCGGCGCGCGGCTTCGACGTGGTCATGGCCGACGACCAGTCCACCCCGCAGGGCGCGCTCACCGCGGCCCAGCGCCTGGTCCAGCAGGAGCACGTGTACGCCGTACTGCCCGTGAGCACGTACTTCTACGGCGCCGGACAGTATGCCGGTACGGGCGGTGGCGGCACACCGTTCCTCGGGGGCGCGTTCGACGGCGGCGAGCAGTGGTTCAACCCGAAGTACGACAACCTCTTCCCGGCGATGTCCGGCACCGACTACGACCGGACCGCGACCACCCTCGGCGCGTACTGGAAGAAGCTCGGCGGCACCAAGGTCGCCGTCGTCTCCTCCAACACGCCGAGCGCCGCCAAGGCCGCCGAGGGAGCCGCGCTCTCGGCGGAACACGCCGGTCTGGCCCGTGGCTACGTCAACGAGCGCGTCCCGTTCGGGAGCAGCGACGTCGGTGCGATCGTCCTCGGCATCAAGAAGTCCGGGGCCGATGTGCTGTACGCCCCGGTGATCCCCGAGACCGGGTTCGCGCTCGCCACCGGACTGCGCCGGGCCGGCGTCGAGATGAAGTCGGTCCTGCTGGCCACCGGTTACGGCGCCGACCTGCTGAAATCGCCGCCCACGCTGAAGGTCGCGCAGGGAGTCGGCTTCATGACCTCGTACTCACCGGTCGAGATGAACACCGAGGCGACCCGCACCTGGTCCGCCGCCCTCAAGAAGTACGCCAAGTCGGCGTCCGGCATACCGTCGTTCTCCCAGGCCGTCGGCTGGATCAGCGCGGACCTCCTCATCTACGGCCTGGAGAAGGCGGGTTGCACCGCGAGCCAGGAGAAACTGATGGCCGCCCTGCGCGCCGACAAGAGCTGGACGGCGGGCGGCCTCTTCCCGAAGCCCACCGACTTCGCGAACAAGGGCACCTATTCGGTCGGGGGCCCGGGCGACTGCACCTTCGTCTCCATCCTGAAGGACGAGAAGTTCGTCCCCGACCCCCAGGGCTCCCCGGCCTGCGGCGAACAGATCCCCGGAGTGAAGGTAACCGTCAAGTAGGCCGACGGGGGCGGGTGTTGGTGAGCGGGTGTTGGTGAGCGGGAAACGTTCGCGGGCGTTCGCGGGCGGGCGTTGGCGGGCGTTGGCTGGTGGCGGGCGGGTGGGCGCAACGCGCCCCCGCCCGCCAGGGGCGCGGGGAACTGCGCGACCAGCCCTCACCCGGCCCGCAGCCAAAACACGACCCATCCAGCGAAGCGAAGCGCTAGCGAGCCGCCCAACTAACAGTCTTCGTCTGCAGA
Organism: Streptomyces sp. NPDC002680; assembly: GCF_042889145.1. NCBI lineage: Bacteria > Bacillati > Actinomycetota > Actinomycetes > Kitasatosporales > Streptomycetaceae > Streptomyces > Streptomyces sp. NPDC002680. The sequence goes on from NZ_JBIAQP010000012.1 coordinate 58,079, forward strand.
TACTCCTCCAACCCGAACTCCCCCCACTCCCGCCCAAGCCCACTCTGCTTGTACCCCCCAAAAGCAGCCCGCGGATTGACCCCCGCACTACCGCCATTGATCGCCACCCCACCGGCCCGGACACGGGACGCGATCCCGAGGGCAGCCACAGGATCCGCGCTCCACACAGCGGCAGCGAGCCCGTACGGACTGTCGTTCGCGATCCGCACCGCCTCCTCGTCGTCGGAGAACGGGATGACGACACCGACCGGCCCGAAGAACTCCGTACGCGCGATGGTCATCGCGTTGTCGACGCCGGTGAACAGGGTGGGTTCGACGTACCAGCCGCGGTCGAGGCCCGCCGGCCGCCTGCCGCCGAGGACGAGCCGCGCCCCCTCCTCCTCGCCGACCCGGATCAGCTTCTCGACCTTGTCCCGCTGGGCCTCGCTGATCAGCGGGCCCATGGTGGTCGCCGGGTCGGCCGGGTCGCCGACCCTGATCGCGGCGAGGCCCTCGCTGAGCCGGGCGACCAGTTCGTCGTGGACGGACTCGTGCACGAGCGTGCGGGTCAGCAGCGAACAGCCCTGGCCGGCGTGGGTGGTGATGCCGACCAGCGCGGAGCGGACGGCGCCGTCGAGGTCGCCGTCGGCGCGCACGATGTTCGCCGACTTGCCGCCGAGTTCGAGGACGACCTTCTTGAGGGAGGCCGCCGCCTGGGTGTAGACCGTGCGCCCGACCGTGTCCGAGCCGGTGAAGCTGACCAGGTCCACCATCGGGTGGGTGGTCAGCTCGCGGCCGGCCTCGATGTCGCCGGTCACGATGTTCAGCACGCCCGGGGGCAGCCCGGCCGCGTCGGCGAAGTCGCCGATCAGCAGGGACTCCAGGGGAGTCGCGGGCGCCGGCTTCAGTACGGCGGTGCAGCCCGCCGCGAGGGCCGGGATCACCTTCATCATGCTGAGGAAGAAGGGAAAGTTGTAGGCGGAGATCAGGGCGCACACGCCGAACGCCTCGCGGCGCAGCACCCCTTGGGAGATCCCGATGCCCGGCGCGACGGTGGGCTCCATCGGCCGCTCCCAGGCGAAGGCCGGCATCACCCGCTCCGCCATGTCGCGCAGATGACTCACCGGGACCCGGGTCTGCAGACTCTCCGCGAGTGCGCGGACCGATCCCGCCTCGGCGATGTTGACGGCGACGAGGTCCGGGAGCCGGCGTTCCATCTCCTCGGCCATGCGCAGCAGCACCGCGGCTCGCTCGGCGGGCTTCAGCCGGGGCCACGGACCCTCGTCGAAGGCCCGGCGTGCCGCCTCGACGGCGCGCCGCACATCCGTGAGCGAGGACTGGGGAACCTCGGCGATCGATTCCTCCGTCGCCGGATTGCGCACGACCAGGGACGCGTTCGAATCGCCGTCCGTTCGGCGTCCGTCGATGTAGAGCTGCGAAGAGAACGAGTAAGCCGTCTTCATGGAGTTGAGTGTACTTAATTAGGGGCGGGAGGGAAGGGGAGGTGTTGATCGGCAGCTCGTCAGCCGATTGTCAGGCTTCTTGACGCGAGTGGAACCGTCAATGCGTGTGCTGAATCGTTGACTAGACCGATCGGTACAGGTAACTTCGGCCTCATCCGCGGGGTGGATTCTGCGCGAACGACGATGTTCGAAAGAGGTACCGCCTGTGTTCAAAGAATTTGTCGTCTCCGGTGACTCGCACATCATCGAGCCGGTCGATCTCTTCAAGGCCCGGCTCCCCAAGAACCTGCGTGATCGGGCCCTCTGGGAAGAGGAGTTCACGCTCGACGAGCCGATCGTGCCGGGCGGGCACACGGAGTTCAAGAAACTGCACACCATCGGCTTCGACGGCTGGACGATCTCGAAATACCGCCAGACCGGCGGGGAGACCCCGGACGGCGATCCCGAGCACATTCTCCGGGACATGAACATCGACGGCGTCGACGCCTCGGTGATGTTCCCGAACCTCTCCCTGTTCGTTCTGTTCACGGACGACCACGAGCTGTCCATGGCGCACGCCCGCGTCTGGAACGACTACCTGGTCGAGCGGTACCTCCCGTACAAGGACCGGCTGCGTCCGACGGCCGCGATCCCGCTGACGGACGTGCCCGAGGCCGTCGCGGAGATCGAGCGGATCGCGCGGCTGGGACTCGGCGCGATCCTCATCCCGGAGATCCCGCCCCTGCCGTTCTACGCGCGGGAGTACGACCCGGTCTGGGCCGCCGCGCAGGCGCACGGGCTGCCGATCTTCATCCACGTCGCCACCGGTGGAGTGAAGGTCAAGGAAGAGGTGTCCGACACGGCGGTGACCGTCCGGGGCCTGATGAACGCCATGAACATGGGCAAGGGCAACCTGACCGACGAGATGGTGACGGGCCGGACCATGGGCTTCGCGGTCGGTTCGGCCGTGGCCGGCCCGCAGGGCATCATCGCCAGCCTCGTCGGCGGTGGTGTGTGCGAGCGCTTCCCCGACCTGCACTTCAACCTGATCGAGTACACGGCCGGCTGGCTGGTCTCCTTCATGGGCTACATGGACAAGGCGTGGAAGACCGGTACCGGCCAGGACCCCGACTGGTGGCTCGGTTTCTGGGACGACAACCGTCCCCCGACCGAGCAGAACTCCATGGGCCGGCTGTTCGCGATCAACGACAAGTGGCCCTACCCGCTCAAGCCCACCGAGTACGTCCGGCGCCAGATCCATGTGCAGTTCGCGGACGACCCGACGGCCGTCAAGGCCCGCCACATCACCGGCCTCTCGACGATCCTGTGGGGCAACGACTACCCGCACGCCGAGGGCACCTTCCGAGACAGTGCCGAGTGCATCGCGGAGAACTTCGAGGGCGTCCCGGACGAGGACCGTGCGGCGATCCTCGGCGGCACGCTGGCCGACATCGTGCACTTCGACAAGAGCAAGAAGCTCGCACCGCTGCCTCAGGACGCCTGACCCGATCCCGGTGAGCGGCTGACCCACGAACCGGCCCCGGAGCGTTCTCGCTCCGGGGCCGGTCGCTTCTTCCGCGCCATGTGTGTCAGGCGCTCTCTTCCACGTCCGGTACCGCACCGATCAGCGCGAGGGCGGCCCGGGCGTACGCGGCCCGCCGCCGCCGGCTCACCAGGAAACTCGGGGGCGCGAAGTAGGCGACGTCGCGGGGGAGCGAGCCCGCGCGGCGGGCCAGGGCCTCCTTCGCCTCGGCGGTCGTCCCGCACACGGCGATCTCGGTGACCATCTCGTCGGTGACCGCACGGGCCATGGCATCGGTGTCGCCCGCCCGGAACGCGGCACGCAGTCGGTCGACCGGCTCCTCCCAGCCGTGGTGGGCCACGTAGGGGTCGTACGTCTTCACCGTGAGGTAGAAGGCGATCATCCGGCGGGCGTCGGCGACGGCACGCTCGGGCGCGGAGTCGTCGACGGCCGTGATCACCCAGCCGTGTTCGAGGAAGCGGGTCCCCGGGTCGCCGTCCTTCGCGCCGCGCTCCACCGAGGGCCGTACGACGTCGTTCCACCAGGAGGAGGTGAACAGCCCGTGCCCGATGACCCCGTCGGCGACCCGGCCGGCAGTGGCGGCCATCCCGGTGTTGAACGCGGCGAGCAGGACGGGGATGTCCAGCCGGCCGAGCACCGGGGCGCGGACATCGGCGTCGAGCGAGTAGAACTCGCCGGAGTAGCGGACCCTCTCGCTGTTCTCCGCGTGCAGCCAGGCCCGCACCGCACCGACGGTCTCGGCGATCCGGGCCACCGGACGCTCGCCGGGTACGCCCAGCCAGTCCCGGTTGATCTTGAACGCGGCGCTGCCCAGCCCCAGGAACAGCCGCCCCGGCGCCTGTGCGTGCAGCTGGCGCAGGGCGGTGGCGTGCGCGTAGGGGGTGCGGGCGAACGCGTACGCGATGGCGGGGCCCGCCAGGGCGTGCTCGGTGTTCGCCACGATGTCGGCCACCGTGAGATAGGCGTCGTGGTCGACGAACTCCCCGGCACAGAAGGCACCGACACCGGCCTGCTCGGCCTCCCGCGCGACGTCCCGGCCGGGCCAGGGCATGCCGAAAAGCATAGAAGCCTCCCCTTCGCAACACCTACGACAGCGACACCTATAAAGTGCACTCTTTTTATGCAGGCTAAAGGAGTGTCAGCGCAGTGTCCACTGCCTCCGGGGTACGGCGGACCGGTCGACCTCGGCCTTCCCGATGGGGTTGCCGATCTGGGTGTACGACAGTCCGGTGCGCAGCGCCTGGGTGCGCGTCGAGTCCAGCGACTCCCAGATCGCCCGGACGGTGCCCTGGATGGCGGCGGGCGGTTTGGCGGCGATGATCCGGGCGACGTCGTCGGCCCGGTCCCACAGCTCCTCGCGCGGGAGCACCTCGCTGACCAGGCCGATCTGCAGGGCGCGCGCGGCCGACACCCGCTCGTCCAGGCCGAGCAGCGCGATGCGCAGCGCCTCGCCGAGGGGGATGCGCCGGGCGAGGCCGATCGGCTCCAGGGCCGCGGTGAGCCCGTAGCTGACGTGCGGGTCGAAGAACGTGGCGTCCTCCGAGCAGATCACGATGTCGGCCTCGTTCAGCCAGTAGAAGGCGCCGCCGGCGGCCATCCCGTGCACCGCGCAGACCAGGGGTTTCCACACCTGGTTCAGCTTCGGCGAGAGGTACTCGCCGGGGTCGGTCTGCGACCAGACGTTGGGATGGCGGTCGATGCCCTCCTTGACGTCCATGCCCGTGCAGAACGCCCGCTCGCCCGCGCCCCGCAACACGACGACGTGCACGTCGTCGTCGGTCTTCACGGTCTGCCAGATGGCGGCGAACTCCTCCAGCATCTCCTGGTTGAAGCCGTTCATGACCTCGGGCCGGTTCAGGGTGATCGTGGCGACATGGTCGGCCACCTCGAACAGGACGGTCTTGAGTTCCATCCGGCACTCCGTTCGTCACGTTGTTCTGGTCGCGTCGTTCTGGTCCGTCATCTCGACGTGATCGAGGTAAGTAGTATACTTTTTTCTGGTCTTAGGGCGCCGGAACGGAACAAGATCCGCGGAGGAACCTGCGATGAGGCCACGTGTGGGGCAGATGCTCGCCAGTACGGTCGACACGACGGCGGTGGTCGTCGTCCGCTGCCCGGACAGTGAGTTGGACATCACCTGCGGTGGGGCGGCCATGACGGAGGCGAACGGGCCGGGACCCGCCGCCACCGGCACAGCCGACCCCGACCAGATGGGCGGTTCCCTGCTCGGCAAGCGGTACGCCGACGAGGAGCACGGCCTCGAACTGCTCTGCACCAAGCCGGGACAGGGCACGCTGGCGCTGAACGGCGTACCACTGCCACTGAAGAGCGCCAAGCCGCTCCCGGCCTCGGACTGAGGGGCGGGGAGACCACCCGGTGAACATCACGATGCTGCTGGACATGGCCGCCGAGGGCTTCGGCGACCGGACCCTGATCGGGCGCACGGACGACGGACTGACCGCCCCACGCCTGCGCGAACTGGCCGTAGGCGGCGCTCAGTTGGTCCGCGCGGCCGACGCCGACGCGATCGTCTACCTGGCGGTGAACGGCCCGGCCCTCCCGGTCGCGCTGTTCGCCGCGGCCCACGCCGGAGTCCCGCTGATCCCGGTCAACTACCGCCTAGGCGACGCCCAGTTGGACGCGCTGCTCGCGAACCACCCGCACGCCCTGGGCATCGCCGACCCGGAACACGGCGAGGCGCTGCGCCGGGCAGGACTGGCGGTACGGTCCCCGGAGGAGTGGCTCCGGCAGGCGGCGAAGGCGACGGACTCCGCTCCGGACGACGAAGAGCCGGCGGCGCAGGCCGACTCCCCGGCGGTCCTCATCTACACGAGCGGCACGACCTCGACCCCGAAGGGCGTGGTCCTACGGCACCACAACCTCGTGTCGTACGTGCTCGGCACGGTGGAGTTCGCCGGCGCCGACCCGGACGAGGCGGCCCTCGTGAGCGTCCCGCCGTACCACATCGCCGCCGTGTCCAACATCCTCACCAACCTGTACGCCGGGCGCCGCGCCCTGAGCCTCGACCAGTTCACGCCCGAGAGCTGGCTGGACCTCGTACGGCAGCAGCGCGTCACCAACGCGATGGTCGTGCCGACGATGCTCGCCCGCATCATGGACACGGACGGCCTGGACAGGTCGGTGCCCTCGCTGCGCGCGCTGGCCTACGGCGGCGCCAGGATGCCCGTACGGGTGATCGAGACCGCGCTGCGCGCCTGGCCGCACATCGACTTCGTGAACGCCTACGGCCTGACGGAGACCTCGTCCACCATCACGATCCTGGGCCCGCAGGAGCACCGCACGGCCGTCGCGAGCGACGATCCCGCCGTACGGGCCCGGCTCGGGTCGGCCGGGCTGCCGGTGCCGGGCGTCGAACTGGAGGTCCGCGACGCGTCCGGCGAGGTCGCCGCTCCCGGAGAGACGGGCCAGATCTGGGTACGCGGCGAGCAGGTCTCGGGGGAGTACGCCGGACAGGGCTCGGCGGTCGACGAGCGTGGGTTCTTCCACACCCGCGACCAGGGCCGGGTCGACGCCGACGGTTATCTCCACATCGAGGGCAGGGCCGACGACACGATCATCCGGGGCGCCGAGAACATCGCGCCCGCCGAGATCGAGGACGTTCTGCTGCGTCACCCGGACGTGCTGGACGCGGTCGTCGTCGGCGTACCGGACGAGGAGTGGGGCCAGCGGATCGAGGCCGTCGTCGTGGTCCGCGACGGCGCCGAGATCGACGCCGGCGACCTGCGCGCCCAGGTACGCGGCACCCTGCGCGGCTCGAAGACACCGGAACGCATCACCCGCTGGCCCGAGTTGCCCCGTACCCCGACCGGCAAGTTGGTGCGCCGGGACATCGTCGCGGCGCTGACCGCCGAACGCCACCAGGCCGTCGGCCGACAAGGATGAAGGACCGGCACATGAGCACCGTCGCCAACAGTACCGACCTGATACCGGAGTTGACGCAGCGCACGGCCACCGCGCTGCGCGGCTGGGCACCCGAGGGCACGGTGGAGTCGGTCGAACCGCTCACCGGCGGCACATCGAGCCTCACCTATGTCGCCGTACTGTCGGGCGTCCCCGCCGGACACGAGCGCGTAGTCCTCAAGGTGGCCCCGCCCGGCCTGGAACCGGTCCGCAACCGCGATGTCCTGCGCCAGGCACGGCTCATGCAGGTGCTGGCGGGCGTGCCCGGCATACGGGTGCCGAAGGTGCTGTTCTGGGAGAAGGGCCGGCCGCCGGTCCAACAGCCGTTCGTGGCCATGGAGTTGGTTCCCGGGGAGTGCGTGGAGCCGGTACTGGTCCCGCGCGGCACCCTGTCCACAGCCCAGGTGAGGGCCCGGGCCCTCGACGCGGCCCGAATGCTGGCCCACCTGCACCGCGCGGACCCCAAGCGAACTCCCTTGGCAGTGGAGCCGGTTGTCACCCCGGGCGCCGAGATCGACCGCTGGACCCGGGCGTTCACCACGGTCCCCGAAGACCTGCGCACCGGCTACGAGGCGGTGGCGGAACGCCTGCGCGCGACCATGCCCCCGGCGATGATGCCGGTGTTCACCCACGGCGACTACCGCCTCGGCAACACCCTGTGCGACGCGGACTCGGTCAACGCGGTCATCGACTGGGAGATCTGGTCACTGGGCGACCCCCGCGTCGACATCACCTGGCTGACCTTCTTCACCGACGAGGCCCACCACCCGGCATCCCCGTCGGACGAACCGACAGGGATGCCGACCAAGGCCGAACTCCTCGACACCTACGAGGAGACCCGACGAGAACGCCTCCCCGACCTGCGGTGGTTCGAGGCGTTGACGAAATACAAGGAGTCGGCGGCAACGGCCCTACTGATCAAACGGGGCAGAAAAGCAGCCCACTTGACAGACATGCACCAGCGAATGCTGCCGGCACTACCAGTACTTCTGGACGAGGCGACACGACTACTCACCTAGGGGCGCGGGGAACTGCGCGACCGGCCCCCACCGGCCCGCAGTGTCAATACAACCCACCGTCCACCCGAATAAGCGCTCCGGTCGTATAGCTGGACGCATCACTGGCCAGATAGAGCGCTGTACTGATGATCTCCTCGGGCCGCCCGGGCCGACCCACCGCACTACGCGTACTCTGCCGCTTCTCCTCGGACCACGCCTTGGAGATGTCCGTCAGAAACGGCCCCGCCGAGATCGTATTGACCCGCACAGTAGGCCCGAACTCCAAAGCGAAGACAGTGGTCAGCGCATTCAACGCCGCCTTCGCCCCCGCATACGGCCCGAACCGGGGCTGCGGAAACAACGCCCCCGAAGACGACACGTTGATGATCGACCCCCCACCCCCCTCAGCCATCCGCTCCCCGACCAACGAGGCAAGCCGAAACGGCCCCTTGAAGTTGACCCCGATCACCTTGTCGAACAGCTCTTCACTGGTCCCGGCGGACGACGGCGCCAACGGCGACATCCCCGCGTTGTTGACGAGGATGTCGACCTTCCCGAACTCCTCGTACGCCGCGTCGACGAGCAGCCCGAGATCGTCCCAGTGCCCCACATGCGCCGAGACCGACAGCGCACGCCGGCCCAGCTCACGTACCTCTGCCGCGACCGCCTCACACGCGTCGACCTTCCGACTGGTGATCACCACATCCGCCCCGGCGGCGGCGAACGCAAGGACCATCTCGCGCCCCAGCCCCCGGCTGCCCCCGGTGACGAGGGCAACCTTCCCGGTCAGGTCGAACAGATCGCCGCCAACACGTCCGTCCGTCATACGTCCGCCCGCCCCGCGAGGCTCTCGTCCTCCACGATGTGCGCGTACCGCTTGCGCGCGGCCTCCCGCTTAGGCGGTATGTGCTCGCTCGGGAACAGCCCCTCCGCCGGCCGGTAGTTCTTCAGCAGCCGCTTGGCGATCGTCGTGCGGTGCACCTCGGTGGGGCCGTCGGCGAGCGCGAGGTTCGGCGCGGCCATCCACCACTTGGCCAGCGGGAGCTCGTTGGTGGTGCCGAGCGAGCCGTGCAGATGCAGGGCCCGCTGGATGACGTCGTGCAGCACCTTCGCCGTCTGGACCTTGCACATCGCGATCTGCGTGCGGGCCGCACCGTGCGGCTGCGTGTCGATGATCCACGCGGTGTGCAGCACGAGCAGCCGGAACTGCTGCAACTCCACCCAGGAGTCCGCGATGAACTGCTGCACCGCCTGCTTCTCCGCGAGCAGCTCACCCTGCGTACGCCGGGACAGTGCCCGTTCGCACATCATGTCGAAGGCACGCGTGCACTTGCCGACCGTACGCATCGCGTGATGCACCCGGCCCCCGCCCAGCCGCGCCTGGGCGACCTTGAAGCCCTCGCCGGGACCGCCGAGCATGGCGTCGAGGGGGACGCGGACCTGGTCGTAGCGGATGTAGGCGTGGATGCCCTCGTCGAGGTTGTCGCGTTCGTCCATCGTGCCGACGTTGCGCCTGATCTCGATGCCCGGTGTCTCGGCGGGCACGATGAACATCGACATACGGGCGTGCGGCGGCGCGTCCGGGTCGGTGACGGCCATGACGATGAGGAAGGCCGCGTACCGGGCGTTGGACGAGAACCACTTCTCGCCGTCGATCACCCACTCGTCCCCGTCGCGCCGGGCGCGGCAGAGGAACTCCTTGGGGTCGGCGCCCGCCTGCGGCTCGGTCATCGAGAACGTGGAGACGATGTCGCCGTCGAGCAGCGGCCGCAGATAGCGGGCCTTCTGCTCCTCGGTGCCGAACATGGCGAGGATCTCGGCGTTCCCGGTGTCCGGGGCGGCGGTGCCGAAGACGGTCGGGGCCCAGTAGGAGCGGCCCAGGATCTCGTTGAGATACGCGAGCTTGACCTGTCCGTAGCCGGCGCCGCCCAGTTCGGGGCCGAGATGGCAGGCCCACAGCCCCTGCTCCCGTACCTGGTCCTGGAGCGGCCGCAGGATCGCACGGGCCTTCTCGTTGCGGGTGTCGTACGGGTCGCCCCCGTGCGGGAACAGAAGGTCGAGGGGCTCGACCTCCTCGCGTACGAAGGTGGTCGCCCAGTCCAGCTTGGCCTGGAAATCGGGTTCGATCGAGAAATCCAGCATGGCGAAAACAGTATACTTTTTACGACCCTCGGTCCATACTGGAGCGCGTTCTTCGTTGATTGGGTATGCGCAATAGCGTCTCAGGAGCGTTCAGGCTCGGAGGAGTTGGTCCGATGCAGAGGCCCATGGAAGGTGTGCGGGTTCTCGAGGTCGCACAGTTCACCTTCGTCCCGGCGGCGGGCGCCGTGCTCGCGGACTGGGGCGCCGACGTGATCAAGATCGAGCACGCCGAGCGGGGCGACGGCCAGCGCGGTCTGGTGCGGGTGCTCGGGTACGACGCGGTCAGCAAGGAGTCGTCGTTCTTCCCGATCGTGGAAGGCCCCAACCGCGGGAAACGGAGCGTCGGTCTCGCCCTGGAGAAGCCGTCCGCGCGGCGTGTGCTGGACGAACTCATCCGCGCCAGCGATGTGTTCCTGACCAACTTCCTGCCCGACGCACGGGCCAAACTGCGCATCGACGTCGAGGACGTCCGGGCGGTCAACCCGGACATCATCTACGTCCGGGGCAGCGGCTTCGGCGCCCGTGGCGAGGAGGCGCGCAAGGGCGGCTACGACAGCACCGCCTTCTGGGCGCGCGGCGGCAGCGCCGCCGGTGTCACCCCGGTCGGCGCGGAGCGGATGATCCGGATGCCCGCCGGTGCCTACGGCGACTCGATGGGCGGCATGACCATCGCCGGAGGGATAGCCGCCGCGCTCTACTCCCGCGCCACCACCGGTGAACCGTCCGTCGTGGACGTGTCGTTGGTCGGTGTGGGCGCCTGGGCGACGCAGTTCACGGTCAACATGGCGCTGATGAACGGCGGCCCGCTGCCGGTGAACATCCAACCCAAGTACGGTTCGGCCACCAACCCCCTCATCGGGGCCTACCGCAGCTCGGACGGCCGCTGGATCGAACTGTCGATGCTGCAACCCGGCCGGTACTGGGCCGAGTTCTGCAAGCTTGCCGGGCGCGAGGAACTCGCCCGTGACGAACGCTTCGACAGCACCGAGAAGTTGATGGCGAACGCCGCCGACGCCGCCGAGATCGTCGCCGGGCTCATCGCCTCCCGCCCCTACGCCGAGTGGGTCGACATCCTCTCCCGGGGCGAGGGCCAGTGGGCGGCCGTACAGAGCGCGTGGGAGGTCGGCCAGGATCCGGCACTGCGTGCCAACGGTCTCATCGCGCCCGTCGTGGACGCCGACGGCATCGACCGTGAACTGGTCGCCAACCCAGTGCAGTTCGACGAGACCCCGGCCACCCTGACCCGGGCACCCCAGTTCGCGGAGCACACCGACGACGTCCTGCGCTCGCTCGGCATCGGCGACGAGGAGCTGATCGCGCTCAAGATCGAGGGCGCGGCGACCTGACCCCCGTAGGACACACCTGACCTCGTGCGACGTGACGGACCTAGGACACACCTGATCCCGTGCGACGTGACGGACGTACGACGAGAGGAGCCGTGATGAGCACGACACTCGAACCCGACGGAACCCACGACGGAGTCCCCGCCTACCACTTCGACAACCGGCTCAGCGGGCCGGTCCTCAGTCACCAGCGGCGCTGGGACGAACTGGCCGGCACCCACTCCGGGTTCCGGAGCACCATCGCGCAAGGGTACTGGGTCGTCACCGAGAGCGAGGCGATCCAGCGGGCGCTCCAGGACTGGCGGACGTTCTCCAGCGAGTCGGTGACGGTCCTCAACCCGAATCCGAAGTTCCTGTGGATCCCGGAGATGCTGGACCCGCCCCACCACACCGAGTGGCGACGGCTGTTGGGCAAGCACTTCTCGCCGAAGGCCGCCGCCGCCGAGGAACCGAAGTACCGCAGGATCGCCGGCGAACTCATCGACGGTCTGAAGGACGCCGGAAGCGCCGATGTCCTCGACGCCTTCGCCCGCCAGTTCCCGACCCGGATCTTCATGGACCTGATGGGGCTGCCCGAGGCGGACCTCGGCCAGTTCCTCCACTGGACACACGATCTGCTGCACCTGACCTACGACGAAGACCCCGACGGACAGCGGCAGTTGGCCGCCATGACCGCCGTGTCGGACTACTTCGACGAGCAGATCGCCCTGCGCCGCGAGACCCCCCGCGACGACCTGCTCTCGCGGGCGATGACCTGGACGATCGACGGCGAGAAGATCAGCGACCGGGACATGCACGCGTTCTGCGTCCTGTTCTTCCAGGCCGGCTTCGACACCGTCCCGATCTCGGTCGGCTGGTCGCTCTACCACTTCGCCACCCACCCCGAACAGCGCAAGGCGATCGTCGCCAACCCCGCGCTCATCTCCACGGCCGTGGAGGAGATCCTGCGCGTCTACTCGCCCGTCGTCCCGGCCCGCAAGGCCACCCGCGACGTCGAGATCGGCGGCTGCCCGGTCCGGGCCGGCGACATGGTGATGCTCCCGGTCGCGGTCACCAACCGCGACCCCGAACGGTACGACAACCCGCTGGAGGTGGATCTGCACCGCGAGACCACCAACCACATCGCCTTCGGCTCGGGCCCGCACCGCTGCCTCGGCTCGCACCTCGCCCGCCTCGAACTCAACGTGGCGATGGAGGAGTGGCACCGGCGCATTCCTGACTACGAGATAGAGCCCGGCCAGGACCTCGAAGCGCACGGCAACATGTACGGCGTCAAGCAGCTACGGCTCACCTGGTGAGCGGCGCGGTGACCCATGTCCTGAGCGCGGCCGACCTCTATCACACGGGGATCGTGGTCCGGGACGTCGACGAGTGGAAGGCCAGGCTGACCGAGGTCGCCGGCTACCAGTGGACCGAGACCATGACCGCCGAGCTGCCGGTGCGCATGGCGGACGGCGAACGTGTGCTCGCCCTGCGCTGGACGTATTCGCTCGACGCCCCGCACATCGAACTCGCGCAGGAGATCCCGGGAACGCCCTGGACGGCGACCGGGCACATGGCCACACACCACCTCGGCTACTTCTGCGACGACGTCCCGACGACCTCGAAGCGGCTGGTGGAGGCGGGCTTCCCGCTGGAGGCCTGTGCCGTGATCGACGGAGAGCCGTCGATCTTCGCCTATCACCTGGCGTCCGACGGCCTCCGGATCGAGATCGTGGACCGCGCCCGGATGCCGGACTTCGCCGCCTATCTGCGGTCGAAGACGCCCCGCAGAGATGGATGACGCACACGTGGCACCGACCCTCACCACGTCCACCACCTTCACCGAGGAGCACGAGGCACTCCGCTCCACGCTGCGCCGCTTCCTCGCGGACAAGGCGCCGAGCGAGGCGGTGCGCCGCTCGATGGAGTCCGACGAGGGCCACGATCCGGCGCTCTGGCGTCGGATGGCGGACCAACTCGGCCTGCACGGCCTCGCGTTGCCGGAGGAGTACGGCGGATCCGGCGGCGGTGCGGTCGAGTTGGGCATCGTCCTGGAGGAGCTGGGGCGGGTCCTGCTGCCCTCCCCGTACTTCGCCACGGTCGCCCTCGCCGGCCAGGCCCTCGCCGTGTCCGGCGACGACACGGCGAAGGCGCGCTGGCTGCCCGCCATCGCCGACGGTTCGCTCACCGGCACCCTGGCGCTGGCCGAGGCGGGCGGGTCGTGGCGCGTCGAGGACGTGGCGGTCTCGGCGACGCGTGATGCGGAGGGCTGGCGGGTGTCGGGCACGAAGATGTTCGTGATCGACGGTCACAGCGCCGACCTGCTCCTGGTCGTGGCTCGCGCCGACACCGGCCCCGGCCTGTTCGCCGTCGACGGCACCGCGCCCGGGGTGACCCGCACCCGGCTGGAGGCACTCGACCCGACGCGGCGGCTGGCCCGGATCGACCTCGACGGCGCGGTGGCGACACGGGTCGGCCCGGGGGGAGACGCCACGGAGTACCTCCGTACCGTCCTCGACCGTGTAGCCGTGGCGCTGGCCGCCGAGCAGGTCGGCGGCGCGCAGGCCTGCCTGGACGCCGCGGTGGAGTACGCGAAGGTCCGGGTCCAGTTCGGCCGACCCGTCGGGTCGTTCCAGGCGATCAAGCACAAGTGCGCCGACATGCTGCTCCAGGTCGAGGCCGCCCGCTCGGCCGCCTACCGCGCGATGGCCGTGGCCGACGGGGAACCGGCCGAACTGCCGGTGTCCGCCGCGCTCGCCGCCGCCTACTGCGGGAACGCCTTCACCCATGCCGCCAAGGAGAACATCCAGATCCACGGCGGCATCGGCTACACGTGGGAGCACGACGCGCATCTGTACCTGAAGCGCGCGAAGTCCTCGGAGCAGCTCTTCGGCAGCCCGGCGACGCACCGGGCCCGGCTGGCCGACCTGGTCGGAATCTGATCCATTTCAGGTCACTGAATCAAGTGGTTCTCGTCACTCAGTGCCCGAATGTGCCGGTCCGGCGGTAAATGATCATTAATTCAGTGTACTTTATAGGCCTGGTGACGAAAGGCTGCTCCCGTGGGAATTCGCGACCGCCTGTCCCGGCTGCTGACCGAGGCCCCCGCCGACGCCGAGGCGATCGAGTACGAGGGCGACTGGTGGACCTGGGGGCAGATCCAGGAGACCGCGCGCGGTGTCGTCGACGCGCTCGACGTACTGGGACTGCCTTCCGGCGCCCGCGTCGGTGTCGTCCTGGAGAACCGGCCCGAGCACGTGGCCGTGGTCGCCGCGGTGATCGCCTCCGGGCGCTGTCTGGTGATGCTGAGCCCGTTGCAGCCACCGGCGCGGCTCGCCGCCGACATCGCGCGCTGCGAGCCGCCCGTCGTCGTCGCCGGTGCCGAAGTCCTGGCCCGCGAGGGCGTGTTGAGCACGGTGACCGCCTACGGCGCGGCCCTGGAGACCGGCACCGACGGCATCATCAAGCTCGCGGGCGGTGCGCCGTCCGCCGGGGCGCCCCTCGCCGGCCCGGACGTCGCCGTGGAGATGCTCACCTCGGGCACCACCGGCCCCCCGAAACGCGTACACCTGCGCATCGGCCAGCTCGACCAGGCCCTCGTCTCCGGCGGCCAGACCCCGAAGGACGCACGGCTGCTGTCGCGGTCGGCGGCGCTGGTGGCCACCCCGCTCGTGCACATCAGCGGCCTGTGGCGGGCGCTCGCCTGTCTCGCGACCGGTCGCCGCATGCTGCTGATGCCCCGGTTCGCCGTCGAACCCTGGGTGGGCGCGGTGGAACGGCACCGGCTGCGGGCGGCGAGCCTCGTACCGGCCGCCATCCGCGCCGTACTCGACTCCGGCGTCCCGAAGGAACGGCTGGCGAGCCTCCAGGTCGTCACCTCCGGCACCGCGCCCTGCCCGGCGGAACTCGCCGACGCCTTCTTCCGTACGTACGGCATCCCCGTCCTCATGACCTACGGGGCCACCGAGTTCGCCGGCGCGGTGGTCGGCTGGACGCTGCCGCTGCACGAGCGGTGGTGGCAGCGCAAGGCGGGCAGCGCCGGACGCGCCTTCGACGGCGTCGAGTTGAGGGTGACCGGCGAGGACGGCGCCGAACTGCCCGTCGGCAGGCGCGGCCGCCTGGAGGTCCGCACCGAGCAGAGCACCGGGGGCGGCCGGTCCTGGACGCGGACCAGCGATCTCGCCCGGATCGACACCGACCGGTTCGTCTGGATCGAGGGCCGCGCGGACGACGCCATCATCCGCGGCGGCTTCAAGGTGCAGCCCGAGACGGTCCAACGCGTCCTGGAGACCCACCCCGCAGTCCGCGAGGCGGCCGTCGCGGGGCTGCCGGACCCGAGGCTCGGCGAGGTGCCGGTCGCGGCGGTCGAGACCGAGCCGGGCGAAGTCCCCCCGGACACGGCCGACCTCGTCGCCCTCTGCCGGTCCCGGCTCACCCCGTACGAGGTGCCGGCGCACATCGTCGTCGTCGACGCGCTGCCCCGGACCCCGTCGAGCAAGGTCAGCCGCGTGGACCTGCTGGAACTGGTCCGCGCCCGGCTCGCACAGCAGCAGCGCGTCAAGGAGGAACAGCGATGACGGGTACGGGAGTCACGGACACGGCGGGGAAGGCGGCCGAGCGGTTCGGCGTCCTCACCGACGAGGCGGTCGAGCGCTCCCGCCGACGCCTCGGCGTCCCGCAGCCCCAGCACAACCCCCCGCACAACTACGAGGTGACCTGGGACGGCGTACGGCACTTCGCGTACGGCTACGGCGACGACAACCCCCTGTACTGCGACCCGGACCACGCGGCCCGCACCCGCTGGGGCTCGCTCGTCGCGCCGCCCACCTTCCTCTACACGATGGGGGAGGACGCGGCCCCGAAGCCGGATCCGGAGACGAAGGCGCTGCTGAAGGGCGATCCCTTCGCCGGACTCGGTTCCTACCAGGCGGTGATGGAGTTCGAGTGGTGGCGTCCACTCCAACTCGGCGACCGCTGCCGGGTGTTGCAGACCCAGGTGGGCGTCCACCTCAAGCCCAGCAGCTTCGGCGGGCGCACGGCACACGTCGTACGCGACTACCTGTACGCCAACGGGCGCGGCGAGATGCACGCCCTGCGCCGGGGCACCTGGATCAACGCCGAACGGCACACGTCGAAGAAGCGGGCGAAGGAACACCTGGCCCAGGAGCCCTACACGGCCGAGCAGTTGGCCGAGATCGACGCCGCCTACGCGGCCGAGACCCGGCGCGGCGCCGAACCCCGCTACTGGGAGGACGTCGAGATCGGCGACGAACTCCAGCCCCGGGTGAAGGGGCCGCTGACCACCACGGACGTGGTCGTCTGGCATCTGGGCTGGGGCATGCAGCTCACCCCGCCCGGCGCCTTCGGGATCGCCGCGCGCGTCCGGCGCAAGGCCCCGGGACTGTATCCGCCGAACCCCATGAACATCCCGGACACCGTGCAGCGGCTGCACTGGGAGCCCGCTCGGGCGAAGGAACTCGGGCTGCCGAACCCGTACGACTACGGCGGCATGCGCGAGACCTGGCTGTGCCATCTGCTCACCGACTGGATCGGCGACGACGGCTGGTTGTGGCAACTCCGGTGCGAGCACCGCAAGTTCAACTATCTCGGCGACACCACCTGGGTGCGCGGCACGGTCGTCGACAAACGCCGGGTGGCCGGGCGGGCCGAGGTGCACATCGAGGTGCGGTGCGAGAACCAGCGCGGCGAGGTCACCACACCCGGTACGGCCGTCGTCCTGCTGCCCACCCGCGACCGCGCGGTCGACCTCCCGGCACCGCCGGCCGAGGACCTGGACGGCATGGTCGCCCATGAACTGGCCCAATTCGCCGTGACCGGCGATCAGTTGCACGATTCGAGGAGGTAGGCGTGTCGGACGAGGTGCTGGTGGAGCGCCGAGGCGCGGTCCAGGTCATCACGATCAACCGCCCGGCGGTGAAGAACGCCCTGGATGCGGGAGTGGCCGCCGGAGTGGCGGCAGCGGTCGACGAGTTGGACGAGTCGGACGATCTGCGGGCGGGCGTGCTCACGGGCGCCGGCGGCACGTTCTCGGCCGGCATGGACCTCAAGGCGTGGCTGCGGGGCGAGTCACCCGCGATCGAGGGCCGAGGCCTGTGCGGGATCACCCTGACCCCGCCGCGCAAACCGCTGGTCGCCGCCGTCGAGGGCTGGGCCCTGGCCGGCGGCTTCGAACTCCTGCTGGCCTGCGACCTGGTGGTCGCCTCCCGCACGGCACGGCTCGGCGTCCCCGAGGTGCGGCGGTCCCTGGTCGCCCGCGCCGGCGCGGCCCTCCACCTCCCGCGCCGCATCCCGTACGCCATCGCGCTGGAACTCCTCCTGACCGGCGAACCGATCACCGCCGTACGGGCGGCCGAGGTCGGCCTCGTCAACCGGCTGACGGACGAGGGCGGCGCGCTCGACGGAGCCCTCGCCCTCGCCGCGACGATCGCGGCCAACGGCCCGCTCGCCGTCGCGGCCACGAAGGAGATCGCGAGCCACGCCGCCGACTGGACGCTGGAGGAGGGCTGGGCGCGGCAGTTCGAGATCGCGGCTCCGGTGTTCAAGTCGGAGGACGCCCGGGAAGGGGCCGCCGCGTTCGCGGAGAAGAGGGCGGCGGTCTGGAAGGGCCGCTGACCATGTCGTACGTACGAATGGGCAATTGGGTATCCGTAATGTGGTCGGAGGCTGGGAGGGCGTGACCATGACGACGGGAACGGGGCCTCTCGCCGGCTGCCGGGTGGTCGAACTCGGTGGCATCGGACCGGGGCCGTTCGCCGGGATGCTGCTGGCCGACCTCGGGGCGGAGGCCGTCCGGGTGGACCGGCCCGGGCGGGCGGACGAACCGGACGCAGGCGGCCCGGCGGATGTGCTCAACCGGGGGAAAAGGTCGGTCGTACTCGACCTCAAAGACCCCGCCGGAGCCGCCGCGCTCCTCCAACTCGTCGAGCGTGCCGACGTGTTGATCGAGGGGTTCCGCCCCGGAGTCACCGAACGCCTCGGCATCGGACCGCACGACTGCCTGGCCCGCAACCCCCGCCTGGTCTACGGCCGGATGACGGGCTGGGGCCAGGACGGCCCGCTGGCGGCGGCCGCAGGACACGACATCACCTACATCGCGCTGACGGGCGCGCTGGGCGCGATGGGGGAGGCGGGCGGACCACCGCAGATCCCCCTGAACCTCGTCGGCGACTTCGGGGGCGGCGGCGCCTACCTCGTGATCGGCGTCCTGGCCGCCCTGCACGCAGCCACGCGCACCGGAAAAGGACAGGTCGTCGACGCGGCCATAGTCGACGGCACCGCCCACCTCCTCGCCAGCACCTTCGCCAAGCTCGCGCGCGACGAGTGGAGCGACGAACGAGGCGTCAACCGTTTCGACGGCGGCTGGCCCTTCTACGCCGTGTACGAGACCCGGGACGGCCGCCATGTGGCCGTCGGCGCGCTTGAACGCAAGTTCTACCGCCGCCTGGTCGAACTGCTCGACCTGGGCGTCGATCCGGACCGCCAGCACGACCGTTCGACGTGGCCGCAGCTGCGGCAGCTGCTGGAGAAGCGGTTCGCGGAACGCACCCGGGACGAGTGGGCGGCCCTGTTCGAGGGGACCGACGCGTGCGTGGCCCCCGTACTGAGCCTCACCGAGGCGGCGACCCACCCCCATCTGGCCGCGCGCGCAAGCCTGTTCACACGCGACGGAGTGGTCCAGCCGGCCGCAGCGCCCCGCTTCTCGGGGACGCCTTCAAGCGCGGGCCGGGTGGCCCCGGAGGTCGGCGCGGACACCCGAGAGGTGTTCCGCGACTGGGGAGTGCGCTTCCCGGACGACCGACCCGAGCACCCTGAACAGCCCAAGCAACCTGAACAACCCGAATAGACCTAGTAGCCAGAGATACCCAACTGACCCGACTGACCAGGGAGTTGTCATGCGAGACGCCGTCATCGTCGACGCCGTACGCACTCCGATCGGCAAGCGCAACGGCTCGCTGGCATCGGTGCACGCGGCGGATCTGTCGGCCGAGGTGCTCAAGGCCCTCGTCGAACGCACCGGGATCGACCCCGGCACGGTGGACGACGTGGTCTGGGGCTGTGTCACCCAGATCGGCGACCAGTCCAGCAACGTCGGCCGCTTCGCCGTACTCGCGGCGGGCTGGCCCGAACATGTCCCGGCCGTCACGGTCAACCGTGCCTGCGGCTCCAGCCAACAGGCGGTCGACCAGGCCGCGCACGCCGTCATGTCGGGGCAGTACGACATCGTGGTCGCGGGTGGCGTCGAGACCATGAGCAGGGTGCCGCTCGGCTCGCACCGGACCACGGGACAGCCGTACGGACCCGCCGCCATCGCCCGCTACGACGGCTTCGAGTTCAGCCAGGGCGTAGGCGCCGAACTCATCGCCGAACGCTGGAAGTTGAGCCGCCACCGGCTCGACGAGTTCGCCTCGGAGTCGCACGCGAAAGCGGCGGCGGCGATCGACGCGGGCGTCTTCGACGACCACATCGTGCCGATCGAGGTGGACGGCACCAAGTTCACGACGGACGAGGGCCTACGACGCGGCACGACCCCCGACACCCTGGCCAAGCTCAAGCCGCCCTTCAAGGAGGACGGCGTGATCCACGCCGGCAACGCCTCCCAGATCTCCGACGGCGCCGCGGCTCTGCTCATCACCACCCCGGAACGCGCCCGCGATCTGGGCCTGACCCCCATCGCCCGCTACCACACCGGAGCGGTGAGCGGCGCGGACCCGATCACCATGCTCCTGGGCCCGATCCCGGCGACCGAGAAGGTCCTCCACCGCTCAGGCCTGACGATCGAGGACATGGGCGTCTACGAGGTCAACGAGGCCTTCGCCCCGGTCCCGCTGGCCTGGCTGGCGGAAACGGGAGCCGACCCCGAGCGCCTCAACCCCCTGGGCGGAGCGATAGGCGTAGGCCACCCCCTGGGCGGCTCGGGCGCCATCCTGATGACAAGGCTGTTGGCAAGGATGCGCCAGCAGAACCTGCGCTACGGCTTGCAGACCATGTGCGAGGGCGGCGGCACGGCAAACGCAACGATCATAGAGCTGATCTGATCCAGCAGGGGGCGCCTGGAGCTTTTAGGGGCGCGGGGAACGGCGCGACAAGCCACGACGGCGCAGCAGACAAAAAACAACACCTCAGCCACCCCAACTACCGAGGCAACCCCAACCCCCGCTCAGCAACCTGCGTACGCAAAACCTCATTGGCCCCACCAGCAATGGTGAACGCCCGCGAGTACAGATGCGCGTCCTGCCACCACCCACCCGCCAGAACCCCCACATCCCCCTCGACAAGCAACCCCTCAGTCCCCTGCAACCGCACACCGAAGTCGGCCAGATCATGATTCAGCTCGCTGAAGAAGATCTTCCCGAGGAGCGCGTCCGCGGGCTCCTCAGCCCCATGCAACATCCGAGACTGCGCCAGCGAAATCATCGCCGCATTCACCTGCACCCGCGCAGCCAACTCCCCGACAGCCTGCCGGATCGCCGAGTCCTCCAGTGAGGCCCCGGCAAGCCGCACCAGATCATCCAGTACGGCGAACAGCTCGGCCCCCCGCGCGGCCACCCCCGACCGCTCACGCCCAAGGCTGCTCATCGCCACCCGCCACCCGTCGTTCACCCGCCCGATGACGTTCGAGGCCGGAATCCGAACCCCGTCGAGGAACACCTCGTTGAAGTCGGTGGTCCCGGTGATCTCGCGCAACGGGCGGATCTCGACCCCCGGACTGCGCATGTCCAGCGCGAACGCGGTGATCCCCTTGTGCTTGGGCGCGTCACCGTCGGTACGGGCGAGCAGGTACCCCATGTCGGCGTGCTGCCCGTTGGTCGTCCACACCTTCTGGCCGTCGACGACGTACACCGCGTCGTCGCCCTCCCCTTCCAGCCGCGCCCGCGTCCGCAGCGAGGCCAGATCACTCCCCGCCTCGGGTTCGCTGAA
Source organism: Streptomyces sp. NPDC002680 (assembly GCF_042889145.1). Taxonomy (NCBI): domain Bacteria; kingdom Bacillati; phylum Actinomycetota; class Actinomycetes; order Kitasatosporales; family Streptomycetaceae; genus Streptomyces; species Streptomyces sp. NPDC002680. Next base: position 79,368 of record NZ_JBIAQP010000012.1, read on the forward strand.
CAACTGGCACCACACATCCACGCAGCTCCGGATGCGCGGCAGGAACCGCGCCCGTTGTTCGTCGGTGCCGAAATCCAACAGCGCGCCCGAGGCCAGCGAGGCCGCGCCGACCGGCGGCCAGGTGCGGGCGCGGGCGATCTCCTCGGCGACGACGAACGGTTCGAGGGGATGGGCGTCGGGCCGGCCACCGTACTCGGCGGGCCAGTCGATGCCGAGGAAGCCCGCCCCGTACAGTTTCGCGGTCCACTCCCTGATCGCGGGCATCAGCGCGGGCTCGGGGGCCCGTACACCGGAGTGGGTCTTGACGCCGGGCGAGTGTTCCGCGACGAAGGCCCGTACTTTCCTGCGGAACGCCTCGAGTTCGGGGGTGGACTCCAGTCGCATCGCTGCCGGCTCCTTAACGTCGTCGTCATGCGCACGATCTCGAAATGAGGGTACTCTAACGGCGTCGACTGGCTCCCGCCAGAGACCAGGAACACGTAACAGCGAGAACGGGCAACACCGACCCGATCTCGGTGTCAGCCGCCCAACCCGCACGCCACCTGTGCCAACCCGCACGTCACCCGTGCCACCGGCGAATAGACTGGGGATCCGCAATACCCCCTCTGAGGAGTTGGCCCCATGGCGACTGCCGTCGATCGCGAACCCGCCGACGGCGAGGCCGGTGTCCCGGTCGGCAAGCTGGCCGCGCAGACCGCGCAGCGCATCGAGGCGACCGTGATCCGCCAGGGCTGGCCCGTCGGCGAGTCCCTGGGCTCCGAGGTCGACCTGCGCGAGCGCCTGGGCGTGAGCCGTGCGGTGCTGCGTGAGGCGGTACGGCTGGTCGAGCACCACCAGGTCGCCCGGATGCGGCGCGGCCCGAACGGCGGCCTGATCGTCTGTGCCCCCGACGCGGGACCGGCGACCCGGGCCATGGTGATCTACCTCGAGTACGTCGGCACCAGCGTCACCGACCTGCTCCAGGCCCGCCAGCTCCTCGAACCGATCGCCGCCGGCCTCGCCGCCGACCGCATCACCGAGGAGGGCATCGCCACCCTCCGTGCCACGCTCGACAGTGAACTCGCCCACTGGGACGACCCGTCGGTCCACTCGCAGGACCCCCTGCACCCGGTGCTCGGCCAACTGTCCGGGAACCCGGTGCTGCACCTCTTCATCGACGTGCTCACGCGCCTCACCGCCCGGTACGCGCACACCTCCCGCCGTACCTCGAAGGCGGAGATGCACGCGGCGAAGGAGACCTCGCACCGGGCCCACCGCGCGGTCGTCGAGGCCGTGATCGCCGACGACGGCGCCCGTGCGCAGACGGAACTCACCGCACATCTGGAGTCGGTCGCCGCCTGGATCGAGAAGCACCGGGTACGGCGCGGGCAGCGCATCGCGGGGAACGTGATCGAGCCCGAACTGGTCGAGGGCCTGCGGGCCAAGCTCGCCGAGGTGGTCGCGTCCCGTATCCACGACGACATCGCCGCGCGGGGCTGGCAGATCGGCATGGTGCTCGGTTCGGAGGCCGATCTGCTGGCCCGCTACGGCATCAGCCGGGCCGTGCTGCGGGAGGCCGTCCGGCTCCTGGAGTACCACTCGGTGGCCCGGATGCGCCGGGGTCCCGGCGGCGGCCTCGTCGTCACCGCCCCGGAGCCGCAGGCCAGCATCGACACGATGGCCCTCTTCCTCGAATACCAGGGCGTCACCGCCGACGACCTGCGGATCGTGCGCAACGCCATCGAACTCGGCATCATCGCCAGGGTGACCGCCCGGCACGCGGCGGGCGACACCGAGGTCGTCGAGCGCCTCACGAAGGCCGTCCGGTGGGCCACCGAGGGCCCGGCCGACGACCTCCGCAAGGCCGACCTGTTCCACTCCGAACTGGCGGCCCTGTCCGACAACCCGGTGCTGTCGCTCTTCCTCGCCATCATCACCGAACTGTTCCGCCGGCACGCCTCCGGCCATGACCGCCCACTGCCCGGAGACACGGCGGCCGAGGAGGTCCAGCACGTGCACCAGCGCATCCTCGACGCGATCGTGCAGGGCGACGCCGGGGTCGCCCGCCACCGCATGGGCCGCCATTTGGATGCACTCATTCCCTGGTGGCACTGATACTTCCCCTGCCTACGGCAAGAACCCCTAGACCGAGGAAGGTAATTACGTATACTTAATAGGGTCCACTGAAGGAGCTTCGATGCGCCGGACCCTGTTCGAACAGGATCATGAGGACTTCCGTCTCCTGGTCCGCGAATTCCTCTCCCGCGAAGTGCTCCCGGTGTACGAGGACTGGCGCCGCGCCGGCCTCGTCCCCCGCGATCTGTTCACCGCGCTGGGCAAGCTCGGCATCATCGGCACGGCGATACCCGAGGAGTACGGCGGGGGCGGTCAGGACGACTACCGCTTCAACGTCGTCATCCAGGAGGAGTGCGCCCGCGCCGGGGTGACCCTGGGCGGTCTGCGCACCCATCTCGACGTCGTCGTCCCGTACTTCACCGGACTGGCCAACGCCGAGCAGCGGGCCCGCTGGTTCCCGGGGCTTGCCTCGGGCGAGCTGTACACCGCCGTCGCGATGAGCGAACCCGGGACCGGCTCGGACCTCGCCGGTGTCACGACGAAGGCGGTCCGCGACGGCGACCACTACGTCCTCGACGGGGCGAAGACCTTCATCACCGGCGGCCACCACGCCGACCTGGTGATCGTCGTGGCCCGCACCGCCACCGACCCGGACAACCGGCGCGCCGGGCTGTCCCTGCTGGTGGTGGAGAAGGGCATGCCCGGGTTCACCGTCGGGCGGAAGCTGGAGAAGATCGGACTCCAGGTCCAGGACACGGTGGAGCTGTCCTTCGACGGCGTCCGCGTCCCCGCCGCCAACCTGCTCGGCGAGGAGGGCGCCGCCTTCTCCCTCCTCGGCCGCAACCTGGCCCAGGAACGGCTGGCCATCGCGGTCGGCGCCGTAGCCCAGGCCCGCGCCGCGATCGACCTGACCGTCACCTATGTGCGCGACCGGACCGTATTCGGAAAGCCGGTCGCCCACTTCCAGAACACCAAGTTCGAACTCGCCGCCCTGGACACTGAACTGACGGCTGCTCAGGCACTCCTGGACGCGGCGATCACCGCGCTCGTCGCCGGTGAGCTGAGTCCCGTGGACGCGGCCAGGACCAAGCTGTTCTGCACAGAGACACAGGGCCGGGTCGTCGACCGCTGCCTCCAACTGCACGGCGGCTACGGCTACATCCTCGAATCGCCGATCGCCCGGCTGTACACGGACGCCAGGGTGACCCGCATCTACGGCGGCACCAGCGAGGTCCTGAAGACCATCATCAGCAAGTCCCTGGGCCTGTAAGGAGTTTGATGTGAACATCGACGGATCGTCGGCACTGGTCACCGGGGGCGCCTCCGGCCTCGGCCTGGCCACCGCCCGCCGGATCATCGAGCGCGGCGGCAAGGTCGTCCTCGCCGACATCTCCGAGGAACAGGGCGTCAAGGCGGTCGCCGACCTCGGTGACGCCGCCCGCTTCGTCCGCGCCGACGTCACCGACGAGGCAGCGGTCTCGGCCGCCCTCGACACCGCGGCCGAACTCGGCCCGCTGCGCTTCGTCGTGCACTGCGCGGGCCGCGGCGGCGACCGACTCCGGATCATCGACCGCGACCGCAACCCCGGCGACATCGACACCTTCGCCGAGGTCGTACGGGTCAACCTGATCGGCACCTACAACGTGCTGCGCCTGGCCGCCGCCCGACTCTCCGGCAACGAGATCGTCGACGGCGACCGGGGCGCGGTGGTCCTGACCGCGTCGGTCGCCGCGTTCGACGGCCAGATCGGCCAGACCTCCTACACCGCCTCCAAGGCCGGCGTGCACGGCATCACCCTGGTCGCCGCCCGCGACCTCGCCAGCTGGCAGATCCGCGTGAACACCATCGCCCCCGGAGTCATGGACACCCCGATGCTCGGCCGGCTCCGTGAGGACATCCGCGACGGCCTCGCCGCCTCCGTCCCGCACCCCAAGCGCCTGGGCGACCCGGACGACTACGCTCGCCTCGCCGTCGAGATGCTGGAGAACCCGTACCTCAACGGCCAGACCGTCCGCCTCGACGGCGCCATCCGTATGGCACCGCGATGACCGACGCGCGCTTCCGCACCGAACTGCGCGACTTCCTGACGGACCATCACCCCGGTCGCCGCCCCAAGGACCGTGCGGAACGCCTCACTTGGCAGAAGAAGTGGCTGGCCACCCTGTACGACGCCGGGTTCGCCGGACCGAGCTGGCCGCGCGAGTACGGCGGCATGGGCCTGTCCTTCGCCCACCAGGTCATCTACCAGGAGGAGTACGCGCGCGCCCGGGTGCCGGGACCGCTCGGCACCGGGCTCGGCATCGCCGCGCCCACCCTCATCACCTACGGCAGCCCCGAACAGAAGGAGCGCTTCCTGCGCCCCATGCTGCGCGGCGACTCCGTCTGGGCACAGGGCTACTCGGAGCCGGCGGCGGGCTCGGACCTGCCCGCGCTGCGGACGACCGCCCGCCGGGAGGGCGACGGACCAGAGGCTGTGTACGTCGTCAACGGGCAGAAGGTGTGGAACAGTTCGGCCGACATCGCCGACATCCTCTTCACCCTGGTCCGCACCGGACCGCCCGACTCCCGTCAGGACGGCATCAGTTACCTCCTGATCGACGCGCACGCCCCGGGCGTCACCATCAAGCCGCTGCGCGACCTCACCGGGGACGCGCACTTCTGCGAGATCTTCCTCGACGACGTCCGGGTCCCCGTCGCCGACAGGATCGGCGAGGAGAACGGCGGCTGGCCCCTGGTGCGCACCAGCCTCGGCCACGAACGGGCCGCGGGCGCCATGAACCAGGCCGCGCTGTACCGGCGGGTGCTGGACGAACTCGTCGAACTGGCCCACGAGCGCGGCGCGACGGCGGACCCGCTGGTCCGCGACCGGCTCGCCGACTTCGAGATCCGGGTCCGGATCATGCGGCTCACCGGGATGCGCACCATCGCCGACATCCTCGCCAAGGGCGAACCCGGCCCGGCCTCCTCGACCTCGCGACTCTTCATCGCCCTGTTCGAGCAGGACCTGCACGAGTTCGCCGTCGACCTCCTGGGCCCCTACGGCATCCTCGGCCGCCGCGATCCGCACGCCGTCCAGCGCGGTCGCTGGGTGTGGGGCTTCCTGCGCACCCGGGCCTCCACGATCGGCGCGGGCACCGCCGAGATCCAGCGCAACACCATCGCCGAACAGGTCCTGGGCCTGCCCCGTGACCCGGCGATGCCCACCGCCGAGAGGACACGATGAGAGCCGCACGCTGTACGGAGTACGGGCCCCCGGCAGGCCTGGGCGTCGTCGACCTCGACGACCTCGAACCCGGCCCGGGGGAGGTGCTGGTTCACGTCCGCGCCGCGGCCGTCAACTTCCCCGACGTCCTGCTCGTGGCCGACCGCTACCAGGTCCCCGCGCCCCTGCCGTTCACGCCCGGCAGTGAGTTCGCCGGCGTCGTGGCCGCGCTGGGGCCCGGGGTGACCGGCCCCCCGGTGGGCTCACCCGTGGCCGGGGCAGTGCTCACCGGCGCCTTCGCCGAGCAGGTCGTGGTGCCGGTGGCGGGGCTGCGGCCCGTCCCCGACGGGCTCGACATGGTCCACGCCGCCGCGTTCCACGTGACCTACGCGACCGCCTATCACGCCCTGACCACCGTGGGGCAGGGCGTGGCGGGGGAGTGGGCGGCGGTGCTCGGTGCGGCGGGCGGGGTCGGCTCCGCCGCCGTCGACGTCGCGACCCGGCTCGGGATGCGCGTGGTCGCGGCGGCGTCGAGCGAGGAGCGGCTCGCGGTCGTCCGCAAGCTCGGGGCGGTGGCGGGCGTGGACTACGTCCGCGAGGACCTGAAGAACCGGCTGCGTGAACTGACGGACGGCGGCGTCCACTTGGTGGTCGACCCGGTCGGCGGCGACCACGCGGAGGCCGCCCTGCGCGCACTGCGGCGGGGCGGCCGGTTCGTCACGGTGGGCTACGCCGACGGGAAGATCCCCCGGATCCCGCTGAACCTGGTGCTGCTCAAGGACGCGGTCGTACGGGGCTTCGAGATCCGGATGCTGCGCCAGTACGCCCCGGACGCGGTGGCCGCAGGCGACCGGGCGCTCGCCGCGATGGTCCGCGACGGGATGCGCCCGCTCGTCTCCCGCGTCCACCCGCTCGCCGACGTGGCCGCCGCCCTGACCGACGTCGCGGAACGCCGGACCACCGGGAAGGTGGTCATCGACATGACGGGCGGCGCCTGATCTTCGTTCGCGTGAACTCCGGTCAGAAGGTGGGCATTTGGGGGCGCCGCTTGACGTACCCGCCCGCGTCGACGCGCATCTGCATACCGGTGACGTAGCGGGACTCGTCGGAGACCAGGAAGAGGACGGTGTCGGCGATGTCCTCGGGCTCGACGTAGGGGATGCCGAAGCCGGTCGTCGCGGGGAAGTTGGGCAGCGCGTCCTCGCGGGTCGGCTCCGCCAGGTCGGGCCGGAACGAGCGGTACATCAGGTCGCTGTTGAGCATGTCCGTGTTGACGTTCGTCGGATGCAGCGCGTTGACCCGGATGTGCCGGGACGCCAGCACCGTCGCCAAGTCGTGGACGAACGCGGCCACTTGGCGCTTCGCGAACGAATAGCCCAGGCCTCCCGGTCCGTTGGCGGGGTTGTCGACGGTCGCCGGGATCAGCCCGGCGATCGACCCGGTCGCCACGATCGAGGCGCCGTCGGGCAGATGCGGCAGCGCCGCGTCCACGGCGTGCACCACCCCGTTGAAGTCGACGGTCACGGCGTCCAGGAAGGCCTGCGCGGTCTGCCCCGGGCCCAGCGGGCAGATCCCGGCCTGGGCCACCACCGCGTCGAGCCGCCCGAGTTCGGCCACCCCGTCGGCCACGGCCGCCTTGAGCGCCGCCGGATCGCGTACGTCGGCCTTGCGGGCGACGATGCGCCGCCCGAGCTTCTCGACCTGACGCACCGTCTCGTCCAGATCGGACTCGGTGGCCAGCGCGTAGCCGTTGGTGGGGATGTCCTCGCAGAGGTCCACGGCGATGATGTCGGCGCCCTCCGCGGCGAGCCGGATCGCCTGGGCCCGGCCCTGGCCGCGCGCCGCCCCGGTGATGAAGACGACCTTGTCCTGCACTCGACCCATGGGGTCTCCTTCCGTCGGATAAAAGAGTAGCCTGAATCTCGATGGATGGATCTGGCTCACCTCCATGATCCGAGAGAAGCTAGGGGTTTCATCACCTTCTTCCACTGAGTGGGACCCGATCAGTACACGCAATGTGCCGATGCTGGAGAGTCTCCGAGACCGAGGGAGCGCAAGGATGCCGTTGCAGCCATGGATGAAGTTGCTGTCGACCGACGATCACCTGATCGAGCCCCCACGACTGTGGACCGACCGCCTGCCCGCGAAGTACCGGGAAGCGGGCCCGCGCAGCGTCGAACAGCCGCGTGGGGAGGGCCAGTCGCCCGCCGAGGTGTGGGTCTACGAGGACCGGATCTACCCCTACATCGGCCTCAACGCGGTCGCGGGCAAGAGCCCCGAGGAGTTCGGCCTCGAACCGACGCGCTACGACGAGATGATCCCCGGCTGCTACGACCCGAAGGCCCGCATCCGCGACATGGACCTCGACGGGGTCTGGGGGGCGCTGTGCTTCCCCTCCTTCCCGGGCTTCTCCGGCCATGTCTTCCTCGACGGCAAGGACCGTGAACTCGCCCTGCTGTGCGTCCAGGCGTGGAACGACTTCGTCCTCGACGAGTGGTGCGCGACCGCGCCCGGCCGGCTCATCCCGCTGGTCATCATGCCGATGTGGGACGTCGATCTCTGCGTCGCCGAGATCCACCGCACCGCCGCCAAGGGAGCGAAGGCGATCTCCTTCCCGGAGAACCCCGCCCCGCGCGGCCTGCCCTCCTTCCACACCGACTACTGGGACCCGATGTTCTCCGCGGCCGTGGAGACCGACATGCCCCTGTGCCTGCACTTCGGCACCTCGGGCAAGCCGCCGAAGACCGCCGAGGAAGCCCCGTTCGCGGTCACGATCACCCTGTTCGGCACCAACGCCATGTACGCCACCGCCGACCTGCTCTTCTCCCCGGTGCTCCACAAGCACCCCAAGCTGAAGATCGGCCTGTCCGAGGGCGGCATCGGCTGGATCCCGTATTTGCTGGAGCGAGCCGACGGCACCTGGGAGCGGCACCGCTTCTACCAGAACGTCAACCAGAGCGTGAAGCCCTCCGAGCTGTTCCACAAGCACTTCCACGGCTGCTTCATCGACGACCGCTTCGGCGTCGAGGTCCGCCACCACGTCGGCATCGACAAGATCACCTGGGAGTGCGACTACCCCCACTCCGACTCGTACTGGCCCAAGAGCCGCGCCTACGCCGCCGAGGTCCTCGCCGACGTACCGGACGACGAGGTGCACAAGATCGTGGAGCTGAACACCCGCCGCCTGTACAACCTCCCCGCATGAGCAGGCGCCCGGAGTCCGAGCGCTCCGACTGGACCGACCTCGACCTGCTCACCCGCGAGGAGGCCCACGGCAGGCTCCTCACGGAGATCGCCGACACGGACGTACGCCTCGCCGAACTCGGAGCCGACGACGAGGCCGAACGCGAACTCCTCCAGCGACGGCTGACCGCACTGCACGAGGCCGCCGACGACCTCCTCGGTCCGGCAGGCCCGGCCGACCCGACCGATCATTCGAAGAACTGAGGCTGCCATGGGGCGAGTCGAGAACAAGGTCGCGCTCATCACGGGAGCGGCGCGCGGTCAAGGGCGTTCCCACGCCGTGCGGTTGGCGGAGGAGGGCGCGGACATCGTCGCCACCGACGTCTGCCGGGACATCAGCGACGTGCTGCCCTACTCCCTCGCGGCGAAGGAACAGCTGGAGGAGACCGCCGAGTTGGTACGGGCGACCGGCCGCCGCTGTGTCACCGTACTGGCCGACGTCCGCTCGATCACCGAGATGCGGGCCGCCGTCGACGCGACGTACGAGGAGTTCGGGCGGCTCGACGTGGTTGTCGCCAACGCGGGCGTCATGAGCTCGGGTTCGGCCTGGCAGCTGACCGAGGAGGCCTGGGACGTCGTCGTCGACGTCTGCCTCAAGGGCGCCTGGAACACGGCGCGGGCGGCGCTCCCGAGGATGATCGAGGCGGGCGCCGGCGGCTCGATCATCATGACCAGCTCGGCCGCCGGGATCCGCGGCCATGTGCCGTACGCGCACTACGTGGCCGCCAAGCACGGGGTGGTCGGCCTGATGAAGGCCCTCTCCAACGAACTCGGCACGCACCACATCCGGGTGAACACCGTCCACCCCACCGGCGTCAGCGACACGGGCATCACCGTGGGCGTGCCGATCGATGAACTCGCCGCGCGCGAGCCGATGTTCGCCCTCGCCGCGATGAACACCCATGCCCCGTACGTCGAACCACGGGACGTGTCGAACGCGGTGCTGTTCCTCGCGTCGGACGAGGCGAGGTATGTCACCGGCCTCCAGTTCACCGTGGACGCGGGATCGACCAACAAGCCGTAGAACAGGAGTGGTTCGTGAAGATCACCATCGACAAATCGGCCTGCTCGGGACACGCGCGGTGCGCGGTGGCGGCACCCGAACTCTTCCGCCTCGACGACGACGGCTACGCGCTGCCCTTCGACGGAGAGGTCCCGGAAGGTCTCGAAGGAGCGGCCCGTGACGGTGAACGGGCCTGCCCGGAACGGGCGATCACCGTCGAGTGAGACGGCGGTGAACATGCCCCGGCAGTGACATTGACTGAGCCCCACGCCCCGGACCGATTTCCAGGGGGCGTGGGGCTCAGGGCTTTTCGCGCTCAGCCGGCGGCCGGCGGCATCGGCGGCGGAGTGAAGTGGTGGCCCCAGAACGCGCCGTCCGTGATCTCGTACACGGGCACCGGCTCGGGCACCTTCAGGCCGTTCCAGCCGAACTCGACGGCGTAGTTCTCCGGCGACCAGACGTAGAACGACACCATGTGGTCGTTGGTGTGCTTGCCCAGCGTGTGCATCATCGGGACCTCGTACTTCCCGGCCCGGTCGAGCGCGCGCCCCACGTCGTCCAGGGTCGCCCCCTCGACCATGAAGTGCAGCAGCCGCCCCGGACCCGGCATCGGCGTCACCCCGAGGGTGTGGTGCCGGGGGTTGCAGCCCATGAACCAGGTCGTGCCGCCCGGCGAGCGCATCGTGTTCCGCTCGATGAAGCCCAGGACGTTGACATAGAACTCGAACGTCGTCCGCGCGTCCTCGGCGGAGATGATCGCGTGCCCGAAGCCCATGTCGCCGGTGACGAACTTCGACACCAGCGGGGTCTGCACCGGCACATGGTCGAGGGTCGTGCCGTAGAACAGCTCGACCGGGTTGCCGCCCGGGTCGTTGAACTTGACGAAGCCCGTGACCCTGCGCGCCGCGGCCTCCGCCTCGGTGCCGGCCGTCACCTTGATCCCGGCCTTCTCGACGTCCGCGACCAGGCCCGCCAGTTCGCGCTCGTCCAGGACCTCGAAGCCCAGCGCCGTCATCCCGGGCTGTGCCCCCGGGGAGACCACGATGCGGGCCGGATAGTCGTCCATCCGGAAGTGGAGCGACTCGGGATCGGCGCCCTCGACGGGCATCAGACCGAGGAAGTCGCCCCCGAAGGCCTTCCACTTGTCGATGTCGTTGGACTCAAGACGCAGGTACCCGAGTGAGCGAACACCCATCAGGTCCTCCCCTCACGTTGCTTCGCATTGGTCAGGTCCGGGCGGCCCGAGAGCCCCCGGCATCGCTACGTCCACGACGCTAGACAGCCCGCGCCGCCCCCCGCCGGGACCGTCCCACTGATCGGGAGCCCACCGGCGGGCGCCACCGTCCCGGTGCCACCGTGCTGTCATGACACTCACCTCCCTGACGTACGAGGACACCCTGCGCGAACTCCCCACGGACGAGGGCGTGTTGCGCTACCACGAGGCCGGCGACGGACCGCCGCTGCTCCTGCTGCACGGGTCGGGGCCCGGTGTGACCGGCTGGCGCAACTACCGGGGCAACCTGCCCGTGTTCGCGAAGCACTTCCGCACCCTCGCCCTGGAGTTCCCCGGCTTCGGCGTGAGCGACCCGACCGACGAGAACCCGATGATGGCGGCCCCCAAGGCCGTACTGCGCTTCCTCGACGGTCTCGGGCTCAGCAAGGTCGACGTCGTCGGGAACTCCATGGGCGGCTTCGTGGCCGTCGGGCTCGCGGTCGCCCACAAGGACCTGTTCCGCCGGGTGGTGACCATCGGCGGGGTGGGCCGCAACATCCTCTCCCCGGCGCCCAGCGAAGGACTCAACCTCCTGGTGGAGTTCACCGAGAACCCCACCCGCGAGAACCTCGTCCAGTGGCTGCGCTCGATGGTCCACGACCCGGCCCTGCTCACCGACGAGCTGATCGAGGAACGCTGGGTCAGCGCCACCGACCCGGCCACGCTGGAGGCGTCCCGCCGGATCTACGGCCGGCAGGCGATGGCCGCGATGATGGCTGCCCAGGCCCACTCCGACCAGCCCATCTGGGCCGCCCTCCACAAGATCACCGCGCCCACGCTGCTGACCTGGGGCCGCGACGACCGGGTCACCCCGCTGGACAACGCGCTGCTGCCGATGCGCACCATCCCCAAGGCCGAGCTGCACGTCCTCCCGGACTGCGGGCACTGGGCGATGATCGAGCAGAAGGCGGCCTGGGAGAGCGCGGTCCTGGCCTTCCTGACCCGCCCCGAGACCTCCTGAGGGACAGCGCGGGGCGGCGGGACTCGACGACATGGGGGGGGCGACGACGTGGCGAGACCCGCGGAGGTACGGCAGCCCGCCGCTCCGATGTCGAACCGCCAGGCCGCCCGCCGGGTACGCATCCTGCGCGCCGCCGCCGAACTCGGCGCGCGAGAGGGCCTCGCCCGGGTGCAGATGCACGACGTGGCCAAGGAGGCGGGCGTCGCGATCGGCACGCTGTACCGCTACTTCCCGTCCAAGCCCTACCTGTTCCTGTCCGTCCTCGAATGGCACATCGACCAGTTCCTCGGGGGCCGTGACGCAGGCTGTCCCGCCGCCGACGGGACCGACCCGGCGACGGAGGTGGCCGGGACACTCATCGAGCTGAGCGGAAAACTGCTGGCCAGCCCGCTCCTCGCCTCGGCGGTGGCGCTGTCGTCGTTCACCGAGTACGCGAGCGCCGTCCCGACCCGGTTCGACATCGTCGAGCGAGCCCTGGGACAACGGCTCCTGCACCTGCTCGGCGGCCACGCGGACGCGGAGACCGCGCGCAGCAGGGTGCGGCTGCTCGTCTACAGCTGGTGGGGCCTGTTCGTGGCCATGCTGACCGAGGAGATCACCACCGAACAGGCGGAGGCGGACCTGCATCTGGCGGCGCGGCTGATCGCCGCGCCCTGACGGACGTACACCAGTGCCCGGGACACGACAGGTGTCCCGGGCACTGGTGCGGGATCAGTCCTTCGCGCCGGCGATGTCCAGTACCGCCAGGTAGGAGAAGGCGACACTCGAACCGATCGGGGTCCCCGCACCCGGATACACCCGCCCGGACATCGCGGCCATGGTGTTCCCGCTCGCGTAGAGCCCGTTGATCGGGCTCCCGTCCGGCCGCAGCACGCGCGCGTGTTCGTCGGTCTTCAGACCGCCCTTGGTACCGATGTCGGACGGCAGGATGGTCGCGACGTAGTAGGGCGGGGTGTCGAGCGGAGGCAGCAGCGGGTTCGGCCAGTCGGTCGTCGGCGGCGCCGGGAAGCTCAGCTCGGGATGGGCGGGGAAGCCCAGCACGTAGTTGGCGATCTGGTCCCACGGCGTCTCGCCCCGATGGAACCTCTCGTCGACTCCGGTGGGCGCGTACTTGTTGAACTCCTCGATGGTCCCGCGCAGGGTTTCGAGCGGTACGTCGATCAGCTCGGCCAACTCCTCAAGGGTGTCGGCCTTCCTCAGCGCGCCCGACTCGAACCACTCGGGGGCCACCGGCTGGTCGGCCGGGCCGCCGAAGCCGTCCCGGTCGAGCTGCCGCTGGTCGAACACCCAGTGGGCCGGGATGTGCGAGACGCCCGTGGTCCTGTGCAGGCGGAGGATCTCGCGCCCGGCCTGGTCGTAGGGAAGGTTCTCGTTCATGAAGCGCTCGCCCGCGGCGTTGACCCAGATCCCGCCTCGGGTGCCCGTGTGGAAGAGCGGAAGACCGTCCGGCCACACAAGCCCCGGCACACACCAGGCCTGGTCGAGCAGTTCGGTGGCGGCACCGACCGCCATCCCCGCCAGCAGGGCGTCGCCGGTGTTCTCCGGGGCACCGTTGGACCACTCGCCGGTGAGGGGCGGCTGGTGTTTCGCGCGCAGTTCGGGATCGCGTTCGAAACCGCCGGCGGCGAGGATCACGCCCCGTTCGGCACGGATCCGGACGCGCTCGCCCTCGCTGACGGCATCGACGCCGACGACCCTGCCGTCCTCGACGACAAGGCTCTCCAGCGCGGTGTTGAGCCGGAGCGTGCCGTTCCCGGTCTCCAGGAACGCGGCCAGCGCCCTGCCGATCAGCGCGCGGCCACCGTTGAGCACCGGTCCCTGGTCGCGGCCCCACCGTTCCATCGGAAGGGGGTTGCGCACCAGCCGGGCGTGCTCGCCGAGTTCGGCGGCGGGAACCTCCGCCGGGAAGATGGTGTGTCCCGCGGGGGAGGCGCAGGGGGCCGCCGCGTAGTACTCAGGTACGGGCCCGTACACGAAGGACCCGAACCGCGGGTTCCGCTCCAACTCGTCGATCACCTGTGCGCCGGCCCGCAGATAGGCGTCCTGGAGCCGCTCCCGGGAACTGTCGTCGACGACACTGCGCAGATACGTCCGCGCCTTCTCGACGTCATTCTCGACACCGGCCCGCTCCAGCGGCGCGGAACCCGGAAACCAGAGCCCGGCGCCCGAGTAGGCGGTGGTGCCGCCCACCCGGTCGGTCTTCTCGATGACAAGCGTCCGCAGCCCGCGCGAAGCCGCCACATACGCCCCGACCAGCCCTCCGCCGGACCCTACGACGACCACGTCATAGACATCTTCGTTGATGCTCACCATGGACCTCTCCTCCAGCCTTTCAGCAGCTAGCCGACGACGGTAACGAGCCGCCCCGCCCCCGCAGTTCAGCCATCTCGCTCACCGAGACCCCCCGACCCACACCCCAGTCCCGCTGAGCGGAACGTCCGCACCTGCGGTACACCGAGGCAGCTCAGGCTGGGTATCCAAGCGGTTCTGACGCGCCCCGACAGGGGCGCGGGGAACTGCGCGAAAACCCCCTACCGACCGGCGGCCGAAGAACCGCCCCCCCTAGCGGAGCGCCCCGCACAAGTTGAGGACACGAATGACAGACACCGGGAAACCGACGGCCGTCGCCGAGGCAGCCGCGCGACTGACCGACGCGGCCCGCACCGGAAAACCCTGTGCCCCCGTACGGGACCTCCTGGGCAGCACCGACATAGCCCTCGCCTACGCCGTCCAGCAACACGTCATCGCCGACCGCCGCACCGCCGGCGCACGCGTGGTGGGCCGCAAGATCGGCCTCACCTCGGAGTCGGTCCAACGCCAAGTAGGCGTCGACCGCCCCGACTTCGGCGTCCTCCTCGACGACATGGACGTCTCCGCGCTGCCCGAGGTACCCAGCGGGCGCCTGCTCCAGCCCAGGGTCGAGGCGGAGATCGCGTTCGTGCTCGCCGCCGACCTGGACGACGACGACCTCGACATCGAGCGGGTCCGCGCGGCGGTCGGACACGCCGTGGCCGCGCTGGAGATCGTGGACAGCCGGGTGGCCGACTGGGACATCGCGATCACGGACACGATCGCCGACAACGCCTCCAGCGGCCTGTTCGTCCTCGGCGACGAGCAGGTCGCCCTGAAGGAGTTCGAACCCCGGGACGTGACCATGCGGTTGTACGCCGACGGCGTCCTCGCGTCCGAGGGCACCGGCGCCGCCTGCCTGGGCGACCCCCTGGCGGCACTCCTCTGGCTGGCCCGCACCGCCCGGGAGTTCGGCGACCCCCTGCGCGCCGGCCAGATCGTCCTCTCGGGCGCCCTGGGCCCACTCGTCCCCACCCCGCCAGGCACCGCCGTACGGGCCGAGATGTCGGGCCTGGGCACGGTGACAGCGACCTTCTCCGGCAACGAACGCAACGAACGCAAGGAACGCCAGGAAGCCAAGGAGCACGGATGACCAAGACCAAGGTGGCCGTTATCGGCTCCGGCAACATCGGCACCGACCTGATGATCAAGGTGCTGCGCCTGTCCGACACCCTGGAGATGGCCGCGATGGTGGGCATCGACCCGGACTCGGACGGACTGGCGCGCGCCGCCCGCCTAAAGGTCCCGACCACGCACGAGGGCGTGGACGGACTGATCGGCATGGACGGCTTCGACGAGATCGACATCGTCTTCGACGCCACGTCGGCGAAGGCCCACGTCGAGAACGCCAAGAAGCTCGCCCCGTACGGCAAACGCCTCGTCGACCTCACCCCGGCGGCCATCGGGCCGTACGTCGTACCGACGGTGAACCTCGACGAGCACCTGAACGCCGCGGACAACGCTGTCGACAACCTGAACATGGTCACCTGCGGCGGCCAGGCGACGATCCCGATCGTGCACGCGGTCAGCCGGATCACGCCCGTGCCCTACGCCGAGATCGTCGCCTCGATCGCCTCGAAGTCGGCCGGGCCCGGCACCCGGGCCAACATCGACGAGTTCACCGAGACGACGTCCGGGGCGATCGAGAAGGTGGGCGGCGCCCGGCGCGGCAAGGCGATCATCGTCCTCAACCCGGCCGAACCGCCGCTGATCATGCGGGACACGGTGTACTGCCTGATCGGCGACGCCGACCACGACGCGATCCGTGCCTCCGTCGAGGAGATGGTCGCGGCCGTCGCCGAGTACGTACCCGGCTACCGCCTGAAGCAGCAGGTCCAGTTCACGCCGATCCCCGAGGGCGAACCGGTGCACACACTGTTCACCGGCCAGGCCTCCGAGGCGACCACGAAGGTCTCGGTCTTCCTCGAAGTGGAGGGCGCCGCCCACTACTTGCCCGCCTATGCGGGCAATCTCGACATCATGACCTCGGCAGCCCTGCGTGTAGCCGAGCGCATCGCTCAGCGCTTTTCCTCCGAGGCGACCACCGAGGTGACCAAGTGACCGCCACCCCAAGGCTCTACGTCCAGGACGTCACCCTCCGGGACGGCATGCACGCCATCCGGCACCGGATCACCCCCGAGTTCGTCGGGAAGATCTCCAGGGCCCTGGACCAGGCGGGCGTGGACGCGATCGAGGTCGCCCACGGCGACGGTCTGGCCGGCGGCAGCCTCAACTACGGGCCGGGCAGCAACACGGACTGGGAGTGGATCGAGGCGGCGGCGGACGCCATCGAGCGCGCCACCCTCACCTCCCTCCTTCTGCCCGGCATCGGCACCATCGTCGAACTCAAGCGCGCCTACGCCATGGGAGTCCGCTCGGTACGCATCGCCACCCACTGCACGGAGGCGGACGTAGCGGCCCAGCACATCACCACGGCCCGCGAACTCGGCATGGATGTCTCCGGGTTCCTGATGATGGCCCACATGGCGACCCCGGAGGTTCTCGCCGGACAGGCGAAGCTGATGGAGTCGTACGGCGCGCACTGCGTGTACGTCACCGACTCCGGCGGCCGGCTGACCATGGACGGGGTGCGCGACCGCATCCGCGCCTACCGGGACGTGCTCGACCCGGAGACCCAGATCGGCATCCACGCCCACGAGAACCTCTCCCTCTCGGTGGCGAACTCGGTGGTCGCGGTGGAGGAGGGGGTGACCCGGGTCGACGCGTCGCTCGCGGGACAGGGTGCCGGTGCGGGCAACTGCCCGATCGAGCCGTTCGTCGCTGTGGCCAACCTCCAGGGCTGGAAGCACGACTGCGATCTGTTCGCCCTCCAGGACGCCGCCGAGGACCTGGTCCGCCCGCTCCAGGACCGCCCGGTGCGCGTCGACCGCGAAACCCTCACCCTCGGCTACGCAGGCGCCTACTCCAGCTTCCTCCGCCACGCGGAGGCGGCGGCGGAGCGCTACGGCCTGGACGCCCGCACGATCCTCCAGGAGGTCGGCAGGCGCGGACTGGTCGGCGGCCAGGAGGACATGATCGTGGACATCGCCCTGGACCTCACCGCCCAGGGCTGACACCGACCGGCCGCGCCGCTCCCCGGAAGTTTCCTTCCGGGGAGCGGCACTTTTTTGCGTCCGCCATAGATTAGACCGACCACCCCAATTAATCGGTGCACGACCCTTTCTCTGCGGACCGAGGCGTTGATACCTTGACGCCGAAGCCGCCGAACTAGAATTGATTTCGGTTTGAGCAGAGAGGCACCGACGATGACGTCTGCCCTTCGCCTGGACTCGCGATCCTCCGAGGTCGTCGGGCAGGTGCTGCCTCCGTCGATGATGGAGCGCGTCACGCTGATCATGGATCTTTTCGAGCGTCCACAGACCCACCTGACCCTGGAAACGGTCTCGCGTCGGACCCATCTCCCGCGCTCGACCACTCACCGGATACTCGACCAGCTGGTCCGCCTGGACTGGCTACGCCACACGGTGGCCGGCTACACGCTGGGACGGCGGGCGCTCGGCCTGGGCGGCCGGGAGATCGGCCACAGCGCACTGCGCTCGGCCGCCGCCCCCCACCTCCTGGACCTGGCCGTCCGTACGCGCATGGTCGTTCACCTGGCGGTGCTCGACGGCCCGGAGATCTACTACCTGGACAAGGTCGGCGGCCGGGCCGCGGTCGACATCCCCTCCAAGGTCGGCGGCCGGGCCATCGCCCACTGCACCGGCCTGGGCAAGGCCATGCTCGCCTGGCTGAGCCCGGAGGAGATCGACGCGCGCTACGCCCAGTTCATCGAGCGCCGCACAGACCACAGCATCGGCCACCTGGACCACCTCCACCACGAACTCCGCGCGGTACGCCGCCGCAACGGCCTGGCGATCGACCGAGGCGAGTGTTTCCCCGACCTGGGCTGCGTGGGCCTGGCCCTACGAGGCCCCGAGGGCCCGATAGCCGCGATCTCGGTGGTAGGAGACGGCAGTTCGTCCCTGGAGCTGGTGGCCCCCCTGGTGGTGAACACGGTGAAGGCGGTCTCAGAGGACCTGTTCGGGTAGGCCTGGGGGAGACGCGCCCCGTTTTTAGGGGCGCGGGGCTGTATCGATATGCGGCTCCGCCACGTGGGCGCGACAAGCCCTCACCGGCCCGTCTTTAGGGGCGCGGGGAACTGCGCGACCAGCCCCCACCGGCCCGTCTTTAGGGGCGCGGGGAACTGCGCGACCAGCCCCCACCGGCCTGAGGCCAAAGAACCACCAAGCCGCGCAGCCCCCTACCCCTACCTACCAGGCAGTCCATCCCCCATCCACAGTCACAGTCGTCCCCGTGACAAACCGCGAAGCATCAGACGCAAGAAACACCGCCGCACCCCCAAGCTCCTCAACGGACCCCACCCGACCCAGAGGCGTCCCCCGGACAATCCGCTCACCCCAGCGACTGTCCAACAGCCCAGCACTGAGATCCGTACGGAAATAACCGGGCGCGAGCGCATTCACCCGCACCCCCCGATCCGCCCACTCCACCGCCAGCGACTTGGTGAGCGCCTCGACCCCACCCTTGCTGGCCGCATACGCCGCGATCCGCTCGAACCCCGTACTCGCGTGCACCGAAGAGATGTTGACGATCGACCCGGCCCCCTGCTCCAGCATGACCCGCCCGGCCTCGCGGCAGCAGTAGAAGGTCCCCTGAAGATTGATGGCCAGCACCCGCGACCAGTCCTCGTCGGTGACCCACTCGCTACGGCTGAAGTGCGGACTGACCCCGGCGCAGTTGACCACCGCGTCCAGCCGGCCCGTCCACTCGACGACACCCTCCACCATGCCCCGTACGGCGGCGGAGTCGGCGACCGAGCCGGGCAGCACCAGCGCCTTGCCGCCGTACTCGGCCAGCTCCGCTTCGAGGCTGTCGAGGTCCGCCGTCGTACGGGCGGTCACGGCGACATTCGCCCCGGCCTGCGCCAGAGCAACCGCGATGGCGCGCCCAAGCCCTTTCCCCGCACCCGTCACCCAGGCGGTACGGCCGTCCAGCCGCAGGTCGGTGTTCACGTCGGTCATGGTCAGCTCTCCGCGGGGATGTCGCGCAGGGTCCGCTTGAGGACCTTGCCCGAGGGCGTACGGGGGAGTTCGTCGACGATGTCGAACCGGGCCGGCACCTTGAACTTCGCCAGGCGCTCCTGGCAGAACTCCCGCAGCTCCTCCGCACCCGCCTTCGCTCCCGGCCGGAACACCACGAAGGCACGCGGGACCTCGCCCCAGCGCGGATGGGTCAGCCCGACGACCGCCGCTTCGAGAACGGCGGGGTGCTCGTACAGCACCCGCTCGACCTCGGGCGTGGCGATGTTCTCGCCGCCGGAGACGATCATGTCCTTCTTGCGGTCGTCGATGTAGAGGAAGCCCTCCTCGTCGACGTGGCCGATGTCGCCGGTGTGGAACCAGCCGTCCCGCAGGGCCGCGGCTGTCGCCTTCTCGTCGCGCCAGTAGCCCGCGAAGACCTTCGGGCCGCGCAGTGTGATCTCGCCGAGTTCGCCCACCGGGGCTTCCTTGTCGGTGTCGTCGACGATCCGGATCCGGGTGTGCGGCACGGGCCGGCCGACCGAGCCCAGCTTGGACAGCGCGTGCTCGCGGTCGAGGAAGGTGTCGCCCGAGACCGTCTCGGTCAGCCCGTAGGCGTCGGCGAACCAGGCGTTCGGGAACGCGTTCATGATCCGCCGCAGTACCGGCTCCGGGGTCTTCTCGCCGCCGCCCACGATGAAGCGCATCGAGGTCGTGTCGTACGACTCCCGGTCCGGGACCTCCAGGACGGCGTTGACCATCACCGGCGCCAGCCAGGCGTTGGTGACCCGGTGCTCCTGGATCGCCCGCAGCACACCCGGCGCGTCGAACTTCCGCTGGAGGACCACACCGCCGCCCGCGTACAGCACCGCGAGGGCGGGCATGTCCAGACCGCCGACGTGGTAGAGCGGCCCGGCCACGAGCGTGGTGTCCGCCGCGGTGAGGCCGAAGTGGACGATCTGGGAGACGTTCTTCGCGTGCAGATTGCCGTACGTGATGCGCACGCCCTTGGGGCGTGAGGTCGTACCCGAGGTGTACATCAGCCGCTGGAGATCCTCCGGCCCGACCTCCACGGGATCGACGCGGGCGCCCTCGTGCCGGGCCAGCAGCGCCTCGTAACCGGTCCACTCGTCGGACTCCGGCTCACCGTCCACCAGGATGCGGTGCTCCAGATCGGACACTTTCCCGGCGATACGGTCGGCCGCCCGGACGAACTCCGGTTCGGTGATGATCGCCTTTGCCTGGGAGTGACCGAGAATGTACGCCCATTCCTCCTCGGACAGCCGGTAGTTCAGCGGGAGAAAGACCGCCCCGATCCGGTTGGCCGCGTACACCAGTTCCAGGAACTCCGGCCGGTTGTAGAGGAGCAGCCCGACGACGTCGCCGCGCCGGACGCCCAGTTCCGTCAGGCCTGCGGCCAGCCGGTTGACCCGGTCATGGAGTTCGCGCACCGTCAGGCGGCGGTCCTCCTGCGTGACGGCCACGGCCTCGGGCCGCTGGGTCAGGTGGTAATCGAGGATGCTCGCGAAATTGTGCACGGGTCTCTCTCGCTCTGTGTCGGAAAGGCGGGTTCCGGCCGGTTGGTTGCCCGCTCCCATGATTTAGTGTACCTCTTGGTCTATAAAACTTGTCGCCGAACTGTACGACGACGTGAACGCATCGACAACCATCTGCGCACCGATGAGTTCGAGTCGTTTCCCCAGCTGAACTCGATGACCACGACGACCACGACGACCTCGATGAGGAGGCTTTGGTGCCGCGCATCCGTCTCGACACCGACGGACCCGTTGTCACGGTCCGCCTCGACCACCCGCCGATGAACGCCTTCGACACGCTCCAGCGCGACGAACTGGCCGCGCGCGTGCGCCAGCTGGCCGACTCGCCCCATGTACGGGCCGTCGTGCTCTACGGCGGCGAGCGGCTGTTCGCCGCCGGGGCGGACGTCAAGGCGCTCGCCGCGATGGACATCGACGAGGTGCGGGGCTGGAACCGGGCTCTGCAGCGCACTTTCGACGAGGTGGCCCAGCTGCCCATGCCGGTCGTCGCGGCGATCACCGGGTACGCGCTCGGCGGCGGCCTCGAACTGGCCCTCGCCGCCGACTACCGGGTCGCGGCGGACGACGCCCTGCTCGGTCAGCCGGAGGTACAGCTCGGGATCATCCCCGGCTCGGGCGGCACTCAGCGCCTGACCCGCCTGATCGGCCCGTCCCGCGCCAAGAACCTCCTGATGACCGGCCGCCGGGTGGACGCGGCCGAGGCCCTGAGCCTGGGCCTGGTGGACGAGGTGGTCCCGGCGGCCGAGGTCCACAGGGCCGCCTTCCACTACGCCCGCAAACTGGCCCAGGGCCCGGCGGCAGCACTGGAAGCCATCAAGGAGGCCGTCAACCACGGCACCGACACATCCCTGTCGACAGGCCTGGCCCTAGAACGCTCCCTGTTCACAGGCGTCTTCGGAACAAGAGACGCAACGACGGGCATCGAGTCCTTCCTGACCAAGGGTCCAGGCAAGGCCCGCTTCGACGACCCCGGGAAAGGCGCCCCGTAGGGGCCGCCTTTCAGGGGCGCGGGGAACTGCGCGACCAGCCCCCACCGGGCCCGCAGCTACACACAAAGCCGATCACCACGAACCGAAAGGAGGGCGGACCATGCAGGCACTGCGCTGGCACGCCGCACGAGACCTACGGCTGGAGGAGGTCCCGGACCCACCCGCCCCCGCCCCCCACGAGGCCGTCGTGGAAGTCACCTGGTCCGGAATCTGCGGCACAGACCTGCACGAGTTCCTAGAGGGCCCCCACATGATCCGCCCCAGCCCCCACCCCCTCACCGGAAAAGCCCCACCCCTCGCCCTCGGCCACGAACTCAGCGGCACAGTCCTCGCGTTGGGCACGGAGACACCCGGAATCAAGATCGGCGACCGGGTAACCGCAGACCCCGTCTGGCACTGCGGAGTCTGCTTCTGGTGCGCGCGCGGCGAGTACCACATCTGCCCCAAGAGCGGCTCCGTCGGCCTCGCCTCCCCCGGCGCCTTCGCCGACCGCGTCACCGTGCCGATCGCCGGCCTGACCCGCCTCCCCGACAACGTCAGCGACGAGATGGCCGCGGTGGCCGAACCGCTCGCCGTCGGCCTGCACGCCGTCACCCGCGCCGGAGTCCGGCCGGGCGACAACGTCCTGGTCGTCGGCGGCGGCCCGATCGGCGTAGCCGTGGTCCTCGCGGCCCGCATCGCCGGCGCCGCAGGCCTCTACGTGAGCGAACCCCTCGCGGGACGCCGCGAGTTGCTGCTCAAACTCGGCGTCACCGAGGCGTTCGACCCGCGCGAGACGGACGTACGCCGTGAGGTGTTCGTGCGCACCGGGCGCATAGGCCCGGACGTCGTCATCGACGCGACCGGCGTACCAGCCCTCGCCGGACAGGCCGTCAGCACGGTCCGGCGCGGCGGACGCGTCGTGCTCGCCGGTGTCGGACACGGCAACGTCGAGTTCGACATGGGCCAACTCGTCTTCTACGAACGCTCGGTGGTCGGCACGCTCGGCTACAACTTCGACATCCCCCGTGTGATCGACCTGATGAGCACCGGGCGCCTGGACGCCTCCGCTCTGGTCACCGGACGTTTCCCGCTCGCGGACGGGGCCGAGGTCTTCGCCGACCTGGCCGCCGACCGGGCCCGGCACCTCAAGGTGCTGCTCACTCCGAAGGGACTGTGACATGGATTTCGACCTGCCGGAGGAGACCCGCGATCTCCAGGACATGGTCCGCGAGTTCGCCGCGAAGGAGATCTCCCCGAACGCGGCGGAGTGGTCCGAGACCGAGACCTTCCCGACCAAGATCTTCACCAAGCTCGGCGAACTCGGCCTGATGGGCATGCTCGTGCCCGAGGAGTACGGCGGCGCCGGCTCCGACACGGTCTCCTACGTCGCCGTCATGGAGGAACTCGGCGCCGCCGACCAGTCGGTCGCCTCCTCCTGGAACGCGCACTCGACCATCGCCACGCTGCCGCTCCTGACGTACGGCACCGAGACGCAGAAGCAGCGCTGGCTCGCCCCGCTCGCCAAGGGCGAGGCCATCGGCGCGTTCGGCCTGACCGAGCCCGGCGCCGGGTCCGACGCGGCAGGCATCACCACCACGGCCCGCCGGGCGGACGGCGGTTGGGTGATCAACGGCACCAAGATGTTCATCACCAACGCCGGCACCGACATCAGCCAGGGCGTCACCCTGCTGGCCACGACCGGCAAGAACGACGACGGACGGAAGCGGTTCGCCACCTTCTACGTCCCGACCGGCACCCCCGGTTACAGCTGCGGCGCCAAGCTGAAGAAGCTCGGCTGGCACGCCATGGACACCCGGGAACTGGTCTTCGAGGACTGCTGGATCCCCGACGACCATCTGATCGGCGAGGAGGGCAACGGGCTGCGCCAGTTCCTCAACGTCCTCGACAAGGGCCGGATCAGCGTGGCCGCGCTGGGCCTGTCGCTGGCGAAGGCGGCGCTCTCACTGGCCGTCAAACACGCCACGGAACGCCACCAGTTCGGCCGCCCGCTGTCCGCCTTCCAGGCCGTCTCGCACAAGATCGCCGACATCGGTACGGAGTTCCAGGCCGCCCGCTGGATGGTCTACCGGGCCGCCTGGCTCGCCGACCAGGGGCGCCCCTACAGCACCGAGGCCGCCATGGCCAAGCTGTACGCCTCCGAGGTGGCCAACCGTGCCGCCTCCCAGGCCGTGCAGATCCACGGCGGATACGGCTATGTGCGCGAGTCGGAGATCTCCCGGTTCTACGCCGACGCCAAGATCCTGGAGATCGGCGAGGGCACGAACGAGATCCAACGCGACGTCATCGCACGGGCGTTGCTGAAGCAGGCGTGACACGAGCAAGCGTGACATGAGCAGGTCGGTGCGAGACGCGAAAGGGCCCGCGGCGGGTGCCGCGGGCCCGGGGATCCCAGGACGGGGATCAGCTCGCCAGTGCGGCCGGCTGCCACTCGGCCTCGGGGTCGAGCGGCAGGTCGGGCCGGTCACGCTTGAAGGCGGCGGCCTCCTCCTCCACGTCCGGCAGGGCCGCGCCGGGCGCTCCGAAACCCCGCAGCAGGGTGTCGCAGTACTCGCTGGACAGGTACGAGGCGTCCCAGCGGCCGCCCGGCTTCACCCATTGGTAGGTGTGGTTGTGCAGATTCAGGAACTGCAGGGTGGCCAGGTGCGGTTCGACCGCGCGGAAGGTGCCCGCCTCCACGGCCTCCGTGAGCAGACCCCGGACCAGCTGCTCGAACTCCGCGCGCTGGCCGAGGAGCGTGTCGAGGTAGTCGCCGGTGAGGCTGCGGTAGTCGTGCTCGTAGACCCAGATGTGGTCGAGCCTGCGGAAGATGATCGTCAGCAGCGACTCCGACAGCAGCCGCAGCCGTACCAGCGGGTCCGCGTCGAGGCCCGCGATCTGCCGGGCGCGGGACAGCAGCGGGTCCATCACCCGGGACTGGATCTCGATCAGCAGGTTCTCCTTGGACCCGATGTAGTAGTACAGGGCGCCCTTGGCGAGCCCGACCGCTCGGCCCAGTTCGTTGATCGAGGTCGCCGCGTAGCCATGACGGGCGAACAGGGTGGCCGCGGTGTCGATGATCTTCTGACGTCGGACCTCGTAGTCCGGTCCATGGCCCGGTGGTCGTGGCATGTGGTTCTCCCCGCCTGATGTGTCGACATTTCGACGTACCGATGAGACATGACCTCGGGCCCGCATCCGGACGGCCGAGTGGCACATCCGGGGGGAAGCGGGCCCGGGACCTCGTTCTATTGTGCTTGACCAGTTTGCTAGACCAGACGGTACATTAAAAGATGGACTCCGGCGGCGCGGCCTTGTACCGCCCGCGCGACATTGCGAGGACGCGCATGACGACCGAGGCACCCCACCAGACCAAGACCGGTTCCGCCGTTTCCGCACACGCGGAACAGCTGCTGGAAATGTACCGCCGGATGCGTCGAATCCGACGCTTCGAGGAGCGGGCCTCCGTGCTGTACAAGGCGACGGAGATCCCCGGATTCCTGCATCTGTCGATCGGCCAGGAGGCCAGTGCCGTCGGCGCCTGCTGGCCGCTCGGCCCCCGCGACGGAATCACCTCCACCCACCGCGGCCACGGCCACGTCCTGGCCAAGGGCCTGGACACGGCGTCCATGATGGCCGAGCTGATGGGCAAGGAGGCCGGAACCAACCACGGCCGCGGCGGCTCGATGCACATCGCCGACCCCCGCCTCGGCATCTACGGCGCCAACGGCATCGTCGGCGCCGGCCTGCCCATCGCCGCCGGAGTGGCGACCGCGGCAAAACTCCGGGCCGCCGGCGATGTGGTGGTGGCGTTCTTCGGGGACGGCGCGGTCGCCCAGGGCATGTTCCACGAGGCCGTCAACCTGGCCGCCGTATGGGACCTGCCCGTCGTCTTCCTCTGCGAGAACAACCACTACTCCGAGTTCTCGCCCGCGTCCGAACAGCACCGCGCCACGCTCTCCGCCCGCGCCGCCGGATACGGCATCGACTACGCCCACGTCGACGGCAACGACGTCCTCGCGGTGGCGGGTCTGATGAACGACGTGGTCGAACGCCTGCGGGGTGGCGCCGGACCCGTCCTCGTGGAGGCCGAGACCTACCGCTGGCACGGCCACTACGAAGGGGACCCCGAGCGCTACCGCCCCGCCGAGGAGGTCGCCGCAGCCAAGGAACGCGACCCGCTGCTGGTGGCCCGCAAGCACCTCGCGGCGGCCGGAGTGCCGGCCGTGCTGGCCGACGCCATCGACGAGGAGATCGACAAGGAGATCGAGGCGGCGGTCGAGTGGGCCAGGAGCCTGCCCGAGCCGGCCCCCGAGACCCTGCACGACTTCGTCTCCGCGCCCCGCTCCGAGATACCCGAGCCGGCCCCCGCCGACGGCGAGGTCTTCCGCTCGATGGACGCCGTACGCCTCGCCCTGGAGCACGAACTCACCGCCGATCCCGAGGTGTTCATCGCCGGCATCGACGTCGGCGCGGGCGGCAACGTCTTCGGCCTCACCCGTGGGCTGGCGGACGCCTTCCCGGGCCGGGTCCGCGACACGCCGATCAGCGAGAGCGCCGTCCTCGGCGCGGCGGTCGGGGCGGCCATGGCCGGGATGAAGCCGGTCGTCGAGATCATGTACATGGACTTCATCGGCGTTGCCTTCGACATGCTGCTCAACCAGGCCGCCAAGCTGCGCTTCATGACCGGCGGCCGGGCCTCGATGCCGCTCGTCGTCCGCACCCAGTTCGGCGCGGGCCGCTCCTCGGGCAGCCAGCACTCACAGAGCCTGGAGGCCCTGCTGGCCCACATCCCGGGCCTGACGGTAGTAATGCCGTCCAACCCGGCCGACACGTACGGCCTCCTGCGCGCCGCCATCCTGGACCCGAACCCGGTGATCTTCGTGGAGAACCGGCTCCAGTACGGCCTCAAGGGCCCGCGTCCGCCGGCCGACCACCTGATCCCGCTGGGCAAGGCCAAGGTGGTCCGTGAGGGCACCGACATCACCCTGGTCTCCTGGTCGCGGATGGTCCAGGACGCCGTGGCCGCCGCCGAGTTGCTGGCCGCCGAGGGAATCAGCGTGGAGGTGATCGACCTGCGCACGATCGCCCCGCTGGACCGCGCGACCGTCCTCGCCTCCCTCGCCAAGACCAACCGCCTGGTCATCGCCCACGAGGCGGTACGGGACTTCGGCGTCGGCGCAGAACTGTCGGCCCTCGCCGTCGACGAGGGGTTCTGGCACCTGGACGCCCCGGTGACCCGGGTGGCCCCGCCGCACGTACCGGCGCCGTACGCGCCCTCGCTGGAGCGGGTGTGGCTGCCGTCGCGGGACACGATCGCGGAGACACTGCGACGGATCGCGGCGGTCTGACCGTCCGAAGGGAACGAAGGGAGGGGCCCCAGGACTCGGTCCTGGGGCCCCTCCCTTTTGCGGTGTCCGGGTCAGACGGTGGCCACCGGAGTCAGGGGGCTGCCCTGCGTCCCCGGGAGGTTCAGCGGGGGAGCGGTGAGCAGGAAGCGGCTGCGGTTGTGCTCGCGCAGCCAGGCGGCGAGTTTGTCGAGGTACCACAGCTCACCGAGCGGAACGCCCAGCTTGAACAGGCACAGGTGGTGGATCGGCAGCAGCGAGTGCTTGCCCGTCTCGTTGCCGACGCCCACCCCCTCGACCGCGTAGTTGTCCGCGGCCAGGCCCGCGAGCTGCGAGTCGGTGATCCACTGGAGGATCTCCGGGTCGTGGGCGTCCAGGTAGGCGGCGGTCTGGTGGATCGCCACCGGGTCCGGGTTCTTCTCCCAGGCGAGCACCTGCGTGGCGAAGCCGGTGTGCAGCAGGACGATGTCGCCGGGCTCCACGACGACGTTGTCGGCGTCCATGATCTCGCGCAGCTGGCGGTAGTTGACGGCCTGGTAGCCAGTACCCAGGTGATGGGCGATGTCGATGAGAACACCGCGCCCCTGGACCCCGTGCTCGGCCATGTGTTCCAGGCCGAGGTGGCGGGCGAAGCCGAGGCTGCCGCTGCCGTCGCCCTTGGCGTCCTCCTGCGGTCCGACGAGGTCGGTGCCGGCGCGGTAGCCGTTGTAGTAGACGGCTTCGGCGACGCCGTCGGAGTCGGCGTCGAACTCGGCGCCCTGGTGGGCGAGGGCGTCCCACTGGGTGGAGTACTGGAGCCAGAGGGTGACGACGTCGTCGGACCAGACGTCGATGAGGTCGGGGGAGAAGTGCTCGCTGGCCTTGATGTTGTAGAAGACGTCCTGGTTGTGCTGGAGGTCCTCGGTGGGGCGCAGGATCGGCGGGTAGCGGCGCTGGTTCATGGCCGAGCCGCCCGGGTAGTCCAGCGGCAGGCTGAGGCTGAAGGCGATGCCGTGCTCGACCTCGCGCACGCCCTGGAGGACCTTCTCCTTCGTGACCAGGTTGATCCGGCCCAGCTCGTCGTCCTCGCCCCAGTCGCCCCAGGTCGAGCCCGGCGGACGCTGCTTCCAACGCTTCGTCATGACTAACGCCTCCTCTGGCGACGGTCCCCGTTGACGGTCGGCGGCATGCTATTTGGATTATACCGGTCGGTCAACAACTAGAACTGGTTCGGTACAGGCCTTTATATTGGCTTGCGTTCAGCAATAGACTCAGTGGTCGAAACATCGACTGTTGGGGAGATGATGAGCGAATCCACACAGGCGTGGGTGGCTGCCGGAGTACGTGCCGTGATCGGGACGCACACGCAGGCCCAGGACGCCGGCCGCACCGACGAGATCGTCGCGCTGTACACACCCGACGGCATCCTTGAGCTGCCGGGCACGGACCCCCTCCAGGGACACGACGCGCTCCGCGCGGCCTTCAAGGGGTGGGAGCCGGAGCTGCCGCAGCTGCACCTGGTCACCAACACGGTGGTCACCTCCTCCACGGCCGACGAGGCGACGGCCACGAGCGACGTGGTCTTCCTCCAGCGCGGCGAGGCGGGGTGGGCGGTCCAGGTCGTCGGCCACTACGAGGACGACCTGATCCGAACAGGCGGCACCTGGCTGCTCAGGCGCAGGAAGACGACGTACCAGGTCTAGGCGAGTTCGGGGCACGGTGTCGCGCCCCAAGGGGGCGCGGGGAACTGCGCGACCAGCCACGACGGACCCGCAGGTGCCCCAGTTCCTGCCCACCCCAAACGCATCACCCCTTCCAGCTTGACCTTGGAGAGAGATGACCACCACTTCCCCCGACACCGAGGCTTCGGTCGCCGCAGGCGTACAGGCAGCCATCGCCGCCTACGCCCAGGCCCTGGACACGGGCCGCAACGACGACGTAGCCACCCTCTTCACCCCCGACGGCGTAGCCGAGATCGCAGGCATAGCCACCTTCGAGGGCCGGGACGCGATCCGCGAAGGCTTCGCGGCCTTCGCCCCGACCCAGCCGCAACTGCACCTCGTGGCCAACACGGTCGTCACCTCGTACACCGAGGAGGAGGCGACGGCGGTCAGCAACCTCGCGTTCTTCCAGCGCGGCGACGCGGGCTGGGCCGTGCAGATGGTCGGCCGCTACGACGACACGCTCCGCCACCACGACGGCGCGTGGAAGTTCCAGCGGAGGGTCACGACCTTCCTGCCCTAACGCGCTACGTCACGGAAAGCCGAAGCTCGTGCCACCCGAACCGCCGGGTGGCACGAGCTTCGGCTTTCCGCCTGGTCAGGCCTGGGACTCCGGCTCCGTCGCCTTGGAGAAGGCGAACGCCGGGTAGTCGTTCTGGACCGCCTCGCGGATCAGCTCCTGGAGGTTCCAGCGGCCGGTCGGGTTCAGCAGCTGCTTGATCGGCTTGCCGGGGATGTTGCCCCCGGAGAAGTAGCTGCTCTCCAGGAAGGAGGACATGGTGCTGGAGTTCACGCTGTCCGTCCACTCCTCCTCGGCGGCCTCGGTCACCTCGATGACGTCGTGACCGTGCTCGCGAGCGTGGACGATCGCGTCGGTGACGAACTCCACCTGGTCACCGGCGTACCGCGGGTTGTTGCCCGTGGCGCCGTGCGGCCCGCCGGGGAAGAAGAAGTTGGGGAACCCGGCCGTCGCGACCCCGAGGTAGGTGAGCGGGCCGTCCGACCAGTACTCCTTCAGCGGGAGGCCCTGACGGCCCTGTACACCGAGCCGGTTGAGGGCGCCGGTGCCGAAGTCGTAGCCGGTCGCCCAGATGATGATGTCGAACTCCTCGACACCCGCGCCGGTCTCGATGCCGTCCTCGGTGATGCGGGTGATCGGCGTCTCGTTGATGTCTACGAGCGTGACGTTGGGCTTGTTGTACGTCTCGTAGTAGCCGGTCCCGAAGGGCGGGCGCCGGCCGCCGTAGCCATGGGCCTTGGGGATCAGCTTCTCCGCCGTCGCCGGGTCCTTGACGATGCCGCGGATCTTCTCGGCCATGAAGGCGCACCACTCCGCGTTCACGGTCTCGTTCGAGAGCATGTCGTAGTAGTGCTCGGTCAGCTTGGTGAAGCCGGGGCCGTTCCACCGCTCTTCGTAGAACGCCTGACGGTCCTCCGGGCTGTCCTCAAGTCCCGACCGCATGACGATCTGGTGCAGGAAGCCGCTCGGCGAGGTGTTCAGCGTCTCGCGGATCGACTCGAAGTTCGCCTTCAGCTCGGACTGCTCCTCGGGCGTGATCGGCCCGTTGTTGAGCGGTGTGAGCCAGTCGGCGTCCTTCTGGAAGACCGTGAGCTGCGCCACGTCGTCCGCGATCGCCGAGATGATCTGCACACCGCTGGAGCCGGTGCCGATCTGGGCCACCCGCTTGCCGGTGAAGTCGATGGGGGTCTTCGGCCAGCGGCTGGTGTGGTGCTGCGCGCCGCGGAAGTCCTCGCGTCCCGGGATGGCCGGGATGAACGGCACCGAGAGGTTGCCGGTCGCCGCGACGACGAAGCGGGCCCGGACCTCCGTGCCGTCACTGCCCCGCACGGTCCAGGTCCCGGAGGCCTCGTCGAAGACGGCCGCGGTCACCTTGACGCCGAAGGCGATGTCGCGGCGCAGGTCGAACCGGTCGACGACATGGTTGAAGTACCGCTCGATCTCGGGCTGGCCCGCGAACTTCTCCGACCACTCCCACTCCTCCCACAGTTCCTTGGAGAAGAGGTAGCCGTAGGTGTAGCTCTCGGAGTCGAAGCGGGCCTCGGGATAGCGGTTCCAGTACCAGGTGCCGCCGACACCGGTGCCCGCCTCCAGCAGCTTCACCGAGAACCCGGCCTCCCGGGCCAGGTACAGCTGGTAGATGCCGGTGACACCGGCGCCGATGACCAGTACGTCGACAGTGCTGTCCGCGCCGCCCGCTCCGACCTGGTCAGGGCCCGGCTTCGTCGTGTCGCTCATGTGCTCTCCCGCGTGAGCCTGATTCGTTTTGTCGACCGGTCGGTCGAATACTCAGTGAGAAGTGAGAGTAGATGAGGCGGCGGGTCCGGGCAATGGATGTGAATCTCGCCTGGGTCATTGATTGTACCGACCGTCTGATCTAACTTTCGCTCAAGGACGTGAAGCCGCACAACGGGAGTACAGGCATGAGCGACAAGGGTGTCGAAGAGACCGCCGATCTGCGGGCCGCGGGCTGGAAGGCCATGCGTGCCGCACTTCCGGGTGTGTTCCCCGAGGGCGACATCGATCTGAAGGACGGCCGCCTCGGCGAGGATCTCGTCGACATCGGCCTTGTGAGTGTCTGGGGCGGACTGTGGGGCCGAGAGGGACTGGCTCCGCGTGACCGCAGTCTGGTGACGCTGGGCATCCTCATCGCCCTCGGTGCCGAGACCGAGCTGAAGACCCATGTCCGTATCGCGCTGACGAACGGTCTGACCGAGGACGAGATCGCCGAGGTCATCTACCACTCCAGCGGCTACACCGGCTTCCCCCGGGCCGTGGCCGCCCGTACGGCGGCCCGCGAGGCCCTGGAGGGCTGACAGCCCCTGTATCGCCGCCGACCGGACGCGAGCCGTCGGCACCCACCTCACCCCACCCCACATCACACGAGGAGTACCCATGTCACTGCAGGGAAAGGTCGCGGTCGTCACCGGCGGCGCCCGGGGGATCGGCCGCGGTATCGCGACCGTGCTCGCGGCCAAGGGGGCCGCGGTCGCCGTCTGGGATCTGAACGCCGAGGGCGCCGAGGAAACGGTCGCCCTGATCGTCAAGGAGGGCGGTACGGCGATCGCGGTCGGCGGCGACGCGGCCGACGCCGAGGTGGTCGCGGCCTCGGCCGCCCGCACCCGTGCGGAACTCGGTCCGGTCGCGATCCTGGTCAACAACGCCGGGACGACCGCGTACGAGCCCTTCACGAGCATCAGCGAGGCGGCCTGGGACCGCATGATCGGGATCAACCTGAAGGGCCCGTTCCTGGTCACCAAGGAACTCGTGCCGGACATGGTCGAGGCGGGCTGGGGCCGGATCATCAACATCTCCTCCTCGTCCGCACAGACCGGCGCGCCCTCCATGGCGCACTACGCGGCCTCCAAGGGCGGTGTCATCGGCCTCACCAGGGCGCTGGCCGTCGAGTACATCGAGAAGGGGATCACGGTCAACCACGTACCGCCCGGGTTCATCGACACCCCGCTGGTCCGACAGGGCCCGGTCGACGTCGACGCGGTCGCCGCCATGATGCCGATGAAGCGCGCCGGCACCCCGGAGGACATCGCCTACGCGGTGGCCTATCTGGCCTCCGAAGAGGCGAGCTATGTGACCGGCCAGACGCTCAGTGCGAACGGCGGCCGCTACCTGGCCTGAGCGGTTGCCGCCCAGGTCCCACCACCGGATCTCCTGTTCCAGTGTTTTGTGTACCGACCGGCAGGTATAATTTTCAGCGAGGCATCGGGCCCCGGCTGCAAATGGAGCACGCATGAGCATCGACGACGACGTCAGCAACGGCACCTTCGGGGTGACCGCATGACGGCCCGCGTCCTGGTGGTGGGCGCCTCGGCGTCCGGGTTGTCCACGGTGGAGGCGTTGCGGCGTAAGGGTTTTGCGGGTGGGGTCACGGTGCTGGGTGATGAGCCGCATGTTCCGTACGATCGTCCGCCGTTGTCCAAGCAGGTGTTGTCGGGTGCCTGGGAGCCGGAGCGGGCCGAGCTGCGCAGTCAGGAGCAGCTGGCGTCGCTGGATGCCGAGTTCCTGTACGGGGACCCGGCGGTCGGTCTCGATCCGGTGGCGCGGACGGTCCGTACGGAGTCCGGGCGGCAGGTGGGCGCGGACGCGGTCGTGATCGCGACGGGTGTGCGGGCGCGGAAGCTTGCGGGTCAGGACGATCTGGCCGGTGTGCATGTGCTGCGGTCCCTCGATGACGCGTTGGTGTTGCGGGGTGATCTGGTGCCGGGCCGGCGGTTGGTGGTCGTGGGTGAGGGTGTGCTGGGGTCGGAGATCGCGGCGACGGCGCGGGTGCTGGGTCTTGAGGTGACGTTGGCGGGTCCGTTGGCGGGGCCGATGGCGTTGCAGGTGGGTCCGGTGGTGTCGGGGGTGCTGGCGGGGCTGCATGCCGAGCGCGGGGTCACGTTGCGGTTGGGTGAGGGTGTGGTCGGGCTGGCCGGTGAGGGTGGCCGGGTGTCGGGGGTGCGGCTGGCCTCGGGTGAGGTGTTGCCGGCGGATGTGGTGGTCGTGGCGATCGGGGGGATCCCGGCGACCGGGTGGCTGGCGGACAGCGGGCTGACGCTCGACAACGGTGTGGTGTGTGATGCGTACTGCCGTGCGGCCGAGGGTGTGTACGCGGTCGGGGATGTGTCCCGGTGGCATCACGAGGGTCTGGGCCGGCTGTTGCGGCTGGAGAACCGGACGAATGCCACGGAGCAGGGGATGGCGGTCGCGGGGGCGATCCTCGGCGAGGACCGGCCGTATGCGCCGGTGCCGTATTTCTGGACGGATCAGTTCGACGCGAAGCTCCAGGTCCACGGCTTTTTGCCGGCCGATGCCGAAGTGGATGTCGTCGAGGGCGAGTTGGCGGCGCGGCGGTTTGTCGCCCGGTATCGGGTCGGGGGCCGGGTGAGCGGGGTGCTCGGCTGGAACATGCCCAAGCAGACCCGGCTGGCCCGCCAGGAGGTCGTCGACGGGCTCGAAGCGGCCCCGGCGCCCAGTCACTGAACGACCATCCACCGAATCACCTACTGAAGGTTCAGGAGAGTTGCCATGAAGGTTGTCGTCGACGAGGAGAAGTGCGTTGCCGCCGGGCAGTGCGTGAACGCTGCGATGGACGTGTTCGACCAGCGTGACGAGGACGGCATCGTCGTCCTTCTGGACGAGAACCCGCCCGCCGAGCTGGCCGAGGACGTACGCAACGCCGCCGCGGTCTGCCCCGCGCTGGCCATCCGCATCGAGGAATAGACCGAGAAAACAGACCGAGGCCGGGACCGAGGCCGAGAGCGTCCGGTTCCGCGTGCGTTCCCCCCACCATCACTTGAGGAGAATCCATGGCTGACACAGAGACCCGGCTCGCCCCCGACGAGCAGGCGTACTTCTACCAGGACGACCGGGACGCCAAGTGCCCCTTCGCCCCGCCTCCCGGACTGCGCGCCCTGAACGAGCGGGCTCCGGTGTCCCGGGTCCGCATCTGGGACGGCAGCACCCCGTGGCTGGTCACAGGCCACGCCGCGCAGCGGGCGATCCTGTCCGACCCCCGGGTCAGCTCGGACGACAAGAAGCCCGGGTTCCCGTATCCCAACCACGTCATGGCGGAGTCGGCGCCCCACCACCCGCTCACGATCTTCAACGCGGACGGCGCCGACCACACGCGGATCCGCCGCATGATGACCCGGCCGTTCACACGCCCCCGGATGGAGGCGCTGCGGCCGAAGATCCAGCAGTTCACCGACGAACTCATCGACCAGATGCTGGCCGGCCCGAAGCCGGCCGACCTGGTGACCGCGCTGTCGCTGCCGCTGCCCTCGCTGATGATCTGCGCGCTGCTCGGAGTGCCGTACTCGGACCACGACTTCTTCCAGGAACACGCCCAGTGGGCCACCAGGAGCGACAAGACGGTCGAGCAGCAGGAGACGGCCAACGCGGCGCTGGGCGGCTACCTGGCCAAGCTGCTCCAGCAGAAGATGGAGGAGCCGTCCGAGGACGTCCTCTCGGACTTCGCCGCGCGGATCAAGGACGGTGACCTCAATCTTCGCGAGGCCATCATGCTCTCCATGATCCTGCTGATCGCCGGTCACGAGACCAGCTCCAGCATGATCACCCTGGGTACCGCCCTGCTGCTGGACAACCCCGAGCAGCTGGCGAACCTGCGCGGGATCGAGGAAACGAAGGACGCCGCGAACGCGGTCGAGGAGATCCTTCGCTATCTGACCGTTCCGCAGCTCGGCCAGCGTCGGATCGCGGCCGAGGACTTCGAGTTCGAGGGCGTGCAGATCAAGGCGGGCGACGGCATCATCGCCGCGCTGCCCGCCGGGAACTGGGACCCGGAGGCCTTCCCCGAGCCCGAGAAGCTCGACCTCACCCGCAAGGCGAACCACCATGTCGCCTTCGGCTGGGGCATCCACCAGTGCCTCGGCCAGCAGCTGGCCCGTATCGAACTGCAGGTCGTCTACGGCACGCTCTACCGCCGTGTCCCGACCCTGCGCCTCGCCGTCGACCGTGACGAGCTGGACTTCCGTCCGGCCGACGCGCTCGCCTTCGGCATCAGCGAGCTGCCGGTCACCTGGTAGTACCCGGGAGACTCGGTAATTCCCGGTAGTCCTGGCAGTACCCGGCAGACGGCGACCGTCCCACACCCGCAGCACAACAGGAGTCACCTATGAGCGAATTCAGCTTCGAAGGACGCGTCGCCGTCGTCACGGGCGCGGGCCGCGGTCTCGGCCGGGCCTACGCCCGGCTGCTGGCGGAGCGGGGCGCCAAGGTCGTCGTCAACGACCTCGGCGGGTCGATCGAGGGCGACGGCGCGGACATCGGTCCCGCGCAGACGGTCGTCGAGGAGATCAAGGCCGCGGGCGGCGAGGCGGTGGCCGACACCAACGACGTGTCCACACCGGCCGGCGGCCAGGCGATCATCGACAGCGCGATCGCCGCCTTCGGCCGGATCGACGTCCTCGTCAACAACGCCGGGATCGTCCGCTACGCCGGGCTCCCGGACATCGAGGCGGAGAACCTGGAGCGCCATCTCGACGTACACCTCGTCGGCTCCTTCAACACGCTGCGGGCCGCCTGGCCGCACTTCGTGGAGCAGGGGTACGGCAGGGTCGTACTGACCACCTCCAGCGGCATGTTCGGGCTCGACAACAACCTGTCGTACGCGGCGGCGAAGGCGGGCACGATCGGTCTGGCCCGCAGCGCGAAGCTGGCCGGCGAGCCGCACAACATCAAGGTCAACCTGATCGCCCCGGCGGCGATGACCCGGATGGGCGGCGGCGAGCAGCCGGACGACGCGCAGCCCGTGCCCGGTCAGCCGTTCATGCCCTCGGGCGCGGTGGCGCCGATGGTGGCGTACCTCGCCCACGAGAGCTGCCCGGTCAACGGGGAGATCTACACGGCCGGCGCGGGCCGCTTCGCGCGCCTCTTCATCGCGTCGACCGAGGGGTACGTCCAGGAGGACGGCCAGGCGACCGTCGAGGACGTCGCGAAGAACTGGGACACCATCAACGACGAGAAGGACTACTACGTCCCGACCGACCTGATGGGCTGGTCCGGCTCCTTCCTCAAGCACCAGTTCCGCGACCTCTCGGTGCCCGGGGCCTCGTAGGCGCGCGGGTGGTCAGACACTGACCGAGGGCCCGATCCACCGATGAGCGACGCGTCGTCGCAGCTCGTCGGGGGGTCGGGCCCAGTGCTGTGCGGCGGGGCACGTCGTTCCCGGAGGTTGCCGGTACGGGGGCGTCACGGTGCGGGCCGCCGAGGGGGAGGGGCGGGGGCGGCTCGTCCGCCACAGGACGGAAGGTGCGGCCTCTGTGACGTCGCCGGGCTTGT
The DNA here is from genome assembly GCF_042889145.1 of Streptomyces sp. NPDC002680. Classification (NCBI taxonomy): domain Bacteria; kingdom Bacillati; phylum Actinomycetota; class Actinomycetes; order Kitasatosporales; family Streptomycetaceae; genus Streptomyces; species Streptomyces sp. NPDC002680. The sequence goes on from NZ_JBIAQP010000012.1 coordinate 115,884, forward strand.
GGCCGCCGTACGGGTCGCCGGGGACCGGCGATGCGCATTCGCGCACGCACCTTGCCGGTCGGTGGGCGGTGGCGGCCGGAGCGTGGTGCTTGGCCGCGCCTCGTCCTTGCCACTGCCCCCCACGCCCCCTGCCCCCTTGACCAACGCCGGACCGGCCCGCCGCTTCGGGGAAGCGGGCGGGCCGGTGCCGTGTGGTGCGGGCCGAAGCCGATGTGGCTGTCAGGGCCGAGGGGTCAGGCGACGGCCTGGCCGACCTGGACCTCGTCGAGGCGCTTGCTCTTGGGGATCAGGGAGACGAGCAGCGTGCCCACGGCACAGCAGCCGACGACCAGCCAGAGACCGTTGGTGAAGCCGGTGTCGAGGTAGAACTGGGTGCCGTGCATGACCGCCCCGTGCTGGGCCATCACGACGAAGGCCAGCTGGGACACGATGATCTGTGCGACGCCCTGACCGAGGGTCTGGGCGCCGTTGGCCAGCGCCTGTTCCTCGGGCGTGACCACCTCGATGATCATGATGGGCACGATGGCCATCACCACACCCGTGCCGAAGCCCGCGATGACACCCATCCCCACGATCTGGGGAGCGCTGTGGTGCGCCTGGGTGCCGATGCCGTAGCCGATGACGCTGAGCGCGGAGCCGACGGCCAGGATGATCCGCGCGTCCATCCGACGGGCGACGAAACCGGTGCCGACGGCCGCCACGATGATCATGGCGCTGATGGGACTGGTGACGATGGCGTTGTGGGTGCCGGACCAGCCCAGGCCCTCGGAGACGTTGGGGATGTTCGGCATCAGGATCAGCAACTGGATCACGACGCCGACGGCGCTGAGCGAGCCGGCCGCGATGGACGTGGCCAGCAGGACGCTCCACACCGAGCGCCGCTTGGTCATGGCCGGCGGGAACAGCGGTTCGGCGACACGGCGCTCGACGAGGACGAAGACGAGCAGGGTGATCAGCGCCCCGACGACCCAGGCGGCGAACTTGCCGCTGTCCCAGCCCCAGTGCGAGCCCTGGCCGACGGCGTAGACGAGCGCCGTGATCCCGCCGCCGAGGAGGATCCCGCCGAGCCAGTCCATCCGCCCGCCCGCTGCACGGACCGGGCTCTCGGGCACGAAGGACGCGACCAGGACGAAGCTCACGGCGGTGCTGATGGCCATGAACCACAGCACGCCGCGGAAGCCGTAGTCGTCCAGGAGCCAGCCGGACAGGAACGGCCCGCCGAAGGCGACGAGGCCGACACCGCCGGCCAGGATCCCGCTGGCGAGTCCGACCCAGCGGCGGGGGAACACGTCACGGGTGATCGCGTACGCGAGCGGGGCGGTGGCCGCGTAGACGCCCGCGATGCCACGCCCGATCAGCAGGGTGCGGTAGTCGGTGGCGACGGCGGCGATCAGGTCGCCGACGAAGCCCAGCCCGGTGGCGACGAGCAGAACCTTCTTCTTGCCGAAGAGCGCTGCGGCCTTGACCGCGAAGGGCAGGAAGAACGTCCCGGTGAGCAGGGTCATCAGGGTGAACCAGGCGATTTCGGTGGTCCGGAAGTGGATCGCGACATCGGCCTGCGCGATTCCGGACAGTGCGGCCATCAGCGCGACCAGCTGGACGGTCCACACGAGCGCGACGACGACGAGGGCATTGCGCCTGGTCGAGAGTGGTCTCTCGTGTTCCTCTGGGGCAGCGGTCTGTGTCTGGGACATGGGCGGCCTTCCAAGGGTGAGCGGAGATCCAGAGCACGGCTCTGACTCTGGAGGTGTGGGGAGGTTGGTGCCGGTAAAGTAGACCTAACGGTCGGTACAATCAATAAGCTGCGCGTAAAGCCCCCGAGCAACGGTCCCTGGTCCCACTCACCGGGACAAAAGACACCCCTGGGAGGCAGCCCCGAAGGGGCGCCTCCCAGGGGCGCGGGGAACTGCGCGACAAGCCCCCACCGGCGGGCAGCCGAACGAACCACCGAAAAAGGGCCCGCGAGGAACGACGCGACAACCCAGCCAACCCGCGCCCAAACGAACCGCCGAACCAGCGGAGCGTTACGCTCGGCACCGTGCTCCGCATCCTCGACGCCCGAACCGGCGAGACTCTCACCGCCGCCCCGGCCCGCAGGGCCCTGACCCGAGTCGAGGCACACGCCCACCGCTTCGACGCCACCGCCCTCCGCGTACTCCTGGTCGCCGACGTCCTCATCCGCGCCCTGGAGGTCGGCGGCACCCCCGCCTGGCCCGTGCTGGCCGGTGAGGAACAGGTGGCCGAACTCCGGGCGGGCGCCGCGGCACTCGGCATCCGCCCCTTCGAGGACCGGCAGGACGTCGGACCGGAACTGGCGGAGTCCCAACTGCTCCATGTGACGAGCCGGGACGACCGGGCGACGGACGGCATCCGCCTCGACGTCGCCCCGGTCGACTTCGCCGGCTCCGCGAGCGGCCTCGGAGACATCGACCCCAACACCCTCCGCCTGGCCCTGCTCACCCACCCCCGTTCCGAGCCCGTACGGCTGACCCCGGAGGCCCTGGCCGAAGCGGGCGGCACGCTCGCGCACTGGCGCCGGTCGGTCGCCGTCTGGGCCGGGCAGCCGTCCCGGCCGGTGCCCGAAGCCGTACGCCGCGATCTGCGCGCCGCCTGGGAGGACGACCTGGACGTGCCCGCCGTGCTGGACGTCCTGCGCCGTGTCGAGACCCTCGACGGGCTGCGGGACGGGGCCCGTTTCGAGACGTACGCCTACGCCGACCGCGTTCTCGGCCTCGAACTCACCCGCGACATCGGGACCCTGTCGTGACCGCCCACCGGGGCATGGGCCCGCTGCGCCGGCTGGTCGTCCTGCGGCACGCCAAGTCGGCCTGGCCGCCCGGCGTCGACGACCACGACCGGCCCCTCGGCCCGCGCGGTCTGCGCGACGCCCCCGCCGCCGGACGCGCGCTCGCCGAGGCCGACTGCCTGCCCGACCTCGCCCTGTGCTCCACAGCCGAACGCGCCCGCCGCACCTGGGAGTTGGCGGCGGCCGAGTGGGGCACCCCGCCGCCGGTGCGGCACGATCCGAGGGTGTACGGGGCCGACGTACCGGAGTTGCTGGCCGTCGTCCGTGAAGTCCCGTCCACCGTCGAGACGTTGCTGCTGGTCGGGCACAACCCCGGCCTGGAGGAACTGGTGCTGGAACTGGCCGGGGACGCGCTCGACGAGGCTCTGGACGACGTACGGAAGAAGTTCCCGACCTCCGCGATCGCCGTCCTGGTCTGGCACGGCGACAGCTGGCACGACCTCGCGCCCGGCACGGCCCTGCTCACGGACATGATCGTGCCGCGCGGCAAGCAGCACCACTGACCCCCGGCCACCCCACCTGGTGCGCATAGGGTGGCCGGATGCCGGACGAGTACCGCACAGTGGCCCACGCGGTCGTGCACGAGACCGAGGTCAACCGCTCCCGCTTCCTGTGCGCCCTCGCCCCCGCGGCCACCGAACAGGAGGCCCAGGAGTTCGTCGCCGCCGTCCGCAGGGAGCACGCCGACGCCACCCACAACTGCTTCGCGTACGTCATCGGCGCCGACGCCTCCGTCCAGCGGGCGAGCGACGACGGTGAACCGGGCGGCACGGCCGGCGTCCCCATGCTCCAGATGCTGCTGCGCCGCGACATGCGGTACGTCGTCGCCGTCGTCACCCGCTACTACGGCGGGGTCAAGCTGGGCGCGGGCGGGCTGATCAGGGCGTACGGGGGAGCGGTCGGCGAAGCGCTCGACGTCGTCGGCACCCGCACCCGCCGCCGGTTCCGGCTGGCCACGGTGACCGTCGACCACCAGCGCGCGGGCAAGGTCCAGAACGACCTGCGGTCCACCGGGCGCGAGGTGCGCGACGTGCGGTACGGGGAGGCCGTCACGATCGAGATCGGGCTGCCGGACGCCGAGGTGGAGGCGTTCAAGGGGTGGCTGGCGGATGCGACGGCGGGAACGGCGGGGTTCGCACTCGGTGGAGAGGCGTACGGGGACGCGTGAGCGACACGATGTCCTCGGGGGCCGCACATCGGGCCGATGGGGTCGATACGGGAGTTACCGCCCGTGATGTCAGACCCGGCTGTTAGTTTCGGGGATCATGAGACTGCTGCACACGTCCGACTGGCATCTCGGCCGCGCCTTCCACCGGGTGAACATGCTCGGGGCGCAGGCCGAGTTCATCGGCCATCTCGTCACCGTCGCGCGCGAGCGCGAGGTCGACGCGGTGGTCGTGTCGGGTGATGTGTACGACCGGGCGGTACCGCCGCTGGCCGCGGTCGAGCTGTTCGACGACGCCCTGCACCGGCTCGCCGACCTCGGGGTGCCGACGGTGATGATCTCCGGCAACCACGACTCGGCCCGCCGCCTCGGTGTCGGCGCCGGGCTCATCGGCCGCGCCGGCATCCATCTGCGCACCGACCCGTCGGCCGCCGGGACACCGGTCGTCCTCCAGGACGCCTCCGGGGACGTGGCCTTCTACGGCCTCCCCTATCTCGAACCGGCGCTGGTCAAGGACGAGTTCGGGCTGGAGAAGGCCGGCCACGAGAGCGTCCTCGCCGCCGCCATGGACCGGGTCCGCGCCGACCTCGCCACGCGCGCGGAGGGCACCCGTTCCGTCGTCCTCGCCCATGCCTTCGTCACCGGCGGCGAGGCCAGCGACAGCGAGCGGGACATCGCTGTCGGCGGGGTCGCCGCCGTGCCCTCCGGCGTCTTCGACGGCGTCGACTATGTGGCCCTCGGCCATCTGCACGGCTGCCAGACCATCGCCGAGCGCGTGCGGTACTCGGGCTCCCCGCTGCCGTACTCCTTCTCCGAGGCCGACCATCGCAAGAGCATGTGGCTGGTCGACCTGGCGGGCGACGGCTCGCTCACCGCGGAGCGCGTCGACTGCCCGGTGCCGCGCGCGCTCGCCCGGATCCGGGGAGCGCTGGAGGAACTCCTCGCCGATCCGGACCTCGCCCGCCACGAGGACGCGTGGATCGAGGCGACGCTGACGGACCCGGTGCGCCCGGCCGACCCCATGGCCCGCCTCTCGGAACGGTTCCCGCACACCCTGAGCCTCGCCTTCGACCCGGACCGCTCACCGGACGACCCGGACGTGACCTATGCGCGGCGCCTGGCGGGCCGCGACGACCAGGAGATCGCGGAGGACTTCGTCCTGCATGTGCGGGGCGCGGAAGCGGACGAGCACGAACGGGGCGTGCTGCGGGACGCGTTCGACGCGGTGCGGGTGGACGAGACGGTACGGGAGGTCGCGCGGTGAAGCCGGCGCGGGCTGTGTGGACATGGATTGGGCGGAACGGCATGGGCCCCGACGCGGGTCAGGGCATCGGCCAAGGTGCTGACCGTGGTGGGGCGTATCACGTGGGGTGCGGGCCGGTGGGGCTTCTCGCGCAGTTCCCCGCGCCCCTGAAAGGCAGGGGCTGCGCCCCTGGCCTTTCGGGCCGCAGGGGCGGGGCGGACTACGACGGGCGGCAGGGCGCCCACCACGCGGGCCAAGGCATGGGCCGTGACGCGGGGCAGGGCGCCAGCCAAGGCGCGGGCCACGACGGGTGGCAGGGCATCGACCTAGGCGCGGGCCAACGCGCCCGCCAGGGCATGGGCCGAGGCCCCGGCAGCCGTGCCCCGGCCGACCCGCGCCGCACCGATTCGTACAGCGACTTGCACACGGAGGGCGCCCGGTGAGGCTGCACCGGCTGGACATCACGGCCTTCGGGCCCTTCGGGGGCGCTCAGCAGGTCGACTTCGGGGAGTTGTCCGCCGCCGGGCTCTTCCTGCTGCACGGTCCGACGGGCGCGGGCAAGACGTCGATCCTGGACGCCGTCTGCTACGCGCTGTACGGCTCGGTGCCCGGCGCCCGCCAGGGCGGCTCGCTGCGCAGCGACCATGCAGCGGCCGGCACCCGCACCGAGGTCACCCTCGAACTCACCGTCGCCGGAAGGCGGTTGGAACTCACCCGGCAGCCGCCCTGGGAGCGCCCCAAGAAGCAAGGGCGTCCGGGGACGACGGTCGACAAGGCGCAGAGCTGGCTGCGCGAGTACGACGCCTCGGCCGGTGCCTGGAAGGACCTCAGCCGCTCCCACCAGGAGATCGGCGAGGAGATCACCCAGCTGCTCGGGATGAGCCGCGAGCAGTTCTGCCAGGTCGTGCTGCTGCCCCAGGGCGACTTCGCCCGCTTCCTGCGCGCCGACGCCGAGGCCCGCGGCAAGCTGCTCGGCCGCCTCTTCGACACGCATCGCTTCGCCGAGGTCGAGAAGCGCCTCGCGGATCGCCGGCGCGCTGCCGAGGCCGAAGTGCGCGACGGGGACGCGGAGTTGCTGGCCGACGCCCACCGGATGCAGCAGGCAGCCGGTGACGCCATGGAGCTGCCCGGCCTCGCGCCGGGTGAACCGGGGCTGGCCGAGGCCATCATGGGCGCCGCCGCCGTCGCCCGCTCCACCGCGCGGGAGTGGCTGACCATCGCCCACTGTGCCCGTACCGCCGCCGAGTCCGCGCAGGTCGCGGCCGACGGCGCGCTGGCCGACGTACGCGAAGTGGCCCGGTTGCAGCGGCGGTTCGCCGAGGCGCGGGAGCGGGCCGGGCGGCTGGAGGAGCGGGCGGACACGCACCGGGCGGACCGGGAGCGGATGGAGCGGGCCCGCAAGGCCGAGGCGGTGGCGCCCGCGCTGGAGCTTCGCGAGGCGGCCGAGGCCGAGCACCGGCGCGCGGCCGACGGTGAGGCACGCGCGCGTGCCCAGCTGCCGGACACCTTCGCGGACGCCGGAGCCGGTGGACTGGCCGCAGCCGCGCGCCGGGCCGCCGAGGAACTGGGCGGGCTCGAATCCGCCCGCCGTGCCGAACAGCGGCTGGCCCAGCTCATCGCCGAGCGCACCGGCCTGGACCGCCAGGAGCGCGCCGACGAGGACGTCCTGCACGACGCCGAGAACTGGCTCGGCGGATGGGAGGCGACCCGGGCGGGCCTCCAGACCCGTATCGAGTCCGCGCAGGAGGCCGCCACCAGGGCCGAACAGCTCGCCGTCCAGCGGGAACCCGCCCAGAACCGGCTCAGGGCGGCACGGCAGCGTGACGCGCTCGCCCGGGACACGGACGAGACGCAGACCCACGTACTGGCCTCGCGCGAGCGCGCCACCGAGGCGAAGGCCCATTGGCTCGACCTCAAGGAACAGCGCCTGAACGGCATCGCCGCCGAACTGGCCGCCCAGCTGAGCGACGGCGAACCCTGTGCCGTCTGCGGTGCCACCGAACACCCGGCGCCCGCACGGAAGATCGCCGGGCACGTCGACCGGGAGGCGGAGGAGCGCGCGCTTGCCGCCCACCAGCGGGCCGACGAGCGGCGCGCCGAGGACGAACGCCGACTGGGCCTCGTACGCGAGGCACTGGCAGCCGCCACCGCCGAGGCTGGGGACACGCCCACCGCACAACTCGCCGAGCAGGCCGAGGAGTTGGAGCGGCGGTACGAGGAGGCCCGCCGGGGTGCCTCCGGGCTGCACTCCGCGCACGAGGAGCTGCGCCGGGCCGAGCAGGAGCGTGAGCGTCGCAGCGCAGCCCGGCAGGAGGCGGCGCTCAGGACGGCGTCCCGGGTCGCCCGCCGGGACACCCTGGACAGTGAACGGGCCACGCTGGAGGAGGAGTTGACGCAGGCCCGGGGCGGCGCCGCGAGCGTTGCCGTGCGGGCCGGGCAACTGGAACGCCAGGTCGCGCTGCTCACCGACACGGCCGAGGCGGCCCGCGCCGCCGAGGACACCGCCCAGCGCCTCAAGGACGCCGACGCACGTCTCGCCGACGCCGCCTACCGCGCCGGGTTCGACACACCACGAGCGGCGGCGGACGCCCTGCTGGACGACGCGGCCCACCGCGAACTCCAACGGCGCCTGGACGCCTGGCAGTCCGAGGAGGCCGCCGTACGGGCCGCCCTAGCCGAACCCGACACCGTGGCCGCGGCCCAACAGCCGCCCGCCGACCTCGCGGGCGCGGAGCGGACCGCCTCGGCCGCCGCCCGGCGCCTGCGGGAGGCCGCCTCCGCGCGCGACGCCGCCGCGAGCCGCTGCCGCGAACTCGACCGCCTGTCCGCCCGCTCGGCCACGGCGGTACGACGGCTCGCACCCCTCCGTGCCGCCCACGACCGGGTGGCCCGCCTCGCCACCCTCACCGCGGGCACCTCGGCGGACAACGAACGCAAGATGCGCCTGGAGTCGTACGTCCTCGCCGCCCGCCTCGAACAGGTGGCCGCCGCCGCGACGGCACGGCTGCTGCGCATGTCGTCCGGCCGCTACACCCTCGTCCACTCCGACGACCGGGCAGGGCGGGGCCGCAGCGGCCTCGGGCTGCATGTCGTCGACGCCTGGACCGGCCGCGAGCGGGACACGGCGACCCTGTCCGGCGGCGAGACGTTCTTCGCCTCGCTCGCCCTCGCCCTCGGCCTCGCGGACGTCGTCACGGACGAGGCCGGCGGGGTAAGTCTCGACACCCTCTTCATCGACGAGGGCTTCGGCAGCCTCGACGAACAGACGCTCGACGAGGTCCTCGACGTCCTCGACTCACTGCGCGAGCGGGACCGAAGCGTCGGCATCGTCAGCCATGTGCCGGACCTGCGGCGCCGGATCCACGCCCAACTGGAGGTGGAGAAGGGGAGATCGGGGTCGGTGGTGAGACAGCAGGGCGGCGGATGAGGATGTTGGCTCTCACTGCCCGACGGGCCGACGGGGGACAGGCGACGAGTAGACGACGCTCGTCGTCACTGACCCCAGCGCGCCGATCTTGCCCGACACCTCCTCCAGATGCCGCATCGAACGCGCGATGACCTTGATGACGAAGCAGTCGTCCCCCGTCACGTGGTGCGCCTCCAGGATCTCGGGCGTCACGGCGACCAGGTCGTGGAACGGCTTGTAGTTGCCGTTCGGGTACCGGAGCCGTACGAAGGCCACGATCGGCAGACCGAGCCGCTCCGGGTCGACGACCGCCGCGTACCCCTGGATGACACCGGCCTCCTCCAGCCGCCGCACCCGCTCGGTGACCGCGCTCGGGGACATCGCGACGGCACGCGCCAGCTCGGCGAAACTGGCGCGGCCGTCACGCTGGAGGACATCGAGGATGCGCCAGTCGGTGGCGTCCGGGGAAAACGTGCTCATGACCGAGGAGTAGCAGGGAAATCCCCGGCGGATCAAGAGCAAGGCCGTGGATCACACCTTCAGGTGACGTGTTCACCGGCCGTAGATTTCCACTGAGGAACCTCAGCCGGGAGTTTCCCACAAAGGGAGGGCCAGACCATGAGCACCACCACGATCACCACCAACCCCGTCCTGCGCATCCCCCCGGCCACCCCGCCCGAGGCCGCCGCATATTTCGCCGCGAGCCTCGCCTTCCACGCGGACGTCTCCGACGTGGCCACCGCTCTGGCGGCCGACGCCGACCCCGGTTTCGTCGTCATCGACTCACGCTCCACCGAGTCCTGGGACCAGGGCCACATCCCGGGCGCGCTCCACCTCCCGACGGCCCTGATCCCCGCACAGGCCGCCCAACTGCTGGACAAGTCAACCCCGGTGATCACGTACTGCTGGGGCCCCGCCTGCAACGGAGCGACCCGAGCCGCCCTGGCCCTCGCCCAACTCGGCTACCAGGTCAAGGAGATGCTCGGCGGCTTCGAGTACTGGGTACGCGAGGGCTTCGAGTTCGAGACACGGGAGGGCCGGGACCGCCGTGACGCGGATGCGTTGACGGCTCCGGTGGACGCGGTGGACTGCGGCTGCTGAAGCGAACGCCGACCGCAGCCCGTACAAGCCGCCGTCCTGTACGAGCGTCAGTCTCGTACTACTTCGGGGAGAGGCCGCAGGAAGGCACGGTCCGCCGACCCCAACTCCCCGTCCGGGCGGGCCGCGTGCAGGACGACGTCGAGGACGGCATCCGGATCGCAGGCGTAATGCCCGCTTGCCCAGGCGGCGTTGGCCTCGACGACGGCCCACTGCGAGCACTCCGCCAGCAGACCGACGTCCACGACGACGGCACTGGGCAGGTGCTGCGCCGCCAGCCGCTCGGCGAAGGCCAGTACGTCCGTGCGCCGAGGGTCCTCGTCGAGCGGGACGACATCCAGCTCGCCGTTCGCCAAGTACCTGCTGCCGGTACGGACTTCACCGTCGAGCAGGAACAGTCGATACTCCACGGCGAACGTCACGATGTCGCTCACCAGCACCGGCGTGCCGTCGTCGACCGCGTCGGGACCCGGCAGCCGGCTCCCGTCCGGATAGACGCGCGCGGGGAAGCTCTTGTCGTTGGGCGGCTTCACGAACGCGGGCCGCCGCAGCTGCCGCGCCTCGGCGACGGTGCTGAACTCGATCTCCCTGTGCGTGAGTTCGTACGGCAGTCGGGCCAGCCAGTCCGGCGCCGCCTCCAGCAGCCCGAGCCCCAGCTCGGCGGCCACCGCGTCCGCGAACAGCGGCCCGGCGTAGAGGGTCGCGCCCTCGGCTGCCCGCCACTCCTCCGGCACTCGCCATTCGCGGAGGACCTCGACGCCCATGGCGCGTCGACGTGCCGCGTCGGCCAGTGCGTGTCCGGTCGCGGTAACGCGTGGGGAGAGAAAGAGGGTTCGGGCGTTCATGGGAGTTGACGGTGACCTACCGGGAGGTGTGGGGGACAGCGAATTTACGGGCGCGCACTGCGTGTAGGTTGCTGCGCATGGCAGTTGAGTGGGTGGAGTCGGGCGGTGGGCCGCTCATAGCGGTGCCTGAAGCGGTGTTGCCGTTCTGGGCCGGGGCCGACGGTGACGAGTTGTCGACGGACTACGACCGGGCCTGTGAGGTGGACGGGCTCATCGGGTTCGTGCCTGTCGGTGACACCACGGCTCTTGTCCTCGGTGACGAACCCGCCTCGACCGCGTTCCTGCCGGAGCACGACACCTTCGTACGGTGGTGTGCCGCCGACTCCGAGGACGAACTCCTTGCCTGTGTCCCGGCCGCGCTGGCCGCCGCCGAGTGGGAGGCGGACAGGGTGTGGGAGACACCGGGCGACGTGGTCCTCTTCGACTCGGCCTGGCCGGGCAAGGAGACGGACCGGACCGATCATCTGCGGGTCGGGCTGGCGCCGGGGCGGTACGCGGTGCGGGCGGCGTACGTGGAGCCCGGACCGGAGACCTGGGTGGGGCTCGTGCAGTTGCGGCGGCTGGTGGACTGACCGGCTGATGCAAGGACCGGGGCCGGGGGTTGTGAGACGTGCAGCCCCCACAACCCCCGTACCCCGCCCCTTAGTCGCCCTCGGTGAGCCGCCTCACAGCAGCGACAGCTCGTCCACCAGATCGTCCAGCCCTAGCGATCCCTGCGACAGCGCCGCCATGTGCCAGGCCTTCGCGTCGAAGGTGTCGCCGTGGCGGCGCTGGGCGTTCTCGCGGCCCAGCAGCCAGGCCCGCTCGCCCAGCTTGTAGCCGATCGCCTGGCCGGGGATCGTCAGATAGCGGGTCAGTTCGCTCTCCACGAAGTCCGCGGGGCGGCTGCTGTGGGCGCCGAAGAACTCCTCGGCCAGTTCCGGGGTCCAGCGCTCGCCGGGGTGGAAGGGGGAGTCCGCCGGGATCTCCAGCTCCACGTGCATGCCGATGTCTACGATGACCCGGGCCGCCCGCATCATCTGCGCGTCGAGATAGCCGATGCGCTGCTCGGCGTCCGTGAGGAAGCCCAGCTCGTCCATCAGGCGCTCCGCGTACAGCGCCCAGCCCTCGCAGTTGGCGCTGACGCCGCCGATGGTGGCCTGGTAGCGGGAGAGGTTCTCGGCGACGTGCACCCACTGCGCGAGCTGGAGGTGGTGGCCGGGGACGCCCTCGTGGTACCAGGTCGAGACCAGGTCGTACACGGGGAAGCGGGTCTGGCCCATCGTCGGCAGCCAGGTGGTGCCGGGACGGGAGAAGTCCTCCGACGGGGACATGTAGTACGGCGCCGCCGCGCTGCCGGGAGGCGCGATGCGGGACTCCACCTTCTTCACCCGCTCGGCCAGCTCGAAGTGCGTGCCGTCCAGCGCCTCGATCGCCTGGTCCATCAGGCCCTGGAGCCACTCGCGGACCTCGTCGACACCCTCGATGTGCTTGCCGTGCTCGTCGAGATGCGCCAGCGCCACCCACGGTGTCTCCGCGCCCGGCAGGATCTTCTCGGCCTCCAGCCTCATCTCACCGAGGAGACGGTGGAACTCGGCCCAGCCGTACGCGTACGCCTCGTCCAGGTCCAGATCCGTGCCGTTCCAGTAGCGCGACCAGCGCGCGTACCGCTCCCGGCCCACCGTGTTCGGCTTGCCCTCGACGGCCGGCGCGTACACGTCCCGCATCCAGTCCCGCAGTTCGAGGACGGCCTCGTCCGCGACCCGCGCCGCCTCGTCCAGTTCGGTGCGCAGCGTCTTGGGGCCGGCCGACGCGAAGTCCGCGAACCAGCCGATGCCCTTGCCGTCCAGGTCGGACCACTCACCGAGCTGCCCGACGAACGTGGCCGTGGGGCGCGGAGCCGCGTACAGCTCGCGCTCCAGACCCAGGGTCAGGCTCTCCCGGTAGCCCCGCAGCGCGGCCGGCACCGCGCGCAGCCGCTCCACGACCGCAGCCCAGTCCTCGTCCGTCTCCGTCGGCGTCACCGTGAACACCTCGCGCACCGAGTGCGCGGCAGTGTGCATGTTGCCGACGGCCCGCAGCCCCTCGCCGGCCTCGTGCACGGCGAGTTCGGCGGTGAGCCGCTCGCGCAGCAGCCGCCCGCAGCGCCGCTCGATGTCACTGTCCGCGCCGGGCCGCAGCTCGGCCTCGTCCAGCCGGGCCAGCGTCGTCCGCGCCAGCTCCGCGAGGGCCTCCTGGCCCGCGGGCGAGGTGTCCGGCAGCCTGCTCGAACTCTCCTTCACGCCGAGGTAGGTACCGGTAACGGGATCGAGGGCGACAAGATCGTCGACATAGGCGTCGGCGACCTCACGAGGCAGGGAGTTCTTGGTGTCTGACATGCACTCATCCTCGTACGCATCCCGGGACCCTGCCAAGAAGGGTCCGCCCGCGCCCCCTAGGGGCGCGGGGAACTGCGCGACAAGCCACGACGAACCCGCAGACGAGTGTCGACCTTTGAACGGTGTGTTCAGTCCCGCGAACTGTGGTCGTACGGCGACGGAGAAGCGACCGGCGAGGCATCCAGCCGAGCCGTGATCACCAACGTCCCCTCCTCGATCTGATAATCCAACGGCAACCCGAGCCCCCGCATAGCAGCGACCATCCCCGTGTTGGACGACTGCGTCACCGCATACACGTGCTCGCAGTTCGCCTCGCGAGCCATGGACACAAGGCGCCGAAGAAGCTCGCCGCCAATACCCCGCCGCTGCCACTCGTCCTCGACGATCAGCGCGATCTCGGTCTCGTCACCGTCCCAGAGAAGATGACCCAGCCCGACGACCCGCCCCGACGCCGTCTGCACGGCGAGCGTGCGGCCGAAGCGCGGGCTGAGCAGGTGGTTGAGATAGCGGTCGGCGTCACCCATCGGCCCGTGGTAGCGCAGCGACAACGTGCGCGGCGAGCAGCGCTCGTGCATCGCCTTCGCCGCGTCCAGGTCACCCGCGTCGGCGCGCCGTACGGTGATGGCGTTGCCCCGCGGCAGCGTCAGCACGTCCTGGCCGTGCGGGACGCGGGGCCCGAGCCGCGCGTCCAGCTCCACCAGCGCCCGCGCCCGGGCGAACTCGGTCGGGGTGAACGGCAGATACGGCCGCTCCACGGTGATCACTCCACCTTCCGGCGCGCGCAGCCGCATCACCGTGTCCGTCTCTTCGAGGGCGCCCTCGACCGGTACGCCCTCCCGTGCCGCCGAGTCGCCGCCGGGCAGCGACCGGATCGTGCACCGCCCGAGCAACTGGCGCAGCGCCAGCGGCAGTTCGGCCGCGTCCAGGGCCGTACGGGTGGCGAGGCCCAGGACCCGGGTCGGCGCGTCGACGAGATCGTGGGCGTCGGCCCGCTCGATCCACGTCCCGGCGCCGCCCGCCCGGGACACCGCCTCGGAGATCTCGGAGGCGGTGAGATCAGCGGGGGCGCGCAGCAGGAACTCGTCGACCGTGCCCACGGCCAGCGGATGCGTCTGGAGGCTGAGGATGTCGATGCGCCGCTCGGCGAGAGCGATGCACAGCGCGGCGAGGGACCCCGGCTGGTCCTTCACCGTCGTCCGCATCCGCCACAGCACACTCGCGCCGGAGCCCACGCCGGTATCGCTACCGGTAGCGGTATCCGTACCGGCATCGTTGTCGTCCGGGGGTGCGTGACCGTGGCGGCTTGCCCACCATGTGCGCAGCAGGGCGGCGAGTTCGACGACGTCCCGCCGCCACCGGCGTACCGGACGCCCATCCGTCACAGCAGTTCCTTCACATACTTTTCGAGTCATGCAGTCACCATGCGCCAACGGTGTTGCGTGATCACGAACGGACTGTGACCGAAGGGTTAAGTTGCTTTTCGCCCTTTTTGTTAACTTTTCCACGATTATCGACGGGCGTACCGCTACTGCCCCACCCGCCCCGGCTGAAGCACCTTCGTGAACAGCACGGTCCCGTCCTGCTCGCGCAGCCGTACCGTCAGTTCCCCGCTGTGGCCGTCGATGTCGACCTCGCCGAAGAACTGGTAGCCGCCGGCCGGCGAGACGTTCGCCGTCTCCGGAGCCTTCACGAAGACCCGCTCCGGACCGAACGTGCCGTCGAGCGCGCTGGCGGGGAACGCTCCGGCGTTCAGCGGGCCCGACACGAACTCCCAGAACGGCTCGAAGTCGGTGAAGGCGGCCCGCGAGGGCTGGTAGTGCTGGGCCGAGGTGTGGTGGACGTCGGCGGTCAGCCAGACCGTGCCGGTGATCCGCCGGTGCTTGATGTACCGCAGCAGCTCGGCGATCTGCAGCTCACGCCCGAGCGGCGCGCCCGGGTCGCCCTGTGCCACGGCCTCGATGTTGGCCTTGCCCTCGGTGGCGTCCGGCACGACCAGGCCCAGCGGCATGTCGGCGGCGATCACCTTCCACACGGCACGCGAGCGCGACAGCTCCCGCTTGAGCCACTCCAGCTGCTCGGCGCCGAGGATGCCCTGCGGGTCGACGGTCTGGTCGTCGGGGGAGTTGGCGTTGCGGTACGTCCGCATGTCGAGGACGAACACGTCGAGCAACGGCCCCTGGTGCATCACCCGGTAGACGCGGCCGTCCTTGGCGCCCGGCCGGAGCGTCGAGATCGGGAAGTACTCGGAGAAGGCCCGCCGGGCCCGGACGGCGAGGGTGTCGACGCTCTTCTCGGTGTAGCGGGTGTCCGAGTCGAGGATGGTCTGCCCCGGGTACCAGTTGTTGCGGACCTCATGGTCGTCCCACTGGATGATCGACGGAACCTGGGCGTTGAACCGCCGCAGGTTCTCATCGAGCAGGTTGTAGCGGAAGTTGCCACGGAACTCGGCGAGCGTCTCGGCGACCTTCGCCTTCTCCTCGGTCGTGATGTTCCGCCAGGTGCTGCCGTCCGGCAGGGCGGCGGTCGCGGCGATCGGGCCGTCGGCGTAGATGTTGTCGCCGCTGCATATGAAGAAGTCGGGGTCGAGCTTCCCCATCGCGTCGTAGATCCGGTAGCCGCCGAGGTCCGGGTTGATGCCCCAGCCCTGCCCCGCCAGGTCCCCCGACCACAGGAACCGCACCCCGTCGCGCCGACGCGCCGACGTCGTACGGAAGGTGCCGGTCACCGGTTCGCCGGTGCGGCGCGGGTCGTCCGGGTCGGCGAGCAGTACGCGGTAGTGGATCTGCTCGCCGGACGGCAGCCCGCGCAGCCGCGTCGTACCGGTGAAGTCGCTGTCCGCGCCGAGCAGCGGACCGTGCCAGCGGCGGGCGCTGCGGAACGACTCGGTGGCGGACGTCTCGACGACCATCCGGGCGGGCCGGTCGGAGCGCACCCACACAAGACCCGAGTCGGCGGTCACATCGCCGGTCTGGACACCCCACCCGGCCTTCGGCCGCCCGGACAGGGCGAACGCGGGAGCCGCCGCACCGATGGCGGCGGGCAGGGTCAGGGCCGCCGAGGCGGCGAGCGAACCGCGCAGCACGCTGCGACGACCGGGCAACGGAACAGGTGACATGGGACGTGCCTCCGGGGACAGGATCCGGCGAGTGTGCACTGCAACAACTACTGGGGCACCGCAGCGCGCACGCAAACCACAAGTGAACAACTGCCCCCGCCGACAAGGGAGACAGACAAGGGAGGCAGGCAGGGGAAGCAGGCGATGGAACAGGAGAAGGGAACCGGTCAACCGTCGAGCGCACCGGCCATCAGCCGCACCCCGGCCGCGATCCGTGCGGGCGACAACTGCGCGTATCCCAGCACCAACCGCACGCCCTCACCCTGACCCTGCACGCGCGCGTGCGCGAAGTCCGTCAGCGGCCGTACCGCGACCCCGGCCGCCGCCGTCCGCTCCAGGAACCGCTCCTGCGGCCCGTACCGCTCCGGCAGCGCGGCGATGACGTGCAGACCGGCCGCGATCCCCGACACCTCCGCCCCGGGAAAGTGCTCCTCCAACGCCGCCACGAGGGCATCGCGCCGTTCGCGGTACGCGCGCTGGCAGCGGCGCAGATGCCGGTCGTAGTCCCCGCGCTCCACGAACCGCGCGAACAGCTCCTGGTCGAGGGCGGGATGTCCCAGGTCCATCGTCCGCTTCCGCTCGACGACCTCCTCGGCGACCGACTCCGGTACGAGGAGCCAGCCGAGCCGCAGCCCGGGCGCGAGCGACTTGCTGACGGACCCGGTGTACGCGACACGCTCGGGGTCGAGCCCCTGCAGGGCGCCCACCGGGGCTCGGTCGTAGCGGAACTCCCCGTCGTAGTCGTCCTCGATGACCAGCCCGTCGACCGACCGCGCCCAGTCGAGGAGTTCGGTACGGCGGCCCGCGGAGTAGGCGATCCCGGAGGGGAACTGGTGAGCGGGCGTGGTCACCACCGCCCGTACCCCGGAGGCCCGCAGCGCGTCGAGGTCGAGCCCCTCGTCGTCCAGGGGCACGGGTACGGCGTCCAGGCCGGCCGCGATGTACAGGGTGCCGTGTTCCGGGCTCCCGGGGTCCTCCACGCCCATGTCGCGCATCCCGCGCGCGTGGAGCACGTAACCGAGCAGCGTCGTCGCCTGTGCCACCCCGGAGACCACGATCAGCCGCTCCGGGTCCGCGACCACACCCCGGCGCCGGGCGAGCAGCTCAGCCAGTGCCGTCCGCAGCCGGGGCAGTCCGCGCGGATCGGGGTAGCCGAGGGCGTGATGGGGGACCTCGGCGAGCACCGCGCGCTGGGCGGCGGCCCAGGCGGCGCGCGGGAACAGCGACAGGTCCGGGGTGCCCGGGCGGAAGTCGGCGCGGGCGCCGGGGGAGTGCGGAGCGAGGTCCCGCGCGCGTGGGTGCGCGGCCCGTACGGCACCGCCCACCCAGGTCCCGGCGCCGCGCCCGCTGCGCAGATAGCCCTCCGCGGTCAACTGCTCGTACGCCTCCGTGACCAGCCCCCGCGACACCCCGAGGTCGGCCGCGAGATCCCGGCTCGACGGCAGCCGTGTCCCCGGTACGAGCCGCCCCGAGCGGACCGCCGCCCTGAGCGCCTCCTGAAGCGAACGCCCACGCGCGCGTGCCGGTGCGGCGGCGGCCGGAAGCAGCAACTCCCAGGCGGCGGAGCCCGGCAGCCCGCTCGGACTGGTCCCCGATGACGTCATGGAAGTGGACCTTAATCCGGTCCACCGCGGTCCCTAGCGTGGCGCCCATGAAGACCACCGCCGACCCGCCCGACATCACCCCCGCGCGCGGGGTCCTTCTCACCGCCCTCGCCGCCGTCCTCGTCGGCTGCTCCTTCACGGCGAACAGCGTCCTCGGCGACTACCCGTACGCGGGCGGCCAGTTCCTCCGCTACGGCCTGGCCTGCCTCCTGCTCCTGCCCATGGTCGGCCGGGGCGGCGCCGCCCCGCTGCGGACACTCACCGCCCGTCAGTGGACCCGCCTCGCGCTGCTCGCGGCCGTCGGC
Organism: Streptomyces sp. NPDC002680; assembly: GCF_042889145.1. NCBI lineage: Bacteria > Bacillati > Actinomycetota > Actinomycetes > Kitasatosporales > Streptomycetaceae > Streptomyces > Streptomyces sp. NPDC002680. The sequence goes on from NZ_JBIAQP010000012.1 coordinate 133,828, forward strand.
ATGGTCGGCTTCAACCTGGCCGTCATCGCCGCCGAACACAGCGCGGAACCGGCGGTGCCGGGCGTGTTCGTGGGCTGCGCGCCCGTGGTCGTGGCCGTCCTGGTGCCCCTGCTGGACGGGCGGCGACCCCAACGGGCGGTGCTGTACGGGGCGTTGATCGTCGCGGCGGGCGCGTTCGCGGTCCAAGGGTGGGGCCGTACGGACGGCGTGGGCATCGCCTTCTCCGGGTGCGCGCTGGCCGGTGAGGTCGGGTTCGCGGTGCTCGCGGTGCCCTTGGTACGGCCCCTGGGGCCCCGGCTGCTGTCCGCGACCGTGTGCGGTCTCGCCGCCGCCGAGTCCGCGCTCGCCGGGCTGGTCCTCGACGGCGCCGGCTGGCTGCGCGTGCCCGACGCCACCGAGACCGCCGCACTGCTGTGGCAGGCGGCGGTCGTCACGGTCATCGGCTTCGTGTGCTGGTACATCGGCATGCAGCGGATCGGCGCGGAGCGCGCCACGCTCTTCTCCGGCCTCATCCCGGTCGCGGCGGCCTGCACGGCCCCGATCGTCGGCACGGGCTCCTACGGCCCCGCCCAGGCCGCCGGAAGCGCCCTCGTGGGTGCCGGAGTCGCCCTGGGATCGGGCGCGTTCGGTCTCGTACGCCGGTCAGCGGCTGCCGTCGAGGATCACGCGGGCGACCAGCGCCGGGTCGTCGTTCATCGGGACGTGGCCGCAGCCGGGCAGCCGGATCAGCCGGGCCTTGGGGATGATCCGCTTGGCGCGGACGCCCTGGCGGCGCACGAGCAGCAGGTCCCGGGTGCCCCACGCCACGGTGACCGGGATGCCGGGCACGTCGTCCGTGAACCGGACGTCACGGCCGGATCTGAGGGTCTCGGTGAACCGCTGGGCGTTCGCCAGGGCGAGTGTCTCCGCGACGACGGCCTCGGGTGAACGGCGGCCGGGACGGGCGTAGATGGTGCTCGTCAGGACGCTCCGGCCCGCCGCCGAGCGCGACAGCCGCTCGACCAGCGGCACCGGCATGCTCCGCGCGGCCCGCCGCATCGCGAGCAGCACCCCGAACGCGTACCGCCGCTCCGCCTGCGACCAGAACCCCGCCGGGGAGATCGCGGTGACCGAGCGCGCCCGCTTCTCACGCCCGAGTTCCAGGGCCAGCAGACCGCCCAGCGAGTTGCCCGCCACATGCGGCCGGTCCAGCTCCAGCGCCTCGCACAGGGCGCCGAACACGGCGGTCATCGTCGGCAGGTCGTGGGTGAAACCGTCCGCCAGCGGCGGGGACGCGCCGAACCCGGGCAGATCGACGGCGATCACCTCGCGCTCGGTGGCCAGGATGTCGATCACCGGGTCCCAGGCCTGCCGGTGGTGCCCGATGCCGTGCAGCAGCAGAAGCGGTTCGCCGGCGCCCACGCGCGCGTACGACAGGGTCACGGTCCTGGCCTCGGCCCGCGGGCCAGACGGAGAGGGGACCTCGAAGGAGACGGTGGCGGACATGGGGCTGCTCCTCGGCGTGCGTGTGCGTGTCTACGAGTGCTGCGTAGACAGCTTGTCAGCAACTGCTACCGACGGGTAGCCCCGTGCGATCACTGCCCGCAACTCGCTGGACACGACCCTCGCCGCCGGGTTGGGATGGAGTGGTGACCGCCGACACCGTGACCGACGTATTCGAAGAGCACCGGCCCGTCCTCATGGGCGTCGCCTACCGCATGCTCGGCCGGGTGGCCGACGCCGAGGACGTGGTCCAGGACGCCTGGCTGCGCTGGGCCGGCGCCGACCGGACCGCCGTACGCGAACCGCGCGGCTACCTCGTGCGCGTCACGACCCGGCTCGCCATCGACCGGCTGCGCCAGGTGAAGTCGCGGGGCGAGACGTACGTCGGCCCCTGGCTGCCCGAGCCCTACGTGACCGACCTGGCCGACGCCGTTCCGGACGCGGCCGAGCGGGCCGTGCTCGCCGACACCGTGTCCCTCGCGGTCATGGTCGTCCTGGAGTCCCTCTCGCCGCTGGAGCGCGCGGTGTTCGTCCTCCGGGAGGCCTTCGCCTACCCCTTCGCGGAGATCGCCGCCATGCTCGACCGCGCCGAACCGGCGGTGCGTCAGCTCGCCGGACGCGCCCGCCGACACGTGGACGAACGGCGCCCGCGGTACGAGGTCGACCCGGCCCAGCGCCGCGACCTCACCGAACGGTTCCTCGTCGCCGCGGAACAGGGCGACCTCGCGGGCCTCATGGAACTCCTCGCCCCGGACGTCTGCCTCGTCGCCGACAGCGGCGGCCTCGCGCGGGCGCCGCGCCGCATCCTGGAGTCGGCCGACCACGTGGGCCGCTTCGTCATCGGCACCGCGGGCAAGGGCCTCGCGGAGGCGTCGATCCGCTTCCTGGAGATCAACGGCGGCTTCGCCCTGCTGGTCCTGGACGGCGGCAAGCCGGACGCCGTGATCCAGGTGGACGTGGCGGACGGTCGTATCCAGCAGGTGTACATCATCCGCAACCCGGACAAGGTGCGTTCCCTGGTACCTCCCCAGGAACTCTGATTGGTCTTGACCAAGTACCCGGGCCGCCCTATGGTCGCAGGAAAGTGCAACAACCTTTAATAAACAAGGGCGCTAAAAAGCCGCCGGACCACGGCGATTGCGGAGGACAGGGTGGGGACCACGCAGTTGGAAACGGTGCCGGAGCCGAAGTACTGGCATCTGAAGACCGTGCTCAGTGAGGCACTGGACTCCGAGTTCACCGTGGGCGAGATCCTGCCCAACGAGCGTGATCTCGCGGCCCGGTTCGGCGTCGCCCGCGCCACGCTCCGCCAGGCACTGGAACAGCTCGAACTCGAAGGCCGGCTCAACCGCCGCCGTGGCGTCGGTACGACCGTCGCCCCGCCGCGCATGGGCGTCGCCGTCGGCACGGCCCAGCACGCGTGGCCGGGCGGGGCGGGCGACACCTGGCAGCCCGTGGACAGCACGCTGGCCGTACCGGCCTCGGTGGTGGCCGCCGCCCTGGAGACCGACCGGGACGAGCCCGTCCACACCGTGCGCCGCTCCCGTGTCTCGCACGGCCAGCCGGTCGCCGCCGAGCTGCTCTACGTCCCGGCCGCCTCGGTGCCCGACCTGTCGGCGATAGACGCCCCGTCCGGCCCGGCACGCGCGCGTGCGGTGCTGCGGGAACTCCAGCGCCTGGATCTGGAGGGCCAGGACCGAGCGGTGGAACTGGGCTCGGCCCGCGCGGACGACGCCAAGGAACTGGACCGCCTCCCCGGGGCCCCCGTCCTCGTCGTCACGACCCGCTTCTTCGCGGGGGCACACACAGCGGCCCTCTCGGTCGCGACCTACCGCGCTGACACGTGCCGACTGACCTTCGGCGACACCGGAGGACTGGAAATACACCACGGCCCGGAACGCCAGGCGTCCTGACGGCCGTACGGCACCTGACGGCCGTACGGCATCCAACGTTCACCCGCGCCCCAAGGGGGCGCCCCCTAGGGGCGCGGGGAACTGCGCGACCAGCCACGACGGACCCGCAGCCGCCATACCGCAGCCATCCCACCGCTCTCCACGCGGATCGCTCAACGACGGGCCGTCACAGTCCCCTCCACCGCGAACAACTGCTCCTCGACATGATCGAGAGCAAGCCGCAACGCACCCGTGGCCACCGCCGCCTCCCCGAGGAGCGACAGCGCCACGCCCGGCGGTCGCAGACAGTACCGCGCCAGTTCGTCCCGCAACGGCTCCAGCACACCGTCCAGCCCCGCCGCCCACCCACCGACGACGACCAACTCGGGGTCGAGGGCCAGGACGAGCGCGGCCACGTCATGCACCAGCCGCTGGATGAAGCGGTCGACGGCCGCGCGAGCCCCCTCGTCGCCCTCGCGCGCACGGCGGAACACCTCGGCGACGGCCACCTCGTCGAGCGGGTGCAGCGGCTCGCCCGTGGTCGACAGCAGCGCCTCCGGGGTCGCCTCCCGGCCCAGCAGATGCAGCGCGCCTATCTCCCCGGCCGCCCCGCCGTACCCCCGGTGCAGCCGCCCGCCGATCAGCGAACCGGCGCCCGGACTCAGCCCGGCGAGCACGAACACGACATCGTCGGAGTCGATCGCGGCACCTTTCCAGTGCTCGGCGACGGCAGCCGCGTTGGCGTCGTTCTCGACGAGGACCGGGCACTTGAAGGACCGGCTGAGCCGTTCACCGAGCGGCAGCCCGGTCCATTCGGGCAGCGCGGTGCACAGTCGTACGACGCCGTCGGCCTCCACTATCCCGGGCGTGGCCACGCCCACGGCCCGCAGCGAGTCACGGGCCACCCCGGCCCGGCGCAGCAGCTCGGCGACCGCCGACCGCAGCCGTTCCAGCCGCTCGTCGGCGGGCGCGGCCTCGTCGACGTCCTTCGAGATCGACCCGAGGAGTCGCCCGTCGAGGTCGGACAGCAGCGCGGCGACACGATGGGAGCCGATCTCAATACCCAGCAGATGCCCGGCCTCGGCCCGGAACCGGAACCGCCGCGCCGGCCGCCCCTGGCGCCGGGCGACGCTCTCGTCGGCGGCCTTCTCGACGACGAGCCCGGCGTCCATGAGCCCCTCGACGACACCCTCGACGGTCGGCCGGGACAGCCCGGTGACCCGGGTGATCTCGGTCAGCGTCGCGCAGTCCGTGGCACGCAGCGCGTGCAGCACCACCGCGGAGTTGATCCTTCGCAGCAGCGAGGGATCCCCGCCGGTCAGCTGCCCCAACGTACGTCCTCCCAGCTAAGCCGACCTGGTGAAGGCGGGTGCGCGACCCCGCCCCGAAAGGAGCGCGGGGCTGTGTCTGTTTGCGGCTCCGCCGCGTGGGCGCGACAAGCCCCCACCGGCCCGCGGGTTCATCACCGCGCTTCCAGCGGAGCGCTCGTGCAGGTGTGGGACGGATGGTACTCGGCGCGGAGCACCCGGGCGAGAGCCGGACGTCCCCGACCTGTCCGACGGGCCGGGATCATCCGGGCGCCACGAACCCGGACTCGTACGCCACGATCACCGCCTGTGTACGATCCCGGGCCCCCAACTTCGCCAGCACCGCGCTGACGTGCGACTTCACGGTCTCGGTCCCGACGATCAGCCGGGCGGCGATCTCCGCGTTGGACAGCCCCCGCGCCATCAGCCGCAGCACCTCCTCCTCGCGCTCGGTCAGCCGCGCCCGCTCCAGAACGGCCCGGGCAACCCGATTCCCACCCCCGTCCCCGTACTCGGCGGCCAGTCGCCGCACCGAGGCCGGAAACAACAGCGACTCCCCCTCGGCGACCAGCCGCACCGCGTGCACGATCTCGGCCGGCCGGGCCCGCTTGAGCAGAAACCCGTCGGCACCGGCCCGCAGCGCCTCGTACACGTACTCGTCGTTCTCGAACGTCGTGATCACCAGGATCTTCGGCGGCTCCGCCACTGTCCGCAGCACCGCGCGCGTGGCCTCGATCCCGTCCATCAACGGCATCCGCACATCCATGGCGACCACATCGGGCCGCAACCGCCTGACCAACGGAATGACGGCGGCCCCGTCCGCGGCCTCCCCGACGACCTCGATGTCCGGCTGAGCCTCCAGCACGGCCCGCAGACCGGCACGTACGAGCGGTTCGTCGTCGACCAGGAGCACGGTTACGGGCATCCGGTCAGCGTAGATCAACCCGCTGCCGTGCTCCCGGCCTCACCCGGCCTTCCCCGACCGGCAGTTCGACGCGTACCCGCCACTCACCGACGTCTTCCTCCACGCCGGTCCACGCCCGCCCTCCGAGCAGCGCGGCGCGTTCCCGTATTCCGCGCAGACCGTTGTTACCCGGGCCGGGGCCGGGTATCGGGGCGGTGAGCGGATTGCGGACGTCAAGGACCAGCGAGCCGTCCGCGACCACCACCCGGACCCGCACCGGAACCGACCCCGCGTGCCGCAGCACGTTGGTGAGCGACTCTTGGAGGATGCGGTACCCCTCGCGGGACACGGACCCCGGCAGATCGCCGAGCGGTCCGGTCAGCTCGGCGTCGACCTTCGCCCCGGAGGCCCGCGCCGACTCCAGGAGACGGTCGGCCTCGGTCAGGGCGGGCCGACTGCTCGCGGGGCGCTCCGACTCCCGCAGCACACCCAGCACCCGCTCCAGGTCCGCCAGGGCGGCCCGCCCGGTCTCCTCAATGGCACCCAGGGCACGGTCGGTGAACTCCGGGTCGCCGGCCGCCCGCGCAGCACCGGCCTGCACCACGGCCACCGTGAGCGCGTGCCCTATGGAGTCGTGCAACTCGCGCGCGATACGGCTGCGCTCCAGAAGCTGCTCGGTACGCTCCTCCAGCGTGGCGAGCCGCTCGGACGGCGAGGGCCCCAGCAGGCTGCGCGCGGCAGCGGTGATCAGCTCACCGAGGCCCACCACGACGCCGTAGAAGGCGAGCAGGGGCAGCGGCGCGAGCACGGCGTACACCCACGGCGGTTGCGAGGCGGGCAGGAAAGGATTGTCGTCGGAGAAATACCCGTTCGCGGCCCGGACCAGATCGACGGAGGTCAGAGGCAGCCAGACACAGGCCCCCATCGCCACCGCCCCGAGCGCCATCCGCACCTCCAGCCACAGCACGGTCCGCAGCCGGTCCCGCCAACTGGCCGACGGCGCGACGGAGATCGCCGACTCCGAGACCGGCTCGTTCGGCGTGAGCAGCAGCCGCGCCTGCACCCCCTCGCCCAGCCGCACGGCCGGAATCAGCCCGACGAGCAGCAGAACGGCGGCGGGCACCCACGGGGTCGACATGTCGATGAACATCCACACGCTCACGACGAGCATCGGCACCCACAGGTGCAGCAAGCGCGTGTACGTCGTCCCCCGTAACAACGGGCGCAGAAATCGGGCCATGCCGACATCGTGACAGCCACCACTGACAACGGGCCTCCCCCGGGCGGGGGAGAGGCTCTCCACGGACGGGGGAGGCCCAGCCCCTGCTGAACCCAGCAGGCTGCTGCCATGACCAGCATCGACGTCCACGACCTCACCAAGGAGTACGGCACCGCACGAGCCGTCGACCACCTCACGTTCAGCGTCGAGCCCGGCCGCGTCACCGGCTTCCTCGGCCCCAACGGCGCCGGAAAATCCACCACCCTGCGGCTCGTCCTGGGCCTCGACCGGCCGACCCACGGAACCGCCACCGTCGGCGGCCGTGCCTACGCCACCCTCGACAACCCCCTCCGCAAGGTCGGCGCCCTCCTCGACGCCCAGGCCGCCCACGGCTCCCGTACCGCCCGCGACCACCTCCGGGCCCTCGCGGTGGGCAACCGCATCCCGGACCGCCGGGTCGACGAGGTGCTGGCGGAGACGGGCCTCACCTCGGTCGCGAGGCGCAGGGTGAAGACGTACTCCCTCGGTATGCGCCAGCGGCTCGGCATCGCGGCGGCGCTGCTCGGCGACCCGGAGGTGGTGATGCTCGACGAGCCGTCGAACGGCCTCGACCCCGAAGGCATCGTCTGGATCCGCGAGTTGCTGCGCAGGCTGGCGGGGGAGGGGCGTACGGTCCTGGTCTCGTCCCACCTCATGAACGAGACCGCGTCCTTCGCCGACCACCTCGTCGTCCTCGGCAGAGGACGCCTACTGGCGGACACCCCGATGCGTGAGTTCATCGGGGCACGCGTACGCCCGCGCGTGCGGGTGCGCACCACGGACGGCACCGTCCTGTACCGACTGCTGGCGGAGCACGGCTACGAGGCCGCCGCGCACGACAACGACTTCTGGACCGTGGAGCACGCGCGCGTGGACGACATCGGCCGGCTCACCTCGGCGGCGGGCCTGACCGTCCTCGAACTGACGGCGGACGAGGGCACATTGGAGCAGGCCTACCTGGACCTGACGGCCTCGGCGACGGAGTTCACCACCACCCCGGCCCCAGCGCCGGTCCAGCAGGAGGCCTGAGCATGCCCTTCGTACCCGTACTCCACGCCGAGTTGATCAAGATCCGTACCCTGCGGTCGCTGCTCGGGGCGCTGTGCGCGGTCGTTCTGGCCACGGGCCTGTTCTCGGCACTCGCCGGACTCGACTCCGGCGCCGACGAGAAGGACTTCGACCCGCTGTTCGCGTCCTTCTTCGGCGTCAGCTTCGGGCAGATCGCGGCGGTGGCCTTCGGCGCGACGGCGGTGTCCTCCGAGTTCCAGGGCGGCGGCCTGCGCGTCACGCTGGCGGCGGTGCCGCGCAGGGGCCGTTGGTTCGCGGCCAAGACGGTGGCAGTCGCCGTACCCGTCCTGGCCGTCGGCCTGCTCGCCGGGGGAGTGAGCCTGGCCGTCGGCAAGGCGGTGCTGGGCGCCGACGCGAACGGCCTGACTTGGACCGAAGGACTCCGTGGCGTGATCGGCAGCGGCCTCTACCTCACCCTGATGGCCCTGCTCGCGGCCGGCCTGACCGCCCTGCTGCGCAGCGGAGTCGCCACGCTGAGCATCCTGATCCCGTTCCTGCTCATCGTCTCGTTCGTGGTCGGCGGGGTGTCGGGGACCTTCGCCGACTTCCTGCCCGACAAGGCGGGCCAGGTGGTCTTCCGCGAGACCTGGGACGGCTCACTGGGCCCCTGGACCGGCCTCGCGGTGACCGCACTGTGGGCGGCAGGCGCGCTGCTGGCGGGAGCGTGGAGCGTACGACACCGGGACGCATGACGGTCGTACGGCGGCCCCCTGCAGAGCCGTCCGGGGCCTAGGAAGCCGCTTCCCGCAGGCGCCCGAACTCCTCCGCCATGGTCGCCGCAGTCCAATGGGCGTTCAGGCCGCTCGGGTTGGGCAGCGCCCACACGCGTGTGTCGCCGAACTGTCGCTCCTGTGGGCCCACTTGGGCCTTGCGGTCATCGAAGGCGGCCCGGTATGCGGTCACGCCCACCACGGCCAGCCAGCGTGGCCGCAGCCGCGTTACCTTCTCGGCCAGCAGGCGCCCGCCCTCGCGGTACTCCTCGGCGGACAGCTCGTCGGCCCGTGCGGTCGCCCGTGCGACGACGTTGGTGATGCCGAGGCCGTACGAGAGCAACTCGCCCTGTTCGGCGGGCTTGAGCAGCCTCGGGGTGAATCCGGAAAGGTGGAGGACCGGCCAGAAGCGGTTGCCGGGGCGGGCGAAATGGTGACCGGTGGCCGCCGTCATCAGGCCGGGGTTGATGCCGCAGAACAGGACGTGGAGGCCGTCCGCGGTCACGTCGGGGACGAGACGGTCGCGGGCGGCCTCCAGTTCGGCCTGGGTGAAGCGGGTCAGAGGATCGCTCCGGGGGTGTAGGCCGCGGCCTCCGGGTGCTGCTTGGCGATCTCCTCGATCCGGGCGACGACGGCCGCGACCTGGTCGGCGGCGGCGCCCGTGAACGACAGCTTGTCGGCCATCAGGGCGTCGAGCTGGGCGCGGTCCAGGGGGATGCGCTCATCGGCGGCGAGCTTGTCGAGGAGTTCGTTGCGCTCGGCGCCCTGCTCACGCATGGCGAGCGCGGAGGCGACGGCGTTCTCCTTGATGGCCTCGTGCGCGACCTCGCGGCCGACACCCGCGCGCACCGCGCCCATCAGTACCTTGGTGGTGGCGAGGAAGGGGAGATAGCGGTCCAGCTCGCGGGCGACGACGGCCGGGAAGGCGCCGAACTCGTCCAGGACCGTCAGGAACGTCTCCAGGAGGCCGTCGAGCGCGAAGAACGCGTCCGGGAGGGCCACCCGGCGCACCACCGAGCAGGACACGTCGCCCTCGTTCCACTGGTCGCCCGCCAGTTCGCCCGTCATCGAGGCGTAGCCGCGCAGGATCACCATGAGGCCGTTGACGCGCTCGCAGGACCGCGTGTTCATCTTGTGCGGCATCGCGGACGAGCCGACCTGGCCGGGCTTGAAGCCCTCGGTCACCAGCTCGTGCCCCGCCATCAGCCGGATCGTCTTGGCCGTGGACGAGGGCGCGGCGGCCAGCTGCACCAGGGCGGTGACCACCTCGTAGTCGAGGGAGCGGGGATAGACCTGGCCGACCGAGGTGAAGGCGGTGGAGAAGCCCAGGTGGCCGGCGATCCGCTGCTCCAGCTCCGCGAGCTTGGTCGCGTCGCCGCCGAGCAGGTCGAGCATGTCCTGGGCGGTGCCCACGGGGCCCTTGATACCGCGCAGGGGGTAGCGGCCCAGCAGCTCCTCGACCCGGGCGTACGCGACGAGCAGTTCGTCGGCGGCGGTCGCGAAGCGCTTGCCGAGGGTGGTGGCCTGCGCGGCCACGTTGTGCGAGCGGCCGGCCATGACCAGCTCGGCGTACTCGCCGGCGAGCTTTCCGAGCCGCGTCAGCACGGCCACCGTACGGTCGCGCATCAGCTCCAGCGAGAGCCGGATCTGGAGCTGCTCCACGTTCTCGGTGAGGTCGCGGGAGGTCATGCCCTTGTGGACGTGCTCGTGTCCGGCGAGGTCGTTGAACTCCTCGATGCGTGCCTTCACGTCGTGCCGGGTGACCTTCTCGCGCTCGGCGATGGAGGTCAGGTCAACGGTGTCCAGGACCCGCTCGTAGTCGGCGAGGGCGGCGTCGGGCACCTCGATCCCGAGGTCCTTCTGGGCCCGCAGGACGGCGAGCCAGAGCTGGCGCTCCAGCCTCACCTTCTGCTCGGGGGACCAGAGCGTGGCCAGTTCGGCGGAGGCGTAGCGTCCGGCGAGGACGTTCGGGATGCGGGGCTTTGCGGGTGCGGCGGTCACGTGTAGGGAGTTTACCCCCCGTCCGGGTGGGGACCTACTCGTCCAGGGTGGGGACGAACGCGCAGGTCAGAGGCTCCAGCGGCGTACCCTCGCGCGCCCGTCCGTGAGACGCGCGTGAGACGGCATCGAGCCTCAAAGAATCCATCCACCTTGTTGCTAACAAGGAACGGATGCTGTTAGATGGAGTCATCGGCCCCCGGAAAACGGGGGCGGCCCCAACCCGGTGTGCAACCACCAGGAAGGGGCCTGACGGATCACCTGACTACACAGGAGAACCGCTATGGGGAATCTTCCCATGAGCACGCCCATGCCGTCCGTGCCCCGTCCGGGGTACCGGTTCGTTCCCGCCCTGATCGGCCGCTCGACGGACCCCGGCGTCATCGCCTTCGTCGAGTGCCCGTCGTGGTGCACGGTCGACCACATCGCCTCCCGCTCGGTCTTCCTGGAAGACCTCAACCACGAGGGCGAGCGTCGGGCGATGTCGTTCACCCCGAGCAACGGCGCCCGCGTGCCCGTCGAGGTGTACCTGTCGCAGTGGCCCGGCACGCACGAGCCCCAGACGCAGCTGGCGGTGGACCTCGACTACGAGGTGGAGACCTACGACCGCACGGCGGCGCTCGCCCTGGCGGACCAGCTGGTCGCGTTCGCCGCCGACGTCCGCCGGCTGGCGCAGACCCTGCCCGACGACGCTGTCCGCTCCCAGGCCGACGAGGCGCTGCGCCGGGTCCGTGGCGGTGCCGCATGAGCAACGACGACGAGCAGGAGCGCGCACAGCGCAGCGTCGAGCGGATGTTCCCGGCCGTGGCCAGGTTCCTCGGGCAGACGCCCGACGAGCTGCCCGCCTACGGGCCGACCGAGGTGTTCCGCGAGGAGGACGTCACCGCGGATGTGGTGGTGCGTGTGGCGTTCGCGCTGTCCCGCGAGCAGCTGTTCACGGCTCTGTCGGTTGGCTTCACGGAGCTGATCCCGAGCCGCACCCCCGAGTCCCTGACGGTCGAGGAGACGCGGTCGGAGGTTGAGGGCTGGCTGCACGGCGCGGCCGTCTACGAACTCGACCAGTACGTGCAGCAGGGGCAGCTGACGGCGTACCCGGTGGAAGCGCAGCCCGTCATGGACGCACTCAGCCGAGCGCTTGACCTCGCGTACCCGCCCGCCCCGGTGGCTGAGCCGCGCCCGGTGCAGCAGCCCCGGTACGGCGAGGGCACGGTGACTCTGCAGACCCTCGACTGCGGTGAGGTCACCGTCGACGAGCCGGCCTGGTGTCTGGGTCACGACGGCGAGCAGGTCGTGCAGCGCGTCGACATCACCCACGTCGGTCGGACGGTTGCGGCCGAGGTGGAGACGGACGGCGGAACCATCGAGTTCCTGCCCGCCCGGATCGCGTGGGGTCCGTTCGCCGAACTGCGGCCGGAGCCGTACCCGCTCGCGGATGTCGACGACTTCCCCGCCATGGGCCCCGGCCAGTTGCGGGAGTTCGCCGCGGAACTCGCCCTGCACGCCGGACGCCTGTACGCGCTGTCGAACGAGCTGGACCGGCTGCGGAGGACGTCGTGAACACTCTCGTCTCCCGCCCGACCGAGCGCGCTGCCATGCGCGGCTGCGACCGGTCGCCCCTGCCGCCGGCCGAGCTGGTCGTCGACCTCCTCATCGTGGCGCGTGCGACGGACGACCGGTACGGCGCCCGCCACTTCTCCAACCTCCTCGACCGCATCATCGAAAGGGGCCAGTCGTGAGCGACCTCGACGCCCTGCTCGCCAAGCTGGACGCCTACGCGTGCCTGCTCCCCGGCTGCACGCAGGAGGACCACAGCTACGACACCTGCGTAGCCGAGCTGCCCGAGGTCGCCTTCGACAACGAGGGCGACGTGACTCTGGCGTCCGAACTCGTGTCGGAGGACGGCGGCGCCCCGAGCATCGTGACGTTCGTCTTCAACATGACCAGCCGGGACGCCCGCCGCCAGATGCGGGACCGGGCAGCCGCCGCCGAGTTCACCGCGCAGCTGCGGCGCCTCGCCGACGCTGTCGACACGGCCGCCACCTTCCTGCCCGAGAGGAGCCAGTGATGGCCACGAAGACCACTGGTCGTTCCACAAGTGCCCCCGTGGCCCCGAAGTGCCCGCCGTGGTGCGTCATCGACCACTCCGACGACACCATGAGCGCCCTCATGGGCGACTACATCCACCGGTCCGACTTCGCCTGGTTGCGCCCGGACGGGTCGCGGTCCGGCGACGAAGGCCCGTGGGAGGTGGCCGCACAGCTGGTGTCCTCCGACGAGGACGGCACGGTCCCGGCGATCGCCGTGGACCTGGGGGACACGATCGGGCCCTACGCGGAGCTGACCGTCGAGACCGCCGACCAGTTCATCCGGGACCTGAAGACGTTCACCGCCCGCGTCCAGCAGATGCGCGACCAGCTGGCCGCAGTGAAGGAGCAGCAGTCATGACCGTGTCCCTGGAGCGTCTGACGGATGTGCCGGCGGTGCGCGGCATGACCGAGCAGCACAGCCTCGTCGACCCCTACGACGAGCCGCACGCCGTCATCGGGCTCCGTGCGGTCGTCTCCCGCGACCACATCGCCGCCGCGGTCGACATGGGCGTGCACAAGTTCTACGGCGACGGCCGGACCGCCGACGACCTGACGGTGGCGGAGATCCGCTACTTCGTCGAGTGCTACGTCCTGTCGGAGAGCGCACTCGGTCTTCAGCAGGGCGCGGAGGCGATGGCTCAGCTCCTCGTCGAGGACTTCCACGAGGACGTGACCCGCGAGCAGATCCGGGCCTGCTACCGGGCCGCCGACCGGGCGTATCCGAAGGCTTTGAAGTAGCACGTCGAATCCCTAATGAACGAGCACGTCGAATCCCAAAAGGTGCCCCTCTCCGGAGGGGTGCCCGAGGGGCTCGAATCGCAGGTAGAAACCCAACGACCCTGCAGCTCGCATCGCAAGTGTTCGGCCCCTCTGTGAGGGTGCGTCGCAGCAGCGTGCGATCCAAATAAAGGCCCCTCTGCGGGGGGTGTTCCCGCAGCGTGCTGTTCAAATGCCCCCCACCGTTTTCGGGGCCCGGTCCCTCCTCTCACGGGGACCGGTTCCCGGAGGGGTCACGGAAGCGGCGTAGCCCTTTACCCCCAAGGGTTTGCGACTCCCTCCGACGGAGTCGCAACCCACTTCCCGCAACGACGGGACACGCCCCCGGACGTCTCCGGGACACACCACGAAAGGACACACCGAATGTTCCGCAGGAAGACCCAGCAGTCGACGGCCGCGCCCCTCGTCTCCGCGGCCGTCGCCGACACCGACGAGGCGGTCGCCGCGAAGATGCGCGGGCTTGCCCGGCAGACCACCAACCCGGACCGGGCGAAGACGTACACCGCAGTCGCGAACGCGGCCGACGCCGGCCAGCTGCACCCGGACCTTCGCGCCGACTGGGCGCAGGGCGTCACCTTCCCGCAGTAGTCCGCCTGGCCCGTGCTCGTCTCTTACCGGGCACGGTCCGCTGTGGGCGCCGCGCCCACAACTGAGAGGGACAGGCTGTCCTTCTCAACCACGGTCGTCATGACCGTGCAGGCCCCTGGCCCGTGCCCGACTCCTACCGGGCACGGTACGGGGGCCTTCCGCGTGCAGTGTCAGGACCCGTATCCCGGTCTTCGCCCACGTCGCGGCTCGGGTGGGCGGCTGTTGTGCAGCTGCTGGGCGTCGGGTTCGACGGTCGGGGCGGCTGCCAGCCAGGCTTCGATGTCGGCGATACGCCAAGCGGCCTTGCGGCTGATAGTGACGGAGCAGGGGCCGCCACAGGGGACGCCGTGGCGCTGGTGATATCGGTCGCTGTAGAGAGTCTCGATGGACCGTCCAGTGAGGCGGGAAGCCTCGACGACCCAGGCGTAGCCGGGCGGAGCTGGCGCTTTGTGTTTAGGGATGCTGCGAGCCATGCCTGAAGACTGCCCACCTGTCGAAAGGTAGAAGATCACTCGTTGGTGGGGTCTCAACCTGGCGACAAACCGGGCATAGTGGGTGGACAATCCTCCGGACGCAATGATCTTGGGGTAGGACGCTGTCCGGACAGTGTCCACACGATCGAAGATCGTTTGTCCGGGTTCCAGTCCGGGGCATTCAGGATATTCCGGGCGGCTGTCCTACCGGCCGTCCACCCACTTTGCCCCGTCTCGTCCCCCGGCTGGTGGGTGGATGCCATCCGGCTTCCATCCACCCTCGGAGATCAACTATCCACCCTGCTATCCGGGTGCTACGCCCCTGGTTGCTGCCGCTACTGGAGGCGCTACACCAACTGCTACGCATGATCGGTTAGCGGTGCCGTAGCAGCCGACGTAGCACCCGAAATACCCCGGTATGCCGCCCCTGCTCAGGGCCTGCTCACGATCTTGCCTTGCTGCTCAGTCGCAGGTCGGAGGCCCGGCCATGATCGCTCACGCGCCGCTCAGAGCAGCGGCTGAGCAGACCGTGAGCAGCAACCTGAGCAGCTGTGACCTGCACCTTCACATTCTGAGCAGCGGCTGAGCAGGCGCCCCAAACCGGATCAAGTTGTATGTTATACAACTTGATCCGGCCTCCCGTCAGTTCGCGTTCAGTACCTGGATCAGCTTCTGCTGGGAGTCGTGGACCTCGGCGCGGGCGATCGCGTGGATCGGCTCGTCGCCGACCTGTACGTGCACCGCGAGGTCACCGAAGCTGGGCGCCTTGCCCGCCATCGATGTGAGCGCGTTTGCCTGCCCCGTCGTGAAGACGGGCTCGGGGCGGCCGGTGCCGTTGTAGGCCAGGTTGAGGCCCGGCTGGAGGTAGCCGCCGGAGTCGTAGCCGCCGGCCCGGTCATACGCCTTCGACAGCGACCCGTAGGCGCCCAGCGCGTACTTCATCGACGAGTACACGTTGGCCATCGGGTTGACCGACACCCCGTAGGAGAACGGCCCCGTGTTGCGGTACTTCCCGGCGTAGGCCTGGAAGGTGCCCCGGATCACCTGCATCAGCCCGACCGACGGATGCCCGGCCTGCCAGTTGGAATCCCACCGGTTCACGATCGTCGGGTTGCCGCCGGACTCCTGCTGCATCCTGCGCAGCGTCGTGTTCGCGAGACTGCTGGACTGCCCGACCTCGGCGAGCGCCTTCACCACCACGGGCCGCCACTGCTCGACCCCCGCGGACGGCTTGTACAGGATGTTCGGCGACGCCTTCTTGTCGCCCTCCTTACCCGCGCCGAGGAGCCGGGCGACGGCGCCCTTCATCAGATCCTTCAACAGCCCGGTGAAGCCGATGTCGCCGCCCGGAATCCTCTCGATGAGCGGGTTCACGACGTGCTTCACTCCGGCCTGGACGGCCGACCCGAACGTGTCCTTCAGCCAGGAGGCACCCGACTTCACCTTGTCCCAGGCGCCGCCGAGGACGTCGCCGATCCCGGAGAAGATGCCGCCGTCCTTGAAGCCGAGCGCCGACCGCACGCCGTCGACTCCGCCGCGGCGGGCCGCCGAGTTCATCGCGCCCACGTAGCCGGAGCCGACCGCGCGCGTCCACTCGGGGCGCATGATGGCTTCTCCGCCGGACAGGGCGACCGGGCCGGCCGTCGACGGCACCATGTGCACGTCCCGGCCGGGCGTGTAGCCGGGCATGATGCCGCCGGCCGCGAACTTCATGACGTCGAGGTGCTTCCCGCCGAATGCGTCGGTGACGAGGTTCCACACCTTCCGCAACCCGTTGTTGTACACGCTGTCAATCACGAATTTGACGGGCTTCTTCGCAATGCCCTGGATCTTGTCCCAAGCCGTTTTGATGCCCTTCACTGCCTCGTCGAACGCCCCGACGATCTTGTCTGTGAGGGTGAGTCCCCACCCGGGAATCGTCTTCGTGAAGAAGTCCCGGATCGGGTACAGCACGTTGCTCTTGACCCACTTCCAGGCGTCGGAGATCCCGGCGCTGATCGCATCCCAATGCTTGATGATGGCGACGACCGCCAGCCCGATCGGGCCCGTCAGTGCGCCGAGGATCCACGGCCAGTTCCGCTTCACCCAGTCCAGGACCGACCGGAAGATGCCCGGGATCGTCTGCGTGAAGAAGCGGGTGAACGGGCCCTTGAACCAGTCGATGACCGCAGACACCGCATCCTGGATGAACTTCCAGACCGCGTCGACAGCGTTCTTGAACCAGTCGAACTTGTTGTAGGCGTAGATGACGAACCCGACCAGCGACAGGATCGCCAACCCGATCAAGGTCAGCGGGTTCGCCGACACCGCGAAGTTGAATGCCCACACGGCGAGCGCCCACAGCTTCGTCGCCACAATGATCCCGTAGATCAGCGTGATGAACCACGGCGCCTTGTCGGCGATGATGCCGACCGCCTCAGCCATCCCACCCAGCAGCTTCAGCAGCGGCCCCGAGATCGGCGACAACGCCTGACCGATACTCAGGAACGCCCCGAAAATCTTCCCGAGGGTGTCGGCGATGAGCGGGCCGTGCTCCGCCGAGTAGGCCAGGAACCGCTCGAACTCGGGTGAGCCCTTCAGGCCCTGCCCCCACTTGGCGAACTTGCCGGTGATCCGCTGCAAGGTGCCGAAGATGTCATCCATGTGCGGCAGGAAGGCGCCGATCACCCCGGTCATGCCCTTGAAGACGTTCCCGAAGCCGATCCCGAGCCCGGTGATGGCGGGCTTCACCGACCCTTGCAGATCCTTCTTGAACGTCTTCCACCACGGAGACTTGAAGCCCCGTGACACCCGATCCTGCAGGCCGCCGATCGCATCCGCGGCCTCGGTCACGAACGGCGTCAATCCCGGAAGCGAGTTCTTCAGCCCGTTGAGGGCGCGGGTGAAGATGGGCATGACCGCCGGTTGCAGGCTCTTCGACCACGCCGAGAACGCGCCTCGCAAACCCACATAGGCGTTCATCGTGTCCCGGGCCTCAGGCGTCAGCTTCGCCAGCTCCGCCCGATACTTCGCCTGAGCGATGGCGGCCTGGTCTACGCCGCCCGTGGTCTGCATCTGCGCCTGCGCGAGCTGACGTTGCGCCGAGGCCGCCGACTCCGCAGCCTGGATCTGCGCGTCACCCACAGCCGCCTGAGCGTCCGCGATCCGCTGCTGAGCATCGGCAATGTCCTGGGCGTTCTGAGCCGACGTCCGCGCCTGATCGGCCTGCGCATCCTGCAACGCCCGCGTCTTGTCAGTTACCTCCTCCTGGGCGGCGGCCAGCTGTTCCTGAGCCGACTTCACCGTCTGCGAGCCGTCGACGCCGGCCTTGTTCGCCGCCTCCGTCTCATCCTTCAGGCGGGCCGTCTCGGTCGTCTGATCCTTCAGCCGCTCGACGGCCTGGTCGTAGGCGAGGAGAGCACGCTCCTTGTCCAACTCGGTGGCCGTCTGCGACTTCAGGACCTTGTCGCGTTCGATCGTGGCTTCCTTCAGCCCGATCTCCGCGTCCCGCTGCGACAGCACCGAATCCGTCAGCCGACTGTTGAGGTCCGCGAGTTCCTGGGCGGCGGTACGGCGAGCCGCCGTCAGATCCTCCTGAGCCTGCCTCGCATCCCGCTGTACGTCCGCCAACGCCTCTTCCGCGTCTTGGACGGCCCGCGCCGCCTGCTGGCTCCTCAGAGACGCCTGAGCGGCCGTCTGCGCCGCGCTACGGCGGGCCTGCGACACCTGCTGCTGCGCCGCCGCGATCTGCTTCGCCCCGTTGCGCTCCGCCGACGCCACCGCCTGCGCCGCCGATGCCAGCTGCATCGACCTCGACGCCGCCTGAGCGGCAGCCTGCCCGCCCCGCATCGACGCCTGCGACGCCGCATCCTGAGCAGCCTTCTGCGCGGTCAGCACCGTACCGATCTGCTTGAACGCCGGGACCGCCACGAGGGCGACGGAGCCGACACCGACCGCAGCAGCGACTCCCGCCGCGGCGATCGCGCCCAGGCCGGCCGCCACCACCGGCAGCACCGGAATGATGGCTGGCCCGAAGGTGAGCGCGGCCGTGGTGAGCAGGTTGAGGTTGGCGGCAGCCGACCGTGTGTCGACGTCGACGTTCGCGGTCTGCCCGTCCAGCCGGTTCACCATGGCCTGAATGGCGGCGAGCTGCGTCGAGGCCGCCGCCACATCCGTGCGCACCTGTACGTCGACGTCCTGCGCCGACAGCCGCTGCAAGCGCTGCTGGAGGCGGTCGATCCGTGCGCTCGCTTCCGCAGCGTCGATGTCGACGCCGATCTCGACCTCGGTCAACGCCCGCAACTGCGCGCGGATCGAGGCAATCTCCCGCTCGGCCGGCGACGAGTCCGCATCGATCCGGACCTCAGGCAGATCCCGCAGCGCCGCCTCAACCCGGGTACGGAACGCGCGGGCGAACGAACCACCCGTGGACTGGCCCTGACGGGCCGCCGGAGCCTGAGCCTGACGGCCACCGTTCCGCACGCCGTCGACGACGCCCCGGGCGATGCCCTGCATGACGTAGCGGCCGACAATCCGACCCAGCTCATCGCCGACATCGTTAGCGGCAGGAACAAGCTGCTGCTGGAGGCGCTGCCGCACGCCTCGTGCATTGGGCAGAACGTCGACTTCGACTGAGCCGACTGAGATAGCTGGCACCGCGCCGTCTCCTTCCAGATCCGTGGCGCGGGCCCTGAGAAGGTCAGATACAGGGGTCAGCACATAGTGCTGACCAGGTCAGAGGAGACCGGGATGCGGCTCGTCACCGCGGAACCGGGAAGGGCGAGGCTGAGCCGCACGCGCGGCAGCCGCCTCCTTCGCCGTCTTCTGCCGATGGCACGGATCGCACACACCCTGAAGCGCCTCAAGCTCGTGGTTGTCCGTCATCGGCTCGATGTGGTCAGCAACCGTCGACTCGCGAACACCGCAGATCATGCAGATCGGATCGCGGGCGAGCACGGCAGGACGACGCTTGCTCGCCCAGTCGCCCGGCAGCCGGCTGGCCCGCGTCGACGTATTCCAGTTGTGAGCCATCAGAACTTCTCCAATCGGGACGAACGGGGGTGGCGAGGGCTCCCCCTAGTGGATCTTCCAGCCATCGAAGAGGTATAGCTGCTGACCTCGTGTACGGGTCTGAAGGTTTCGGATCTTGGGTGGTGTTAACGGCTACAGGCCGCTGACCTGCGGCGATGCTGCACCGAGGCCCGCGTCCATCCCCGGGTGGTCTAGCCCTGTCAGCGTTTCCGCAGGTCAGAGCCTTGGAAACCCGGGGGGGATGTCGAGAGCTATACGTCTTCGATCCCAGAAGGATCATGGGGAGGCCCCCTCGCCCCACCCTGTTGATCCACATTTGATGCGGTCCGGCCGGTGGTAGGTGACCGGCCGGACCGCGGGTGTCGGCGCTGGTGAGTCGTGTGCAGCCGCCCCTGGAGGAATGGACTGCTGACTCACCATGGGTTCGCGGAAGGTCTTCGGTGGCCACTTCCGCGATGCCGTTGACGCCGAGTTCATGGGCTCACGCTGCCAATGCCTGTCGCACTGCGGTGACTGCGCCGTTGCGTCCTTGTGCGTCGTGCATGGCTGCGATGGCGTCGCGCCAGCGCTGCATGGCTGCTGCCCGCTCGGTGACCTCGCCTGGTGTGGCGAGGATCAGGTCGATGTGGGGTGAGCGTGCGAGGTGGAGCCAGCGCGAGACGGGCTGGCCTCGCAGCTCCTTCCATTCCTTGATGGCCGGCCCGATCTGGTCGCGCATGACGTGGCCGAACACGGCTTGCTCGTCGGGGTCGGGCAGCTTGGCGACGGCGTACAGCTCGTTGTCTCGTCCTCCGTCGCCTCCGATGGCCCGTGCCATGTCCTGCCTGTCGGAGACGAGTTGGTCGAGCTGGTGGGCTGCGCTCTCTGCCTTCTCCCACGCTGCGCTGATCCGTGCGTCGTTCCAGTCCATGGCCTCGACGCGCAGATCTACGGGAAGCTTCTTCGCCTGGCCGGCGAGCGCCCTGACGAGGGCGTCGAACTTGGGCTGCAAGCTGACGATCCAGCCGGGCACCGCGGCCTGGACGGCCTGGTTGTAGGCGGATGCGAGCGGCTGGTGATAGTCGGCGGCGACGGACCGGACGTACTCGGCGTGCCGCTTGGCCGTGGCCTGTTCCTCGATGCGGGCGCGCAGCTGTTCCGGGGTGGCGGGAATGTCGGCGACGGTGGGCCGCGGTGGGTGCGGGTCGTGGCTGGCGTCGACGATGACCTTGTACATGCCGGCGGCGTTCTCGATGTCGGGGGAGATGGGCAGTCCGCGCCGCTTGGCTGCGGTGACCGCGTTCTCGGCGAGGCGGGTGTCGGTTCCGAACATCAGGCGGCCTCCGGCCCGTCGCCGTAGACGTCGAGGTCGGCGGCTGCGGCACGGGAGATCTCGTGGTCCTTGAGGCCGTCGAGGATGCCGGGCATCGGCCCGGAGTAGTTGACTGCGGTCTGCATGCGCCAGGCCGGGTCGTTGGTGTCGGGCATCTGCACGAGGTCGACGACGTGTCGCATGAACGCGTCGTTGGAGCCGTCCTCGTTCCACACGTCGACGACGCTATGCCAGCCGCGCTCGAAGGAGGCGGCGGCGACGGCGCGGGCGAGTTCGCGGTCGCCGCTGAAGTTGGCGTCCCGGATGAGCCGCTCGGCTTCCTCCGGGTCGGTGACGGCCGCGGCCTGCTGGCGGGCCTGACGTCGGGCCATGGCGGTGGCCGGGTCGGCGGCGTTGTCGTAGCCGAACGCCTTCCGGGCGAGCTGCTGCTTGTGCGCGGACACCTTGGCGATGTGCTGGTCGAGCATGGCCCGGATCTGCTCGGTGGCCGGCTTGTAGACGCGGGCGGCGGCCGTCCGCTTGGCCTCAAGGGTCAGATCCTTGCGGGCGCTGATCCGCGCGATGGCGGCGTTGGCGTTGTCCCGGACCGCGGCGGCCTTCGCCTGGTGGGCTTCCATGGCTTTCTGGAAGTCGCCTGTCTGCTGGTCGTCGGTCTGGAGGAACAGGCGGCGGTACTCGGCGGGGGTGGTCATGGGGTGTTCCCTTCTGCGGCTTGGTGGGCGAGCTGCTGGGCTCCGTGGATGGCGGCCTGGATGGCGTGGGCGGGGACGTGGTCGCGGAGGAGTTCCGCCATTGCGAAGATCGACGCCTCACACGTCGCGACGACCAGCGGCGGAGGCAGGGTGTGGAGGAGGAGACGGGCGGACGTGTCGTCGTCGCGCAGCGCACACGACACGACCAGCGCCGCCGTCCGGTAGACCTGCGGATCCGTCATGCCGCCTCCTCGTCCATTCCCGGGATGGGCGCGTTGGCCCGGTAGAAACCACGCCGCACCTTGGTGAGATCGCCACGCTCTTCGAGGCGACCGAGGTACTGGTAGGCGTCCTTGCCGAACTTCTCGACGACGTCCTTGGAGCGGCACCCGTCGGGGTGCTGGCGGACGAACTGGAGGATGCCGACGGACACGTCGCCGAGCCCTGCCGAGTCCTGTCGCTGGCGGGCTTCTGCCGCCGCCTCGTCAAGGTTGGCGCCGTCGAGGCGCCACAGGCCGTTGTCGAGCGTCATGGCGTACTCGGCCTCAGGTACGTCGCGGCCGGTGACCATCAGCACCGCCTCGGTCGCCTGCCTCTTCCGGGCCAGGACGACGATCGTGTCGGCAGCGCCAGCGAGACCGTTGGTGCCGGACACCGAGTCGACGAAGTCCTCCGACGCGGCCTTGCGGTCATGATGCAGGGCCACGACGGACAGCCCGGGATGCTTGTCCGCGATCCGCTTGAGCCGTCCGGCGACCCGGTAGTCCCGCTGATATGAGGACTCGCCAGGCATGGCCTGAGGCATGACCTTGCCGAGCGTGTCGACGATGATCAGGGTCGTGTCGGGGTGCAGGTACAGGAACGCCTCGATGGTCTGGACGACGAACCCCGGCTCGATGACGGTCTGGTAGTGGAACAGGTCCGGGATCGGTGCCTCACCGAGGACGGTTCGGCATCGGTCCTGCATGCGCCGGTCGCCGTCTTCCAGGGCGAGATAGAAGACGCGCCGCTTCTGGCTCATCGGGATCGCGGCAAGAGCGGCACTGCCGTTGGCGACGGCCAGCAGGATGCTGAGAGCGAGCCAGCTCTTACCTGCCTTCGGCGGGCCGATCAGCAGGGAGAACCCTTCTGGCAGCAGGCCGTCGACCGCGTAGGCGAGGGGCGGAAACTCCTGCCCATCCAGCCACGATCCGGTCCGCATGCCGCCGAGGAGTCTCCTGACGATGTCCTCACTCGGACTACCGTCAGAAGTGTCAGAACCGTCAGAACGGGGGTCTTCCTGCTGGTCAGAGTCCTGCCGCGTTTCTGACAGTGGTTCTGACGGTGTCACAAACCCGGAGGGGTCGGTGACCTGCGTTTCTGACACTTCTGACGGTTCTGACACAGGTGTGAGATAGCGGCCGTCAGTCATGCAGCCACCCCCCGCCCGGCCGAGGCGACGGTGCGCATGGCTTCGCCCGCACCCAATCCGACCTGGATAGCCGCCCCGACAAGCTCGGCTTCCACCTCGCTGGCCGCGATATGTCCGTCACGCACGTGCTCCCACGCTTTCGCTGCAGCCCAGAAGAGACGGTCGTTGCGGTTGCCTTGGCTGGACTTGAGGACGACGTTGACGAGTCCCTGCAGCGCGCGGGTGGAACTGTTGACGGACATAGCCGCCGGCCGCCTCTGTGGTTGCTGTCGGGGCGCGGGCGGCAGCATGAGCCGGAGCAGCTGCTCGGGGATCGGCTGAGGCTCGATGTAGCCGACCTTGGGGTGTAGGACGTACTCGCCGGCCCGCCCGATGGAGCCGGGGCCGACGAGGTAGCCGCGGCTGCTGCGGACGTCGATGCCGGGGCCGACGCGTCCGACGGAGTTGGGGACGATGGTGCCGCCGGGTACGGCCAGCCACAGATGGAAGCCACCCGAGGGGGTGCAGACCGTCGTGGTCTGGGGCACCACGAAGCCGTGCCGTTCGGCGAGCCGATTGAGGGTGGCGACGCCGTCGACGTTCCCCTTGCGATCCAAGTCGAGGCCGACGAGGCGGGCTCCGCAGCGGATGCCGTAGCCGACGGCTTTGGGGGCCTGGTCGAAGAGCCAGCGGACGGTGTCCGGGTCGTTGCTGGCGTCGCCTACGCCGTGCCCGGGTGCGCCGCACTGGTGCATGCCCTGGCAGGTGTGTCCCTTGTCGTGCGGGGACCGGATGATCGGCGTCTTGCTGATGCTGAGGGGGAAGACTTCGTATCCCCACTCGATGGCGTGCAGGGCGGCCTGCAGCGCGTTGTCGTGGTTCACGCGGCCCCCTTCAGCTTGGTCTTGAACTCCAGGAGGTAGTGGGCGCCGCAGGGGGCGTCTTTCTCGCCGAGGCCGATGTGTCGGTGCCAGTCGCGGCAGACGGGGCAGCGGGCTGCAAACTCCAGCCGGCCGGACGTCTGGACGGGTACCGGGCGGGCGATGAGCTGTGGCACGATGACTTCCGCGACCACCGCGTTGCTTTCACGAACCCCGGGAGCTAGGGACTCTCGGGGTTCGTTGCTGTTTCGGCTCATGCGGCTTCCTGGACCTCCCCGGAGAGCAGCCGGATCAGGTCTGCTGTGATGACGACGTGCGATCGCGCGCCGACGGCGATGGTCTTCACGGGGCTGTCGCCTCGCTTGACGCGCTCGTACAGGTGGCTGCGGCTGCAGCCGATGGCGCGGGCTGCGTCCGTCACGCTGACGGTGGCAGGCCACTTGCGGACGTCCGCGAGGGTGGGCTGAGACTTGCTCACGCAGCCCTCCCTGGGGTGACCGTGCATTCCGTCAGGAAGTCTTCGATCGAACTGCGTCGGTAGAAGACGCGACCTGCACGCCCCTTGCCAGTCTTGATGTAGGCGGGGCCTTCGCCGCGCCACCGTCGTTCTGCGAGAGCCGAAGTCGTGCCGAGCACCGGGTACTCACGTGAGACCTGCTTGGGCGACAAGAACTCTTCACTCACTGCGGGATCCTCCTTCCAGCATCATCCGTTGCTAAAGAGCAGCAAATGAATCTATGCTGCACCCATGGAGACTCTAGCACCGGACACCGGCTGCACAACAAGGTCGCGAGTGTTGCTTAACCTGATCCCCATGGCTGAGCAGCAGCGCGGACGTCGCGCCATCGAGGTAGGACCCACTGGGCAGATCGTCGCGGCGAACATCGCCCGCCTGCGTGAACGTCGAGGCATGACCACCCGGCAGTTGTCCGGAGAGCTTGAGCGCGCCGGCCGCAACATCCCCGCTTCCGGCATCACCCGCATGGAGAAGGGCGAGCGCGTCGTGACGACCGACGAACTCGCCGCCCTCGCAGTCGCGTTCGGCGTCAGCCCCTCCGCGCTACTGCTGCCCCTCACCGACCGGAGCAGCGACCCCGTCGAGGTGACAGGTGGCGGCACAGTGTCGGCTGGAGATGCTTGGTCGTGGGCAAACGGCGAACGACCCTTCCGCTTCACGCAGGGAAGCGAGCGGAGGGAGATGGTGGAGCATCAGCTGTACGGCCGTCCTCAGTGGCTGTACGAGCGGAGCCCCGAGCGCATGCAGGCGAAGCGGGAGTTCTTCGAGCAGCTTGCCGAGTGGGGCGCCGTCGACCTCGACGTCGTCAAGCGCACAGACCCTGCGCCATGGGAGACGAAGGGCCGCGAGGATGGCTGAGCCGAAGCGGATCGTCCTGCAGAGCGGCAAGGTCCGCTATCGGCTGATGGTTGAGGCCGGCCGCGACGAGAGCGGGAACCGGGTTCAGCTGACGGTTACCCGCGACACCGCGCGGGAGTGCCGGGAGGAGCGCGACCGGATCCTGCACGAGCGGGCCGCCGGTACGTTCATCGCCCCCAGCAAGATCACGCTGGGGGAGTGGCTTGACCAATGGCTGGAGTACAAGCTGCGGGACGTCGAGGAGACGACGATCCACGCCTACCGGCTGGCCCTGGTGCACGTCTACGACCAGCTCGGGCACATACGCCTCCAAGAGTTGACGGAAGATCACGTCCGCGAGTTCGTCGACGAGCTGGTTGCCAGTGGTCGCCGCAAGGGTGGCGAGCCCGGCTCGCGTCTGGCCATTTCGACGGTCGAAGGGGTCCTGATTCGCCTGCGGGGCGCCCTGCGGCGGGCGGTGGTCCGCAAGCTGGTCAGCGTCAACGTGGCCGCCGAGGTGCGGCCTTCGCTCGCCGACAAGAAGACCGACAAGCGGGAACGCGACAAGCCCGCACCGTGGTCGGTCGGCGAGGTGCAGACGTTCATCCGAGGCATCGCCGAGGACCGACTGTTTGCGCCCCTATTGCTGTCGTTGATGGGTCTGCGGCCGGCCGAGGTGTGCGGGCAGCGGTGGGTGGACGTCGACCTGGACGACGGGATCATTGAGATCACGACGACGCGGACGATGTCCAACAACCGGGTGATCGAGAAGGACACGAAGACCGCGTCCGGGGAACGGGCGCTGCCGTTGCCGCGCGGGCCGTGGGAGGCTCTGCGGCGCCTCCGGGCGGTACAGGCCGCCGAGGAGCTGGCCGCGGGGGAGGCGTACACCGATACGGGGTTCGTCGCCGTCGATGAGCTGGGCATGCCGATCAATACGCGGCAGCTGCGGGAGCACGCGTACAGACTGATGCGGCGGCTCGGTCTACGGCAGGTGAAGCTGTACGCCGCCCGTCACGCGGTCCTCAAGGCCCTGGCGCTGAGCGGTGTCCCGGACGTGATCCTCGCGGCGTGGGCGGGACACACAAACGCGAGTTTCACCAAGCGGAAGTACGTGACGATCGTCGCCGAGGACATGCGGGGCGCGGCCGAGGCTCTCGACGTGTTCCACGGTGGAGATCAAAAAGCTCTCTCGTGAGATTTTGTGAGATTTGATCTCTCATGGAAGCGCTCGCGCAGCCTCTGACCTGCGCATAGATCCCTGTCCGTAGAACAGTGTAGGGATTCTACTGGCGCTTCGCGCAGGCCAGCGCCAGAGGGTTTTCGCCCCCGCCGCCCCTACCCGTTCCCATCCCTGGGGGCTGCCGCCCCCAGACCCCCGCCACGGCCCTGAACGGGCCTTGTCCTCAAACGCCGGACGGGCTAAAAGATCAAGCCCCAGCCGGCGTTCGAGGGCAACCCACGCTTTTCCCCGCCCACCTGCCCCCGCCGCACTTCAGCACCGGCCGGGGCATTCCAGCCCGTCCGGCGTTTGAGGACGAGGCCGTTCAGGCCGACAGCGGGGGTCTGGGGGCGCAGCCCCCAGGGATGGGAACGGGTAGGGGCGGCGGGGGCGAGGAAAATTCTGCCGTCAGTCCCCGTACGGCGACAGTTCTGCCCGCTTCGGCGGCAGGCCGTCCCCCGATGAGCGCCCCGTCAGGCGGCGCCCTATCCACGGCAGCAGATGCTGCCGGGCGAAGCGGGCGTCCGCGACGCGGCGCGCGGTCCAGCCGGGAGGTGGCGTCGCCGGCACGGGCATGTGCCACTCCGGGTCCTCGGGCTCGTGGCCGAGGGTCTGCCAGACCGCCTCCGCGACCCTCCGGTGGCCCTCGCCCGTCAGATGCAGCCGGTCCACGTCCCACATGCGTGGGTCGCCGAGGGACGGGGCCCCGTAGAGGTCTACCACCAAGGCGTTGTGCCGGGACGCCAGGTCGTCCACGCAGGCAAACAGCTCCTCCATGCGCGGCCGGAAGCGCTCCAGGACCGGACCCTGGCGGCCGGGGCTGCGCATCAGCACCAACTGCTTGCACGCGGGGGCCAGGCGTTCCACGGACTCCTCCAGGAGCCCCCGCACCCGTCCCATGTCGCACTTGGGGCGCAGCGTGTCGTTCAGCCCGCCCACCAGCGTGATCACGTCGGGCTCCATGGCCACCGCCACGGGCACCTGCTCGGCGGCGATCTGCCCGATCAGCTTGCCGCGCACGGCCAGGTTCGCGTACCGGAAACCGGGCGTACGGGCGGCCATCCGGGCCGCGAGGATGTCCGCCCAGCCGCGGTACGAGCCGTCCGGCAGCCGGTCCGACATGCCCTCGGTGAAGGAGTCGCCGACCGCGACCAGGCTGGTGTATGAGGGGTTCTTCTGCATGGCGACAGAGATGATAGCCCGTACACATACCCGTCAGTCGGTCGGCCTCTCCGAGGCGGGTTACGCCGGCTGGCCGAACAGCTCCCGCAGCACGTCCTCCATCGTCACCATGCCCGCGAGCAGCCCGTCCTCGCCCTGCACCGCCGCCAGGTGCGTACGGCTGCGCCGCATCGCCGTGAGGACGTCGTCCAGGGGAGTGTCCGCCCGTACGCTCGCGATGGTCCGCAGGTCACGGACCTGGAAGGCGAGGTCCCGGGGTGCGGCGTCCAGCGCGTCCTTGACGTGCAGATAGCCGGCGATCCGGCGCTCCTCGTCCACCACCGGGAAGCGCGAGAAGCCCGACTCGGCCGACAGCCGCTCCAGCTCCTCCGGAGTGACGCCCACGCGCGCGTAGACGACGCTTTCGAGGGGGAGTACGACGTCACGGACCGGCCTGCGGCCCAGTTCCAGGGCGTCGTGGAGGCGTTCCCGCGCGCGGGCGTCGATCAGTCCCGCCTCGCCGGAGTCCCGGACCAGACGGGCCAGCTCGGCGTCCGAGAAGGTCGCCGTGACCTCGTCCTTGACCTCGACGCGCAGCAGCCTCAGGAGCGTGTTCGCGAAGGCGTTGATCGTGAAGATCACGGGCTTCAGCGTCCGCGCAAGGGCCACCAGGGGCGGGCCGAGCAGCAGTGCGCTGCGCACCGGCTCGGCGAGCGCGATGTTCTTCGGCACCATCTCGCCGAGCAGCATGTGCAGATAGGTCGCCAGGGCGAGGGCGATCACGAAGGACACCGCGTGGCCCGCGCTCTCGGGGACGCCCACCGCGTGGAACACCGGTTCCAGCAGATGCGCGATCGCCGGTTCGGCGACCACACCGAGGATCAGGGTGCACAGCGTGATGCCGAGCTGGGCCGCCGCCATCAGCGCGGACACGTGTTCCAGGCCCCACAGGACGCTCTTCGCGCGCAGGTCGCCGTCCGCGCGGTCCCCGTCGGAGCCCTCCGCGCCTTCTTCCACGTACTGCTCGATCTGGCTGCGGCGTACGGAGATCAACGCGAACTCGGCGCCCACGAAGAAGGCGTTGACGACCAGTGTCGCCAGGCCGATCAGCAGCTGGATTGTCGTCACTTCGCCTCCCCTTCCTCTTCGTCGGTCCGCGCGAGCGGTGCGTGCAGCAGGACGCGCGCCGCTCTGCGGCCCGACGCGTCCAGTACGTCCAGGCGCCAGTCGGCCACCTCGACGGTGTCACCCTCCTGGGGGATCCGGCCCAGTTCCGTGGCGACGAGGCCCGCGAGCGTCTCGTACGGGCCCTCCGGCAGCCGGAGGCCGACCCGGGCGAGCTGGTCGGTGCGGGCGGCGCCGTCCGCGGAGTAGAGGGCGCGGCCCTCGTCGTCGACGCCGGCCGGGTCGAGGTCGGACGTCTCGTGCGGGTCGTGCTCGTCCCGTACCTCGCCGACGACCTCCTCGACGATGTCCTCCAGCGTGGCCACGCCCGCCGTACCGCCGTACTCGTCGATCACGACGGCCATCGTGCGCTTGCCGGAGAGCCGGTCGAGCAGTCGGTCGACGGTGAGCGACTCGGGGACGAGCAGCGGCTCGCGCATGAGTTCGGAGACGGGGACCCGGGGGCGACGCTCCGCGGGCACTGCCAGACAGTCCTTGATGTGTGCGACGCCGACGACCGAGTCGAGGTTGCCGCGGTAGACGGGGAACCGGGACAGCCCGGTCGCCCGGGTCGCGTTCGCGACGTCCTCGCAGGTCGCCTGGGCGTCGAGGGCGATGACCTGGACGCGCGGTGTCATCACGTTCTCCGCGGTGAGGTCGGCGAGGTTCAGGGTCCGTACGAACAGTTCCGCGGTGTCGGGCTCCAGGGCGCCCGCCTTGGCGGAGTGCCGGGCCAGCGCCGCCAGTTCCTGGGGGCCGCGCGCGGAGGCCAGTTCCTCGGCGGGCTCGATGCCGAAGAGGCGCACCATGCGGTTCGCCGTGTTGTTGAGGTGGGTGATGAACGGCCGGAACAGCGCGCTGAACCAGCGCTGCGGGGTCGCCACCCGCTTGGCCACGGCCAGCGGTGAGGAGATCGCCCAGTTCTTGGGCACCAGTTCGCCGACGACCATCAGGAAGACGGTCGACAGCGCCGTACCGAGCACCAGCGCCAGGGTCGAGGACATCGAGGCCGAGACACCGACCGACTCCAGCGGGCCCGAGATCAGCGCGGCGATCGACGGCTCGGAGAGCATGCCGACCACGAGGTTGGTGACCGTGATGCCGAGCTGTGCGCCGGAGAGCTGGAACGTGAGGTTCCGTACGGCCTTCAGGGCGCTCGCGGCACCCCGCTCGCCGCGCTCCACGGCCCGTTCCAGCTCGCCGCGCTCGACCGTGGTCAGGGAGAACTCCGCCGCGACGAAGGCGCCACAGGCCAGGGAGAGCAGGACCGCCACCAGGAGGAGAAGCACTTCCGTCATCGGGTCACCTCCGTCCCATGGTCGGGCACGGCCGGGGGGATCGCTCGATGTCGAGTGCTGCGGGTGCTACTGGGAGGCTCGCCCATGGGCGGACGCTCACACCTTTCCTGGAAGAGATCGGAGAACTTGGAGAAGTAATGGCTTCGACAATAGTAAAGGATGCGCAAAGTGGATCGGCTGGCGAGTGGCCCGACCAGTTAGTGGCTTAGCCACTCAGCGGCTTCACCCAGCGCCGCCACTGCTCCTCGCGCCCGTATCCGGCCGCCCGCCACGCCTGCTGCCCGCTCTCGTTGCGCTCCAGCACCATCGCGTCCGCGCGCCGCCCGCCCAGCCGTATGAACCGTTCCTCGGCGGCGGCCAGCAGCGCCGAACCGATGCCCTGCCGCCGCCGCTCCGGATGCACCGCGAGCCGGTAGAGGTGGCAGCGCCAGCCGTCGAAACCGGCTATCACGGTACCCACGAGGACCCCGTCGCGCTCCGCGAGGAGAAGCGCTTCGGGGTCCCGGTTGACCAGTCGGGCCACGCCGTCGCGGTCGTCGCTGATGCTGGTTCCCTCGGCGGCCTCGCGCCAGAACGCCAGCACGGTGTCGATGTCGGCGGGGGTGGCGTGGCGGATGTGGAGATCGCTCATGGAACGAGCCAAGCAGAGCGCCCGTCCGTCTGGCGAACCGTTTCCGTCAGGCCGGCAGCTGGAACTGCTGGTTGGTGGTGCCGGTGCAGGACCAGATCTGCAGGCGGGCGTTGTTCTCGGTGGACATACCGGTGACGTCCAGACACTTGCTCGACGCCGGGTTCACCAGGGTGTTGCCGTCACCGCGCCGCCACACCTGGGCGGCGGTGCCGTTGCACTGGAACAGTTGGATCTTCGTCCCGTCCGCGGTGCCCGCGGCGGCGACGTCGAGGCACTTGCCGAGCCCACGGAGTGTGCCGTCGCCGCCCACGGTCCACTGCTGGGCGTTGGTTCCGTTGCAGTCGTACATCTGGACCGGGGTGTTGTCCGCGCTGTTGGCGCTGTCGATGTCCAGGCACTTGCCCCCGAGGCCGGTGATCGGCCCGGTGGGCAACTGGGTGTCGGGCCCGACCGGGTTGTTCGCGTTGGTCAGGGTCTCCCAGGCCACGAACAGGTAGTTCGTGCCGGCCGGGCGGCTGCGTTCGGTCAGCGTCTGGGTGTTGGCCATGGCGATCCCCTGCCGAGTGTGCAGGGCGTTGAACCCGGTCTCGGTGACCGGGCCGAGTCCGCGCTCCAGCGGTCCTTTGCCGCACAGGTTCGCCGGCTCCGGAGCCGCGCGGACCTCCTGGGTGGCGTGCCACCCGAGAGCCTGCCGAAGCCGCTCACCGACCTGCGGATAGAGATCCGTGCCCTGCATGAGTGCCGTCTCGGCGATGTGCGACATCGAGGCGATGCTGTACCCGGTGTGTACGAAGTCCCGGCAGGTCTCCTGCGTCATCCCGGTGATGTACCGGGTCGCCGTCTCCCAGTTGAAGCCGCCGTCCGGGCTCGGATGCGGCGTCGGCCCGTCGGAGGCGAGGTAGACGAAGGCCGGAACGCGCGCCAGGTACTGGCTGACGGCCTTGTCGAAGGTGACCCCGTCGTTGGTGAAGACGGCGATCCCGATCGAGGCCTCGGCCTCGGTGAGGTCCCAGTTGCTGGTCCTGTCGTCGCCGTTCACCACGACGGGCAGGTACACCGAACGCAGCATGTTCGCGAAGCGGCCCGCGTTCGGCCAGTTCTGGTACTGGTACTTGACGAGTTCGGCGGCCTTGACCCACGACGCGGCCGACCACGCCGTCTGGATGCCCGTGTTGGCACCTGTGTGGTTCGTGATCGTGGAGGACCAGGCGTCCATGATCTGTATCGCCTTCTGGGCGTATCGTTCGTCACCGCTGATGGCCCACGCCAGAGCGTCGGTGTACGCGGCGATGGCGTCCTGCCGTTCGTCCGTGCAGCCGTTGTTCGGGTTGCTGCTCTGGCCGCAGTTGACGACGGGCCGGGGCGCCGGCACACGCGAGAGCGAGGCCAGCGGATCGCCGACCATGTCGTCGTAGGCGACCTTCCAGGGAGCGGCGCCCTGTTGGACCTTGGTCCGCACGAACTCCAGTTGCGTCGAGGTGATGTTGACCCCCGGATGCGCGAAGGTCTGCGGAGCGAACCGCTGGGCGGCCACGGGCGTCGGCTCGCTCGGAGCTGCCACCGCCGCCGTGGTCGTCGAGGTGGCTGAGAGACACAGAAGTCCTGACACTGCCGCCAAGGCACAGCGTCTCAGCATCGTGCTCATGTGGGGGAGTTCCCGTCTGTCGAGGTCGAGAAGCAGTGAGTCGGGAAGTAGCGAGTCGAGAGGAAGGGATGAAGAAGTCGGGGCCTCAGCAGTAGAGGTTGCTGCCCTGGGCGACTCCGAGGATCCCGGTGAACTTCTGGTACGCGCTCACCCGGGCCTGCACCTGCGCGGGGTTCTTGCCGTCGCACTCAAGAGCGCCGTTGATGGCGCGGATGGTCTGTCCGAAGCCCGCCTGGTTCACCATCGCGTTGTGCGGGGTCATCGTGCCGGCGCCCGTCGAGGTGTTCCAGAACCACAGGCCCGTGCGCCAGGCCACGGCCGCGTCGTTCTGGACCAGCCAGGGGTTGTTGAGAAGGTCGATGCCGAGCGCGTCGCCAGCCGCCTTGTAGTTGAAGTTCCAGCTGAGCTGGATGGGACCGCGCCCGTAGTACGCGGCCTGACCGGCCGGGCAGCCGTACGGTTGCCCTGCGTCGCAGTAGTGCGGGTAGTTGGCGGTGTTCTGCTCCACCACGTAGACCAGATGGCCGGTCTCGTGGTCGACGTTGGCGAGGAAGGCCGCGGCCTCCTGCTTCCTGACCGTGTCACTGCCGGTCTTCGCGAACCCCGGGTAGGAGCTGAGCGCTTGCACCAGCCCGCTGTACGTGTAGAAGCTGTTCCGGTTCGGGAACATCTGGTTGAACTGGGCCTCGCTGACCACGAATCCGGAGGGCGTTGTACCGCCGCTTGCGGGCGCCGTCCACTTCTGGTTGGGGTTGCCGGTGCAGGTCCAGATCTGCAGCGGGGTGGCGTTGGTGGAGACGTTCCCGCGCACGTCCAGGCACTTGTCGGCCGCGGGGTTCACAATGTCGCGCGCCGCGGTGACCACCCACTGCTGGTTGGCGCCGCCTGTGCAGTCCCACAGCTGGACGGACGCGCCGTCGGCCGTGCCGTGTTCGACGACGTCGAGGCACTTGCCGAGGGCGCGGAGGGTGCCGTCGCCCGGGTTCGACCAGAGCTGGGCGTTGGTTCCGTTGCAGTCGTAGATCTGGACGGCGGTTCCGTTGGTGCTGCTCGCCCCGGCGATGTCGACGCACTTGCCGGCCAGCCCGGTGATCCGGCCCTCGGCCGCCGAGGCGGTCGGAGCGGTCACGAACAGGGCGATGATCAGCGCGGTGAGCACGGTGAACACCGCGGACCTGCCGAACAAGGCGTGCCTTGCGGGCAGTTGTCTGAGAGCGGAAACGGGCATGGTGAACTACTCCTTTTGTTCGGTGAGTTCGTGTTGTTCGGTGAGCTCGTGTTGGCGGGCTGCTTGTCGGCCCTGTCCGGCAGCCGGGTCGGTTCGAGTGCGGCCGGTCCGGAGGAGGCCGGGTTCCGGCCGGTGACGAGGAGTCCGTCGGTCACCACATACGGCTCGAAGTCGCCGGTCCGGTGAAGTCGGTGCCCCTGGTGATGAGTTCGTCCTCCACGAGGAAGGGCACGACCTTTGTCAGGCCCGTCGGCCTCGAAGCGGCGGGTCTGATCGGCCTCGAAGCGCGGCTTGTTGCTCTTCGGGTCCAGCGGTGGGCGGCGCGGTCGACTCACTCATGTGTGACTTCCTCGCGTTGTCGGTGACGATGCGGAGAGCGCGCGATCGGCTCCCGCCCGACCAACACAACCGCCGGGGTGTCTACGGCTCGTTGACGGCCGCTCCACGGACGATTGACATCCGTTTCGCCCGCCGGTTCACGTCGGATCGTCGAGCCGACGCAGTCTGGCGCGGAGCTGCCCGGCGTCGGAGTGGGCGAGCCGCTCCAGGATGTCCAGCCCCTCGGCCCACGCGGCACGGGCCGCGTCCGGGCGGCCGACGCTCAGATGGGTGTCCCCGAGGCGCATGAGGGTGCCGGAGAGAAACCAGCGCAGGTCGTCGTGTCTTCGGTAGAGAGCAAGGGCGTTGCGGAAGCTGGTGACGGCCTCGTCGTACTGTCCGAGGTGATGGTGGGCGTGACCGATGCTGTCCCAGGTGTGCGCCGCGTGGATGTCGTCCCCGAGTTGCTCGTGCAGGGCCAGCGCCTGTTCGCAGTGGTCGAGGCCCTCCCGGTGCTGTCCGAGCAGTATGTGGGACCAGCCGACCGAGTTGAGCGCGGATGCCGTGGCCGTCCGCAGACGGCGGTCGTCGGTGCCGGTGCCGGTGCCGCCATGGGCCCGCAGGAGTGCGAGGGACCGTTGCGCCGCATCGAGTGCGGTGTGCAGATCGCCCTGCTGTTCCGCCACCCAGGTCAGTACGCGGCAGCTCTCGGCGCAGGCTCTCATGTCCCCCGCCTCGGTGTGCAGTTCGACGGCCCGCTCGACATGGACCCGCCCTTCGCCGAAGCGGCCCAGACCCGTCGTGGCGGTGCCGAGACCGAGGTGGGCATAGGCATGGGCGGTCCGGTCGCCCAGCCGGAGGGCCGCGTCCACGGCGGTGCGGTGCACGGCCTCTTCCTCCTGCCACAGGCCCTGGACGTGCAGATGGTTGGCCATGGCCCAGGCGAGTTGCCAGGCGTGGACGTCGTACCGGTGGGTGGCCGCCTGTTCGACGGTCGCGAGCAGTACCGCCTGCTCTGCGGCGAACCAGGCCGCCGCGTTCCCGGCGTCCTCGCCGAACTCCTCGGCACGCATCCCCTCGGCCGGGCGAGGCAGGGAGATCAGCGCGCGTCCACGGTTGGTCAGCGCGACCGCCTCACGGGCGGTGTGCAGATAGTGATCGAGCATCCGCTGCCGGGCCGCCCGCACATCGTGGGGCGGATCGGCGCTCTCGGTCAGCTCGGTGGCGTAGGCGCGCAGCAGGTCGTGGGAGGCGTAGCGGCCCGGAACGGTCTCGTCCACGAGATGGGCCTGGACGAGTTCGGACAGCAGCTGCCGGGCGTGCGGGCGGGTGAGGCCGGTCAGGGAGGCCGCCGCGGGCAGCGAGGTGTCGGGGCCGGGGTGCAGGGCGAGCAGCCGGAACAGACGGGCGGCATCGGGGGTGAGGGTCTGGTACGACCAGGAGAAGACGGCACGTACGTCGGCGGCGGTGTCGCCGTCGTGGAACGCGTCGAGGCCGCCGGCGCTCTCGCGCAGTTCGGCGGAGATCGCCGACAGGGGGACGGCGGACCGGGTCGCCACGCGGGCCGCGGTGACCGCGAGGGCCAGCGGCAGCCGTGCGCACCGGTTGATGATCTCCTCCACCGCATCCGGTTCGGCCGCGACCCTGCCGGTCCCGAGGCGCCGGGCGAGCAGCGCGCGGGCCTCCGGCATGGAGAGCACGTCGAGGTGGAGGGGGTGGGCACCGTCCACGGCGACGAGTCCGGAGAGCCGGTTGCGGCTGGTGACGATGACCAGGCAGCCGGGCTCCCCGGGCAGCAGGGGCCGTACCTGCGCGGCGTCGCGGGCGTTGTCCAGCAGCACCAGTACGCGCTTGCCGGTGAGCAGGGTGCGGTACAGGGCCGCGAGCGCGTCGACGTCCTGCGGCAGCCCGCGCGGGTCGGCTCCGAGCGACTCCAGCAGGGTGCGCAGGGCGTGCTCCGGCGGGACCGGCTGACCGACCGGGTCGAACCCCCGCAGGTTCAGGTACAGCTGGCCGTCCGGGAAGCCGTCGGCGGCCCGGCGTGCCCAGTGCACCGCGAAGGTCGTCTTGCCGACGCCTGCCATGCCCGCGATCGCGCTGATCACCACCGTGCCGCCCGAGGGCAGCCCGGCCACCTCGGCCAGTTCGGCGTCACGGCCGACGAACACCGAGAGACCGGCGGGCAGTTGGGCCGGTGCGGCCACGGGGGCGGCGGTCCGGGCGGGCTCGGGCGGCTCAGCGGAGGCGAGGGGCGGCGGGGCGAGGAGCGCGGTGTCGGCTCGTAGGACGCGGTGGTACATCGTCTGGAGGGCGGGGCCGGGGTCGACCCCCAGCTCGTCCGCGAGCAGCGTCTGCGCCTCGCGGTAGGTGTCGAGGGCCGCCGCCTGCCGTCCCGACCGGTAGAGGGCGAGCATCAGCAGTTCCCGGAACCGCTCGTCCAGCGGGTGCTCGGCGACCAGCCCGGTCAGCGCCGCCGTGGCCTGCGCGTGGGCGCCGAGATCGAGTTCGGCCGAGAGACGGGCCGCCTCCGCGGACAGGCGCAGTTCGTCGAGCCGCTGCCGCTGGGTCCGCGCGTACCCGCCCCGGACACCGGCCAGCGCGGTCCCCTGCCACAGACCGAGCGCGTCCCGCAGATGGGCCGCCGAGCCCTTGAGGTCCCCGGTCCCTCGCGCCCGGTCACCCCGGCCGAGCAGTTCGCGGAAGGTACGGAGGTCCAGCTCGGCCGACGACGTACGGAGCTGGTAGCCGTCGCCGGTGGAGCGGATCACGGACGACGTGGTGTCCCCGGGGGGCTCCAGTGCCTGCCTCAGCCGGTGGACGTACGTCCGCAGAATGCCCAGTGCGGAGGCCGGTGCCCTCGTTCCCCAGACCGCGTCGACCAGTGCGCTCGTCAGTACCTGCGAGCCCTCCGCCAGCAGCAGCACGGCCAGCAGCGCCCGCTGCTGGGGCGGGCCGAGTTCGATCTCGTCCGTGCCGCGCCACGCTCTGACCGGTCCCAGCACCGAGAACCGTAATCGCCCTTCCACCGGCTTCCTCCTCGGGGAACGCGCGTCCGGAGCCGACTTCGACGGTCGGTTTCCGGGCCACCCGAGCGGATGGCTCCCGGAGTGTAAGGCAACCGCCCGCCCGGGTTGTGCGCCTTCCTCCCGCGCATGCACGGCAACGCGCCACACGACGGGTCGCCCGGCCAAGACCTCTGTTGACCAGGTGGGCGACCGTTTCCGTGCACGAATGCGAAGTGTCCGTGCACGGAAACGAGCCGAACGGTCAGCCCCGGTCGAGGAGCGTCGAAAGGGCCTCCCGCAGCACCGCCCCAGGATTCGCCGACGACCCCTCCGAGCGCCAGGCCACGAACCCGTCGGGGCGCACCAGCACCGCCCCGTCCATGCCGACGCCGTGCACCTCGGCCCACTCCAGGTCGCTCGCCGAGGACAGCTCGGCGTCGGAACCACTGCCGATCCGGTACGAGGTGAGCGGCACCCCCAACTCCCGCGCGACGTCCGTCGCCGCGCCGTGCCAGTCGCCGTCGGAGCCCGCGGAGCTGAGCAGGACCAGCGAGCCCTCGTACAGGTCGAGCGTCGAGATCCGGGTGCCGGCGCGGTTCAGCCACATGTGCGGCGCCCGGCTCCCGGGCTCGCCCGTCAGCCGTACGCCCTCGGGCACGACCGGCACCGCCGGATCGGAGCCCAGGACCGCGCCCTGCGGATAGCGGTAGCCCAGCGCCACGTTGAGGATTCCGCCCTTCTTGCCGCCGGGGCCGCCGGCTCCGGGGGAGGGTGTGTACCCGGGGTGGCTGTGCTCGACCGAGCGCGCCGAGGCACGGGCGCTCGTCGCCTCCGCGACCGGGCGGCGCTCCAGGTCGTACGACGACAGCAGACCGGGACCCGCCCAGCCGCCCAGGACGGCGGCCAGCTTCCAGGCGAGGTTGTGGGCGTCCTGGATACCGGTGTTGGAGCCGAAGGCGCCGGTGGGGGACATCTCGTGGGCCGAGTCGCCGGCGAGGAACACCCTGTCGTGCGCGTACCGTTCAGCGACCCGCTCGGCCGCGTGCCAGGGTGCCCGACCGGTGATCTCCACATCCAGGTCCGGTACGCCGACGGCCCGCCGGATGTGCTCCCGGCACCGCTCGTCGGTGAACTCCTCCAGGGTTTCGCCGTGTTCGGGGTGCCAGGGCGCGTGGAACACCCAGCGCTCCCGGTTGTCGACCGGCAGCAGGGCGCCGTCGGCGTCCGGGCTGGTCAGGTAGCAGACGATGAACCGCCGGTCGCCGACCACGTCCGCGAGACCACGGGAGGTGAAGGTGATGCTCACGTTGTGGAACAGGTCGCCCGGGCCGCTCTGCCCGATGCCGAGCTGCTCACGGATCGGGCTGCGCGGACCGTCCGCCGCGACCAGGTAGTCCGCCCGGATCGTGGTGTGCTCACCCGTCTCCCGGCTCTTGACCTGCGCGGTCACGCCCTCGGGGCCCTGCTCGAACGACATCAGCTCGGTCGAGAACCGCAGATCCCCGCCCAGCGCCCGCGCGCTCTCCAGCAGGACCGGCTCCAGGTCGTTCTGGCTGCACAGGCACCAGCCGCTGGGGCTGAACCGGGCAAGGCCGCCGCCCGGGTCGATCTCCTTGAACAGCCACTCGCCCGCGTCGCCCACCAGGGTCGGCGTCTGCAGGATGCCGTGGTTGTCGGCCAGCACCGACGCCGCCTCCTCGATGCGGCGCTCCACCCCGGCCACCCGGAACAGCTCCATGGTGCGCACATTGTTCCCGCGCCCGCGTGGATGGATCGAGGTGCCCGAGTGCCGCTCCACAAGGGTGTGCGGCACCCCGAGGCGCCCTAGGAACAGGGAGGTCGACAGGCCCACCAGGGAGCCGCCGACGATCAGGACGGGCGTGCGGTGGTCGACCGATCCGTCGGCCTCTTCAGCGCGGTTCATCGAATGCCTCCAGTTTCTGCCGGGACGTGGGTCGGCGAGGGGACGCACCTGCACAGTGCGCGCCGGGAAACCGTTTCGCCCGTCAGAGGCACCCAGATGGCGCACGGTTCACTCGCCCGACCCCGCGGGAGTCGCGCACAGCGCAACTCCCGTCAACTATCGGCTCATGGCGGCTGGATCCGCTCGGCCACGAAGGTCGCCCGACTTCCAGCACGCCCGACTTCCACCACGAAATGCCTTCCACGACGAAGAGGAGAGGTGCACCGGATGACCATCTCGGGACGCATATCGCAGTCAGCGTTCGACGGCTCCAGGCTGCGGGTGATCCTGCTGCTCGACCTGTACGAAGGAGCCCAGCAGCAGTTCCTGGACGCGTACGAACTCATGCGCAACCAGGTCGCGTCCGTCCCCGGTCACCTCAGTGACCAGCTCTGCCAGTCCATCGAGAACCCCTCGCAGTGGCTCATCACCAGCGAGTGGGAGAGCGCCCCGCCCTTCCTCGCCTGGGTGAACAGCGAGGAGCACGTCGAGACCGTACGCCCGATGCACAGCTGCGTCCGGGACACCCGGTCGATGCGCTACAGCATCCTCCGCGAGACGACCCCCAACGCTCCGCTCACCCCGGAACAGGCGTCCGCGGCCATGCAGGTCACGGCCCGCGTCGGTGACGGAGTCGCACGCCACGCCCTCACCTTCACCGTCAAGCCGGGCTCCGAGTCCAAGGTCGCCGAGATCCTCGCCGGCTACACCTCGCCCGAGGCCCAGGTCGACGACACCACGCGGCTGCGCCGCACCTCCCTCTTCATGCACGGCAACCGGGTCGTACGGGCCGTCGAGGTGGAGGGCGACCTCCTCGCCGCCCTGCGGCACGTCGCCCGCCAGCCCGAGGTGCGGGCGGTCGAGGAGGCCATCAACCCGTACCTGGAGCAGGACCGGGACCTGTCCGACCCCGACTCCGCGCGGGTCTTCTTCACCCGGGCCGCGCTCCCCGCCGTCCACCACGTGGTCTCCGGCGACAAGGCACCCGCCGGACTGCGCCGGCACGCGCTGTACTACCCGGCGAAGGAAGGCCGCGGGATGGACCTGGCCCGGCTGCTCGCCCACCAGGACGAGGCCGCGGCCGACGACCCGGCGAGCCCGGTGTACGGCAGCACCGTCTTCCAGCGCGATGACATCGTTGTCCGACTCGTCGACCTCACCGGCGAACTCGACGCCGACCCCATCGCCTCCCTCGGCCTCAAGGGGTCAGGGAAGGCGGCGGAGCTGGAGCGCCTCCTCGACGGTCCCGCGATCGGCGTCGAGGGCTCTCTGAAGACGGACCGCAACATCAACCGCCTCCTGTCGCACGCCGACATGATGCCCGTCACCGACCGCAGCTCCGCCCGGTCCTGACGGACCGCACTCCCGCCCCGCCCGGACGACGTCCCTGCCCCACCCGGAGGTGTCAACCATGAACAAGCAGCACCCATGCATCGTGGACCTGAGCGAGACAGAACCCAACCGCAGACGCGGCGGCGACCTGCGGGCCATGCTCACACCCGCCACGGTGGGTTCCACCAGCGGCTTCATGGGCCTGGCCATCGTCCAGCCCGGCGAGCGCATCGGCGAGCACTACCACCCGTACTCCGAGGAGTTCGTGTACGTGGTGGCAGGCGCCCTCGAAGTCGACCTGGACGGCGAGACGCACGCCCTCAGGCCCGACCAGGGGCTCCTGATCCCCATCGACGTCCGCCACCGCTTCCGCAACGTCGGTGACGTGGAGGCCCGCATGGTCTTCCACCTGGGCCCGCTCGCCCCGCGTCCCAGCCTCGGTCACGTCGACACCGAGGTGACCGAAACCGCCTCGCCCGGCACGGAGTTCGCCGTCGGCGGGCCGGACCGGCTCGCCCCGGACCACGGACAGCGGTCCGAGCGAAGCGGGGCCATACGGTGACCCGGCGGGTGGCTGTCACCGGTATCGGTGTGGTCGCTCCCGGCGGTACCGGGACGACGGCGTTCTGGGACCTCCTCTCCGGCGGCCGTACCGCGACCCGCGGCATCACGCTGTTCGACCCGGTGGGCCTGCGCTCGCGCATCGCCGCCGAGTGCGACTTCGACCCCTTCGCACACGGACTGGACCCGGCACTGAGCCAACACGCCGACCGCTACATCCAGTTCGCGATGGTCGCCGCCGACGAAGCCGTACGCGACTCCGGATTCGCCACCGGCGCCCAGGACCCCTGGCGCGTCGCGGTCTCCCTGGGCAGCGCCGTCGGCGGCACCACCCGCCTGGAACACGACTACGTCCAGGTCAGCTCGGGCGGACAGCGGTGGGACGTCGACCACCGCGGGGCCGACCCGGAACTCCACCGGGCGTTCTCGCCGAGCACCCTCGCCTCGGTCGTCGCCGAGCAGTTCGGCGCGCAGGGCCCGGTGCAGACCGTCTCCACGGGCTGCACCTCCGGGATCGACGCGGTCGGCTACGCCTTCCACACCATCGAGGAGGGCCGCGCCGACATCTGCATCGCCGGGGCGTCGGACTCGCCGATCTCGCCGATCACGATGGCGTGCTTCGATGCCATCAAGGCGACCTCGGACAACAACGACGACCCCGAACACGCCTCCAAGCCCTTCGACGCCCATCGCAACGGCTTCGTGATGGGCGAGGGCGCGGCGGTGCTCGTCCTGGAGGACTACGAGCACGCCCGGGCCCGCGGCGCGCACATCTACTGCGAGATCGGCGGCTACGCCACCTTCGGCAACGCCTACCACATGACCGGTCTGACCTGCGACGGACTGGAGATGGCCCGGGCGATCGACTCCACGCTCGACCAGGCCCGTCTCGACCCGACACAGATCGACTACGTCAACGCGCACGGCTCGGGCACCAAACAGAACGACCGGCACGAGACCGCCGCCGTGAAGCGGTCCCTGGGCGCGCACGCCTACGACATCCCGATGAGTTCCATCAAATCCATGGTGGGCCACTCGCTCGGCGCGATCGGCGCGATCGAGGTCGTCGCCTGCGTCCTCGCCCTGAAGCACCAGGTCGTGCCACCGACGGCGAACTACGAGACACCCGACCCCGAGTGCGACCTGGACTACGTACCGCGCACCGCGCGCGAACGGAAGCTCAGGAACGTGCTCTCCGTCGGCAGCGGATTCGGCGGCTTCCAGTCGGCCGTACTGCTGACGGGGCCGGGCGGGAGGAAGCGATGAAGACTCAGCGTGCCAAGGGCACTCGGCGGACCCCGCGCGCGGCCATCACCGGGATCGGGGTGATCGCGCCCAACGGTCTGCGGGCCGACTCGTACTGGAAGGCCGTCGGCGAGGGCCTCTTCGTCCTGGACGGGATCACCCGCGAGGGCTGCGGGCATCTGCCGATGCGGGTCGCGGGCGAGGTCCGGGGCTTCGACGCGGCCGGTCTCATCGAGGAGCGGTTCCTCGTCCAGACCGACCGGTTCAGCCACTTCGCCATGGCCGCCGCCGCAGTCGCCCTCGACGACGCCGGTATCGGCCGGGGCGAACCGGAGGACCCGTACGACATCGGTGTCGTCACGGCCGCCGGGTCGGGCGGTGGCGAGTTCGGGCAGCGGGAGCTCCAGAAGCTGTGGGGCCAGGGATCGCGGTACGTGGGCCCGTACCAGTCGATCGCCTGGTTCTACGCCGCCAGCACCGGCCAGATCTCCATCCGCAGCGGCTTCA
The DNA here is from genome assembly GCF_042889145.1 of Streptomyces sp. NPDC002680. Classification (NCBI taxonomy): domain Bacteria; kingdom Bacillati; phylum Actinomycetota; class Actinomycetes; order Kitasatosporales; family Streptomycetaceae; genus Streptomyces; species Streptomyces sp. NPDC002680. The sequence goes on from NZ_JBIAQP010000012.1 coordinate 176,291, forward strand.
AGGGGCCGTGCGGAGTGGTCGCGAGCGACGAGGCGGGCGGTCTGGACGCCGTCGCGCACGCCGCACGGGCCGTACGGCGCGGCACCGGCGCGGTCGTCGTCGGCGGCGCGGAGGCACCGCTGGCTCCGTACTCGATGGTCTGCCAGCTCGGTTACGGCGAACTGAGCACCGTCGAGGACCCGTCCCGCGCCTACCGCCCCTTCACCGAGGCCGCCTGCGGCTTCGTGCCCGCGGAGGGCGGCGCGATGCTCGTCGTCGAGGACGAGAACCGCGCCCGTGACCGGGGGGCGCCCGTCCGGGCCGTCGTCGCCGGCCACGCCGCCACCTTCACCGGCGCCTCCCGCTGGGACAGGTCCAGGGACGGGCTCGCCCAGGCGATCCGGGGCGCCCTCGACGAGGCCGGGTGCGCTCCCGAGGAGATCGACGTCGTGTTCGCCGACGCGATGGGCGTACCGGAGGCCGACCGAGCCGAGGCCGGGGCCATCGCCGACGCCCTCGGGGAGTACGGCACCAAGGTCCCCGTCACGGCGCCCAAGACCGGCATCGGGCGCGCCTACTGCGGGGCGCCCGTGCTGGACATCGCGGCGGCGGTGCTCGCCATGGAGCACCGGCTGATCCCGCCCACCCCCAACGTGTTCGACATCTGCCACGACCTCGACCTGGTGATGTCCCGCGCTCGCCCCGCCGAGCCGCGCACGGCCCTGGTCCTCAGCCGGGGACTGATGGGTTCCAACGCGGCGCTGGTAGTGCGCCGTGGAGACGACTCCGCCCGATAGCACGGGCGGGAAGGAGAGCACCCGCATGATCACCACCGCAGTGACCTACGACGAGCTGGCCGCCCTCATGAAGAGGGGAGCCGGAGTCACCGTCGACCCCCGCGAACTGGAGCGCGCCTCGGACACCCCCTTCGGGATCCTCGGCCTCGACTCGCTCGGCCTGCTCGGCATCGTCGGCGAGCTGGAGAACCAGTACGGCAAGTCCCTTCCCCCCGACTCCGAGCGGTGCAGGACGCCCCAGGAGTTCCTCGACCTCGTCAACAGCACCCTCAAGGCTGGAGCCTGACCGTGTCCGGACACACCGAGAACAGCATCACCGTCGACGCCCCTCTCGACCTGGTCTGGGACATGACCAACGACATCGAGAACTGGCCGAACCTCTTCACCGAGTACTCCTCCCTCGAAGTCCTCGCCCGCGAGGGCGCCACGACGACGTTCCGGCTGACCATGTTCCCGGACGACAACGGCAAGGTCTGGAGCTGGGTCTCGGAACGGACCGTGAACCGCGCGGAGCGGACCGTCCGGGCCCGCCGCGTCGAAACGGGCCCCTTCGCCCACATGAACATCCTGTGGGAGTACACCGAGCTGCCGGGCGGCACCCAGATGCGCTGGACGCAGGACTTCGCGATGAAGCCCGACGCCCCGGTCGACGACGACTGGATGACGGACAACATCAACCGCAACTCCCGTACGCAGATGGCGCTCATCCGGGACAGGATCGAGCAGGCCGCCCGCGAACGCCAGAACGCGCCCCTGCCCCGCTGAGCCATCCGCCCAGGAAGGACGACACCCGATGCATCACGCCCTGATCGTCGCCCGTATGGCACCCGGCTCGGCGCCCGCGATCGCCGACCTGTTCGCCACCTCCGACAGCGGTGAACTCCCGCACCTCGTCGGGGTCACCCGCCGCAGCCTCTTCCAGTACGGCGACGTGTACCTGCACTTCATCGAGGCCGACCAGGACCCGGCGCCGGCCATCGCGAAGGTGGCCGGGCACCCCGAGTTCAGGGGCATCAGCGACAAGCTGTCGGCGTACGTCTCCGCGTACGACCCGCAGACCTGGCGCAGCCCCAAGGACGCCATGGCGCACTGCTTCTATCAGTGGGAGCGCGACGCAGCCCGCTCCTGAGCAGCGAAAACCCCGAGGCCGGTACCGCGAATGTCGCGGTACCGGCCTCGGGGTTTCTTCCGGGGCGGGTCAGCCAGGGATCGTGCACTCGAAGGCGTGCAGATACGCGTTGACCGGGCGGATCTCACCGATGACCAGACCCGCTTCCGTGAGCCGGTCGACCATGCTCTGCCGGGTGTGCTTCGCACCGCCGACGTTGAGGAGCAGCAGGAGGTCCATGGCGGTCGTGAACTTCATCGACGGGGTGTCGTCCACGAGGTTCTCGATCACGACGACCCGAGCACCGGGCCGCGCCGCCTTCCGGACGTTCGCCAGCGCCCTGCGGGTGCTGTCGTCGTCCCACTCCAGGATGTTCTTGATGATGTACACATCCGCCTGTACGGGGATGTCCTCCCGGCAGTCCCCGGCCACGATGCTCACCCGCGCGGCCAGTGAACCCCCGTCGCGCAGCCGGGGGTCGGCGTTGCCCACGACTCCGGGCAGGTCGAGCAGCGTGCCGTGCATCTTGGGGTGCTTCTCCAGGAGGCTCGCCACGACCCGGCCCTGGCCGCCGCCGATGTCCGCGACCGAGGACACCCCGGTCAGGTCGAGGAGGTTCGCGACGTCCCGCGCCGACTGCTCGCTGGACGTCGTCATCGCGCGGTTGAACACGTACGCCGACTCGGGGGCCTCCTCGTTGAGGTACGAGAAGAACTCCCGGTCGTACATGTCCTCGAAGACGTTCCGGCCGGTGCGGACCGCCTCGTCCAGTTGGGGCCAGACGTTCCACGTCCACGGTTCGGTGCACCACAGCGCGATGTAGCGGAGGCTGTTCGGGTCGTCCTCGCGCAGCAGGCGGGACATCTCCGTGTGGACGAAGGTGCCGTCGGGGCGCTCCTCGAAGACGCCCTGGCAGGACAGCGCGCGCAGCAGCCGCCGCAGGGTCTGCGGCTGGGTCTTCACCGCCGCCGCGAGGTCCTCGACGGTCGTGGGCTTGTCCTGGAGGGCGTCGGCGACGCCCAGCCGGGCGGCGGCGCGTACGGCGGCGGCGCAGGCCGCCCCGAAGACGAGTTCCCGCAGCCGCATGGGCGGTGGGGGAGCGTGGGGAGCGGGGGAGGAAGCCGGGGGAGCCGGATCAACGGTCGTCATGTCTTGCCTCGCCTCTGTCGTTGTGCCGTGCGGGGGAGTCGGGAAGCGGGTCGGTCAGCACATTCCGGCGGGTTCGGAGACCCCGCAGGTGTTGTCGCGGAAGGTGTTGTTCTTGCCGGTGTCCCGGTCGGCGAGATCGGCCGTGCTGTTGCGCAGCACCACGTTGTCGCGGATCTCGTTGCTCTCGTTGGGGGCGCCCACGAAGCTCTTGAACAGCACGATGCCGCCCGACAGCGGGGAGGCGCCCACGTTGTCCTCGACCCGGTTCTTCGTCACCAGCGTCTTCTCGGTGCCGGTGAGGACGATGCCCGAGCCCTGGAGGAAGGGCAGCCGGGGGGTCTTCGGACACAGTTTGTTGTTGGCGTGGATGTGGTTGCGGCGCACGGTCATCGCGCCGGCGCGGGGTGTGCCCTCGTCGCCCACCACGAACACGGCGGCGCAGTTCCCGGTCGCCTCGTTGCGTTCGACGGTGAGGTTCCGCAGCCGCCGTACCGTGACGCCGATCCGGTTGCCGACCAGGCGGTTGCGGCTGACGACGGTGCCCTTGGAGTCCTGGGCGCCGTCCTCCCGGTCGACGGTGTTGGCGACGAAGAGCCCGGCGTCGCCGTTGTCCCTGGCGAGGTTGCGGCTGAACACACCGCGTACGGACCTCTCCTGGGCGATGCCCCACTGGCCGTTCTTCTCGGCGGTCACGCTCTGGACCTTCAGCCGGTCGGTCCAGGTCGCCCACAGACCGTTCTTGGCGAAGCCCCGGATCGTCAGCGAGCGCAGGGTGACCCCCTTGACGGGGCTGGCCTTGGTGCCGGTCACACAGATGCCGTTGCCCGCGGTGGCACAGGTGTTGTCGGCGGCCGGGCCGGGCACGATGACGGCCGGCCCGGCGATGGACCCCCGGAGGGTCAGGTCCGGCACGGTGATGCGGATGCTCTCGCGGTAGGTACCGGGGGAGAGGACAACGGTGTCCCCCGGCCGCGCGGCGTCCACGGCCCGCTGGATCGACTCGCCGGGCTGTACCCGGTGTATTCGGACTACCTGATGCACCGTGCGGTGGTCCGCCGGTGCGGCGGCACCCAGCCCCGAGGTCACGACTGCTGCGGTGCACACGAGGTGGGTGATCTGTCGTCTGGTCATATGCCGAAGCTAGGAGCGGGCGTTCCGGCCCGCCACCGGTGATCACCCAGGTGGGCTTGTGACAGGCCCTAGGGGTCAGACGAGGTGGGCGAAGACGACCAGGTTCTCGGTGTAGTCCTTCGCCTTGTGGTCGTAGTCACCGGCGCAGGTGATCAGCCGGACCTGGGCCTGCGGGGTGTCGGCGTACACGCGCCGGTCGGGGAAGTCGTCCTTCTCGAACGTCTCGGCGCTGTCGACCAGGAAGACGGCCCTACGCCCGTCGGAGCGCTCGACGGCGAACCGGTCGCCCCTGTCCAGCTCGCTCAGCTCGGCGAACACGGCCGGAGAGGTCGCCGTGTCGACATGCCCGGCGATGATCGCGGTGCCCCGCTCACCGGGGGACACACCGTCGGCCTGCCAGCCGACCAGGTTCACGTCGTCGGCGGGGGGTGCTTCGAGCTGGCCCGACCTGGTGATGTCGAGGCCGACGAAGGGTGCGTCCACACCGATGGCCGGGATGAGCAGCCGTGTCGGCCGGGCCCGCGGCAGATGCTTCCCGGCGGCCCGTGGCGCGGTCGAGGCCTTCGGCGAGGCGGACGAGGACGGCGAACCCGACGCGGACGGCGCGTGCGCCGCCGTGGCGCGGGGCGCGCGGTCGTCGTCGGACGATTCGTCGGTTCCGGAGAAGAGGATCAGCACCGGTAGCAGGAGTACGACGGACCACGCGCTCAGACGCACAAGGAACCGCCGCTTGGACGACAGGGACGCGGCTTCGAGAAAGGAGGGCAACCGGGTTGCCATCGGGAACCACCTAACTGGAACACAGGCACAAGGACGTGGGGGGGAAAACGGGCCGGGCCGCCGCAGTGCGCACAGGCGGATGTGCGCACGCGACGGCCCCGGCTGCTATGACAGGCATCGGTTACGACGCCTGGCCGGCCGCGTTCCTGCGGCGCATCGTGTACGCACCCGCGCCGACGACCGCCAGGGCCGCCAGCCCGCCGGCCGTGACACCCGGGTTCGCGAGGGCGCCGCCACCGGTGTGCATGCCACCGCTGGGCTTCTCGTGCTTGGAGCCCCAGTCGCCCTTGTCGCTCTCCTCCTCCTTGTCGCTGGAGTCCCAGGAGCCGGAGTCCTTGGCGGTCTCGTCGCTGGCGGCCGCGTCCTCCTTGTCGGCCTCCCAGTCCTTCTTGGCGTCGTCCGAGGAGGCGGTGTCGTCGCCCTTGCTCCAGTCGCCCTCGTTCACCGCGGTGAGCGCGCCGCCACCCGTGTGGATTCCACCGTTCGGCTTGTCGTGCTTGCTGTCCTTGTCGTGCTCCTTGCTGTAGGAAGAGTCACCGTTGTCCCAGTCGCCGTCGGCGGCGAGGGCGCCGGGGGCCGCGATCGCGAGAGCGGCCGTGGCCGTCGCGGTAGCGAGGAGCAGGCGGGCAGAGCGCATGGTCGAAGTCCTTCCGCCGCTGCCGGGACGCTGACGTGATGTCAGCTGATGGAACCCGGCCTCGACGTGATCCACCGTCAGCCAATCCCGCCCGGCGCACCACTCGGGGCGCCCACCCGACTGACCCGCACGGCGGTACCCGACCCGGCGTCAGATCATCCCCCGGAACCAACGACACACCCCTGACCAGGCATTTGATCGTCTGATCGGCAGTCACTTCCCGGCCTGGGCGCCGCCGTACGCACAACCCGATCGGCGGCGCCACGACTGCCGCATCCCCGGTCCGTTCACTCCGCCCGGAGCGCCTCGATCACCTGCCCGAACGGCTCCAGGTACGGCTCAAGAACGGTGAAGTAGGTGAACCCGTACCGCTCCCGGACCGCCCGCACCCGCTCGGTGATCTGCTTCAGCGAGCCGGCCAGGACGAGCGGCAGCTCAAGGGCCTGATCCACGGTCAGCTGCGGCTGACGGGTCAGCAGGGGCCGCAGTGCGGCAGCGGGATCGTCGGTGATGGCGACCACCTGGACGAGCAGGTTCAGCTCGGCGGGCTCGGGCCGGCCGGCGGCCAGCCGGTGATAGGCCGCCACCCGCTCGTCCAGCTCCTCCGGCGTCAGCGGCTCCAGCGTGCCCGTCGTACTGCCCGGAACCAGGCGCGCCCCCGTGAACGCCGCGATGTCGGCGTGCTCGGCGGTGAGCCGCAGCATCCGGTCGCCGTTGGCGCCGATCAGCAGCGGTACCCGAGGCCGATCGGCGAGCAGTCGGCTCAACTCCTCGACGGTACGCACCAGATGGTCCACGCGTTCGCGCGGCGAACCGTAGGGCAGGCCCGCCGTGTCGTGCTCCGCCTGTACGTATCCGGTACCGAGGCCCAGTTCGAGGCGCCCACCGGTCAGGGCGTCCGTGGTGGCGACCTCGCGGGCCAGCAGAGCGGGATTCCAGAAACCGGCGTTCAGCACGAACGTGCCCAGACGGGGCCGCTCGGTACCCTCGGCCGCCGCGACCAGCGCCGGAAAGGGCGCGACCATACCGAGATGATCGGGCACCAGAATCACGTCGTACCCGAGCTCCTCGGCCCGCCGACACTTGTCCCGCCACTCCCCAGCGGGCGCTGACCCCAACAGACTGACCCCAAAACGAAACGGCAACGACATGAACTCTCCTCAAGGAAAGGGACGACTGGGCGGGGGGAGGGGCCGCAGGCCCCCTCCCCCCGCCCAGGGGCGCGGGGAACTGCGCGACCAGCCACAGCGAACCCGCAGGGGCAACACCACCTGAGCCACCCCTGAGCCGCCCCCCCCAGGTCCCGCCGCGCGCTACTCGTGCGCGATAGCCGCCAACACGTTCATCCGAGACGCCCGCAGCGCGGGCAGCAGCGCCGCCACGATCCCGACGACCGCCGAGCCGACCACCACCGCGACGATCGTGCCCCACGGAATCGCCAGCGCCTCCATGCCCTGCAAGGCCAGCACCCGCTGGATGCACACACCCCACACCAGCCCGAGCCCGAGTCCCAGCACCGCGCCGAACACGGCGATCACCACCGACTCCAGCCGGATCATCCGGCGCAGCTGCCGCCGGGACAGTCCGATGGCCCGCAGCAGCCCGATCTCACGCGTCCGCTCCACGACCGACAGGGCGAGAGTGTTGACCACGCCCAGCACCGCGATGACGATCGCCAGCCCGAGGAGCGCGTACACGAGGTAGAGCAGGACCGCGATCTGGTTACGGATCAGTTCCTTGTAGTCGGCCTGGTCACGCACCTTGACCTGCGGATACGGTTCGAGGGTCCGCTCCAGCGCCGGGCGCAGCTCGTCCGCGCTCGTGCCGTTCACGGCGTTGACGTACAGCGCGGACTCCTGGCCGCCGGGCACGTACTTCTCGGCGACGGCGATGCCGAAGTAGATCCCGCCCTGGGTGCCGAAGCCCTCGGCGTTCTCCTGGTCGGTGAGGGCGGCGACCTTCAGTTCGGTCCGTTCGCCGTCCGGGAACTCCACCGGCAGGACGGTGCCGAGGCGGACGTCGTGGTCCTTGGCGTAGTCGGCGGACATCGCCAGGTTGCCGTCCGCGAGCGCGGCGGCCGTGTCGCCCTGTACGTACGTGACCTTGGCGACGTCGTCCAGCTGCGGGTCGTACCCGGCGGCCGTCGTCTGGAGGCGCTTGCCGTCCGGAGTCCGCACCGCGACCGGCACGAATCGCTGCCGTACGACGAGTCCGACACCGTCCGTCGCCCGCACCTTGTCGGCGACCTCCTGCGGGAACGGCACGAAGTTGTCGTTCTGCACGACGAAGTCGGCGCCGAGTGTCTTGTCGATCTGCTGGTCGAAGGACTTGGTCATCGAGGCGCTGGCCACCGACATCCCGCCGACCAGCGCGAGGCCCACCATCAGAGCGGCGGCCGTCGCCCCCGTACGGCGGGGATTGCGCAGGGCGTTGCGCTGGCTCATCCGGCCGACGGGGCCGTAGATCGCCGGGAACGCCCCGCCGAGGACCCGGATGACCGGCCGGACCAGCAGCGGGCCCGCGATGACCGTGGCGATGAGGGTGAGGACGACTCCAAGTCCCAGCAGGGAAGCCGATGTTGACGTCTCTTCGGCCGTGGCGCAGCCCACGAGTGCGGCTGCCCCGAGGGCGCCGACGATCGCGCCGACCACCGCCCGTACCCGCAACGGCCGTCCCACGCCCGCGATTTCGGCGTCCGAGAGGGCCGCCATGGGGGAGACGACCGCGGCTCGCCGGGCCGGCAGATACGCGGCCACGAAGGTGACGCCGAGCCCGACGGCGTACGCCGACACGGGAGTTGCCCAACCCACCACCATGTCGGCCGACTTGAGGTTCATGCCGAACGCGCTCATCAGCCGGATCAGCCCGGCCGCCAGGCCGATCCCGACGGCGAGGCCGAGTGTCGAGCCGATCAGGCCGAGCAGGACCGCCTCCGTCAGCACGGACCGGCGCACCTGCCGCCGGTCGGCGCCGAGCGCCCGCAACAGGCCCAGTTCTCGGGTGCGTTGGGCGATCAGCATCGAGAAGGTGTTGACGATCAGGAAGACCCCGACGAGCACGGCGATCCCGGCGAAGCCCAGCATCACGTACTTGATGATGTCGAGGAATCCGCCGAGTTGCTCCGCGGCGGACTCGGCCTGCTCGGCGGCCGTCTCCAACTCGTAGTCGGTGGTGCCGATCTGCTGCGCGATACGGGCCTTCAGCTCCGTGTCGCTCACCCCGCTCGCGGCGGTCACCGAGATGCTCGTGGCCCGGTCCGGTGAACCGAGCAGCAGGGTCGGCGCGGCCTTCGGGTCCAGGAAGATCAGCGCCGCGCCCGGGTTGGTCGTGGTGAAGGTGGCGATGCCGACGATCTTCACCTTGAACGACCCCGGCTGCGCCTGGACGGTGAGCGTGTCGCCGATGCCCACATCCTTGCTGTCGGCGGTGTCCGCGTCCAGCAGGGCCTCGCCGTCGCCCTCGGGGACATGCCCTGAGGTGAGTTCGACGGGGCTGCGGTCGGTGAGGTACCAGTCGGTGGCGATGGTGGGGGCGCCCGAGGTCGGGGAGACCGACTCGTTGCGGTCGTCGACGACGGTGATGTTCTCGACGGACGCGTCCGCGTGGGCGTCCTCGACCCCGGCTACGCCCGCGACCCGCTGGGCCAGCGAGGCGGGCACGGTCAGGGCCTCGCCGGACGGCACCTGGGACGTGAAGTCCTCGCGCGGCTTCACCGTGACATCGGCGGAGGTGGAGGCGAAGAGCCGGTCGAAAGTACGGGTGACCGTGTCGGAGAAGATCAGGCTGCCCGCGACGAATGCCACGGACAGGACGATGGCCAGCGCGGAGAGCAGCAGTCGGCCCTTGTGCGCGAGGAAACTCCTGAGCGTTGCCTTCAGCACGGGGTGTCAGTCCTCGTCGGTGGGCTTGGTGAGGGATGTCTCGGTCGCGGGAGCCTGGGACTGGCCGCCGGAGAACAGGCGCATGCGCTCCAGGACCGCCTCCGCCGTGGGCCGCTCCATCCGGTCGACGATCCGTCCGTCCGCGAGGAAGAGCACCAGGTCGGAGTGGGCGGCGGCGCCCGGATCATGGGTCACCATGACGACCGTCTGGCCGAGATCGTCGACGGCCTCGCGCAGAAAGCCGAGCACCTCCAGACCGGCGCGCGAGTCGAGGTTGCCGGTCGGCTCGTCCGCGAAGATCAGCTCGGGGCGGGAGGCGAGCGCCCGGGCACAGGCCACGCGCTGCTGCTGGCCGCCGGACAGCTGGGCCGGCCGGTGCTTCAGCCGGTCCCGCAGCCCCAGTGTGTCGATCACCTGGTCCAGCCACTTCTGGTCCGGTTTCTGGCCCGCGATGTCCATCGGCAGGGTGATGTTCTCGACGGCGTTCAGCGTCGGGATCAGATTGAACGACTGGAACATGAACCCGATCCGGTCCCGCCTGAGCCGGGTCAGATCGCGCTCCTTCAGCCCCGTGATCTCCGTGTCGCCGAGCCAGACCTGCCCCGCCGAGACGGTGTCGAGCCCCGCCAGACAGTGCATCAACGTGGATTTGCCCGAGCCGGACGGTCCCATGACGGCGGTGAAGCGCCCGCGCGCGATGTCCACGTCGACCGAGTCGAGCGCGAGCACGGTCGTCTCGCCCGAGCCGTACGCCTTGGTCAGGGCGCGGGCCCGGGCCGCGGTCCCGTCCGCCTCCGCGTGCTCGGGGGCGTGCTGCGCAGCAGGTGTGGACAAGGCTGCCTCCTTAGGTGGCTCTCCCGTGTTCCTTGTCCCCGCCGAGCGTAGTGTGACGAGGCGCACACTCGGTATCCCTTTTCACTCTTGGGTGGCCTTGCCGGTGCTAGCACTCTCGCGCTAGCTTCGAGGTATGGCGAAGACTCAGCTGAACGTCCGGGTCGAAGAGGGCACCGCCCGGGCGGCGCGCGAACAGGCCCTGGCCCGCGGGATGAGTGTCAACCGCTACATCGAAGAGCTGGTCAAACAGGACACCGGCGAGGCGGGCCACACCTTCGTGGAGGCCGCCGCCGACTTCATGAAGCAGTACGAGAACGTCTTCGCCGAGGAATTCGGCGCGGACCGTGAGGGCAAGCGCGAAGGTCGTCACTGACCCCTTGGAAAACTTCGGCAACCTCAGGATCGACCTCGCCTGGCTCCTCATGATCGCGGAACGGAAGACGCCCGGAGACCCCCAGGTCTCCGACTGGGGCGCTCTGGTCGCCGCCGTCGCCCGCCACGAGGCCCAGATATTCGACATCCCCGTCTACGACAACCCGCACGCCCGGGCCGCCGCCCTCCTCCAACTCCTGCTGCACGTGCCCGCGTTGGAGCGCTCCAACGCGCTGTTCGCCTCCGCGGTCGCCTACGCCTACCTCATCGCCAGCGGGGTCAAGGTCGTCACCTCGCCCGAGCAGGTGCGCGACCTGGCCCGCCTGGTGAAGAGCGGCAACGCCTCGGTGCACGACATCGCGCGCGAACTGCGCCAGTGGAGCCTATGAAGCCCTTGTCCCCGGCTTCGTCTCCGGCTGTACGGGACGCCACGCGCTGCCCAGCACGCAGTACGAGGCGGGCAGCCGGGGCCCCTTGTCGGGCACCAACAGCCGCCGGTACGGGCCGAGTTCGAACCCGGCGTCCCGCAGCGCGGCCACCGGGTCCCGGGACACATGACAGCCGCCGGCGAGCGTGGGCCAGATCGTGCGGTCGAGGGCGCGCTGGGTGAACCGCATCACGGCTCCGCCGCCGACGCCGTGCTCGAAGAACCGCACCTCGCCACCGGGCCGCAGCACCCGTCGTACCTCACCGAGCGCCCGTGGCACGTCCCGGACACCGCACAGCACCAGCGAGAGCACCACGGCGTCGAAGGCCTCGCCCTTCACCGGCAGCGCCTCCGCGACACCCGGTACGACATCCACGGGCACCTCGGAGCGCAGGGCGGCCTCCACGGCCAACTTCCGGAGCAGGCGCTCGGGTTCGATCGCGACGACCTCCGAGACGGTGCCCGGATAGTGCGCGAAGTTCAGCCCGTTTCCGGCGCCGATCTCGATCACCCGCCCGGACAGCCCGGCGAGCAGCCGTTCCCGTACGCCGCCCAGACCCATACGGGTCTCGGCGGTCACGCTGAACCGGGCGTAGTAACGGGCGAACAGCGGATGGTGCACGGGATCCCGTGGCACCTGGCCGGAGCCGGAGATGGTGGACCGTAGCGGCATGGGGACCTCCCGGGGAGGACTGGCCTTACCGCGATTGTCCCCCTAACGGGACCCGCGCACCCCTGCTGTCGCCGTGGACCGGCGGGATCAGGCGATGAAGTCGCGCACCTGCCCGTAGACGCCGTAGTCGTTGTTCATCTCGTCGTGCGAGATACAGCCGACCTCGACGTTCGTGGCGCCGCTCAGGATCGCGGTGGTGTCCGGGGTGAGGGCCTCGTCGCAGTTCGACCAGTAGCTGGCGTACGACACGCTGCCCGGCGTCTCGTCGCCCGAGTTCAGCGCGGTCAGGAATGAACTTCCCGTGTACATCTCGGCACACGAGGTGTACAGCCAGGAACACCAACTGGCCACCGTCGTCCCGTGGTTGGTGCCCGCGGTGGAGACGAAGTCGTCGACGTAGGACGTTCCGCCGAGGTTCTTGAGGTAGTAGCGGGCGCTCAGCGCGCCCATCGAGTGGACGACGAGGTCGACCTTCGAGGCGCCGGTCGCGGCCAGAACTCTCTGTACCTCGGTGGCCAGTTGCTGGGCCGTCGTGACGTTCGACTGGGACCACGAGTACGACCAGGCGTCCAGCTCGGAGGCCGTGTAGCCGTCGGCCTTGAAGTCGGCGACCCAGTCGTTCCAGCTGCTCGACGAGCTGCTGATGCCGTGCACGAAAACGACCGGATTGTGGGTTGCGGCCTGGGCGGGCGTCGCGGTGAGCGAGAGGGACAGAAGCATCGAGGACACGAGAGCCGAGACGGCTGCCGTGATGCGTCGCGTGCGGCGCTGCATGGTGCCTCCAGATTCGGGCGGGGTTGGCTGGAGTGTCGGGCCGGGTCTACGCGCGCCGCATCGGTGAAATCGCCGGTCTTTACGCACCTTGTAACTCGCCAGTAACGTGAGTTGTGTGGTGACCTCGGTGAATCCCCCGCCTCTGCCGCACACTTCGCCACCGCAGCTCACGGACGCGTGGCAGCAGCTCGGCCCCCCGCTCCCCGAAGGCGTCCGCGTGCGCGTCCTGTGTGCCGCGTACGGCGATCCGCGCGCCGCCGCCGAACTCGTACCGCTGCTCACCGAACGGCAGGCGGCCGGCCTCGACCCGCTCCCGGCGGAACCCGCCGCACTCGCCCCCGAACTCCTGCGGGCGCACCGCCGGGAGATCCGCGCCCTGCCCGACGACACCCGGCTGCTGCTCCTGCTCGCGGCGGCCGACCAGCACCCGGTGCAGACCCACGGCTTCCTGCGCGCGGTCGCCGCGGGCAGCCTCGACACCCGCGCCCTCGAAGCCGCCGAGACGGCTGGTATCGCGCACGCGGGGGTGAGCGGTGTCGTCTTCCGCGACGCGTGGACCCGCATCGCGGCGTACGAGTCCGGGTCCTCGGCCGACCGGCGGGACGCGCACCGGCTGCTGGCCCGCGTCCTGCACGGCGCCGGTGAGACGCCCCGGCGGTCCTGGCACCGGGGCGCCGGCGCCCTCGGCCCCAGCGGGCGCCTCGCCGCCGAACTGGGCGCCGCCGCGAACGAGGCACGTGAGCTGGGCGACCACGCCCTGGCCGGCGCCCTCGGCGAACGCGCCGCCGCGCTCTCGCCCGACCCGCGAGAACGCTCCCGGCTGCTCTCCCGAGCCGCCGCCGACGCCTGGCACCGGGGCGCCGGCGACCGGGCCCGCGGTCTGGTGGCCGCCTCGGACGAGAGCGCCCTGAACGGCATGCTCGCCCTGCGCTCAGGCAACGCGACGGAGGCTTTCGACGGGCTGCTGACGGCTGCGGTCCGGCATGCGCGGGCCGCGCTGGAGCAGGGGAGCGGGAACGGGAACGTGCTGAATCGTTCCGCCGAGGAGTGCGGGGATCGCTGGGAGCGCGGGGAGTATGGGGATCGCGGTGATCACGGGCCTCGCGGTGGCCTGCAGGAACGATTCGGGGCATCGGACGGCCCCTTCTCGTACCCGTACGCGCCCCAGGACTCACAGTCCTCGCACAGCGTTCCGAACCCCGACCTCGACATCGCCGTGCACCTGCTGGCACGTGCCACCGAGGCCGCCGTCTACACCGGCGACCTCCGCCGCTGCCGCGAAGCCGCCACCGTGGCCGCACGGCTCGGCATCGTCCCGCCCGGCACCCTCGCGGGACTCGCCGCCGCCGTCGAAGGGCGGTACGAGGACGCCCGTAACCTCCTCAAGGCCGCCGCCGGGCGGTGCGGTCCCGGTGGTGACCCCACCCTGCTCATCCACTCCGGCATCGCCTCGCTGCTCCTCGGCGACCACTCCGGCGCCGAACGCGCCACCGTACGGGCCGCCGCCTCCGCCCGCGCCCGGGGCGAGACGGTCACCGTCCCGCAGGCCATGGAGTTCCGGGCCTACGCCGACTTCTGGACCGGACGCCCACGCGCCGCCGAGGCGGCAGCGGCCGACGCCCTCTGGCAGGCGTACGCCACCGGCCAGGACAACGGGGCCTGCCATCTCCAGGCCGCGCTCGCCATGTTCGCGGCGGTGACCGGCGACGGTGAGGTGTGCCGGGAACGCGCCGAGGCGGCGCGGACTCATGCCCGGGCCCATGGTCTGGGGCTGCCCGCTGCCCTTGCTCTGTGGGCGCTCGCCTTCCTGGACCTGTCCACCGGGCGCTTCGAGAGTGCCGCCGCCCGGCTGCGCGCCCTTGCCGGATTCGGCCCCGGGCACGGCCATCGGGCCATCCGGCACCTGGCCACTCCGCACTATGTCGAGGCCGCTGTCCGTACCGGTGACACGCGTGTCGCGCGGGCCGCTCATGCCGACTACGACCGGTGGGCTGTCGCTGTGCGCAGCGCGGACGACCTGGCGCTGAGCGCCAGGTGTCGGGCGTTGCTGGCGCCGGGGGCGGAGGCGGTTGATCACTATCGGACGGCTCTTGATCTGCATGCTCATGGGACGCGTGACTTCGAACGGGCCCGTACTGAGCTGTTGTTCGGGAGTGCGTTGCGTCGGTTGCGGCAGCGGACCGAGGCGCGGGATCGGCTGCACAGTGCGTTGGAGGCGTTCGAGACGTTCGGGGCGCCGCACTGTGCGACGCAGGCGCGGGGGGAGTTGCGGGCGTTGGGGGCGCCGGTGACTGTTGTGGCGGGGGCGGTGGATTTTGCCGCGCGGCTTACTGCGCAGCAACTGATGGTTGCGCGGATGGCTGCCGAGGGCGCGACCAACCGGGAGATTGCCGTCCGTCTTGCCTTGAGTCCGCGCACGATTGATCACCATCTGAGGGGTGTGTTCTCGCGGTTGGGGATTCGCTCTCGGATTGAACTGGTGCGGTTGCTTGGGGAGGAGGGGTTGTGAGTTGGCTTTCCGCCGGTGGGGGCTGGTCGCGCAGTTCCCCGCGCCCCTAAAGGACCCGTGCCCGGAATTCTGACGCGTCCCATGTTCCGCCCAGGGTTGGAGCCAGCCAACTCGCGGCCATTGTGCGGAAGTTGGCCGGGGGGAGCGTGCCGATCCCCGCCGGTAGCGCCCCCAGCAGGGGCGCACCGGCTACCAGCGGCAGGTCTGCCAAGTTGCAACGGGAGGCCAGGTCGGGGGAGTTGGGCCAGTTGCCGATTACGCAGCCTGTGAAGTCCAGGTTTCTGCGGGAGAGTTCACGGGCCGTCAGTTCTGTTGTGTTGAGGGTGCCCAGGCCCGCCGACGTGACGACCAGCACTGGTGCGTCCAGGAGTTGGGCCGCGTCCGCCAACGTGCCGCCCTCCTCGTCGAAGCGTACGAGGAGGCCGCCCGCGCCCTCCACCAGGACCAGGTCGTACTCGGCGGCCAGTTTCGCGGCGGCCTCCGCCACTTCCGCCGGGCGTACCGGGGGGAGTGAGGCTCGGCGTGCTGCCGTTGCCGGGGCCAACGGGTCGGGGTAGCGGGCGAGTTCGAGGGTTCGTACCGTGCCTGCCAGGCGCGCCACCTCGTCGGCGTCGCCTCGTTCGTCCGGGCCCAGGCCCGTCTGGGCCGGCTTGAGTACCGCCACTGTCCGGCCCGCCGCGAGGGCTGTCGCGGCTACGGCGGCCGTCGTGATGGTCTTGCCGACCTCCGTGCCCGTCCCCGTGATCACCAGGATCGGCATGTTCATCCCTCCTGTGCCGCCGCGCACACCGCGCGCGTGATGCGGGTCAGGTCCTCGTCGCCCGTGACGTACGGCGGCATCGTGTAGACGAGGTCGCGGAACGGGCGCAGCCATACGCCCTCGCGCACCGCCGCCGCCGTGGCCGCCGCCATGTCCACCTCGTGGTCGAGCTGGACCACGCCGATCGCGCCCAGGACGCGTACGTCCCGGACTCCGGGGAGTTGCGCCGCCTCCGCCAGACCGTCCCGCAGGCCGGCCTCGATCCGTTTGACCTCCGCCCGCCAGTCCTGGTCGAGCAGCAGGCCGATCGAGGCGCAGGCCACGGCCGCGGCCAGGGGGTTGGCCATGAAGGTCGGGCCGTGGGCGAGTACCGGGACCTCGCCGCGCGAGATGCCCTCGGCCACCCGGGGCGTGCACAGCGTCGCCGCCATCGTCAGGTAACCGCCGGTCAGCGCCTTGCCCACGCACATCACGTCCGGGGTCACCGCCGCGTGCTCCGCCGCGAACAGTGCGCCCGTGCGTCCGAACCCGGTCGCGATCTCGTCGAACACGAGCAGAACGTCGTGCGCGTCGCACGCCTCCCGCAGCACCCGCAGATACGTGGGGGAGTGGAAGCGCATCCCGCCCGCGCCCTGCACCACCGGTTCGACGATCACGGCGGCCAGTTCGTCCGCGTGCCGTTCGATCGTCGAGCGGAGGTGGTCGGCGTACGACTCGTCGAAGTCCGTCGGTGGGGCGTCCGCGAAGACCTGGCGGGGCAGGACGCCCTGCCACAGCTCGTGCATGCCGCCCTCGGGGTCGCACACGGACATCGGCTGCCAGGTGTCGCCGTGGTAGCCGCCGCGCCAGGTCAGCAGGCGCTGCTTGGCGGGGCGGCCGACCGAACGCCAGTACTGCAGGCACATCTTGACCGCGACCTCGACCGACACCGATCCCGAGTCGGCGAGGAAGACGTGCTCCAGGCCCTCCGGTGACATGTCGACAAGGAGTTTTGCCAGTCGTACGGCGGGCTCGTGGGTGAGGCCGCCGAACATGACGTGGCTCATCCGGGAGAGCTGCTCGTGCGCCGCCTCGTTGAGCACCGGGTGGTTGTAGCCGTGGATCGCCGACCACCAGGACGACATCCCGTCGACCAGCTCGCCCGACCCGTCCGCCAGCCGCAGCCGAACCCCGCTCGCCGACTCCACGACGAGCGGCTCGACCCGGCCCGGCATCGGCCCGTACGGATGCCAGACGTGCCGCCGGTCCAGGTCGAGCAGCTCGGACAGGGGCAGGTCAGGCATTGGGCGCGAGGTCCGTTCCGGCGCCTCGGCGGCGTACGGTGACCAGGTCCGTACGGGGCTCGCTCACCGTCGGCGTGGCGGGGGCGGCCGTACCGCAGACACCGCCGCCCTCGTGCGAGCCGCAGCCGCCGCCCGCGGATTCGTGGGACCCGCAGCCGCCGCCCACCGTCGCCCGGTGTTCCGGCAGCGTCACCTGATCCGTGCCCTCGATCTCGAAACCGGCGTCGGCGATCATGTCGAGGTCTGCCTGGCCGGCCTGGCCCTCGGTGGTGAGGTAGTCGCCGAGGAAGATCGAGTTGGCCAGGTGCAGCGCGAGCGGCTGCATCGTGCGCAGATGGACCTCACGGCCGCCCGCGATCCGGACCTCCACGTCCGGGCAGACGAACCGGACCATCGCCAGGATGCGCAGACAGCGCTGCGGGGTGAGGTTCCACTCCTTGGCCAGCGGGGTGCCCTCGACCGGGATGAGGAAGTTGACCGGAACCGAGTCGGGGTCCAGGGCGCGGAGCGAGAAGACGACGTCGATCAGGTTCTCGTCGGTCTCGCCCATGCCCGCGATCAGGCCCGAGCAGGCGGACAGCCCGGCCGCGTGTGCCTTCTGGACGGTGTCGACCCGGTCCTCGTAGGTGTGGGTCGTGGTGATCTCGCCGTAGGTGGCCTCGGACGTGTTCAGGTTGTGGTTGTACGCGTCCGCCCCGGCCTCGCGCAGCCGCTCCGCCTGGCCGTCGGAGAGCAGGCCGAGGCACGCGCACACCTCGACGCCCTCGTTCTGGTCCTTGATCGCCTTGATCGTGCCGGCCACCCGGTCCACGTCCCGGTCCGTCGGGCCGCGCCCGGACGCCACCAGGCAGACCCGCTTGGCGCCCCCGGCCAACCCGGCCGCCGCCGCCTTCGAGGCCTCGTCCGGCTTCAGCCAGGTGTATTTGAGAATGCCGGTCGTCGAACCCAGCCGCTGCGAACAGTAGGAACAGTCCTCCGGGCACAGGCCCGACTTCAGGTTGACCAGGTAGTTCAGCTTCACCCGGCGGCCGAACCAGTGCCGGCGCACCTTCCCGGCCGCGGTCACCACATCGAGCAGATCGTCGTCGGAGGTGGCCAGTACGGCCAGCGCCTCTTCGCGGGTCGGCAACTCGCGCCGCAGCCCCTTGTCCACCAGCGTCGTCAGCAGGTCCATGGAAGCCGATCCTGACCTATCCGACGGTCCGAGGGAAAGGAGAGTTCGTACAAGAGAGGTGCTTCGACGTGTGGGGTATGTAACATGACCACCCCAGTACGTAGGGTCAACAGAGAGCATGGAAGGCCAGGTCAGAGGCCCAAAGTCCGCATCTCACCGCCGATTTGGTGAGAGACATGTGTGAGACGCAAGGGCCAGTGGATCAGTATGGAGGGTTCCTACAACACCCCCGAAGGGGCTGTTCCCTCAAGCGCCGTGCGTGACGTGATGCGGGCGGTTCTGGAAACTCTCGACGTCCCTCACGCTGCGTCCGTAGCGTACTGGATGGTTGTCCCCTCCACTCGCTGCCCGCTCCGATCGAGGACCCGGACCGGATCGCCCATCTGGACATACGACGGCGAGCGCGACTCGGCGGCACCCTCCACGAGTATCAACATGCCGCCTGACCAGCATGGATGAGGTATTCGGCAAGCACACCGTCACCCCGGCGTCCTCGCGGCCCAACGACTGCGAACGCGCCCGCATCCGCAGCGAAAGAGGCATCCGCTGGGGCGGCAGACCCCTGTCCACCGCGGCCTGACCACTCAACCCGGTGAACCTTCCCGGTCACAGCACAAGCCGCGGGCCGGAACGTGACGGAGCCCGGGAGCATGTCCAGCTCCCGGGCTCCAGCTTGCCACCCATTTGCGCACACCGGCGGCGTTTAAGAACCGCGGGTCATGTTGAGATCGACGTGTTCTGCCTTTGAACTACAGCGCCACGAGAGAGGCGCCGAGGGGACTTGAACCCCCATCCGTCGATGTTCGCCCACGCTCGGTCGATCCGGTGTTCGGCGGCGAATACTGAGACTGGAGCGAGAATCTGAGTTTCATGGGGCCGCCTCTGCCAGGCTTGGGCCACCCCCGCACGTGGTGCGGGGAGAGGGATTCGAACCCCCAACTGACACCCCTTCATCAGCTTCAACATCAGTTTCAGCTTGCGCTCATCGCGCACCCTCCGCTCGCGACGGAGGGCGTGTGTGGAGGCTACCGGAACAGGTAGCCGAATACCGCGTCGCCGACCCGCTGGTCGGTGACCTCGGTGCTGTTCGCCTCCTCGCGGGCGAACTTGACGGACTGCTGAAGCTTCTCAACGCGGTCGAGGAGCTCGTTGACCCGCCGGGCGGGCAGCGCGCCGGAGAACTTCACCGTGGTCCAGTAACCGACCGGGACGTCCTCGTAGTACACCTCGACCTGCGCCGGGTGCTTCTCCGTGGCCTCGGCCTTCACGTGGTTGCGCGGAACCTTCTTCGTCCGGATGGTCCGCACCGGGTCCGTCTTCCACGAGTCCGTCGAGGGGTCCAGGTTCCACGACTCGGAGGCGTCGAGCACTGGCAACTTGCGCACGAAGGTGTGCAGGTCGGTGAGTTGCTTCTCCAGGAACAACAGGTAGGGGACGGGCACCTGGGGCAACAGCACCGTACCGTCGACCACCACGTCCGCGACCGCGGACCGGTTCGCCCAGTCCTTCGTCGCGGTCACGTCGAAGAGCCGCGTCAGCGTCCCGGCGGTCGCCCGCAGAGCATCCTCGGCCTTGATCTGCACCCGCGTGGACTCGGGCGGCAGCTGCTCGCCCTCCTCGTCCTTGGGCTGGTAGGTCCGGGAGATGCCGGCCAGCAGGGCGGGCTTCTGCACATCCTGGTGAGCCTGGGTGAGCTCCTGGAGGGCCTTGGACTTGACGCCTTTTTCGACTGCGATGATCTGATTCAGCTTCGGCACACGGCGAACCTAACAACCCCGCGCCGCACGCACATCCGATTAAACGCCTGCCTTGTCTTTTCCGCCTGAGAGGGCGGGGCGGCGAGTGTGAGCCCGGACCGGGGCGCGAAGGTCACCAACCGTAAGGAGGCCGCCCGGCCGGCGGCCCGTGCGGTGCATCGCAAGGCGGGCGCCGTGCCGGCCGTCGCGACACGGTGAACCTTCCCGGTCACAGCTCCTAGGGGCGCAGGAGCACCTTGCCGCGCGCACGGCCGGTCTCGCTCAGCTCGTGCGCCTTGGCGGCGTCGGCGAGCGGAAAGCTCCGGTCGACGCGCACGCTCAGGCGTCCGTCGGCGGCGAGGCGTGCGTACTCGGTGAGCTCCGGCCCGAACCGTCGGCTGTCGCCGGAGAACGTGATGCCCAGCTCAAAGGCCCGGGGGTCGGAGATGGTGACGATGCGGTCGGTGGTGCCGCCGCGCAGCTGGACGGAGACATCCAGTGCGCCGATGCCGGCGACGTCGTAGACGGCGTCGATGCCCTGCGGGGCGACGGCGCGGACACGGTCGGCGAGGCCGTCGCCGTACACCACGGGGATCGCGCCGAGAGAGCGCAGGTAGTCGTGGTTGGCCTCGGACGCCGTGCCGATCACGGTGGCACCGCGAGCCACGGCGAGCTGGACGCCGACGGAGCCGACCACACTTGCCGCTCCGTGGATCAGCAGCGTCTCGCCCGGGGCCACCGCGAGCTCGACCAACGCACGGTCGGAGGTCTCGACGGCCACGGGCAGCGCTGCGGCCGTCTCCCAGTCGAGGCCGGCCGGCTTGGGCGCGAAGTCCGAGGCCAGGGCGTACTCGGCGTAGGAGCCGGTCTCGGTCCAGGCCATCACCTCGTCCCCGACCGAGACACCGGTGACGCCCTCACCCAACTCGTCGACGATGCCGGCCGCTTCCATGCCGGGGACGGCGGGGAAGGACACGGGGCCCATCATCTCCTGGACCCAGCCGCGCCGAATCTTGAAGTCGATGGGGTTGACGGCGGCAGCGACAATCCGCACCCGCACCTGCCCGGGGCCGGCGTGCGGCTCTGCCACCTCCGCCAGCTGCAGAACCTCCGGACCGCCGTACTCCCCGTACGAGATCGCCTTCACGCCTGTCACTTCCCGTCGTTCGTATGCATCAGGCCGCCATGGTGGCGGCCGGTCGTGGACAACACCTCCAGCCTCCGGCTGGACGGCTCGTCCGGTGCTGTCCTTTCGGACGGTTTTAACCAGCCGAAAGGACGATCCGATGGGAGGGCCGACTACCTACGCTGGCGGACATGAACCTGATAGGCGCAGTCGAGCTGATCCAGGCGCCGCTGTCCGATACCCTGTCGCGCCTGTCCGCCGTCCTGGCGGAGGCGATTCCGCACCGGGCGATCGCCCAGCTGACCGGCAACTGCGCGTACTCGCCGTTCCTGACCCACGGTGAAGCCCCCGGCCGAGTCGGCTCCGTCGCAACCGCCGCCGACCTGGTCGCGCTGCGGCCGCTGTTGCCGTCGAGGGGAAACTGGCAGGGGCGGGCGACGATGGCGGGCGTCGACGTACCCGTGTTGGCGCTGACCAGCGACATCACTGGGCAGAGTGCGCTGCTGGTCGTCATACGGACCGAGGACACCGCAGTACCGGAGGAGCACCTGACGCCCGCCCAGTTGCTGTGGGACCTGGTGACCGCGCACCGGGACGGCGTGCGGACCGAGACGCTCCCCGGGTCGCTGGCCGCGTCGCGAGCCGCGGCGGCGGCCCGTGCCGCCACCATCGCCGAGCTTCGCGACGCACACGGGGGCGCGCTAACAGCGCTGCTCGGCGTCCTGCGCGACCGCGCCCTGGACGACAAGAACGCCCGCACGCGCGCCGTCGACCTCGCCGTCTCCGCTCTCGACGAACTGCGGTCACGGGCCGAACTCGACCAGTCGCTGGCGGAGGAGCGGGCCGGGGACGCCTTCGAGCGGCTCGCCGTGTCGCTGCGCCGGATCCTGCGCGCTCGCAGCGTACAGCTGGAGTTGGGTCCGCCCGGCGCGGAGGAGGGCGCGGACCGGCTGCTGCCCGCCGATGTCACCGATACGGCGCTTGCCGTGGTCCGGGCCACCGTGCACGCGTCACTGGACGACCAGGGTCACGGTCCGGACGGTGACGGAGAGCACCGAGTCCACGTCGGCTGGAAGGTCGGTACGGACGAACTGCGGGCCACCGTACGGGACAACGGACCCGGGACCCTGTCCCGCAGTGCCCTCGACGCCCGGCGTGTCACCGAGCGTCTGGCACCGCTCGGCGGGCGGGTCGAATTGGACACGGTGCCAGGATGGGGCACGACGGTGACCCTCGAGATCCCTCTCACATCGCCCAACACACCCCGCCAGCACCCCCTGACCGCACTGGGCGAACGCGAGCTGGCGGTGCTGGGGCAGCTGGCCCGCGGTCGGCGCAACCGGGACATCGCGCAAGATCTGCACATCAGCGAGTCGACGGTGAAGTTCCATGTGGCGAAGATCCTCGGCAAACTGGGAGTCAGCTCTCGCGGGGAGGCAGCCGCGCTCGTCCATGAATGGGGTACCGCATAGCCTGTGGCGTGGGTAGTGGGTGTCCCGTCGCAGCCGCGACCACGACTCCGGCTGTCCAGGTGCCGCGTATGGCGCATGGGACAGAGGTCCCGGCTCAACGCCACTTTGCCCGCTACCGCCCCGCCATCCCAAGCATTCCGCGTCTCGTGGCCAGGCTGTCGCCGGATTCCTCTGTCATGGCTTTGCTCCTGCGTCTCAGGGGGAGGCACTGTGATGTCTCGTGCCTGGTCCGAGACGTCACGGCCTTGAGGCTCAGTGAAGCTCGGCGCTGCCCGTTGCCTGGATGATGCGCTGCGCGATCTGGGTCATCTGACGTACCTGCGTGGGGGAGAGGCTGTCGAAGATGAGGCGGCGGACCGCGGTGACGTGACCGGGGGCGCTGGTTTCGAGTTTCGTCATCCCTGTGTCGGTCAGGCAGGCCAGGGTGTAGCGGCCGTCGGTGGGGTCGGGGCGGCGGGTGAGCCAGCCGCGCTGCTCCATGCGGGCCGCGACCTGGGACAGGCGCGGCAGCTGACCTGCGGTGAAGTCGGCCAGCTCGCTCATGCGCAGGGTGCGCTCGGGGGCCCGGGACAGGCCCACGAGGACCTGGTACTCGAAGTGTGTGAGCCCGGCGTCGCGCTGGAGCTGCCGGTCCATTGCCGCGGGCAGCTTGGTGACCATGCCGGCCAGGGCCATCCAGGCGTGGAGCTCCTCCTCGTTCAGCCACTGGATCGGTTCCGCTGCCGCGCTGCCCCGTGCCGGCTCGGCTTGCCCGCCGGGGCTGTTTTCACCGGCGGGTGTGCTTGGGGTCCGATTGGCGGCGCGGTTCTTGGCCATGAACAGATTCTATGCGCGAGGGACGGACGGCCTTCCTCGCGAAGCCGCCGGCCAGGCAGGCGAAGCGAGGACGGCCAAGACATACGTGGTGCCGGCGATGATCAGGGGTGAGCTTCCCTCTGCTTCCCCTCCGGTGGCGCTGCGACGGGGGCTCGTGCCGGTATGCCCCCGCAGGCCGCACGCCGACGGTCCTGGACTGCGGCCAGATCGAGAGCAGCACGTCTTCCGCACCGCTTCGGCCTGCCCTTTTGGCTCTCGGGCGCTCCACGTTCATGTGCGCCGAGGACCCCGAGCAGCAACTCGTCGTGTGGACCGCGGAGCCCGGCAGCCAGAGCTATGTGGCCCTGTGTTCCCTGGCATCCACGATCGAGTCGGCGCCGGAAGGACTTCAGGTTCGTGCGTGACTCCGTGCGCAAGACGGCAGGGTTGCTGGGGGGAGGCCAAGGCTGTTGTGCGGCTTGCAACCGGGCCCGTCAGGCCGCCGGCCGGCGACGTCGAGGGCGTGGTCGCACTGCGGGCCAATGTGCTGCGGTTCACCGCGCGGTCTCCGGAATCGGCGCTTGGTGTCTGCCGTCGCGAGCGATTGCCACGTGGTGTCCTGCGCTGGTGGCTCGACCGGGACGATCGCCGCGATGTGCGTGTCGGCCAGTGGCACAGGCGTTCAGCAGTAGTCGCTGCCGAACAGAGATGCTGAACTGCTCCCTGTGCACGGTGCACTTGGATTCAGCGTCTTCAGGCGGGCGGTGGCGGACCGCGGCCTGCTGATGCCGAGCACGGTCAGACAGCGCACGACCTGCGCTGTCTCGTGTCTGGGTATGGCGGACCGCGAAGGTTTCTCGGGGTCCGCGCCGGCCGGATGGAGGCCGAGAAACTGCGAGCATCCGAGAAACTGCGAGCATCCGTGCGCGGACGCGCGGGACGGCGCAGGGATTCATCGTGCGGGGGCGGTCATACCCCGGGGGTGGACATAGCCGGTCTGGTAGGCGATCGCGACAAGTTGGGCGCGGCCTCGGACGCCGAGCTTGGCCATGATGCGGTTCACGTGTGTCTTGGCGGTCGAGGGCGCGACGTGGAGCTGTTCGGCGATCAGGCCGTTGGAGAGGCCTGCGGCCACGAGGGCGAACACTTCGCGCTCGCGTTCGGTGAGGCGCGTCAGCTCCGGCGCTGTAGTGCTCGTCAGGTCGGGAGTGGCAAGGTAGTGGGCTATGAGCGCCTTGGTCGCACTGGGCGACAGCAGTGCCTCGCCGTCGGCGACCAGCCGGATGGCGCGTAGGAGGTCGGAGAGCGCGACTCCCATTCCGAGGATCCCGCTGGCCCCGGCACGCAGTGCCTGAAAGACGTACTCGTCGGCTTCGAGGGTTGTCAGCATCAGTACCCGTACACCCGCGAGGCTTTCGTCCGCCGAGATGGCACGCGTAGCGGCGAGGCCGTCCATACCGGGCATCATGATGTCCATCAGTACGACGTCGGCACGGGTGCTGCGGGCGAGCCTGACCGCCTCGTCGCCTGTCGCCGCCTCTCCGACGACTTCCAGGTCCGGTTCGGACTCGATGAGCAAGCGGAAGCTGGTGCGGATCAGCGCCTGGTCATCGGCGAGCAGAACGCGGATGGTCATCCCTGCCTCCCACGACCGGCATCGGGGGCAACGTGCCGGCACCACTCATGAGGACGGCGACGGCGGCACCGAGCAGGCGCGGGCAGGCGCCGGCCACCCGCCGCGGTGATGCCGGTCTGATCACGGCTTCACCGTTCCTTCGTGCGGATCCCCGGGCCCGGGCGACTGTCGGCGTCCGTCCTTACCGTTGAGGCTGGTCCAGCGGGTTGTCGGCGTGCCGGATCCATTGGGCGGCGGCTTGCGTTCACTGTGTTCTCCCCGGAAACAGGCGCTGGGCGTTGGCCGTCGTCAGGGAACGCCATGTGGTCCCGTCCACCGGCGACTCGGCCGCGTCGATCGCCGCGATATGGGCGTCGGCCAGCGGGGCAGGTGTCCAGCAGTAGTCGCTGCCGAACAGCACACGGTCCGGATCGACCAGTTGGAGCAGCGCCGGGACCTGGCGTGGGAATGCAGTGCCCGCCATGTCGTAGTACAGGGCGCGCAGTTGCTGTACAGCGTCGGGGCTGGGCGGCTGCTGCGCGGGCAGGAACAGGCTCATGAACTCGTTGACGCGGTCGGCCAGGACGGGAATCGCGCCGCCGCAGTGCGGGACGATCACCCGCATGTTCGGGTGACGTGTCAGGACGCCCGCCATCACCAGGTCAGTGACGGTGCGGGCCGTGTCGAAGATGTACTCGACCATCGGACGCGGTCTGCCGAGAGCGGACTGTTCCCAGCAAACGGGCGAGGTGGGGTGCAGGAAGACCACGGCGCGGCGGCGGTCGAGTTCCGCGAAGACCGGGTCCAGGCGCTGATCGCCAAGGTAGACGCCGTGCGTGTGTGTCATCAACGCCACGCCGTCGGCGCCGAGTTCGTCGAAGGCGTATGCGATCTCCTCCAGCGCGCCGTCCACGTCCGGGAGGGCGAGCGAGGCGAAGTTGCCGAAGCGGCCCGGGTGGCTTCGGGTCAGTTCGGCGGTGTACTCGTTGACGCGCCGGGCCAGGAGGCGGGCCGCCTTGTCGTCGCCGAAGTGCACGCCGGGAGAGGACATGGACAGCATCGCGGACTCGATGCCGTGGTGGTCCATCAGGTCGAGGTGGGCCTGCACGGACCATGACGGCCAGCCGCCCATGCCGTCGGGGTGGGCGTGGCCGGCCGCTGTGGCCTGTTGGACGTAGAAGTCGGGAAGGAGGTGGGCATGAACGTCGATGAGGCCGTGCGGCATGGCAGCGGGATCCTTCTCGTCGGCTTGGGTGGACGAGGCCGGGTGTGCACTCGGCCAATTCCACCTACTCCACCTGCTCGCCGCCGGCCAACCGGACCTCTTCGTTGTCGAGGGCGGCTTGGAGCCGACGGAGCACGGTGTCGTCGATGTGCCGTTCGTCGCGCAGTCGGACGACGGTCGCACGCTTGTTGGCGATCAGGGCCAGGCGGAGGTCGGTGTAGTGGCGGTTGTGGAGCAGAGCGGGATCGTCATCGGAACCGGCGCCCTTGGCCCGTACGGTCGCCAGATTGGCCTCGTACTCCTGGCGCAGCCACTCCACGACCTTCGGGGTGGTGCCCCGTTCGGCAGCGAGTTGCGGCAGCGCCTTGATGGCCTCCTCGGCTGCGGTGGTCTCGGCGAGGATCTGTTCCTCGTCGACGGACGTGTCGGGAGGCAGCCGGGCCCAGCGCACCACGCCCGGCAGCAACAGCCCCTGCACCACGAGGGTCACGACAATGACGCCGGAGGTGACGAAGACGATGAAGGCGCGGTCGGGGAAGGGCTCGCCCGAGTCGAGTGTCGCCGGTACGGAGAGCGCCACCGCGAGCGACACCGCGCCCCGGAAGCCCGCCAGTCCGCTGACGACGCGGGCCCGGTGACTGATTCTCAGTTCCCGCTGCTGGGGACGCCGGTCGATCGCGCGGATCAGGTACGCGGAGGAGAACAGGAATGCGAAGCGGACCGCGACCAGAACCACGCTGACCGCTCCGACCGCGATCAGCGCATCCCTGAGGTCGGATCGGCTCAGGTGGCGCAGCGCGTACTGCAGTTCCACGCCGACCAGGACGAACAGTGCGCCGTTGATGATGAAGGTGAGCAGTGGCCAGAAGGCCAGCGCCTGACGGCGGTGCTCGGCGCGGATGAGGCTCGGAGCCACCTGGGCCATGATCAGCCCGCTCACGACGACCGCGAGGACGCCGGAGGCATGGATCATCTCGGCCAGCAGATATGCCGTGAACGGCGCCAGGATCATGACGAGGTTGCCGAGCAGGGGATCGTCCAGTCGGCGCCGCAGGTTCATGTTGATCCAGGCGACCGCCACACCGACCGCGGCCCCGCCGCCGTAGGCCAGGAGGAACAGCGCGCCGACGTGCGGAAGGGTGAGGTGCTCCTCGCCGACGGTGATCCCGACCGCCAGGCCGAAGATGACCAGAGCGGTGCCGTCGTTGACGAGGCTTTCGGCACGTAGCACGGTGACCTGGCGGCGCGGCAAAGAGCGGGCCAGGACGCCCACGGCTGTGGCGTCGGTGGGAGCCACGGCCGCGCCAAGCGCCCAGGCCGGTCCCCACGGGAGTCCGAGAGCGTTCCCGGCAACCGCCACGGCACCTGCGGTCAGGATCACCAGGACCGTGCTGAGCAGGACGATACCGCGCAGGTTCGTCCGGATCTCCCGCATGGACGTGGTCAGGCTCTCCCAATACAGCAACACGGGGAGGAAGAGCAACAGCACGACTTCGGGCGGGAGTTGGGTCTGGCGGACGGCGGGGACGAGACCGAGGAGTGTGCCCACGACGAGGAGCGCGACGGGTGGTGCGACGCGGAAGCGCCTGCCCAGGACGTTGCCCACCAGCACGGCCGCACCCAGGACGACGACGAGTTCGAGACCGAGCATGGCGCCTACTCCTGTGGGGGACTGGCTGTAGGTGGCGGCTCAGCGCCGTCCAGCAGGATCGTCTCGGTCATCTGGGTACCAGCCGCAGCGTTGTCGAGCGTGCCGCCACCATGGGATCGACATACGCGCCGCCGAAGCGGCCGTACTTGGTGCGATACGCGGTGTCGATACGGTCGTTGACCTCGGAGTCCGGAACCTCGGCGAAGGCGACGTCCTTGTCGACCCCGCCGGAGCGGATGTGCCCCTGATGGTTCGCGCGGGCCGTGCGCCACCAGCCTCCGTCCGTGCCTCGGAAGGAGCGGACGTACAGGTCCTCACCGTCGCGGACGACCCAGATCGGCACCGGCTCCCGCAGGGTGCCGTCACGGCGGAGCGGCGCCATCTCCAACTCGTCTGCTCCGGCGATGCGAATGAGCTCGTCGCTGGTCCATGTCGGCATCGGTGGTTCTCCCATCTCTCTTGATCGCAGGCATACGGAAGGTGACTCGTCACGGTCGGGAATGGGCGCCGACGTGGTGGAGGGCCGGATGACCTGCGGTCAGCCGGGAGTGGTGGGAGTGGTGGTGAGCGGGTCACCGAGGTGGGTACGGGTGATTCCGAGTGAGTCCTCGAAGACGCGGTAGTCGGTGATCAGGCCGTCCGCGACGGTGAATCGCAGGATCATCTCGCTTTCGAGCACCTGTCCCGAGGGATGGAACCGGGAGGAGTACCGGCCCGGTGCCAGGACCCGTCCGTCGGCCTCCACCATGGTGCCCAACCCGAATGTGAGTGGCTCGACGGCGGCGAAGAACGCGGTGAGGGACTGCTGGATCTCTTCCGGCCCGGTGCGGCTTCCGGCCCAGGGAGTCAGAGCCGGATCGCCTGGAATCGTCCAGGTCGCGTCGGGCGCGAAGTGGGAGAGGATGCGCTTCATGTCGCGTGTGCCGAAGGCCTCGAAGTAGGCCTCGACGGTGGCGATCGCCTCGCTGGTCATGGCTGTCGGTCCGTTCTGTTCGGTGGCTGCGACGGTCGAACGGCCGCTGCTGCCCGGTGGTGCCGGCGGTGCTGGGCGCGGCTGATCCGGCGCCCACCACCGCCGGGCTTCAGGTCAGGGGCGCAGCAGCGTCTTGATGGCGCGGCGTTCGTCCATGGCCTTGTACCCTTCGGCGGCCTTGTCGAGGGGCAGGGTGAGGTCGAAGACCTTGCCCGGGTTGATACGGCCGCTGAAGACGCGGTCGATGAGGTCGGGGAGGTAGGCGCGCACGGGGGCGGGGCCACCGCGCAGACCGACGTGGGAGAAGAAGAGCTCTTGGCCCTCGATCTGTGAGCCGTGCGGGAAGCCGACGAAGCCGACGTTGCCGCCGGGGCGGGTGGACTGCAGGGCCTGGCGCAGCGACTCCTGGGTGCCGACGCACTCGAGGACCGAGTCGGCGCCGATGCCGTTCGTCAGTTCCTTCACCCGAGCCACGCCTTCCTCGCCGCGCTCGGTGACGATGTCGGTGGCGCCGAACTCCGTGGCGAGCTTCTGCCGGGAGTCGTGGCGGCTCATGGCGATGATGCGCTCGGCGCCCAGTTCCTTCGCGGCGATGACGCCGGACAGGCCCACCGCGCCGTCACCGACGACCACGGCCGTCGAACCGGGCCTGACCTCGGCGGCCTTGGCGGCGTACCACCCGGTGCCCATGACGTCGGACAGAGCCAGCAGGTCCGGGATCAGCTCCTCGGCCGGCTCTTCCGGGGTGGTGACCAGGGTGCCGTCGGCGAGAGGAATGCGGACGTACTCGGCCTGGGCGCCGTTCACCCACTGCGCGTGTGGGCAGGAGGTCTGGTAGCCGAACCGGCAGATCGGGCAGGTGTTGTCGGAGGCGACGAAGGAGCCGATGACGAACTGGCCGGGCCTGACGGTCGAGACGTCGTTGCCGACCTCCTCGACGATGCCGACGTACTCGTGGCCGATCGGCTGCGGCCCGGCGACCGGCAGGACGCCCCGGTAGCTCCACAGGTCGGAGCCGCACACGCAGGCGGCGACGGTGCGGATGACAGCGTCCGTCGGCGCCGTGATCTTCGGCTCGGGGGCGTCTTCCACCCGGATGTCACCGGGCGCGTGAATGATGGTTGCTCGCATGGTGCCTTCCCAGCTCTTGTCAGGTCTGTCGTGGTGTCAGGGGCGGGTACGGGTGCTGACGCGCCGGCCGTTGTAGTCGTCGTCCGAGACGTGTTCGAGCCAGGGGCGTCGTCCGTCTCCCACAGGGCGAGATGGACCATGAACTGGTCGGGCGCGGCACCGTGTCAGTGCTCCTCGCCCGGGGGTGTGTGGATGGCGTCGCCGGGATGTGCCTCGACGATGTGGAGGGTCTGGCCGAGGGCGTGGGAGTGCCAGGCGGTGCGTGCGCCAGGAGCGAACCGGACCATGTTGGCCCGCATACGTGAGGGGTCCTCGCCCCGGTGGATCGCGTCCGCGTAGGCGTCGCCGGTGAACCACTCGGCAGGAAGCTTCATGATGGGCGGCTGCTTGAGCAGTTCCATGGGGTGTCGTCCCTCTGGTGTGGTGCTGCCGCCGGGCCGTGCGGCGGCGGTGTGTGTGAGGGGAGAGCCCGCGATGTGGGGTGCCTGCGGGCGGAGGAGCATCAGCCGGACCGGTCCGACTTCTCCACGATCTCCTTGAGCTGGGTCATCGCGGTCATCGCGTTGGGCCAACCGGCGTAGAAGGCCAGATGGGTGATGGCCTCGACCAGCTCGTCCTTGGTCACGCCGTTCTCCAGCGCCTTGCCGAGGTGGAAGCCGAGCTGGTCGGTTCGGTACAGGGCGGCGAGAGCGGTGACAGTGACGAGGCTGCGGTCGCGCGGGGACAGCCCCGGCCGCTCCCAGATGTCACCGAACAGGACGGTGTCGGTCACCTCCGCGAGCTTGGGGGCGAACTCCTGGATCGCCGGCGGCGCGAACTTCTTCCGTTCGGACATGGGGTGGTGCTCCTAGCGTGTTTTCGGGTGGGGGGATTCAGGCTGCCCGGCCTTCGACCGGGGGTCGGGACGGCTGCTCACCGGAGAGCGAGGTGAGTTTGGCGCGGGCGGGGGAGACGTATTCGTCCTTGCCGTACAGGTCGAAGTGGGAGGCGCCGTCGAGCCAGAACAACTGTTTCGATTTCCCGGCCTGTTCGACGGCCATTCGGCTGACGTGGGCCGTGGCGGCCTCGCTGCCCGCGATCATCGGCAGCGGGCGCGGAGCGAGGCTCTCGATGCCGGCGAAGGAGTCGGCATGGCCGATCTGGTCGACACTGTGCGGAACCCACGCGTTCTCGGACCGCAGGTGCGTACCGCGTGCGGTACGGCAGTGCTCGTGCCCCTGCCGGAGATGGCCCGGTGTCGTCTCGTCGGCTTCAGCGGGCACGCTGTGTTCGACGAGCCTGGGCTCACCGAGAGCCTCGTCCGTACGCGGGTGTCCGGCGAGGTCGTCGGGCGTGTGCAGGTGACCGGCTGGCGTAAGGCCGTTGCTGACGAAGGTGACATCCGTCCGCACTGTTTCACTCGCCTCCTCCGCCTGCAGCATGGAAATACGGAATATCGGTGACGTGCGGAAAGTAATTCCGTCCAGGGGATTGGCCGTCCCGCTTGTTCGGGTGGATGCTCTCCGTAGGGCGATTCTGATCGCCGAACCCGCCATCGACCTTGCCACTTTTGAGGGAATCCATAAAGGGGAGAATTCCACCCTGGGCATCACTTATCCAGGGGAGAGATTCTTACCCCCCTCGTGCAAACCGAGCGCTGCGACACTGGCTGTCATGACCAGCGACGCGCATCTGAACGAGCTGGGAGAATTCCTCAAAGTGCGGAGGGCGGAGTTGACCCCGCGCACTGTCGGTCTGCCCGACACCGGTGGTCGGCGTGTGCCTGGCCTGCGCAGGGAGGAGGTCGCCCTGCTCGCCGCAATCAGCACCGACTACTACACACGGCTGGAACAGGGCCGCATCCAGCCGTCCGCGTCAGTGCTGGCCGCTCTCGCGCATGTCCTGCGCCTGGATGATCACCAGCGTGACCACCTGTTCGAGCTGGCCGGCCGGCAACGGGCGCGACACCGCCGCCCGGCTGTCCAGAAGGCGCACCCGCAGTTGTGCCGCCTGCTCGACGATCTCACCGTGAGTCCTGGCGTGGTGATCGGCCGCAGTATGGACATCCTGGCGTGGAATCCGCTCGCCGCCGCCCTGGTGACCGATTTCGCGAAGGTGCCGGAAGGCAAGCGGAACTGCGTCCGTATCCTCTTCACCGATCCGTCCATGCGGACGCTGTACGCGGACTGGCGGGCCGTCGCCCGTGGCTGTGTGTCCCATCTGCGCATGACGGCCGCCAAATACCCGGACGATCCGCGGCTGACCAGCCTGGTCGGCGAACTCTCCGTGCAGGACAGGGACTTCGGGCAGTGGTGGGGAAGCCGTCACGTGCCGTCGCGCAGGCTGGGCATGAAGAGGTTCAACCACCCCGTCGTCGGCGAACTCGTCCTCGACTGGGACACCTTCACCTGCGGCAGCGATCCCGACCAGGAACTCGTCGTCTGGACGGCAGAGCCTGGCAGCCCTTCGTACGACGGGCTGCGTGACCTCGCCTCGTGGGCCTCCGGTCAGCGCGGCGGCCCCGCCGGCCGGTCCGGTCGACAGGTGTGACGGACTGATCCGGCGCCGCGCACTCGGGAGGAAAAGGTGAATTACCGAACCCGGGGAGAAAACTCTCCCCCTCAGTTTTCGGGTGAACGCTGCGACACTGGCCGCTATGGACAGCGAAGCGCATTTCCCTGAACTGGGAGAATTTCTCAAGGAGCGCCGAGCCCAACTCAGCCCGCAGACCGTGGGCCTGCCCGAATCCGGGGCAACTCGGCGCGTGCCGGGGCTGCGCCGTGCGGAGGTCGCCCAACTCTTGGGAATCAGCGCGTACTCCTACGCACGGCTGGAGCAGGGGCGTGCCCCCGTGCCGAGGTCGGTGCTCACCGGTCTGGTCCGTGTCCTGCACCTCGATGACGACCAGCGTGACCATCTGATCGAGCTGGCCGCGAGTGGCGAGTACGAACCGACCCGCCGACCGGCGCAGAAGGTCCACCCACAGCTCAGGCGCATCCTGGACGAGCTGACAGCGACTCCCGCGCTCGTCCTGGGCCGGAACCTGGACATCCTCGCCTGGAACCCCCTGGCGGCCGCTCTGCTCACCGACTTCGACCGGATCCCCGAGAAGAAGCGCAACTACGCCCGGCTGCTCTTCACCGACCCCGCCTTCCGGGAGCTCTACCGCGACTGGAGGACGAACGCCCGGACCTGCGTCGCCCACCTGCGCCTGGAGGCCGCCAGGCGCCCTGGCGACCCCGCTTTGGCCGCACTTGTCGGCGAGCTCTCGGTGGCCGACACCGACTTCCGGCAGTGGTGGGCCGGCCGTCAGATGACCGGACTGCGGATGGGCACCAAGAGGCTGCGACACCCGCTCGTCGGTGACCTCACCCTCGACTGGGACAGCCTGACCTGCACAGCCGACCCCGCACAGAAGCTGGTGATCTCGACCGCCGCGCCCGGGACCCCGTCCCATGACGGGCTCCTCTTCCTCGCGTCGTGGACCGCGCATCCGGATCAGCCGGCGCGGGACGCGGCAGCCTGAGCGCGACGGGGGGCGGTCGGCTTGCGCCGTCGTGTCTGTCCTGAGGGACGGTGGCGACGGAGACGGATCCCCACGTGGCGCCGAACCGGATCACCTTCCTGCCGAAACGGTCCCTGGCTTCGACCTGTGGCGTGCGTGGCTTCCGTACGGTCGCCGGGTGCCGGTCGGGCGCGCGGAGGGCGAGGTGCGGGCGGGTCGAGACCGGAACACCGCGGTCATTCATGGGCATTGGCCCGACGACAGTGCAGGTGCGGGCGGTCACGTCCTCCTGCGGGCTGTTCCGGGCGGCCTCTGTCTGGCGGACTGCGATGTCGCCGGGCCCGCTCCCGCCGACGGTGAGATTCGCGGTGTGAAGGACTGGGCGATCGACCCCGGGCAGACAGCGCGTCTGTGGGAGCTGTCGGCGGAACTGACGGGCGTGAACGCGTTCGCCGCGTAGCGCGTGTCAGGAGCGGGCGAGCGTCTCGAACGCTCTCCTCTCCTGGCGGTGAACCTGCCTCAAAGATCATGACCAACCACCGGTGCCGTGGGCAATGCCAGTACCAGCGTGGACGGCTCCTCGCGTCCGGCCGCAGCGTGAGGTGGCGCTGGGGGCTGTCGCCCCTGTGCCCGTACTTGACTCTGCTCAGAAGGTCAGGACCAGTCGGCCCCGAATGCCGCCGGCTGTGAGGAGCCGGTGCGCCTCGGTGGCCTGGTCCGCCGGGAACGACTTGGCGACCCGGAGTGTGACGAGGCCGTCCTCCACCTGGTGCCGGAGCCGGTCGAGCTTGGCGCGCTCCCGTGCGTATCGGAACACGACGATCGGCTCGTAGGCGATGTCTCGTTCGCCGGGGCCGTCGTAACCGAGCAGTGTCACCACCCGGCCGCCGTCGCGTACTGCCCCAGCGGCGAGAGCGCCGAGCGACGCGGCGTCGACGAGTCCGTCGACGCCCTCCGGGACCTCTGCGCGAACACGGCCCGGGTACCCGGCGCCGCGACGGAGTACGACGTCTGCACCGAGTTCCTTGATCAGTGCCTCGTCCTGCTCCGAGGCGTCGGCGACCACCCGCAGTCCGTCCGCCTTGGCCAGTTGGACGGCGTATCCGCCGACCGCGCCGGCCGCTCCGGTGATCGCGACGATCCGGCCGGGCTCCAGGCGGAGGGTGTCCAGCGCCAGTCGCGCGGTCAGGCCGTTCATCGGGAGGGTTGCCGCCTGCACGTCGGTCGTAGCGTCAGGAGCGCGGACGACCGACTCCACCGGTACCACGACCTGCTCGGCGTACGCGCCGTGGGAGCCGCTGGAAAGCACGATCGCCATCACGCGGTCGCCGACGCGCAGGTCCGTGTTCGTACCCGTGCCTATCTGGTCCACGACCCCTGCGGCTTCCATGCCGGGAACGAACGGCGGTTGGGCGTCCGGCGACCGGGCGACTCCGCTGCGCTGAAGGGCATCGACCGCGTTGACGGTCGCGGCGTGCACCCGGATGCGGACCTCGCCCGGACCGGCATCGGGAGCGGGCAGTTCGAGAACCTGAAGCACCTCCGGCCCACCGAATTCCGTGAAACCTACAGCCTTCATTCGAAGCACCTCGTTGTTTGGCATGCGGTCGTTGAGGTGTCCGACCTTTCCGTCTCGCGTGCGCCCGGAAAAGGGGAAGGTCCTTGGCTGGGATGCGGTCAGTGGGGGGACGAATCTCTCCCCCCACTGACCGGAGCAAGTACGTGGGGCGGCCTGAGGCCTGAGGCAGGATCATCCTGAGGCGGAACGAGCGGGCCCGGCGTCCGAGCGCTCGGACGGGGAGGACTGAGCAACTGAGGACCACGCCGGCAATGGGTACGGCCGTCCAGCAGCCCGACGCCCACAGCACTCTCGCGGCGGCCGAGCCGATGGTGTCGCCGAGGGGCGACTCCTGTTGGCCGGTGCAGCCCTGGCCGGGGGGAAGAATTTCGCCCCCTGCGGGCGTAAGCGCGAGAGGGCTCAGATGGCGGGGTCGGACGCCGTCGGCTTCTGGTCCGCGGCCCAGGAGGCCAGGAGGCGCAGTCCGTCGTGGGACGGAGTACCGGGTTCGGCGTTCCACACGATGATGTGCTGGTCGGGGTCCGTGCCGCAGGTGAGCGTGTTCCAGTCGAGTGTCAGCTCACCCACCACCGGGTGATGAAGCTTCTTGATGCCCTTGCCGCGCATCGCGACGTCGTGTTCGGTCCACCACTGCCGGAACTGTGTGTCACGGGCGGAGAGCTCCTCGACCAGAGCGGTGAGGGGCTGGTCGGCGGGGTAGCGCGCGCTCTCCATGCGCAGCTGGGCGATGGCCAGCCGGGTGACCTCTTCCCAGTCGGCGTACAGCTCGCGCATCCAGGGTTCGGTGAACAGCAGCCGGACGAAGACGCGCTCCTCCTCCGGGTAGCGCCCGAAATCGGTCCACAGGGCGGCGGCGAGCTGGTTCCAGCCCAGGATGTCGGTGCGCCGGCCGATGACGAAGGCCGGGGAAGCGGTGAGATCGTCCAGCATGCGCTGCAGCTGCGTATCCACCTGCTGGCGCTCGCGCGACGTGGACGGGCGCACTCTCTCTTTCGCCGCGAGGTCGAAGAGGTAGGTGCGCTGATCGTCGTTCAGGCGGAGCGTCTTGGCGATTTCGTCGAGCAGGGGAGCCGATGCCTGGAGACGGCCCTGCTCGATGCGCGTGTAGTACTCGGTACTGATCGCGGCGAGAAGGGCCACCTCCTCTCGGCGCAGACCGCTCACACGCCGTCGTTCCCCGGCTCGGAGTCCGACCTCGGAAGGACTGAGCTCGGCACGGCGGGCCTTGAGGAACTCACCCAACTCGTTCAGATGAGGGTTGCGCTTCATGAATTGCAGCCTCGCACAAAAGCCCGGCTCTGTAAGGGGGAGAGATCCTGCCCACGTTGGGCTTTACCTATATGTGAGAATAATATCGACTCTGACCTGCATGCAAAAGACAGATCGGGATTCGGTAGATCGGGACTCGGCGGCCCGGAGTGCGTACCGGGCCGCCGAGTGAGCACATGGCCCTGGTGTCAGCTCACAGTGCCTTGAGCAGTTCCTGGGCCAGGGCTACCGCGGAGCCCGGGTTCTGGCCGGTGAACAGGGTGCGGTCCACCTCGACGTGCGGGGCGAACGGCTCGGTCTCGCGATAGTCCGCGCCGAGTTCGTTGACGAGGCGGTCCTGCAGCAGCCACTTCGCGCGGTCCGCGAGACCGTTCTGCTTCTCCTCGGCGTTGGAGAGGCCGGTCAGACGGTAGCCGGTGAACGGGGATGTCCCGTCCGGGCCGATGGTGGCCAGTAGCGCCGCGGGGCCGTGGCACACCAGGGACACCGGCTTGCCCGAGGCGAGCCAGTCGGCGAGCAGCTTGCCGGAGGCGGCGTCATCGGGCAGGTCTTCCATCGGGCCCCAGCCGCCGGGGTAGAACACGGCCGCGTAGTCGTCGATGTCGACGTCCTCGATGCGCATCGGGTGCGTCAGCTCGGTCGCCTCCCGGAGGGCGGTGCGCATACGCTGCGCGCCTTCCTCGCCGCCGTTGAAGTCCGCGGTGAGGCTGAGCGCGTCCGCCGTGGGCGGACCACCGCCGGGCGTCGCCGCCGCGATCTCGAATCCGGCCTCCTTGAAGACCTGGTAGGGACCGATTGCTTCCTCGGCCCAGAAACCGGCCGGCTGCCGGGTTCCGTCGGCCAGCGTCCAGTGGTCGGACGCGGTGATCACGAAGAGGATCTTCGCCATGGGGGGGATCTCCTTGAGGGGGGGTGGTCTCAGCCCTTGAGGGCTTCCTGGATGACGTGGCTGTCGGCGGCCTGCCGCATGCTGACGGCCTTGCCGTCACGGACGGTCCAGAAGTGGATGAACCGGACGTCGACCGCGTTCCCGGTCTTCGTCTCGGCGTGGTAGTGCCCAAACACGAAGACATGGCCCTCGTCGTCCGCGTAGAACTCCTCGGGCACTGCGCCCAAGGAGACGAGGTTCGGCATCGGTGTGCCGAAGAAGTCCTTCGCCACGCTGTCCCAGCCGTGGTAGACGCCGCTGTTCGGGAAGCCCGGAGTGATGTCCCAGACGAGGTCAGGGGCAATGACCTCCGAGGTGACCTCGGGCGCCATTCGGGATTCGTATACCCGGCGGATGAGGGCGAGGTTCGGAGAGTCGGACATGGGTTGCTCCTTGCGAGGGGTGTGGGTTGGTCGATCGGAAACAGGAAGGAAGGCCAGGTGATCAGGCGGCGAGCGCGGTCCGCCCGGCCCGGAGGACCGATGCCTGGTGTGCGACGCGCGCGCCCAGGTGCTCCGCGGTGGCGAGGTCCGACCGGTGGACGGCTTCCGGGCCGGCATCGGTGGGGCTCTGGGCGCCGGCGCCCATGAAGAAGCCCAGCCGGTTGATGTCGTCCTCGCTGCCCTTGGTGGAATCCCAGCCCGGAATCAGACCCAGGCTGATCCAGTGCATGCCGTGCTCAGCGGCCAACGTGGCGAAGAAGTTCAGGGTTGACGATTTGTCACCGCTCTTGGCACCGGAGTTGGTGAAGCCCGCGGCAAGCTTGTCCGCCCAGGCGTGCGAGAACCAGCGCTTGCTGCTGGCCTCGGCGAACGCGTGCAACGCCGCGGATGCGGTGCCCATGTACGTCGCGGCACCGAAGATGATCGCGTCAGCGGGGTCCAGCTGCGTCCACTGCTCATCGGTGACGGTGTCCACGGAGATCACGACCACGTCGGCGCCGCCTCCGGCCGCGCCACGTGCCACGGCCTCGGCGACGACGGCAGTGGGGCCGTAGCCCGAATGAAAGGCAATGGCGATCGTGGTGCGGCCGGAAGTGGGCATGATGATCGGGCTCCTGGAAAGTCTTTGCGCGGTGTGTGACCGAGCATTGCACCGGAAGAGCGCGCTGTGAGGGGTAAGAAATTTTCCCCTGCCTACCGATCTCCCGGTATGCGAATCCGTCCGACGGCCGGAACCCGCAGAGTGGCCCGTCCCGAACCCGCGTGGTACGACAGTTACAGTTTGCGTTCGCTGGTCGTCGGAGACGCGGTTTCTGTCCATACTCGGCTGAGGCGTTGTGGGCCACTAGAGGACGGCGAAGAATTCCACCATCTTGGGGATCGCCTGGTCCACGTACTCAGGCACGTCGTACATCGCGATATGTGTTGCGCCTTCGACGACGAACAACTCCTTCGGCCCCTTGGAGAGCTCGTAGGCCTGGTCGCTGAATATCTTTGTGTCCGCCCTGCTCCCTGCAATGAGGAGCATCGGCTGGGTAAGCAGCTCCGGGATCTGGTCGAACGCCGAAAAGGCGAACATCTTGTCCATGCTGGTCAGCAGGAAACGGCCCTTCGAACGGGGATGCTCACCTCGCGGCGTCCTGTAGTAGTCGTACCCCTCGCGCAGGAGGTCCGGCGTGCTCTCGTTGATCTCCTCCAGCGTTTCCGGGACGAACGGGGCGTAGAGAGGCTTTGCTCCTCTTGCTTCCGCCGTGCGCTGCTGGGCGACCATCTCCAGCGTTCCGATCTGCTCGGCCACGGGGGACAGATGCCCCAGGAAGCCCCTGGAGCCTTCGCCCATCGGAGCTGCGCTGACCGTAGCCACTGCCTTGAAGCGACGTTCCGTCTGAGCCACGCTGATCGCGTAGCCGCCGCCGGCGCAAATGCCGAAGACCCCCATGCGCTCGGAGTCGACGAACGGAAGCGTGGTGAGGAAGTCGGCTGCACAGCGAGCGTCTTCCACCCGGGTCGTCGGGTCTTCCAGGAGGCGAGGTTCGCCACCGCTCGCTCCCTGGTATGAGGAGTCGTAGACGACGGTGACGAATCCGTGCTCAGCGAGCCGCTTGGCGTAGTGGCCGATGGTCTGTTCCTTTACGCCTCCGGCCGGATGAATGCCGACGAGTGCCGGATATTTCTTGTCTTCGCTGAAGTTTTCCGGCAGATGGAGATGTCCCGCAATCTCTACTGCCTTATTCCTGAACGAAACATTTTCGACCATGGTGCGTGCCCCTTCTGTGTACTCGGGCCGCGGTCGGGCGGACCTCCGATCATGGTCTGCCGAAGCTCAGGGCATGTCTACTCTTGATGGGGGGAGGAATCTTTCCCCTGGGTACGACTCGCGGGGTAAGTAATTGTTCCCGCCACCCCGGTCCGCTCTTGGTTCCTGTAAGGGCTCAGAACGATTTCGCCTCGGGTGTGCCGCTGTTCCAGTGCCGCCAAGGCGTCGGCGACGCGGTCGAGTGGACATGTGGCCGCGATGGGATGTCGAACGGCGCGCAAAGAAGCGATTTCGACCAGCTCCAAGAGAATTTCGTGCGCGGTCGTGTTGTGGCGGCGGTTTGGTCCTGGCGCCGATCTCCGCCGCCCGTTCTTCCGTGGCGACGGTCGTTTGGATGCCGTCCGGCTCTACGCCGAGAGTGAGGCGAGGTCGTCGGTCTCCTCCAGTCCGACGACATCGGCGCACTCTCGATCCAGGCCCCTGAGGCCGGCGAGCGATCGACGCATGCCGGTGATGTTGATGGGCGGTTCGACGGTTCGGCGAACTTGACGATGCTGGGATCGTCCTCCAGCCGGGGCACCCTGTCAGCACCCGTTCCCGCAGGCGTGAGCGGTGCGGACATCAGCACACTTCCTCTCGATCAACCGAGCCACGGATCGATGACAACCACTCAGTCGCATAGGAACTACTCGTCCAGGTGTTCCGTCCGGGGAGGTTGTGGACGGATGCGCCAGGTCTGCCGAGGGATCTTGAACGGGTGAGCGTCTTCCGGTTCGGTGTGGATCGCGATGTCTGCACCGAACCGGAAGACGCTCGTGGTTTTCAGTCAGGCACGTCTGCCGAGGCCGGAGGCCTCTGCCTGGCGCGCTGTTCGGTCGAGGACGACTGGCCGCTGAGGCGGGTCCGGACTAGGGACCGCTTCCAGGTCTCCCCGACCACTACCCGGCGATGGGCGGACGAGAGTCAGAGTGCGCCCATCGCGGCTCGCGCGACCTCGTCGTCCTGGGCCGGGGTGCCTCCGCCGGCCCCGAGGGCACCGATGAACTGGCCGTTCTCGAAGATCGGCCGACCGCCGGGCAGCAGGCTGCAACCGCTGGCGACGAAGGAGGCGATCTGGCCTGGGTCCTTGATGTTGGTGGCCAGGTCGGCTGTGGCGGTCCGGAAGCTGCGCGCGGTGTGTGCTTTCGCCGGTACCAACATGACCGCCGCCGAGCTGTTGTTGTCCATGCGAAGCGATGCCTTGGTTTCGCCGGCGGAGTCCACAACGAGCACGAACATGGGTGGAAGGGAGTGGTCCCGCACGTAGCGGACGGCGGCCTCGATGAGCCGCTGGGCCTGGGCCAGGCTGATCGTCCGCGTCGTGATCGATCCACTGCTGCCGGTGGCGGCCGAGGCGCTGTCGGCGAGCATCTGGCTCAAGGCCACTCCGCCCGCTACCGCCCCCGCCATCCCGAGCACTCCGCGCCTCGTGGCCTGGCTGGTGCCGGATTCTTCTGCCATGGTTCTGCTCCCTCAATCTCTGTACGGAAAATTCTCGCGAATCTCGGGGTGGGTTTCCTGGGCGTCCTGCCTGCGTCGACGGGCGGGTTGCTGCCGGTGATCATGGATGCCTGGCCCGGACAACGGGCGATGGAGTGGGCGCCCCGCCTCCCGGCATCACTTCATGCGTGAAGTTATATCCGGCGTCACTTCACGATGCAACTGATGCCTGAAGTGATTGACTTCACACGTGAAGTGATGCCGCCTTGTGTCGGAACCGGGATGTCACGGCCTCGGGCTCAGAGGGACTCGGCGCTGCTCGTCGCCTGTGCGATGCGTCTCGCGATCTCGGCCTTCTGACGCACCTGCAAGGGGGAGAGGCTGTCGAAGATGAGGCGGCGGACCGCGGTGACATGACCCGGGCCGCAGACCTCGGGCTTCGCCGGCCCTGCATCGGTCAGGCAGGCCAGGGTGTAGCGGCCGACGACGCGGTCGGTGCAACGGCCGCCGAGAAGCACCTGGCGTCGGCGATGAGCAGGGGTGAGCTTCACCTCGGTGATTCCGCATCCGGCGCTCGTGCCCCGTGGAGGGCATCACGAAGGGGCGGTTCCGCCCGGATGGCGCTCCGGCGACCGCGCCCACCGGGGCCGGGATGGGCAACCGGGTCGCCTGGTGGCTCCACCCCGGCGACCATCACCGAAGGATGTGGAAGGTGCCGGGCACGCGGTCGGCCTGGTGATGGTGATGGGGCGCCGGACAGGACACCGGAGGACGCCGGGCCCAAGGCGGCACCTGCTCCGGTCAGGCGGGACCACCACCGCTACGCCCCGAACCTCGACACCTGACTCGTTTCGGCTTGGGCGAAGGTCTGCTCACCCGCGGGTCAGGCCCAACTGGCCCGCGCGCATTCCGGCCTGGAAGCGTGAGTCCGCGCCCAGGGCGACAAGGAGTTCGGCGACTCTTCGACGGTAGGTGCGCAGCGACATGCCAAGTTCGCGTGAGGCAGTCACGTCGGTCATTCCCGCACCCAGTGCGTACAGCACTTCGCGGGTTTGCGCGTCGATCCGGGGCCGGTCGGCGTCGAGGAAAGCCGCCAGATCGGTGGCCGTCTCCCATGCGGCTTCGAACAGCGCGTACGCCCCGCTGACCAGGGCGGGTTCGACGCTCATCGTGTACGTACGGTGACGGGGACCGTGAGCGGCCGAGGCTGAGGGTGTGGGGTCGGTGAGGAACATGGTTCGCCGGTCGATGAACACCGTCCCCTGGGGGAGGGGGGTGGCGGTGATCCTCACCTGCATGCCGTGGGCGGTCATCTCGCGCAGTACCTCCCGGTCGCGCTCGTCGGCGAGCACGGCGGGGCTGTACAGCTTGCGGGCCTGGCGTGCTCCGTCACGTCGGATCCGCAGGCGGGCGGAGTCGCGGGCGTGGGGCCAGGTGTCGAGGTCGCGTGCGGCGCTGACCCACTCCGCGTCGAACAACTCCACCAAGGGCTTGATCCGCGCGCGGAGCTCAAGATCACCTTTGAGAGCCATGTGCTGTGGCATGCGTTCATTGTGCCTCTGGCAGCAAGGTGCCACAGCCTCGTCAGCAGGTTGCGGGCCGTGCAGGCTGGGCCCATGAGCAATGAATTCCGCCTCGGCGGCGACCTGGCCGTCAACCGGCTCGGCTTCGGTGCCATGCGCCTCCCGTCCAAGGAGGGCATGGGTGGGCCTGCCCGCGACCCCGAGACCGGCCATGCCGTACTGCGCCGCGCCGTGGAACTGGGCGTCAACCACATCGACACCGCCGACTTCTACGT
The DNA here is from genome assembly GCF_042889145.1 of Streptomyces sp. NPDC002680. Lineage (NCBI taxonomy): Bacteria > Bacillati > Actinomycetota > Actinomycetes > Kitasatosporales > Streptomycetaceae > Streptomyces > Streptomyces sp. NPDC002680. Next base: position 219,019 of record NZ_JBIAQP010000012.1, read on the forward strand.
CAGCGCCAGTGGTGCGGTTCGCGCGAACACCCTGATCCGCGAGGCCCTCCATCCCTACGCGTCCAACCTGGTCATCGCCACCAAGGTGGGACCCGTCCGCCGCCCCGACGGCTTCCGTCAGGCCGCCACCCCGGCCGACCTGCGCGGCTTGGTGCAGTCCAACCTCGATAGCCTGGGCGTGAACCGCCTCGATCTGGTCTACCTGCGCATCGGTCGGATGGAGCCCCCGCACGGAGAGTCGCTCGCCGAGCGCTTCGAGGCGCTCGCGGCGCTGCGGGAGGAGGGCCTGATCCGTCATCTCGGCCTCAGCAACGTCGACACCGCCCATCTCGCGGAGGCCCGCGCGATCGCCCCGGTCGTAGCGGTGCAGAACCAGTTCCACGCCGCCAAGCGCGACGACGTGGAACTGTTGGCCGTCTGCGAGGAGGCCGACATCGCGTTCGTGCCCTTCTACCCGATGGGCGGCGGCAGGGAACTCGACGACGAGCGACTGGCCAAGGTCGCGGCCCGGCACGGCGCCGCCGTGTCGCAGATCGGCCTGGCCTGGCTGCTGGCCTCCTCCCCGGTGACCCTGGCCATCCCCGGCACGGGCTCCCTCTCGCACTTGGCGGACAACATGGCCGTCGCCGGGATCACCCTCACCGAAGAAGACCTCGCCGACCTCTCCTGACGTCCGAGGGCTGTCGAAACGCCTCAGGGAGAATCGTCACGGGCATCGTCGTGATGACGGGCGCGTCAGCAGGAAGCGGTAGGCACGCGGCCTGCCGACTTGTCGGCCGACCCGAGGTTCCCGAACACCGTCCGGCGCGGTGCCGGTGACCACCGGGCGACCTCAGTCGTCGACAACCATCCTGTCCACAGCCTGTTGGCACGGCTTCTCCTGCTCGCCACGGAAGATCGCGGACGGCTGCTCGATCGCCAGGAGCGCCGCACACGACCGGCCACGCCGCCGATGCGGCCCATGAGTCTCGATCCGCGATCCCTCGCGCAGCCCTCGCCACGGACCGTGACGCACATCGTGTGTTCGACGACCCGGCGGCAATGTCAGGTCGGTCTCAAGCACTCCGACCCCGAAACCCGGGTATACCTGGCGATCCTCGTCGAGGACAGTCGGCTGACCATCAGGGTCCAGGACGCCGGCCCGGCCACACCGTCCGGACCGCCGAACGAGGAAGGACATGGCCTGGTGGGCATGAGAGAGAGCGGCCTTGTATGGCGGCACCTCGCACCCCAGGGCGGTGCCCGGTGACCACCGTGCTCATCGTGGACGACCAGCCGCTGCAACGCTACGGATTCCACCTGCTCCTGGACTCCGTCCCCGAGACCGACGTCGTCGGCGAGGCCGCCCACGGCGCCGAGGCCGTCCGCAAGGCTGCCGAACTACACCCGGACGTCGTCCTGATGGACGTCCGCATGCCCGGCATGGACGGCATCGAGGCCACCCGCCGCATCGTCGCCGCAGGTGGCCGCTCGCGCGTCCTCGTGCTCACCACCTTCGACCTCGACGAGTACGTCCACGCCGCTATCCGCGCAGGAGCCAGCGGCTTCCTCCTCAAGGACGCCCGCCCCGAAGAACTTCTCGCGGGCATCCGCGCGGTCGTCTCCGGCGACGCCGTCATCGCGCCCGCACTCACCCGCCGCCTCCTTGACGAGTTCGCCCAGTACGCCCCCTCCCACAGAACCGACCCCTCCGAGGACCCGAGGCTCACCTCCCTGACCGACCGTGAGCGTCAGATTCTCGTGGCCGTCGGCAAAGGCTGGACCAACGGGGAGATCGCCGCACGGCTCGTCCTGTCCGAGTCCACGGTCAAGACACACGTTGGCCGTGTCCTGGCCAAGATCGGAGCCCGCGACCGCATCCAGGCCGTGATCTTCGCCTACGACCAGGGCCTCGCCCGGCCCACCGCGGACTGAATCGACGAGCGGCGGCCGCCTGTGATCCTGGAGCTTGTCACGTCGAGGGTGATGGGGTGCGGGCTCATTGGACGGTCCGGTATCGGCCGACTGTCCGGTCCACCGGCGCTGTGAACATGCCGTCCTTCGACGAGTGGAACCAGTTGACACCGTCTCGGGCGCCACCCGCTGCCGCGCTGGTGTCCGCCATCGCCGTGCCGGTACAGCCGCGGGTCCGGAACAGTTCCGTCGGCGTCTTCCTCGGCAAAGGACTCCCGGAACTCCTCACCGGGGGCCGGTGGTTACGGCACTCCTTCCTCCTGAGCAGGGCGCGGCCTGCCGGGTGTCTACACTCACGTGAGATCTGGTGAACTCATGGGAGGAGTCGGGATGCCGCGCAACCGCCAGCAGATCCCCCGGGAGGAGCGCACGGGTGATCTGCTAGCCGCGGCCACCGAGCTCTTTCTCTCGAAGGGCTACGCCAAGACCACGATGGCGGACATCAGTTCCGCCGCAGGCGTGGCCCGGGGCAACGTCTACTGGTACTTCGACTCCAAGGACCACATCTTCGCCGCCGTCATCAACCGCATGCTCAGTCGCGAGATCCGCATCCTCAACGAGGAGCAGGCCGGTTCCGACCCACTGAGCCGCCTGGTGCGCGGGCTGTCCGACATGCGCTACTCCCGGCCGCTGCACCAGGCCATGCACGACCGGCTTCCCCACTCGGAGGCAGTTCGCGAGGCCCACAGCACCTTCATGAACTGGATCGTCGGACTGGTCGACGAGTTCATGGCTGAGCGCGGCCTCGACGACGCCCCTGGCATCGATGCCGAGCTCGTCCGCGATGTCGCGGTCGCCGTCTTCGAAGGGGCGCACGTGCCCAATGACTGGAACAGGCCGGCCCACGAGATGATCCGGTTTCTGTTGGAGTCAGTCGTGGCCAGGAGTTCAGCGGCCAAGGGGCGGAAGCGCTGAACGCGGTACCTCAGACGAGGTGAGGCCCGACTCCCGCTGATACCGTCCGCGCCGCTCCGGGCGCTTTCGCGTCCGGAGGCGGGACCGTCGCACCGCGCAGTATGTCGAGCACGGCGACAGGATCCGCCGGAGCCTGCCGGCCTCGCCAGCCGACGTGACCGTCCGGGCGGACGAGCACCAGCGGCCGCTCGTACAGTTCCGCGGCGGCAGGGTCGGCGAGGCGCAGCACCGTCAACGGCACACGACACCCGCGCGCGGCCTCCACCAGAGGCACCGGGTCCGCGGAACCCGAGACCACGAGCGTGAACCCGCGCCCGAAGTGGTCGAGCACCGAGCTGCCGTCGGGCAGCCAGACGTGCGGTGCGCGGCAGCCGGGCCAAGTCGACGGTACGTACTCGTCCGGCTCGTCGGGCGGTTCCGGACTGCCGTCCGGTACGCAGATCGGGGAGCCGCTGTACCGGTATCCGAGCTGGACGCCCGTGCAGCGGAACTCCTTGGCCCGAGACCCGCGGATCTTTTCGCCCATCTCACGTCGGATCCGTTCGCCTTCCTCGTCCGTGTGGTCGAGCACTGGGTCGGGGACGAGCTGCGCGTCGGCCCTCCAGTTGCTGGAGGCTTCCGTGACGTTGCGGACGGCGATCGGCCGCCGCTCCTGTTCGTAGCTGTCCAGGAGCGCCGGGGCTCCCCATCCCTGGAGGGTCGCGGCGAGCTTCCAGCCGAGGTCCACGGCGTCACCGATCCCGGTGTTGGCGCCGAAGCCCCCCTTCGGCCACAGCAGATGCGCCGCGTCGCCCGCGAGGAACACCCGGCCCTCACGGTAGGTGCGGGCCACGACGCAGTGGCCGCTCCAGGGCTGCGCCGCGAGGATCTCCACGTCGATCGGCGCACCGACGGCCTCCCGTATCCAGGTGACCGCGTCAGCGGGGTCGGGCTCTTCGTCGAGGTAGACCGAGAGCCGCCATTCGTCCACGCCGTTGACGACCGTGATGTACGGCCTGCGCGCCGACGACAGTGTGTGGATCTGTACCGCGGGACCGCCCAGTCGCTCCCGCAGCAGGTCCAGCAGCTGCGGCGCACGGAAGTGCACAGCGAAGTTGTGACCCTGGGCGAACATGCCCTCGAACGGGATATCGAGCGCCCGACGTATGTCGCTGCGGCCTCCGTCGCAGGCCACCAGGTACGTGCCGGTCAGCGTCTCGGTGGCACCGCTCGCCAGGTCGCGCACCACGGCCAGGACACCCTCGGAGTCCTGTTCCATCGTCTCCAGGCGGGTGCCGTACAGGATCTCGACCCCTGGCAGCTCACTGGCCGTGCGTGCGAGCAACGGCACGAAGGAGAACTTGGACAGGAACGCTGGACCCTCCGGCGTCAGGGGGGCGTACACGCCCGAAGACCGGTTGGTGACCCCGTAGTCGAAGTCGGTGAGCACGTGCCCCGTGGCGGAGGTCGCGAACACCGTGCGGTGCGGGTAGTCCGGGGGCGGTGCCGACTCCGTGCGTGCCTCTTCCGCGCAGCCCCAGCGGCGCAGGTGTTCCATGGTGCGCGAAAAGATGGCCTCGCCTGCGGGAAAGGGCACGCGGCCGTCGCCCTGATCGATCACGGTGACCGGTACACCGCGCCACCCCAACTCGGTCGCGAGGGCGAGGCCCACAGGCCCCGCTCCCACGACCAGGATGCGCCGAGATCCGGTTTTCTCGTGCTGGTCGTACATAGAAGATCTGCCTTCCTGAGCAAGGGTCGGACCTCTCATGGTTCCACCTCTTGAACCTGGGTCAGAGTCGCACGTGCAGGTCGATGTATGGAAGACCTGGAAAAATACAAGACTTTTGGTCGATCGTATGCGGTGCTACGCTCGTCTCTGGTTCAAGAGACAGGGAACGTCATGGTGACTCCTGTTGATCAGGAAGATGACGGGAGCCGCTGCCTGGCTCTGGTTGGCGGATGCCATCGACTACATCGACAGAGCCCGGGCCGCTGCCGGGATCGACGAGTTCGCAGACGATGTCGAGTTCGAGGCACACAGCCAGGTCTTCCGTGGGCGGAGCGAGATTCTCGACTTCCTCCGGGCGCGGGAGGCCGACGCGCCGAGCCAGGCCTTCCGCGTACTCGCCAATGAGGTGACCAGCGCTCAGGACGGCGGGCCCCACGCCCTGGACCGTGTCCTCAACACCACCCGCCAGTTCCGCCGTACCGGGGGCAGGCGGCGCATCACGCGCCGCGCCTGAAGGCCGCTGCACCCCACCGTTCGACGGGCAAGGAGGCCCTCACGATTCCAGCGCCGGTCTCCTGTCCGTCCCGGCGGACGACCCTTGAACCCGGCGACGTGATCAGCACCGGGACCCCGGCCGGCGTCGGCCACAGGCAGGGATTCTTCCTGCGGTCCGGCACCGAGATCGAAGGCATCGACACCCTTGTCAACACCTGCGCCTGATCGACAGGGCGCGTCGGGGCGGCGTTCCAGCCGGAGGAACGGCGCCCTCACCACACGATTCCGGCAGCCTACGGAGGACATGACGACATGAGTAAAGAAGCCAAGAACAGCTTCGGCGGCGGAGACCCGTGGGGGTACATCCAGCCGTGGGACGAGGAGCGTTTCGGTCCGGAGGTCCACGACATCGAGCAGCGGGTGAAGTGGGAAATGACCATGGGCATCGCCGGTGGCCTGCCGTACATCTGGCAGGAGCTGGCCCGGCCGATCTCCGAAATCGTCTACGGTCTCCTCGAACTCCGTGCCGGAGATCGGGTGCTGCTCATCGGTGAGGGCATCGCGCCCGCCGGGTGGGTCGAGGACATGCAAGCCCTGGTGGGACCGGAGGGCGTCATCGACACCGTGGAGATCATCAGGGACGGGCGAAACGCAGTCCTGGGCAAGATTCCCGGCCGGAACGGCCAGGTCGGCTGCTGGCGCTGGTCGTACACGGACTCGGTGGACGACGAGGCATACGACTGCGTCGCCGTGCTGCAGGCGACACAGCACTGTGACGACTGGGCCGAGACGGCCGCGGACCTGCTGCGGGTGATGAAGCCCGGCCGACGCATCGTGCTGGCCGAAGCGGTCCTGAAGGGAGCGACGTTCTACTCCCGGGTCGACTCCGACGTTCACCTTCGACAGTGGTTCGACAAACTCTTCGGGCACGTCCCGGTGGACGACATCCCCTACTACTCCGGAGAAGAGATCCGCGAGGCGTTCGGGGACAAGGTCGACAGCCCTCAGATCATGGAATGGAAGGGCATCGAGATGTACTGGGGCCGAAAGAGGTGAGCACCGCCGTGCGCTTCGGGCAACAGGCCGCGGCACACATTCCCCCCCTCACCCGGGTCGATCCGATCATTCACCCAAGGACAAGGAGGTCCCCGTGAGTGTCGTTGAAGATGTCATGGTCCTGGGCTCCGACCAGCCGTTGCGCAGTGTCGTCCGCGACGAGCACCTGCTTCTCTCGCCGCCGCATCCCCCGAAGGTGCCCGTCAAACTGTGGCAGGAGCACCCGCCGCTGACTGTGGTGCACTACCCGCAGCAGTACGAGCCAGAGGCATTCGCCCGGCCGCGCGATGTCTACGAGAACGACGAGATCCGTGTCGAGTGGCAGAAGATGGACGGCCGGCAGCCGTTCTACCACCGCAACTGCGACGTCGACGAGATCTCCTACCAGATCGGCGGCGAGCGGACGCTGATGTCCGAGCTCGGTGTGATCGAGTTCGGGCCAGGCGAGTTCTCCCGTATCCCGCGCGGCGTTGCCCACGACAACTACGGCCGCGAGGACAGCCACCTGCTGTTCTACATCCCCGCAGCGGTCACCGAGCTGGCGCCGGCCCAGCGGGAGTCCGGGGCCGTGTTCCCGCCCTTTCCCGGCTGGCAGCCTGGCGAGGCCAACGAGGCGATTACCCAGTGCATGGCCGCGGTCGGCCACGACGTCACCGTCTTCGGGGTCGACGAACAGCTCCTGCTTGAGCAGGTGCACCAGGAGGACCAGCGGATGGCGGTGCTCCGGGCCGATCCCGGTCAGGACGTCACCTGGCTGTACACGACCGATCGCATCCGCCTCGGCATGGTCACCACCACCCCTGGCGGACAGCGCCGCTACCGGCGCACCCTCGACGGCGACGAGATCCAGTACCAGGCCCACGGTCACCGCACGCTGATCACCCAGCGCGGCATCCTCCACCTCGAGCCGGGCGACTTCGTGCGTATCCCGCTCGGCATCTCCCACGCCAGCGTGGTGACCGAGCCCGGTGACTACGTCAGTCTCCTCTCGCACCAGGAACTGCACCAGGTCGCCGAGACCGCGCGGACGGCGAACATCTACACCCCCGAACAACTTCCGAGCCTCACCGTGGAGGTCCACTGATGGCCACGATGCTTGCCCTGCGAGCGCACCAAGGCGCCGAAGCACTCGCCCTGGACGAGATACCCGTCCCCGAGCCAGGTCCGCTCGACGTGGTCGTGAAGGTCGTCTCCGCCGGCCTGGCGCCGGGCATCATGCGTCTGCTCCAGATGGGGGCTGTCAAGCACCTGCCCACCACCCTCGGCCACGAGGCCGCAGGCGTCGTCTCCGCCGTCGGCCGCGACGTCACCGGCCACGCGGTCGGCGACCGGGTGCGGGTCCACCCCCTGCTGAACTGCCGTGAGTGCGACTACTGCCGTACCGACCGGGACATGATGTGCGACCAGCAGGCCATGCTCGGCCACGCCGCCTTCGGCAATGCTCCGATGCCACTGTACGAGCAGTACCACGACGGTGGACTCGCGGAGTACATCCGCGTCCCGCACTGGCTGATCGATTCCCTGCTGGACTCCGTCAGCTTCGACGTCGCGGCCAAGGTCCAGGATCTGGCCAACGCCGTACGCGCACTCAAGTGCGCCGAACTTCCGGAACGGGCCACCCTCGTGGTGACCGCCGCGACCGGCACCATGGGAACCGCGACAGTCAAACTCGCGGAGCACTTCGGAGTCGCCCGTCTGATCCTCGTCGGCCGCGACACCGAGCGTCTCCACCGCGTCGCCGGGCTCGCCGGCGGCATACCGGCCGGCGTCGTCGCACTCGACGAACTCCCCGAGAACTGGTCGACCGACGGCACTCTCACCCGCCGGCTGCGCCGGCTGGCACCCGAGGGAGCCCACGCCGTCATCGACTTCATCCCGGAGGGTCCCGCCCTCGGCCAGACCATGGCCGGCATGGCGACCGGCGGGACACTCGTGCACATGGGCGGCAACTCCACCCCGCTGTCCTTGCCCCCCATCGCCCTGATGATGCATTGCTGGCGCTTCGTCACCACTCGCGCGTGCACCCGCCAGGACACGGCGGATGTCCTGCGTCTGCTCGAGACGGGCACCCTCACCGTCGACGAGCTCATCACCCATCGGTTTCCGCTCACCGAAGCGCTCAAGGCCATGGACGCCACAGAGCAACGTGCCGACGACCCGATGTGGATGACCGTGGTCAACCCCTGACCCGACGTACGAGCGCGTCCCGGCCGCGCGGAGTCACCTCGGAACAGCGAGAGGAAGCCGTAAAGCGTTCGAATCAGAAGCCGTGTGCAGCCAGGAGCCGCCGCGGCAGGGCTGTGCTGTACGTACGTGCTGGAGGCCGCGCTGCGAGCACCCGTAGAACCACTTCCCAGGACGCAACCCGACTCTCCCTGGGTGACCGGCACCGACGTCGAACCGGGCTACCGCCGATTCGGTGCCCTGCCAGGACGCCAAGTGCGGCAGCCGAGCAGGTCGTGGCTCCGCGAGAAACCCCCGACACAGGTGATGTGGTGCCTGCCGAACAACCCTGCGCGCGTGTTCGTGGCGGCGCCGAGCAAGGACCGGACGAGCAAGGGCGCCGGTTGTCTGCCGATGTGAACCGGTCACCGGGACCTGCTGCCGGTTCCAGCGGATCACCCATCGGATGCTGCCTGCGCCTGATTCCCGCTCTACGGGATGCTGGTGGGCCCGGCGACGCCCGCCGAGCCCACCACCATCCCGTCCTGACATCCGGCCACCGCTGTCCTGTCGGCTCCGGGTGGTCTCGTCAGTGCCCTCCCAATGGTCAGGCCAGTCCGAGAAGCGCTTCGGCGTTGCCGGCCAGGATGCCCCGCGTCTCCGCTGCGCCGAGGCCTGCCCGTTCGATATGGGCGACGGTGTCGAGGTAGTGCTCGCCGCCCTGGTACGGGAAGTCGCTGCCGAGGACGAGTCGGTCCGCGCCGACCGCCTGAACGGCGGCCCGCAGTGCCGCCTGGGAACTGTGGGCGACGGTGTCGTACCACATCCGGCGTGCCGCCTCGCTCGGCGGGAGGGGCGCCTCAGGTGCCTCGAAGTGGGAGTTGAGGATGCGCACATGCGGGTAGCGCGTGACGAACCCACGAGTGATGAGCTGCGCCGCTACGACGGTGTCCTCCACGGGCGCGCCGACCATCCAGGTGAGGTGATGGTCGTTGATCCACGGGGAGGCGATGCCGTCGCCGGCAGGGTGGAGGTACATCACGGTGCCGCGGCGGTCAGTGCCACGCCCACCACTCCCGGCGCGTCGAGGACGCGGTCGAGTTCGGCCAGAGCCGCTTCGACGTGCGGCAGCGGAAGCACGACGAAGGCCAGGAAGCGGTCGGGGTTGCGGTCCACCAGGGTGACGTACCGGTTCGGATCCGGCGGCCGGTCGGCCGCCGGAGCAGTGTCGTAGTGAAGCTGGCCCAGGTTCCGGCCTCGCGGCTGCCGACCGGGTGCAGGGCGTGCGCGGCCGTACATGTGTACTCGACGACGTGCGGAACGTGATCGGGTTGGCCGCTGCGCGGTCGAGCGCGGCGACATGTCGACTCTCGTGAGCGGCCTGTCTGGTCAACTGCTTGGGGAGCCGACGGGCCGTAGGCCGTGGAGGACGGTGTCGACGATCTGTTCGGGCAGCCCATCCGGGAGATCGGGGTCGCGGCGCGCGAACGAGCGGATGAGCAGGGGGCCGACAATCATGTCGATGACCAGTTCCAGGTCGACGTCCGTACGCAGTTCCCCGTTCAGCCGGCTCTGGCGCAGGACCCGCAGTCCGAGGTCGCGCCGGGGAGTGATCACACCGGAGTGATAGGCGGCCCAGATCTTCGGGCTGCTCCTCATCTGGGCGTGTGCGTTGAGCAGGAGCGCCGACGAGCGGCTTAGCAGGCTGCGTTGGAGCAGCGACTCCAGCAGTGCGACCAGGTTGTCCCGCATCGACGTACCGGGGAGTGCGCGCTCGGCCGGCTCGGCGGCGCGCATGACGTCGACGAAGAGATCCTCCTTGTTGCTCCAGCGGCGGTAGATGGTTGCCTTGCCGACTCCGGCAGAGCGAGCTATGCGGTCGACGGAGACATCGGCCAGCGTGACGCCGTTCCCCAGGAGCCTGATCACCCCGTCCAGAATGGCCTGTTGCACGGCCTCGCTGCGGGGGCGGCCCCGAGTGGGTTCGTACGCCGGCAGGCCGGTCTCGGCACGGCTCATGGCGTTTCGGCCTTTCACTCGCGATGCGCCGACGGCCATCCCTCGGTCCAGGTTTGTGTCGTGTTCAGGGTGGCGGTGGGCGTGGGCACAGCATTGCGCGACCGGGATGTCGTGGTCGAGCCGCCCGGGAGCCGCCGCTGTGAATCTCCGTCCGCAGGGCATCCGCCGGACAGGCAGGGCTAGTTCGACGATCGACTGGCGAGGGCGTCGGGGTTCAGTTCCTCTACCAAACGGTAGAGCAGACGGTGAATGGTGTCCTTGTCGTCCGGAGAGAGCGCTGCGTTCGCTCGACCTCACCGCTGCCCAGCGCAACGCGCTGCAGCACGTCGTCTGGACGCCGGGCATCTCCGCCGCGGAGATCGCGCGTCGGACCGGCTTCACTCCCCAGTCCGTGGGTGCCGCCGTCAACGCGCTGATCGACCGAGGTCTTCTGGTGCGCCGCGAGCATCCCTCGAACCGCAGCACTGTGCGGCCGGCCATCACCGGCAGCGGCGCGAAGCTCGCCTATCGGGCGCGGGAGCTGGTGGAGCGACTGGACACGGAGGCGCTCGCGGTCCTCGCCCCCGCCGAGCTCAATCCTGATGCCTTGCCGCCGTTGGATCCGCGTGGTGCGGACTCCGGAGTGGCGTGATCCTGGTGGGCTTCGCAGAGAGGCCTTGGTGCGCCTTCTCCTGCGGTTGTTCCCGTTGCGCCGTGCCGTCGTAGTGGCGGTTCTTCCGGACGCGCTGTGTCCGCGTCCGGGCGAGGCCGGGCAGACACCACTTCTAACGCTCCAGCACCACGTAGTCGTACGAGACCGTGTTCCCCTTGGCCCTGGTCACGGACACCATGATCTGCTGTCGCTTCCCGTTCTCGGAGGTCACGGTGCACTCGACCGAGTCGGGGTGCCGCACCCTGAGACCTCCGGCGCACCTCACGGTTTTCGGATTCCTCTGGAGCGGCAGGGAGTAGTTCTCGCGGACCTGCTTCTCGACCTCCGCACGGCTCACGGTTCCGGTGGACGTGACGGTGCTGGTCGATTCCGTGCTCAGCAGCCGGGGTACGGCCAAGAACGCGAGCCCGCCCATGGCCAGGGCGGTGGCGGTCGCGACGGAAGCGGCGAGGTATTTCATGTTTCTCTCCTGCGATGCGTTCGCTGCGGTGATGCTGTCACCGGGAGAGTGGCCCACCGGACGGTGGCCGAGCTTCGGCCCGCCGGCCGAGAGCGCGCGGCCGGGGTCGGCCTGCGGGCCGACCCCGCGCCGGCCCACAGATCAGGCGGGCGGCGTCTGGCGGTCGCGTACGAGCCCGCTGTCCCAGGCCCAGGCGGCGATCTCCACGCGGTTGCGCACGCCGAGCTTGTCCTTGATGTTGGCCAGGTGGGTCTTGACCGTGCCCAGGGACACGAACAACTCGCCGCAGACCTCCTGGTTGGTGCGGCCCACCGCCACCAGGCGTACGACGTCGAGTTCCCGCTCGGAGAGCGGATGCGGGACCGCTTCCGGCGGCTGCTGACCGGCGAGGTGCCTGAGCAGCCGGACGGTGACGGCGGGGGAGACCAGTGCATCCCCGCGGGCGGCGGAACGCACGGCCTCGATCAGCAGGGTGGAGCCGGCGTCCTTGAGGAGGAAGCCGCAGGCGCCGTTGCGCAGGGCGGTGTAGGCGTAGTCGTCCTGGTCGAAGGTGGTCACCACGACCACGCGGATCGGGTCGACGACACCTGGCCCGGCCAGGGCCCGGGTGACCTCGAGACCGTCCAGTCTGGGCATACGGATGTCGACGAGACACACGTCGGGACGCATCCTGCGGGCGAGTTCGACGCACTCGGCGCCGTCGGCGGCTTCGCCGATCACCTCGAGGTCGGGCTGGGTGCCGAGGATCAGCCGGAAGCCGGTACGAACCATCTCCTGGTCGTCCGCGATCAGTACGCGTGTCCGTGGCCTGGTGCGATCACTGCCGCCGCTCATGCCGTGATCCTTCCACAGCTGCCAGGACGGGGAAGTCGGCGCTCACGCACCAACCGCCGTCCGCTGTCCGTCCGCTGGTCAGCGATCCCTCCACTGCCTCCACGCGTTCCCGCAGGCCCACCAGGCCGAAGCCGCCCCGCCCGCCGATCGGCCCGGTGGCACGCGTCTGCGGCGCCGCGTTGCGCGCCTCCACCCGGAGACGACCTTGAGAGTCCAGTTCGAGGCGGACGACGACGTCCGCACCATGGGCGTGGCGGCGCACGTTCGTCAGCGCCTCCTGCACCGCGCGGTGGACGGATGTCTCCACTTCGGGAGCCAGCCGGATCCCGCGTACCTCGGGCGCGACGTTCAGCGTCGCGGCGGCTCCGTTCTCGGCGAATGCGGAGACCAAGCGGTCCAGCTCGGTCAGTAGCTCACCCGGGCGGGCGGAGCGGTGGTCGTCCTCGCGCAGCACCCGCACCAGGCGGCGCATGGAGTCCAGCGTCTCCCCTCCGGCTCGGGAGATGCCCTCCAGCAGGGGCTTGATCTGCTCCGGCGAGGTCTCCTGGATCATCAGCGCGGCGTTGGCCTGCACGACGATGCCGGTGACGTGGTGGGCGACGAAGTCGTGCAGGTCCCGGGCGAGTTCCATGCGCTCGCTCTGGCGTACGGAGGCCACGGCCCGGGCCCGGCGGGCGTCCAGGAGGCGCAGATGACAGCCGAGGCCCATGGCGGCGCCGACGGCGAATGTCAGGAAGAAGGAGTATCCGAAGTAGTCGCCCTCCACGCTCCCGCGCAGTGGCAGGGCGATCACCGCGACAGCCAGCGCCGCCGACAGTGTCACGGCGGTGACCGGGCGCTCCACCCGCCGCGCGGTCCGGGGGAGCAGCACGAGCAGGGCGACCGTTTCCAGCAGGCCCCACAAGCCGCTGGTGAGCGGGGCATACGCACGCAGGCCCAGGGTCAGGGCCAAGGAGCCCAGTGCGGCCGCGCCGGCACGCCATTCGGGACCTGGCCGGCGGCCGGGAAGGAGCAGTACGGCGGCGAGGGGTCCGGAGACCAGGGGCAGCCAGCTCGACCAGCGGCCCTGCGGGTCGTAGTAGGTCACCAGGTCGAACAGCCAGACCAGGGTCAGACCTGCGCAGAGGGAGACCGTGATGGCGCGCCGGACGGCTGGGGAGAGCGGAGTATCAGGTTCCACGCCGCAAAGGGTACGTAGGTACGGCCGAGCAGTGGGTCGGCCCGCAGGCCGATGTCGGCCGCCTCGGACCGGCCCGGCGGCCGAGGGCGGGCGCGTGTGTCCGGCGGGATCGTCGACGGGATACAGATCCTCACCGTTCTCGAATGAGCCCTGGCGGCGCTCGCCGGGCTGTGTCTCGTCCTGTGCGCCCTCATCACCGTCGATTCCGCCCGATGAAGTCGTTCCGTACGGCCACCGCCTCCCCCACTCCTGATGTGGGCCGGTCCGACGAAAACCTGTGGTCCAACCCGGGCCCTGACGGTGTCGACGTGTCCGTCCCGGCGGGCGAGTCGCCGGCGCTCATGGGCCCGTAAAGGGCCAAGCGCGGGAGGTGCCGCCCTGTGTCCTGGCCTGAGCCACTCCCGTCCCGGACATGCTCGGCCAAGTCATCCGCACGTGGAGATATAAAGGTGGTTGATGCACCCACGCTTGTTTGATGTGGATCAGGAGGTTAATGCTTGGCCTGTGTCCAGAACCCTGGCGCTGATCACCGGTGACTCCTCGGTCGGCGGTGTCACCTGTGCCGTGCCCTCGGCCGCCGCTGCGGCCTCCGGTGACGTCCGGCTGCTGGAACGCCGCGCCGGACCCGGCGCCACTCTTCTCCAGTCGTCCCGAAAGAACGGCAGCCCGCCTGAGCGACGGGCATGGCACACCGCCACGGACGGCTCTGCCACCCACACGCCCCTGACAACCACCCGCACCCCATTGAGGGAGAGTGGACATGTCCACCGAACATCCCGCCGAAGCAGAGATTTTCCCCGTCGAGCCCCCGTCCGCGCCCACCAGGCGTACCTTCATCGCCACGACCACTGCTGTCGGAGGAGCCGCCGTGGCAGGCGGCCTGATCTCGGCGCCGTCCGCGCTCGCCGCCGAGGAAACGGTGGCCGCCGAGGTGGCGCCCGGCAGCCGTGTCTCCTTGACCGTCAACGGCGTCCGGCGCACCGTCACGATCGACAACCGCACCTCGCTGCTGGACCTCCTGCGCGAGCGACTCGACCTGACCGGCTCGAAGAAGGGCTGCAATGCCGGTGCCTGCGGCGCCTGTACGGTCCTGGTCGACGGACGCCGGGTCAATTCCTGTCTGACGCTGGCGGTGCGCCTGGATGGCGCCGAGGTCACCACGATCGAGGGCCTGGCGAAGCGCGACCGGCTCCACCCGCTGCAGCAGGCGTTCATCGACCAGGACGCCTTCCAGTGCGGCTTCTGCACGTCGGGCCAGATCGTGTCCGGCGTCGGGTGCATCCAGGAGGGGCACACCGGCTCCACGGAGGAGATCCGGGAGTGGATGAGCGGCAACCTCTGCCGCTGCGGCTGCTACGTGAAGATCGAGCGCGCGGTCGAGCAGGCCGCCGCCGGCCGGAAGTGAGGACCGATCCCCCATGCATCCCTTCACCTTCACCAAGGCCGCAGACATGCGTGAGGCACTCAGCGCCGGTTGGCGCGGCGGGCGTTACATCGCCGGCGGCACCACGCTCGTCGACCTGATGCGGGAGACCGTCGAACGCCCCGGCTCGCTGGTCGACATCAGCACCCTGCCGCTGCGCGAAGTCACCGTCACCGAGCGCGGGGGCCTGCGCATCGGCGCGCTGGTCCGGATGGCCGAGGCCGCCGCCCACCCCAAGGTGCGTGTCCTGTACCCCGTCGTCTCCGAGGCGCTGGAGCTGAGCGCCTCGGCCCAGCTCCGGAACATGGCCACCATCGGCGGCAACATCATGCAGCGCACCCGCTGCGCCTACTTCCGTGACGTGAGCGCCGCCTGCAACAAGCGCGAGCCCGGCTCCGGGTGCGCCGCGCTGCACGGCTACAACCGAAGCCACGCGATCCTCGGCACCTCCGACCACTGCGTGGCCACGCATCCCTCCGACGTCGCCGTGGCCTTCGCGGCACTGGACGCGACCGTGCACCTGCTGGGCCCGGACGGGGAGCGCCGTGTCGCATTCGCCGACTTCCTGCTGCGGCCCGGCCTGACCCCGAACCGTGAACAGGCCCTACGCAAGGGTGAGTTGATCACCGCTGTGGAGATCCCGGCCCACGCCCGCCCACTGAAGTCCGGTTACCTGAAAGTGCGCGACCGGCAGTCCTACGAGTTCGCGCTCACCTCGGCCGCGGTCGCCCTGCACATCCGTGGCGGCGTCATCCGCGAGGCGAAGGTCGCCGCCGGCGGGGTGGGCACCGTGCCGTGGAAGCTGCCCGCCGTAGAGCGCCACCTCATCGGCGAACGCCCTTCCGACCGGCTGTGGGCCGAGGCCGCCGAGCATGCGGCCGACGGGGCCCACCCCCTCAGCCACAACGGCTTCAAGCCCGAGCTGCTCAAACGCACCGTCGAACGCCAGCTGCGCACCGTAGGAGGCACCGAATGAGCCAGCCGCAGGCAGCTGTCGGTGCGGCTGTGCCCCGGGTCGACGCACGGCTGAGGGTGACCGGGCAAGCGAAGTACGCCGCCGACAACAGTCCCGACGGGGTCGTGCACGCGGTCATCGTGGAAAGCAGCATCGGTCGGGGCCGGATCACCGGCATCGACACCCGCGCCGCCGAAGCCGAGCCAGGCGTACTGAAGGTGATCAGCCACCTCAACGCGCCCAAGCTGCCGCCCGTGGAAGGGCGGTTCCCGCCGGGGAAGCCGCTGCGCGCCTTTCAGGACGACCGGGTCCAGTTCTTCGGTCAGCCCGTCGCGGTCGCGGTGGCCACCACGCTGGAGACCGCGCAGCACGCCGCGAGCCTGGTGAAGGTCTCCTACGACGCGGAGACCTCCTCGACCGACATCAGCGTCGCCGACGCCGCCGGCGAAACCCAGACCTATGCGCGCGGCGACGCCGACCGGGCCCTGGACTCCGCCCCCGTCCGGCTGGAGACGACATACCGGACGGCCCGCAACCACCACAACCCGATGGAACCGGCCGGCATCGTCGCCCACTGGGACGGCGACCGGCTGACCGTCTGGGAGAAGACCCAGTACGTGCAGGGCGCCGTGTTCACCTTGTCCGGCGAGTTCGGCATCCCTCCGGGCAACATCCGCGTCATCTCGCCGTTCGTCGGCGGAGCCTTCGGCAACGCCGCCCGCACCTGGGTGCACTCCGTCATCGCGGCCATGGCCGCACGCGAAGTGAAACGCCCCGTGAAACTCGTCCTCACGCGCAGGCAGATGTACTTCACCGTGGGATTCCGGCCCGCATACGAGTACGGACTGCGACTGGGCGCCGACCGAGGGGGCCGTCTGACCGCGTCGACGCACGACGTCCGCGCCGAGTCCTCCCGCTACGAGACCTACAGCGAAAGCGTTCTCGTCCCCGGCCGGATGCTCTACAGCACGCCCAACGTCCGCCAGGCGTACGACCACGTCCCGCTGGACGTGAGCACGCCGTGGTTCATGCGCGGCCCCGGCTACGCCAGCGGCGCCTACCCCGTCGAGTCGGCCATGGACGAACTCGCCCATGAACTGGGTGTGGACCCGATCGAGCTCCGCCTGCGCAACGAACCGGCCGACGACGAGTCCAGCGGCCTGCCGTTCTCCACACGCCGCCTGCGCGAGTGCTACCGCACGGGCGCCCGTGAGTTCGGCTGGCACCGGCGCAACCCCAAGCCCCGCTCGACGCGTGACGGTGACTGGCTCATCGGCATGGGCATGGCCGCCGGTGTCTACGACACCGCGCGCAGCCAGGCCCAGGCCTCGGTCCGGCTCGACGCCGACGGCACCGCCCTGGTGCAGTCCTCGACCAGCGACATGGGCCCCGGTACGGCCACGTCCATGTCTCAGGTCGCTGCCGACGCACTCGGCCTGACCATGCGCCAGGTGACCTTCAGGCTCGGGGACTCCCTCATGCCGCCGGCCCCCGTCCACGCAGGCTCGATGACCATGGCCAGTGTCGGATCCGCTGTTCAGGACGGTTGCGACAAGCTGCGCAAGCAGGCGATCACGCTCGCGGTCGATGACGAGGGATCACCGCTGTACGGCGCCGACGCGGCCGGCATCGTCGTACGAGGCGGTCGGTTGTACGTGAAGGACGACCCCGCGCGCGGGGAGACCTACCAGCGGCTCCTGGCCCGCAACGACCGGACCCATCTCGAAGTGCTCGGTTCGTACGCCGGGGCGCCGGAACCGGAGAGGTTCTCTCTCTATGCCTACTCCGCGATCTTCGCCGAGGTGGCCGTCGACGCCCGCCTCGGCCTGGTACGGGTGCGGCGCATGCTCGGTGTCTACGACGCCGCCCGCATCGTCAACCCGAGACTCGCCGACAGCCAGGCCATCGGAGCCATGACCGGCGGGATCGGTCAGGCCCTCCTTGAGCACACGGTCACGGACCACCGCGACGGCCGGATCGTCAACGCGAACTTCGCCGACTACCTCGTGCCGAGCCACGCCGACATTCATGACCTGAAGGCGATCTTCATCGACGGGGAGGACTACGAGGCCGACCCCATCGGCGTCAAGGGGCTCGGTGAGATCGTCATCGTCGGAGTGGCGCCCGCCATCGCCAACGCGGTGTTCAACGCCACCGGCCGCCGCATCCGCGAACTGCCCATCACCGCCGAAGCACTGCTCTGAGCCCCCGGGTGGCCGGTGTACCCCATGCCCGGCCACCCGGGCCGTCCGGCGGCTCGTGACATCACACCGCCGGACAGCAGGGCCGTCGTCGCGGTTTCCTCCCCTGGGGCGCGGCGACGGCCCATTGACCCCCACCTCACGGAAAGCCCCCCATGCTGAACATCAGGGACACACTGCACGGCTGGTGCCACGAGGGCCGGCCTTTTGCCCTCGCCACTGTCATCGGCGTCAGAGGAAGCGCACCCCTGCCGGTCGGCACCGCACTGGCCGTGGACGCCGACGGCAACGCGGTCGGTGGCATCTCCGGCGGCTGCGTCGAGGCAGCGGTGTACGAACTCGGCCGCCAGGTGCTGGCCGACCGCGCTGCCCCCGCACGCGTTGCCTTCGGGTACTCCGACTCGGATGCCTTCGCCGCCGGCCTGACCTGCGGCGGAGAGATAGACATCCTGGTACAGCGCGTGGAGCCCGGCGCCCAACCCCAACTCGCCGCCGCCCTCGATGCCGTGACCGCCGGACGTCCGTCGGCCGTGGCCCACGTCGTGGACGGTCCCGGTGAGCTCGTCGGTCGTACGCTCCATGTCCCCGACGAGGGGGCCCACGAGGGCACGCTCGGCGACGAGAGCGAGGACCGGGCGGTCGTGGCGCATGCGCGTGCGCTCCTGCGGGCGGGCCGTACCGCCTTGATCGAGGTCGATGGCGGTGGGGGAGAAGCAGAGAACTCGGACGACGGCACCTGCCTGCGCAAGCTCACCGTCCTCGTCCACGTCCAGGCGTCCCGCCCACGCATGCTGATCTTCGGTGCCGTCGACTTCACCGCCGCCCTGAGCCGGGCGGGGAGCTTCCTCGGCTACCGGGTGACCGTCTGCGACGCCCGCCCGGTCTTCGCTACCCCCGCACGCTTCCCCCACGCCGACGAGGTCGTCAGCGACTGGCCCCACCGCTACCTCGTGGACACCGAGATCGACGCCCGCACCGCCGTCTGCGTCCTCACCCACGACGCCAAGTTCGACATTCCCCTGCTGAGCCTGGCACTGACCCTTCCGGTCGGCTACGTCGGCGCCATGGGCTCCCGACGCACCCACGAGCACCGCGTCGGCCTGCTTCGGGAAGCCGGCGTCTCACAGGACCAACTGGCGCGTCTGCACTCACCGATCGGCCTGGACATCGGCGCCCGCACTCCCGAGGAGACAGCGATCTCCATCACGTCGGAGATCATCGCCCACACCAACCGCGCCACGGGCCGGCCCCTGTCGGACGGCGTCGGCCCCATCCACCTTCCCGTGCTGCCTCTGCCCGGCCTGGCGACGGCGCCGTGACCCCCGCCCAGACGCCGTCCGACAGCCGCAGGGCACCCGGCGCACCGAGCGGTGTGCGAACGGTCACTCGCCGGGGTGGGCGTGGCCGGTCCGGTAGGCGATCACGACGAGTTGGGCGCGGTCGTGGACGTGGAGCTTGGCCATGCCGCGGTTCACGTGTGTCCTGGCGGTCGGGGGGATCGATGGTGGGCAGGCCCACCGGCTCATGCCTCCCGGACCACGTCGGCCACCTCGTCGAGCAGAGTCCTCAGTTGTGCGGCCTTCTTGGGGCCCAGCTTCTCGGCGATCTGCTGTTCGATCCCCATGATCACGGCATCGGCATCGCGCAGGGAGTCACGGCCCCCGTCAGTGAGGTGCAGCTCCTGCACATGGCGGTGGCGCGGATGCGGTCGGCGTTCCAGTTGGCCCCGCTCCTCCAGGCGGGCCACCTGGGAGGCCACCGCTTGCGGGGTGACGTTCAGGCGGCGGGCCAGTTCCGCACCGGTCAGGCCGGGATCGCCGTGGACGGAGATCAGCAGTGTGTACTGCGCTGCCGCGATACCCAGCGGTCGTAGCCGTTGATCCTTTCGGGCCTGAACTGCCCACTCCGCCCGCCGCAGCGCCCACGTCACCCGGCCCTGGGTGTTGGCGGCGATCGGCCGCTCGTCATCATGTGTCACGCCGCGAGAATACGACACCTGGGCTTGCATAAAACAGCTGATATCAATCAACTGGCTGAAGGTGAGGAGCTTTCTGTGGCTCCCCAGGCGGGGCGCCAGGGAGGCCACCCCTCACGGGGTGGCTGTCGGCCGACGGGACCTCGGTGTCAGTCCTCGCGAATCGTCTCGGTCACCCGGTTGAGCAGCGCCCGCAGCTGCGCGGTCTCCTTCGGGCCGAGAGCGTCGGTGACCTGCAGCTCGATGCCGGCGATCACTTTGTCGGCGGCGCTCAGCGATTTCCGTCCGGCGTCGGTGAGATGCAGTTCCTGTACATGCCGGTGGCGCGGGTGCTCGCGCCTCTCCAGCTGGCCGCGGCTTTCCAGGCGTGCCACCAGTGAGGCGATGGCCTGGGGGGTCACGTTGAGGCGGCGGGCCAACTCGGCGCCGGTCAGTCCAGGTTCGTCGTGCACCGAGATCAGGAGCGTGTAGTGCGCCGCCACCAAGCCCAGCGGGCGCAGCCGCTGTTCCTTGAGGGACTGCACAGCCAGCTCCGCGCGGCGCAAGGCCCAGGTCACCCGGTCGAGCGCATTGAGCCCGACGGGCTCCTCGTTGTTTCGTATCACAGGAGCAGGATACGACACTTCACGTGCATCAAGCGTTTGACAGTAGAACAGCGTTTGAAGAACACTAATCCCATGACTCGCACCAATGCACTGATTACGGGCGCCTCCTCCGGCATCGGCGCCGCCTACGCCCGTCTCCTGTCGGACGACCACGACCTCGTCCTGGTCGCGCGACGTGCCGACCGGCTCGGCGAGCTCGCCGACGAACTCCGCGCCCGTGGAGCGGCCGTCGAGGTACTGCCCGCCGACCTCGCGACCCAGGACGGCATCGCCGCAGTCACCACCCGGCTGGCCGTCGGCGATGTACGCATGCTGATCAGCAACGCCGGTGCCGGCGGCTACGCTCCGCTCACCGATGTCGACCCGGCCGAAATCCAGAGCCTTCTCACCCTCAACGCGGTCGCCCCCGTCCTGCTGGTCCGCGCCGCGCTTCCCGGAATGCTCGCGGCAGGGGAAGGGAGCGTCGTCGCCGTCGCGTCGCTGCTCGCCTTCAGCGCGGGCAGCACCCTCGCCCGTCGAACGGACGGCACGCCCCCGCAAGCACCCCGGCGTACCCTCTATGTCGCTGCGAAGGCCGCCACCGTGGGATTCACGCGCACGCTCGCGGGCGAACTCGCCGACACGCCGGTCCGTGTCCAGGTGGTGTGCCCCAGCATCGTGGCAACGGAGTGGAACGGTGGTGTCTCGCGCGGCAACCCACGGGCCATGCTGCCTGAGGATGTGGCCTCGGCCAGCCTGGCCGGCCTGCGCCTCGGCGAGACCGTCTGTGTCCCTGGCCTGGAGGACCAGGACTCCGCACTGGACGCGCTGCTCGCTGCGGAGGCCGGTGTGATGGGGGGCGGCTTCCGGTCCGCCCTCGCGACTCGCTACACGGATCAGCGAGCTTAGGCCAGGCTCAGGCCGGCGACGGCCGGCGGGCAGGTGATGGATCTCCTGTCGTCTGCCCGCCCGTCCGGACCCGGCTGTCGGCCTGTGGCCGACGGGGTGGCAGGCCGGGTGACTGTGACAGTCGGGCGAGGCCGAGGGGCGGCCGCTCTAGGCTTTAAGTCAAGACAGGCTACAAACCTTTGCTCGTTTACTTCCATGTTATTGACCAGTTTCTGTTCCGCAACTAACTTGGCTATCGTTCAAGAGAGACGCGATGGGCGGGCCCACCGCGCTCAAGGGTGGACCGGGCCGGCAACGGCTCCTTCGCTCTCGCGCTGATGCCTGCCCGGCAAGCGGCCATCGGCTCGGCCGCCCGCCGACAGTCGGCCCCGTTCCCGTTGACCCACAAGCCTCTGCTCACGGTCCTCGACGGCCATCCGCATGCCCGGGCCCTCTCGGCCGCTGTCGATCGTGTGCCTGTTTCGTCCCTTGGTGTGGACCGACTCGGGCGGTCCGGTTCCATCGAGGACGTCTATCGCCACCACGGGCTCGATATGGACAGCCTCGTCCGTGCCGCCCTCGATCCGAACGGCAGAGATACAAGAATCTTGTTGACTATCAAATGCTTGACACTGACCCAGTGGTTGATAATCTTGGACTTGCGACGGCCCTTGGGTCATCGCTGAAGGTCATTCACGTCGGCGCGCGCCCGCTCTCACACAGCGCCTCTTCGCCGCGCCGAACACCGCGTCCACCACCCCGGCGCTCTCAGGGTGCAGTCCGGGTGCTGGAGGTCGTAACAAAGTGGGAGAAAACCGTGAGCAACAACAATCCGACGAGCACGCGTGATGGAGTCATCGGACAGGACGGCAGTGAGGTCATCACCGTCGATCAGGCCACCGGAACCGAGTTCGCGCGATACCCCGTGGCGGGGAAGAAGGAGGCGGCTACGGCCGTCGCTGACGCCCGCTCGGTCGCTGCGGCCTGGTGGGACCTCGGATTCGAGGGCCGCGCGGAGCGGCTGCGTGCCTGGCGGCGGGAGATAGCCGTCAGTGGTGAGGAGGGCGCCTCGCTCATTCACACCGAGAACGGCAAGCCCCTCGACGACGCCCGCGTGGAGGTGCTCGGGATTCTGGAGTACGTGCAGTACGCCATCGAGAACGCCGAGCGTGTACTGGGACGCCGGGAGGTCGCCGGCAGCCGTACCGTGCCCAATCAGCGTGCGTGGGTCGAATACCAGCCGTACGGCGTCGTCGGTGTCATCGGTCCGTGGAACTTCCCCCTGCTCACCCCCGGGGCCATCCTGATCGAGGCGATCGCGGCCGGCAACGCCGCGATCCTCAAGCCCAGCCAGATCACGCCCGGCGTCGGGGAGTGGCTCGTCCGGACCTGGCAGCGGGCCGTGCCGGACCTTCCCTCCGTCCTGCAGAGCCTGAACGGGTTCGGGGCCACGGGCGGGGCGCTCATCGAGGCCGGTCTGAACAAGCTCGCCTTCACCGGCAGCGTCACCACGGGCAAGACCGTGGCCGCCCAGTGCGCACAGTCCCTGACCCCCGTTCTGCTGGAACTGGGAGGCAAGGACGGCGTCGTCGTGGCCGAGGACGCCGACCTGGACGAAGCCGCCAAGCACGTCGTGTGGGGCGCCATGCAGAACACCGGACACGGCTGCATCAGTCTCGAAGTGGCCTACGTCGTCGAGTCGGTTCACGACGAGTTCGTCGAGAAGGTCAGCGAGCTTGCCAAGCAGGTCCGCGTCGGCAGCGGCGAGGACGCGGAGATCGGGCCGGTTCCTCTGCCCACCCAGATCCCGATCATCCGGGAGCACATCCGGGACGCCCTCGAACGCGGTGCGACAGCCACCGTAGGCGGCCTCGACGCGGTGGGTGACCGCTATGTCACCCCCACCGTCCTCGTCGGCGTGACCCCCGACTCCCTCGCGGTGACGGAAGAGACGTTCGGTCCGACACTGGCCGTCGTCAAGGTCGCCGACACCGAAGAGGCCATCGCCCACATCAACGCCAGCCGGTACGGACTGGGCAGTGCCGTCTTCAGCCGCGACCGCGGCGAAGCCATCGCCCGCCGGCTCCGCGTCGGAATGACCAGCGTCAACGACGCACTGGTGTTCTCCATGAACCCCGCGGTGCCCTTCGGCGGTCGCGGCGACAGCGGTTACGGGCGCAAACAGGGCGAGGAAGGGCTCCGGGAGTTCGCCTACCCGCACTCCTTCACCGCCAAGACCGGCCCCGCTCAGTTCTCGGCCAGCACCTTCGGCAGGCCTGCGGGCGCGATCGAGGGAGCTCTCGCCGGCGTGCGCGACAGGATCCTGGCCGAGGCCGACAAGAAGACCGCCTGACCAACCGGCGGCCAGACGCGCACCGTCCGGTCCGGCATCCCCGCGTCACCAGACCGGTCGCTGACCAAGTCGGCGCCGGGTCCGAGAGGGCGGCGCCCGCCTCGGACCCGGTCGCCGGACACGGCCCGTCGACGGCGCGAGCCGATCACAACAGCCGATGCCCCACTGGGGAACGACGCGCACCTTCGCGGAGCGCGACATCGATTGGCACGTCCCGACAACCACCGCGCCACCATCGAGGGAGAGCGGACATGTCCGACGAACGTCCTTTCCAAGCTGTGACTCCACCCGCCGACCCCCCGGCCGCAGCCACCCGGCGAAGATTCCTCGCCGCGACCGCCGCTGCCGGAGGAGCCGCCGTGGCCGGCGGTCTGCTCGCGGGACAACCCGCCCTCGCCGCCGAGACAGCGTCTGGCAGCCGTGCCTCCACGACGGTCGGCGGCTCGAAAGACCATCGGAACGCCAAAAAGGAGAAGAAGATGCGCATCATAGCTGTGGAAGAAGCGTTCGCCATTCCCGGAGCCATCCGGCAGGAGGCCGCGATCCGTCAGCGCATGGACGTGCCGGACGCGATCAAGCAGGAGTGGTTCCGGCGCCTGGACGACATGACCGAGCTGCGGCTCGCGGACATGGACGCCAACGGCGTCGACATGCAGGTCCTCTCGTATGCCACGCCGGGTCTGGAAGTGATCGAGGATCCGGCGGAGGCGGTGGCCGTGGCGCGGCGGGTCAACGACTATCTGGCCAAGGCGGTCGCCAGTCATCCGAAGCGGTTCGCGGGCTTCGCTGTCCTTCCGCTGCAGGATCCGAAGGCCGCGGTTGTGGAGCTGCGACGGGCGGTGAAGGAGCTCGGGCTCAAGGGCGTGCTGTACAACGACCATGTGCGGAGGCACTACCTGGACGAGCCGCAGTTCAGGCCGGTATGGGCCGAGCTGGAGCGCCTCGGAGTGACCCTGTATCTGCATCCGGCTGTCATTCCGGCCGACAACTGGCATGTCTTCGACGGGTACCCCGCGCTGGTCGGGCCGTCCTGGGGCTGGACCGCGACGGTGGGTGCCCATGCGCTCCGGCTGATCTACGGCGGAGTGTTCGACGAGTTCCCGGGCGCGTCGGTGACATTGGGACACATGGGCGAGCTGCTGCCCTTCCAGATGGCCCGGCTCGACAGCCGTTACACCCAAGTGCCGGTTGAGCAGAGGGTGCGGCACCTGCCCTCGTACTACCTGCGCAACAACGTGTACGCCACCACCAGCGGAGTCATGTCCCATGCCGCGCTGCTGGGAGCCGTCCATGCCGTCGGTGTCGACCGGGTGCTGTTCTCCATCGACTACCCGTTCGAGTCCAGCGCCGAGGCGGTGGCGTTCCTGCGTTCCGCACCGTACGCGCCGGCCGACCTCGCGCGCATCGCGCATGGCAATGCCGAACGCATTCTGGGGCTGTGAACGACCGACCGTCCGCGCGGTCCCGCAGTCCCTTCACCCGCGGTGCGACCTGAGGAGCCACGATGCCAAAAGCAGTGCGATTCGCCGAGTACGGCGGCATCGACGTACTGAACGTGGTCGACGTCGAACGGACCGGGCCCGGTGAACGCCAGATCCTCGTCAAGGTGTTGGCGGCCGGGATCAACCCGGGCGAGGCGGCGATCCGGCAGGGGTTCCTGCACGACAGGTTTCCAGCGACGTTTCCGTCGGGGCAGGGCAGCGACCTCGCCGGGATTGTCGAGGAACTCGGCGCGGGAGCCACCGGATTCGCCGTCGGTGACGAAGTGATCGGCTTCACCCGCAAGCGGGCCAGCCACGCCGAGTACGCGATCGTCGACGAGGACGACCTCATCCCACGACCGGAGGCCGTCCCATGGGACCAGGCAGGCGCGCTCCTCGTCGCCGGGACCACGGCGTACGCGGCGGTACACGCCGTCGGGGTCAAGCGTGGCGAGACCGTCGTCGTCTCCGGTGCCGCGGTGGAGTGGGCTCTCTCGTCGTCCAACTCGCCCGACACGCCGGAGCCACCGTCATCGGCCTGGCGAGCGAGCCCCACCACGCATGGCTGGCCCGGCACGGAGCGATCCCACTGACCTACGGCGAGGATGTCGGCGACCGCATCCGCGCGGCGGCCGGCGGCCCGACCGACGCCTTCATCGACACCTTCGGCGCTCCGTACATCGAACTGGCCCTGGAACTCGGTGTACCCGGTGAACGGATCAACACGATCATCGACTTCCCCGGCGCGGCGAAGCACGGCACCAAGGCGGAGGGCAGCGCGGCGGCGGCAAGCGCCGACGTTCTGCGGTATCTCGCCACGCTGATCGCCGATGGGGATCTGGAGATCCCTGTCGCAGGCGTCCATCGGCTCGACGAAGTCCGAGAGGCCTTCCGAGAGCTGGAACGCCGACACACGAACGGCAAGATCGTTCTCAGGCCCTGACAGGCCGTCATCGACCGGCTGCCACCGCATCTTGCGAGCGAGCCGTCGACAAACCAGGCACACCCCTGAACGGAGCAAGGCCGTGGCCAAGTCGTCACAACCCGAGATCCGCACCCGGTGGTCGTCCAAGGACGCCGCCGATCAGTTCACCGTCGACAACCCCGCGACCGGCGCGCCACTGGCCGTCGTCCAAGGCGCCGGCGACAAGGAAGTCGACCAGGCCGTACAGGCGGCCTACGACGCGCACTTCTCCTGGAAGGCCCGCACCGCCCGCGAGCGCGGCAGTTGGCTGCGGAAGATCGCTCAGGCGATACGCGAGCACGCCGACGAGATCGCGACCCTGGAGTGCAGCGACAACGGCAAACCCCTGACCCAGGCGCGCAACGGGGACGTGAACGCGGCGATCGGGCTCTTCGAGTACTTCGCGAGTCTGTGCGATTCCATGCCCGGTCAGGTCAACGACGGCGGAAGCCTGCTGGACATCACGGTGCTCGAACCCTACGGCGTCATCGCCGCGATCGTGCCGTTCAACTGGCCTCCGATCCACACCGCCAGCAAGCTGGCCCCGGCGCTGGCCGTCGGCAACGCGGTGGTGATCAAGCCGCCGGAGCAGGCCCCGCTCTCAGCCATGCGCATGGTGGAGATCATCCAGTCCGTCCTGCCCGACGACGTGGTCCACATCCTTCCCGGCACCGGCCCGGTCGGGTCCCGGCTCGCCGGCCACCCGCTCGTCGGCAAGATCTCGTTCACCGGGTCGCCGACCACCGGCGTCTCGGTCATCAAGACCGCTGCCGACAACCTGACGCCGACCCTGATGGAGCTCGGCGGCAAGGACCCGTTCATCATCTTCGAGGACGCGGATCTCGACCTGGCGGTGCCGTGGGCGATCGAGGGCGGCCTCTACAACCAGGGCGAGGCCTGCACCTCTGCTTCCCGTGTCCTCGTACACGTCGACATCTACGACGAGGTCGCGCGCCGCTACGGCAACGCGGTGAAGCGGTTGCGCGTCGGCAACGGCATCGATCCCGGTACGCACATCGGGCCGATGGTGTCCGCCGCCCAGCGCAAGCGGGTGCTGGACTACATCGACACAGGTGTCCAGGAGGGTGCCACGATCGCGGCGCAGGCGCCGCTCCCCGACGACCCGGAGCTGGCGGGCGGCTACTACGTCGCGCCGACGCTGTTCACCGGTGTCCGCCCGGACATGCGCATCGCGCAGGAGGAGATCTTCGGCCCGGTCATCTCGATGATCCCGTTCCACGACGAGGACGAGGCCGTCAGGATCGCCAACGGCACCGAATTCGGCCTGGTCGCCGCGGTGTTCACGCCGGACTCCGAACGCGCGCTGCGGGTCAGCCGCGCCCTGCACACCGGGTTCGTCTTCGTGAACAACTACAACCGGAACTTCACGGGCACGCCGTTCGGCGGTGTCGGCGCGAGCGGCTACGGCCGGGAAACCTCGGCAGAGACCCTGCGCGAGTACGGCTACAGCAAGAACATCCGCCTGGTCTCCGGGCGGGGCGAGATGCCGCGCTGGGCGCCGTCCCTCGAAGTGACCGGACACGACAGGTGATCAACCCGGTCTTCGAGGCGGCGTAACCCGCCGCGAAGACGCGAGGACACGGCGTGCGGCACCTTTGAAACAGACGGTGCCGCACGCCGTCGCGCTGTCGCGCCGTTCACAGCCCCTGACCGATGTCCTGCACGGCTGCCAGCAAGGGTCGGGACAACGCTGCCAGGCTCGCGCGGGTGCACCGGACCGACGGAGCCGCGACCGCCACGGCGGCCACGGCGGTGCCCGTGCGATCACGCACACACGCACCGACGGCGTGCACGCCACGCTCGCTCTCCTGCAGGTTGATCGCGTAGCCGTCCCGTCGGACCGCCACCAGCTCGTTGAACAGGCGTTCCATATCGTGAGAGGCGTCGGACCGCTCCCCGGGGAGCCCGTTGGGGTAGAGGGCCCGGAGCCGGTCGGCCGGCAGTGCCGCGAGCATGGCCTTGCCGCCCGAGGTCACGTGGGCGGGCAGAAGTGTGCCGGTGCGGTAGCTGACCCGCAGCGCCTGTGGGCCCTCCACGCCGTCCAGGAAGCGGGCTCCGTTGCCATCGAGCACCATCAGGTGGGTCGTCTCACGGACGGCGTCCGCCAGCCGTTGCAGGTGAGGATGGGCCACGGTGATCAGGTCCGGGGGAGGGGCGGCCCGGCTTCCCCTGATCGCCTGCAGAGCCGGCCCCGGCCGGTACATCTTGTGGCGGTCCTGCACCGCGAATCCCTCGAAGACGAGCATCGCGAGGATGCGGTGAGCTGTCGAGCGCGCGACGCCGAGTCGGTCGGCGACGTCCATCACCCGCAGCTCGTCGAGCTCGTGCAGCAGCCGGACGACGCGCAGGGCGTTGCCCGCAGCGCTCACCGGATATGAGGGGCTGGGCGCAGCGCCCGCTGAATTCTCCATAGAGGAATTCTATTCTCCATGGATTCCTCTGAGGGGAAACGGCGGCGTAGCGTCAGGACCAGCGCTGAACGTTGCGCGTTTCTTCTGGCGGTCGCCGAACACAAGACCTGGAGGTCTCCGTGACCGATACCACCAGCGAACAGACCGAGCGCAAGCTGCTCGACGAGCTGTACGCGGACTTCGAGGACGCGGGCCTGATCCCGCTGTGGACGCAGGTGGACGGCCTCATGCCGATGTCGCCACAGCCCGCCGCGGTACCGCACCTGTGGCGGTGGACGGAGCTGCTGCCCATCGCGCAGCGCTCCGGAGAGCTCGTACCGGTGGGCCGTGGCGGCGAGCGCCGTGCCATGGCACTGTCCAACCCCGGCCTCCCGGGCCTTCCCTTCGCCACCCCGACCCTGTGGACCGCGATCCAGTACCTGGGCCCGCGCGAGATCGCCCCCTCGCACCGGCACAGCCAGGGAGCCTTCCGGTTCATTCTCGAAGGCGAGGGCGTGTGGACCAACGTCGACGGCGACGCGGTCGCGATGGGGCGGGGCGACCTGCTGCTCACGCCTAGCTGGGCCTTCCACGAGCATCAGAACGTCACCGACAAGCCGATGGCCTGGCTCGACGGACTCGACATCCCCCTCGTCTCCAAGCTGGACGCGGGCTTCTTCGAGTTCGGCCCCGACGAACTCTCCACCCGCGAAACCCCCGAACGCTCGCGCGGTGAGCGACTGTGGGGCCACCCCGGGCTGCGCCCGATCAGCCGGCCCGACCAGCCCAACTCCCCGCTGGGCGCCTACCGCTGGGAGCACACCGACGCCGCCCTGACCGCCCAGCTGGAGCTGGAGGACGAAGGCGTGGCCGGCGTGATCGAGCCCGGGCACGCCGGAGTCCGCTTCTCCAACCCCACCACCGGCCGGGACGCCCTGGTCACCATGCGCACCGAGATGCGCCGACTGCGGGCCGGTACACAGACCGCCTCCGTGCGTTCGGTCGGCTCCGCGGTCTGGCAGGTGTTCGAGGGTGAGGCGGTCGCCCGTGTCGGCGACAAGGTCTTCGAGATCGCCACGGGAGACCTGTTCGTCGTCCCGTCCTGGTGCGAGGTCTCACTGTCCGCCCGCACTCAGGTCGACCTGTTCCGTTTCAGCGACGAGCCCGTCTACGAAGCCCTGGGACTCGCCCGTACCTCCCGAGGAGAACACAAGTGAAGCTCGCCACCATCCGGGTCAACGGCACCACGCGCGCCGTCCGCGTCGACGAGGGCAAGGCGGTGGACCTCGGGGAGGCCGACCTGGTGGCCTTCCTGCGCCACGGCGACTGGGCGGCACGTGCCGCGGACGCCGACGGCGAAACGTACGAAGGCGCCCTTGACTACGCCCCCGTCGTCGTCGCGCCCGAGAAGGTCGTGTGTGTCGGCCTCAACTACCGCACCCACATTCTGGAGATGGGCCGCGAACTCCCCTCGCACCCCACGCTGTTCTCCAAGTTTGCGCGAGCACTGGTCGGTGCGTACGACGACGTCACCCTGCCCGCCGCGTCCACGCAGATGGACTGGGAGGCCGAGCTCGGCGTCGTCATCGGTGCCGAGGTCCGGCACGCGGACACGAAGCAGGCGCGGGCCGCGATCGCCGGGTACACCGTGCTGAACGACGTCACCGCCCGGGACTGGCAGTACCGGACCACCCAGTGGGACCAGGGCAAGACGTTCGAGGCCACCACGCCCATCGGACCGTGGCTGGTGACCGCCGATGACCCGGCGGTGTCCGCCCAGGGCCTGAGTCTGACCTGTGAGGTCGACGGCGACACGGTCCAGAAGGCCGACACCGGTGACCTCGTCTTCGACCCGGCGACGCTGGTCGCGTACCTGTCCGAGATCATCACGTTGGTGCCCGGCGACGTGATCGCCACCGGCACTCCGGGCGGAGTCGGCCACGCCCGCAAGCCCGCCCGCTATCTGCACGACGGTACGGCCCTCGTCACCCGGATCGAGGGGATCGGCGAGTGCCGCAACACCTGCCGCCGCGAGACACGGTGAGCGCACGCCCGGCAGCGACGCTGGAATGGGCGGCCAAGGGCACGGCGGCCTTCGAAGCCGCCGTGCACTGGCTGACCGACTCGGGGCTCACCAGGCCCTCGTACCTGCCGGGCTGGAGCAGGGCCCACGTCGTCGTCCATGTCGCGCGCAACGCCGACGCCCTCGTCAACCTGCTGACCTGGGCGCGGACAGGTGTCGAGACGCCCATGTACGCCGGCGGCAACCAGCGTGCGCGCGAGATCGAGGAAGGTGCCCGGCGGCCGGCCGAGGAACTGCGTGCCGACCTGCTCGCGGCCGACGCCCGTCTCGCCGGGGAACTCGCCGCTATGCCGGACGAGTGCTGGGAAGCGACCGTCCGCACCGCGCGAGGCCGTGAGGTACCCGTCTCCCAGGTGCCCTGGATGCGAGTGCGCGAGGTGTGGGTCCACACCGTCGACCTGAACATCACCACCTTCGACGATGTCCCGCACGACGTGTGCGCGGCGCTCGTCGACGACGTCGCCGACGCCTTCCGGGCCCGCCCGGACTGTCCCCCCGTAGAGCTACGGATCAAGGGTGACGTCCGTACCTGGACCCTGGGCGCGCCCGGCGGCGCGGAGCCGGTCGTGGTGAGCGGTGACCTGCCCAGCCTGGCCGCCTACGCGACCGGACGCCCTGTGCCCGGCCCTCTGTATCCCGTCGGCGGGGAATCCCCGCCGAAGCTGCCCGCGTGGCTGTGAGCGCGAAGGAAAGATGATGAAAGTTGCCTGCATCGGCGCAGGTCCCGGAGGACTGTTCTTCGCGACCCTGCTCAAGCGGAGCCGACCCGGCGCCGAGGTCGTGGTCTTCGAACGCAACGGCCCCGACGACACGTTCGGCTTCGGAGTGGTCTTCTCCGACGCCACCCTCGACGCCATCGACGCCGCCGACCCCGTCCTCAGCGAGGCGCTGGAGAAGCACGGCCGACACTGGGACGACATCGAGGTCCGCGTGCACGGTGCACGGGAGCGCGTCGGCGGCATGGGCATGGCCGCTGTCGTACGCAAGACGCTGCTGAGCCTGTTGCAGGAGCGGGCCCGCGCCGAGGGCGTTCGGATGCGCTTCCAGCACGAGATCCGTGATCCCGCCGAGCTGGACGACTTCGACCTGGTCGTGGTGTGCGACGGCGCCAACAGCCGCTTCCGCACCGTGTTCGCCGACGACTTCGGACCGACGGCGGACGTGGCGAGCGCGAAGTTCGTCTGGTTCGGCACCTCGTACATGTTCGACGGACTCACCTTCGTCCACCAGGACGGCCCGCACGGTGTCTTCGCCGCCCACGCCTATCCGATCGGCGACTCGCTGAGCACCTTCATCGTCGAGACCGACGCCGACTCCTGGGCCAGGGCCGGACTCGACACCTTCGATCCCTCGACGCCGCCGGGCCCGAGCGACGAGAAGACCAAGGCCTACCTGGAGGACCTCTTCCGCGAACAGATCGACGGGCACCCGCTGGTCGGCAACAACTCCCGCTGGGCCAACTTCGCCACCCGCAGGGCCAGTTCGTGGCGGCGTGGGAAGTGGGTGCTGCTGGGCGACGCGGCGCACACCGCGCACTTCTCCGTCGGGTCCGGCACCAAGATGGCAATGGAGGACGCCGTCGCGCTGGCCGAGGCCCTGGGGGAGTCACCGCACAGCGTGCCCGAGGCACTCGATGCCTACGAGTCGCGCCGCCGCCCCAAGGTCGAGAAGATCCAGAACTCGGCGCGGCCCAGCCTGTCGTGGTGGGAGCACTTCGGTCGCTACGTCCGCTCGTTCGACGATCCGACGCAGTTCGCCTTCCACTTCCTCACCCGCAGCATCCCGCGCGGCAAACTCGCCGTGCGTGACGCGGCGTACGTGGACCGCGTCGACGGATGGTGGCGCGAACGCCACGGGACTCCGCCTCTGGAGACACCTTTCCGCGACGGGACGTTCCGGCTTCCCGCGCGCCGCGTGGCAGTCCGCGACGACCTCCTGACCGGGACGGACGGCACCGACATCCCGATGGTCCCCTTCGGCGGTCAGCTGTCCGGGGCGGGTGTGTGGATCGAGGCTCCGGACACCGAGGAGGGTCTGCCGTTGGCCCTCGACCAGGTGCGTGAGACGGCGGAATCGGGCACCCCGCTCGTCGGCGTACGCGGTGGTACGACGCTGACCCGCGTACTGGTCGCCGAGGAAGCCCGACTCGCGCACGGCCTGCCCGCGGCGGTCATCGGCGCGTACGACGACGACAGCGCGACCACTCTCCTGCTGTCCGGCCGGGCCGACTTCGTCGGAGGCGCCAAGTGACCGCCCTCGACCCGCTGTTCGCACCCCGAGCCATCGCCGTACTCGGCGCCTCCGCCACACCCGGAAAGCTCGGTGCGGCGATGACCGACTCGCTCGCCTCGTTCCCCGGGCCGGTGCTGAAGGTCAACGCCGGCCGGCCGGATCCCGACCGGGCCTTCTTCCCGACCGTCGCCGAGGCCGCCGCGGCCCACGGCATCGCACCCGACCTGGTGGTGTCCTGCATCCCGGCCGCCGCCACCGCCGGGGCCGTCCGCGACGCGGCGAACGCGGGAGCCCGCGCCGCCCTCGTGTGCGCCGGCGGTTTCGCCGAATCCGGCGACGACGGCGCGCTGCACCAGCAGGCCCTGGCCGAAGTGGTGCGGGACACCGGAATCCGCGTCCTCGGGCCGAACACCTCGGGCTTCCTCGCCCCGCACCGACGGCTGACGGCCAGTTTCGTCCCGGGCGTGGCCGATCTGGAACCGGGTCCGGTGGCGGTCGTGGCCGCCAGTGGCGGAGTGAACCACGCGCTGGCCTTCGCCCTCGCCGAGGCCGGCGTCGGCCTGCGCCTGGGGGTCGGATTGGGCAACAGCCTGGACCTCACCCAGGCCGACGTCCTGCTCCACCTCGCCGAGGACGAGGACGTACGGGCCGTGGCCCTGCACGTGGAGACCGCCGCGGAAGGGCGCCGTCTTACCGAGGCCGTACGCCGCCTGACCGACCGGATCCCCGTGGTGGCCCTGGTCGTCGGACGCAGCGACATCGGCGACTTCGCCCGCTCCCACACCGGAGCCCTGGCCACCTCCTGGCGCGTCACCAGGGCAGCGTTGCGGCAGGCCGGAGCCGTCCTCGTCGACGACGAACGCGACCTCGTCGACGCCGTCACCGCGCTCAGCCGCGTACGGCTCCCCGCCCATCCACGTTCGGGCATCGGCCTGGTCACCGCACAGGCCGGACCCGGACTGCTGCTCACCGACGACCTGCGCTCCCACGGCCTGCAGGTCCCGCCCCTGGTCGAACGGACGGTGAAGGAACTGCGCGAACTGCTCCCCGCACTCACCTACCTGAACAACCCCGTGGACACCGGCCGCCCGTCGCCCGTGCTCACGCAGATCGTGGAGCGGGTCTCTCAGGACCCGGGCATCGACGTCACCGCTGTGTACGGACTGCTGGAGCCCACAGCCGTGGACCTCGCCGGCGCGCTGGCCTCCGCCCGCTCCGCCACCCCCCTCGTCGCCGTCGTCGGCGGGCCCGTGGAGCCTGCGCGACAGGCCCGCCGGGAACTCGGCGCGGCCGGCATTCCCTGTGCGGCCACGCCGGCCTCGGGATCGGTCATGATCCGCGCGCTCGTCGAGGACGCGGCCTCCCGGGCCCGTCTGGAGGCCGCCGACGTCACCGTGCCCGGCGCACCCACCCTGCCGCTGCCGGGGCCCGTCGACGAGCACACCGCCAAGAGTGTCCTCGCGGACCTGGGTATCCGCACGCCCCTGAGGCGCGTGTGCGCCGGCCCCGCGGCGGCGCACGCCGCTCTCGACGAGCTCGGCGGACCGGTCGTCGTGAAGATCCTCGATGCGGAGATCCTGCACAAGACGGAAGTCGGCGGGGTCCAGGTCGGCGTCCGCAGCCACGAAGAGCTCGACGACGCCCTCGCCCGCATGCCCGCAAGCCCCGCACTGCTGGTGGAACAGATGGCCCCCGCCGGCCCCGAACTCATCGTCGGAGTACGCCACGACCCGGTGTTCGGCCCTGTGCTGGCGTTGGGCGCCGGGGGAACCGCCGCCGAGATCCTCGGCGACGTATCCCTGCGCCTCGCGCCCCTGTCCGCACCCGAGGCCGACGCCATGCTCGACGAACTCGCCACCCGCGAGATGTTCCGCGGCGCACGCGGCGCCACCCCGGTCGACCGCGTGCGGCTCACCCACGTACTGCTCGCCCTGGCCTCCCTCGCCGCCGAAAACGCCGTGGCCGAGTGCGAGATCAACCCTTTGCGCGTCCTGCCCGACGGCGACGTCGTCGCACTGGACGCGGTGCTGCTCCTGCGTGACCCATGGGATCAAGGAGGATCCGACGATGCATGAGGGATTCGTCCCCTGGCCCGAGGAAACGGCCGACCGCTACCGCGCAGCGGGATACTGGCAAGGCAGGCCGCTGGGCGCCTACCTCCACGAATGGGCCGGGACCTACGGCGACGCGGTGGCCGTCGTGGACGGCGCCACCCGCCTGACATACCGTCAACTCGTCGACCGTACGGATGGATTGGCCTGCCGTCTGCTGGACTCCGGCCTCAGCCCCGGTGACGCGATGCTCGTCCAGCTGCCCAACGGCTGGGAGTTCGTCACGCTCACCCTGGCCTGTCTGCGGGCCGGGATCGCGCCAGTGATGGCGCTGCCCGCACACCGAGGCCATGAACTGCGTTACCTGGCAGCGCACGCCGAGGTCACCTCGATCGCCGTACCGGACCGGCTGGGTGACTTCGACCATCAGGCACTGGGGCTGGAGGTCGCCGAAGTCACGCCGAGCGTACGGCTGTTGCTCGTCGCGGGTGGCACGGCAGGCACCGACGCCACGGATCTGCAAGCCCTGGCCGAGCCGGCCGACGACCCGGCCGCCGCACGGGCCCGACTCGACCGGATCGCCCCGGACAGCGGCGACATCGCCGTCTTCCTGCTCTCCGGCGGTACGACCGGACTGCCGAAGCTGATCACCCGCACCCACGACGACTACGAGTACAACGCGCGCCGCAGCGCGGAAGTGTGCGGCCTCGACTCCGACACCGTCTACCTGGTGTCCCTGCCCGCCGGGCACAACTTCCCCCTGGCCTGCCCCGGCATCCTGGGCACCCTCATGAACGGCGGCCGGGTGGTCCTGGCGCGTACCCCGGACCCCGAGAAAGTGCTGCCCCTCATGGCAGCCGAGGGCGTGACGGTCACCGCCGCCGTGCCGGCCGTCGTCCAGCGCTGGATCGACGCCGTGGCCTCCGGCCGTCACACCGCCCCGCCCGCGCTACGGCTGTTGCAGGTAGGTGGCGCCCGCCTCGCGCCGGAGGTCGCCCGCCGCGTCGAACCCGTGCTCGGCGGCACGCTCCAGCAGGTGTTCGGCATGGCAGAGGGGCTGCTGAACTACACGCGCCCCGCCGACCCCGACGACATCAGGATCGAGACGCAGGGGCGCCCCATGTGCCCGGACGACGAGATCCTCGTCGTCGACGCCTCCGACAACCCGGTCCTGCCCGGAGGGATGGGCGTGCTGCTCACCCGCGGCCCGTACACCCCACGCGGCTACTACCGGGCGGACGACCACAACGCCCGCGCGTTCACCCCCGACGGCTGGTATCGCACCGGCGACATCGTCCGGGTGCACCCCTCGGGAAACCTCGTCGTCGAGGGACGCGACAAGGACATGATCAACCGGGGCGGCGAGAAGATCTCCGCGGAGGAGGTGGAGAACCTCGTCTACCGCCTGCCCGGTGTCGCCCGCGTCGCCGCCGTCGCGAAGGCCGACCCCGACCTGGGGGAGCGGGTGTGCGCGGTCGTGGTCGTCGAACCGGGGACCCACCTGACCCTCGAATCAGTACGCGCCGCCCTCACCGCCATGCAGGTGGCCCGCTACAAACTCCCCGAAGACCTGCTGGTCGTGGACGAGTTGCCGCTGACGAAGGTCGGCAAGATCGACAAGAAGCGTCTGCGGGATGTCGTCCGTGACAGGGCAGACCCCGTCGAGGCGGTGTGACAGGGTTCGCCGCCGCGGAGAGCGGGCCGATGACGTTGCGGTGACGCTCCTGCCTCGCCGGGGGAGTCAAAGCCGCTTTGCCGGCCTTCTGGTGGTACCTGGGGAAACAGCTCCAGGTACCACCATCCCCGTCACCCTGTCCCGACCGTCGGACCAGCGACGGGAAGTGCCCCTTCTGGTGACCGGCCTCATGCGTCCTCGTGTACGTCCTGCCGCCGAGTTCTTCTCCGGGCGGACCAGGCCGAGCACGTTGCGGACCGGCCGGGCGGTCGGCGGAAACGGATCGGCGTCATCGGCGTGAGCGGCCGGCTCACCAGGGGCTGCACGTCGCCACCCGTCGTGCGCGTGGCGAACGGCATCCCGGAATCGGGAAGCGGTCGTCATTCCCCTTCGCAGACGCCCTCGACAGCGAACTTCTGGTAAAGGTGCGGGTAGGCGACGGTGCCGGCAGGGTAGCCCGCCAGGTGCGAGGCGAACTCCGGCGTGCCGAGCGCCGCACGGAGGTGTTCGGTGGATTTCCAGACCGCGACGTTGGTGAACAGCCGGCTGCCGCCGATGCCCCGGTACAGCTGTACCGAGAGGAGGCTCCCCGACTTCTTCATGTACTCCGCGTCGTCCGTCCAGGCGGCCACCACCTCGTCCTCCTTGCCCTCCGGGGCGACAAACGTGTTGATGATGGTGACCGGGCCGACCTTCTCCTTCTGCTGGTCGTGGAAGTTGGTGGACTCGTCGAGCTGTCCGAAGTTGAGCATGATTCCTCCATGGAATCGAGGGGGAGGTGGGTCTGCCGACCCACAGGGATTCGAGTGATCCGGGACCGGGAGGCGGCCCGACTGCGTGTTGGTGAGTCGTGATCAATGGGCAGTGCGCGGGTGGGGGTACGCCGATGGCCGCCGCGTGGTCCTGCCCGTGGGGTGCGATCAGGCGTGGTGCCTGCCGAGGAAGTCGGTCATGAGCTGCAGCCACTCCTCGGTCCGCTCCAGCATCGGCAGGTGGCCGGTGGCGATTTTCGCGAGCTGGGCGCCGGGGATGGTCTCGGCGAGCTGGCGGTGCAGGGCGACAGAGGTGAGCCAGTCGTCGGTGGTCGAAATGACCAGGGTGGGGACCTTGATGCCGGCGAGGTCGTGTCGTACGTCGACCTGTCCGACGAGGTCGGTCTGCTCGGAGCTGCCGTCGGCCGAGCCGGCGGCGACATGGCCGAGGGTCTGCCGCAACTGCTCGGCCGGCATCGACTCCAGCGCCTGGGTGCCGAGAGCCATCATCAGCTGGAACTCGGCGAGCAGTTCACGGTCGCCGGACGCGGCGATCTTGCTCCAGACCGAGGAGGCGAGAGCGAGCCGGTTGTCGCGGTGCGGGAATGCGGCGGTCAGGACGAGCGCGGTGACGCGCTCGGGGTGGCGGGTGGCGGCGCGAATGGCGACCGGGCCGCCGAGGGAGTAGCCCGACACGGCGAAGCGGTCGAGACCCTCCGCGTCGGCTGCGGCGACGAGCTGGTCGGCGAGGTCGTCGACGGACAGCGGGGTCGTGGAGCGGGGGGTGTCGCCGCTGCCGGGGTAGTCGATGCCGACGACGGTGTGGCGGGAGGCGAGCCCTTCCAGGACGGGTCCGTAGGTGCCGGCCAGGCTGCTGCCGGCGCCGTGCGCCAGGAGCAGACCGGGGCCGGAGCCGAGGCGAGTACGGGCGAACGCGGGCTCAAGCAGGTTGAGGGATGACATGGCCATCTACCTTTCACAGACACCGACACGCAATGAATCATCCAGTGCGTGTGATTGCTCTTCAGTTTTATCACACGCTACGTATGATTCAAGCTGTGACGTCAATCACGCTCGCCGTATGATTTGCCGATAGGGTGGCGGCATGAACGAGCCTCCCCACCGCCGTCAGCCGACTCCGGGCAACCCGCGCGTGCAGCGCACCCGCAACCGCGTGCTGGCCGTCGCGCGAGAACTGCTGCCTCAGGTCGGACCGGCCGGGCTGACCTATGCGCTGCTGGCCGAGCGGGCAGATGTCACCCGTCAGACCCTCTACCGGCACTGGCCCACCCGGGCCGCACTGCTCTTCGACCTCGTCCTCGAAGGCCCCGACCTCGGCAACTATCCGGAACCGGGCAGCGACGTGGGCGCCGTGGCCACCGCCTGGCTGAAGAGCCTGCGTGCCGGGGTCAGCGTGCCGTCTGTGCGAACCGCGGCTCTGGCCGTCACCGCCCAGGCGGACCACGACCCCGACAGCGCCCGGGCACTCGTCCGCATCGGCGAGGACCGCTACACCGGCTTCAACAGACTGCTGGAGCCTTCGGGCGTCCAGATCAGCGACGACGAGTTCACCCTGCTGTACGGCCCCGTCCTCGCCCGGCTCTTCCTCGACCGTGGCCAGGTCACCGACGCCTTCATCGACGCCGTCGTGGCCCAGTGGCTCACCATGCTGCGGCCTGTCGGCGCACCGCAGGACTCAGAACGGTAGTCACCGAGAGCTCTTGACAGGGTTCAGCCGGAACAGCCGCGTCCAGACGGTGAAACCGGACTTGTGTCACCCGGTAGTCGCCGCCCCCGTCGAGTCGAGCCTCGCAGCACCGCTGCCGCGCGCCACCGCACACCCGGCGTGGCGGCGGTCCGGTGCCCGCGTCCGCACATGGAGCGCCGCCAGGTACTCATGGGCGAGCGAGGGCCGGGCGTTGAGGGGTGTCGAACCTTGAGGACAGGGAGGACGGCATCGACACTGATGGATCTCCGCTTCACCTGCACTCGGTCACGGCGGACGCACCCAAGAGCTGACAACCCCCTACTCCTGACGGACCCGTCCGAACAGGTCTCGCTTCCGTCGTACCGGACGAGTGGCAGTGCCTGACCTGGGACGTAGCCGGAGGCCTTACAAGGAAGTGGGCGTCAGCCCGGCGATTCGCTTCACGGAAGCTTCATGCGCCCAGTGGTACGTGCCTTATGGGGCGCCTGTTGTCTGACGGTCATGCACGCACGCCTCGTCCCACAGGTACGTGGACTCCGTCGGGCAGGCAGTCGGCGATCGCGCGCTGCATGAACGAACCGGCGGTCAGTTCACGACCTGTGCGGGGGCAGGGGCAGGGGCAGGGGCAGGGGCAGGGGCGGGGGCAGGGGCGGCGGGGTCGGCGGTGTTGCCGGCGGGTCCGCTCCACAGCTGGCTACCGGTTGGCGCGGGTGCATCGGCGCCATGGCGTTCACACGCATGAATGCCGGATCGACCTGTTGGCGGTGACCGACCTGGCCGCGGAGCGACTTACCCGCTTGCACTCTTCGATCGGCCTGGACCCCACGCACATCCGTAGAAACAGCCGTCTCCGTCTTGGCGGGGACCATCGCCGTCCTGCACTGGCCCTGCCCTGCCCTCCCCGGTCTGGCGACGGGGGCCGTGACACACACGCACACACGACCTGACTCTCACGCAGAAGGAAGAGGGGAACTTGAAATGAACCTGCGACGGAACATCTCGCGTCGAAGGATGATCGAAGGCGCATCGGCTGCGGCGCTTGTCACGGCGGCGGCCACGGTACCGACCGCCATGGCCAGTCCGGAGGCGGCAGGGTCCGGCTCGGGGCTGCCCAAGGGCAACTGGCGCATCGATACCCACGCGCACTACAGCCCCGACGTGTACAACGACTATCTGCAGCGCTACGGCCTCCTCGGCGCCATCACCGGGGCGTACGGTCCATGGTCGGTCGAGCGGCATGTGGCCTTCATGGACCAGTACCGGATCCAGGCCAGTGTCCTGTCGTTCGGCGATCTCCAGGTCACCGTCGGCCCGGTCGACGACCGGCGCGCCACCGCCCGCGCGGTCAACGACTACGCCCACAACCTCGTGCGGACCCGTGGTGACCGGTTCGGGATCTTCGCGGTCACCCCGATGCCCGACATCGAGGGCTCGGTGGCCGAGGTGGACCGCGCGCTCGGCGAACTGGACCTCGACGGCATCTGCCTGCTCACCAACTACAAGGGCACCTACCTGGGGGATCCCTCGTTCGCGCCTCTGTACGAGATCCTCAACGACCGCCATGCCTACGTCTACGTCCACCCGACGGGTCCGGAGAACAACCCGGCTCCCAAGCTCTGCTTCGGCCCCGACATCCCTGCCGGGAACAACGTCTTCGAGTACAACTTCGACGCGACCCGCGCGATGACGAGCCTGATCTACAACGGTGTCCTGCGGGACTACCCGAACATCCGTTGGCACTTCACGCACTCCGGCGGGGCGCTGCCGTTCCTGGCCTTCCGGCTCGCGACCCGGCACTCGGCCTTCCCGCCGTTCAACGAGGTGCTGCCCGAAGGCCCCCTCAAGTACATGAAGCGGATGTACTTCGACAACGCACAGGCGTTCACCGCCGCGCAGTTGCAGCCGCTGTCGTCCCTCGTGCCCGCCGACCACATCATGTTCGGCAGCGACTGGCCGGCGACCCGCCACCTCTACGCGGCCGACAACGTCGAGACGATGCCCTTCCTCAAAGGCAGCCTGCCCAATCTCAAGACGGGCGACCCCGAACCGACCGTCGACGAGATCTACAGCCGGCGTCAGCGGATCGCCCTCGAGCGGGACAACGCCCTCCACCAGTTCCCGAAACTGAAGGCGCGTATACGCCGCGCCGGCTCGCGCTGAGCCGCGACCGCACCCGAGCCCGCCGCCCGCTGCCCCCGCCGACGGGGCGCGGGCGGCGCTCCGTACGGAGGTCGGCACCGGCTGACGGGGGAGGCCGTCGAAGGAGATCGACGGCGTCTGGCCGGGCGGGATCCGGCACGCGTGATCCGCCGTGCCAGGGCGGTCACCGCGCTCCCCAGGACGGTACGGCTCCCACACACAACGGTCTGGCCCACGGCCATGAACGACCCGGCCGGGCGGTGCTCGCCGGGTGAGGCGGGCCCGTGGATCGTCGCCGGCCACGACATGCACCGTACGCTGGCCGCATTCGAGGCCCTGTGCCTCGCCGCCGGTCACTCCGCGGCCATGACGACCCTCCGCGTCCCTCCTCCCACCCGGCGATGGAAAGCGAGCACGATGAGTACGCAGCGCGTTCTGGTCGTCGATGACGAGCCCAAGATCCGTATGACCGTGCGCGGCTACCTGGAGGCGGACGGTTTCCATGTCGTCGAAGCCGCGGACGGACCGTCCGCCCTGCGGGCGGTCACCCGTGACCGGCCGGACCTCGTGGTGCTCGATGTGATGCTTCCGGGGCTGGACGGATTCCAGGTCCTGCGCCGTATCCGGGAGGCGAGTCAGATCCCGGTGATCATGCTCACCGCCCGCGATGAGGAGGTCGACCGGCTGATCGGCTTCACCACCGGCAGCGACGACTACGTCACCAAGCCGTTCAGTCCCCGCGAACTGGCACTACGGGTGCGGGCCATCCTGAGGCGCATCGACAGCCGTCCCGAGGCGACCGAAGAGGACGGCGTCCTGCGCTTCGACGGACTGACCGTCGATCACGTGACGCGGACCGTGCTGATCGATGCCGACCGGACTGTGGAACTGTCCGCTCTCGACTTCGATCTGTTGTTCGCGATGGCCCGGGCACCTGGGCGGGTCTTCACCCGGCGCGGCCTGCTGGCCCAGGTGTGGGGTGATGACTTCTTCGGTGACGAGCGCGTCGTGGACGTGCACATCCGCACTCTGCGGCGCGCGCTGGGCGACGACGCGGGCGCACCTCGGTTCGTAGGCACCGTCCGCACCATCGGCTACCGGTTCATCGGACGCCCCGCCTAGCGGCCAGGAAGGACTCCCACCCATGTCGCCCGCCCGCTTCCCGGCCTACCAGAGGTGTCGTGCGCGGCTGCGCCAAATTCAGGAGAGTCTGTCGCTCCGCAACCGGCTGGTGCTCTCACACGTCATGGTGCTCCTCCTGGCACTGCTGGCCATGGCGGCGATCAGCGCACTGATCGAGGTGTGGCTCGGTTTTGCCGACATCGAAGGTGACGTGGTCCTGCAGGTCGGCCTCTTGTTCGGATTGGCCGCGGCCTTCCCGGCCTCCGTCGCCTTGTCCCGGTTTCTGCTGAGGCCGCTCGACAGGGTGCGCGCCGCCACGCGCCGGCTCGCCGAGGGACACTACGACGATGTCCTCGAACTCCCCAGCGAGCCGGGCCTGGCGGCGCTGGTCCAAGACGTCAACACCCTGGCGGCAGCCCTCGCCGACACCGAACGCCGCCGCGCCCGGCTGATCTCCGAGGTCGCCCACGAGATGCGAACCCCCATCACCCTGCTACGCGCTCAGATCGAGGGCGTGGCCGACGGAATCTTCGTCCCCGACGAGGCCATGTTCGCTTCCCTCGCCGACGACCTTCACCGGCTGCAGCGCTTGGCGGGCGACCTCTCCAGCCTGTCCCGGTCGGAAGAGGGCGCCTTCGTTCTTCACGGCGAGCTCACCGACGTGGCCACGTTGGCACGGGTCACAGCCGAGCGACTGCGCCCCCAGTACGACGACCAGATGGTGCTCCTCACCGTGGACGCGAGCACACCCGTCGACGCTTTCTGCGACCCG
Organism: Streptomyces sp. NPDC002680; assembly: GCF_042889145.1. NCBI lineage: Bacteria > Bacillati > Actinomycetota > Actinomycetes > Kitasatosporales > Streptomycetaceae > Streptomyces > Streptomyces sp. NPDC002680. The sequence goes on from NZ_JBIAQP010000012.1 coordinate 262,226, forward strand.
GACCGGATCACCCAGGTCCTGGTGAACCTGCTCGGCAACGCACTGGCCGTATCGGATCGGCACGGGCATGTGGCGCTGTCCGTACACGCTGAACCGTCTCCCGTGCCCCATGTGATCGTCCGTATCGTGGATGACGGCATCGGCATCGCCGAACACAATCTGGAGCGCATCTTCCACCGCTTCGAACGCCTTGAGCGTCCCGGCCGGCCCGCTGCCGCAGGCGGCAGCGGTATCGGACTGGCCATCGCCCGGGGCATCGCCCGAGCCCATGGCGGAGACATCACCGCGGAATCCGCCGGCCTGGGCAAGGGAGCGACGTTCTCCTTGCACCTACCGCAGGAACCCGCCCCAGGGGGCGGCATGCCACCGGGCTCCCGCTGACCTATCGACTCCGGGGCGGAGGTGATGAGCAGGTCACGGTCGTGAAGGACATCGAGGGAGCGCGCTCAGTGCGCCTCGCCGAGTTCGGAGACGGCGACCGCGGCGCGTGACACGGTCAGCGTCCCGATGATCGCTCGGTCCGCAGATTTTCTCGGTGCACGGTCCGGTAGGACCCGCAGCGGGTGAGCGGGCGTCGGACGCCCCTCGGGCAGCTTGTACGAGGTGCGGCAGAGCGCGGGGCTCGGTGTGGGGCCGCCGGTCAGGGCCGGCACCCGCACATCGGTCCTGCCGACTCCCTCCCGCGTTACGCGCCAGAGGCAAGAGCCCGGCTTCATGGAAGCTTCATACGCCGAGTGGTAGGTGCTTTATCAGGCGGCTGTTGCCTGGCGGTCATGCAGGTTTTGCTCGTCCCGCCATCGACCGGCGTTGAACACCATGCTGTGCGGCACCTGACCAAGGCGTTTCACTCCGTCTTGTCCGGAGCCGTCGTGCTCGCGGAGCACGTGGATCCCGTGGGGCAGTCGCTGAGCGAGTACGCGCTGCGTGAAGCGACCGCTACCTGTTCACGGCCGTCGTGGCGGCAGTGGCGGGGGCGCTCGCGGGGCTGCTCCGCATCCGACGGCCGGCCGCTGATGTGGCCGGCCCGGCTGAGTCGAGCGTCGGGTGCGCAGGTCTCGTGCTCAGCCGGGACCTGCTCGCGAACCCGACGCTGTCGTCCGACCCGAGCACGGCGGAGCGGATCTTCGACCTGATGCGAACCCGCCCCGAGACCGAGTGACCGATCGTCAGACCGATCATTTTTCTGCTCCATCCCTGGTGACCCGTCTGGCCGAAGTCCGCTCGCACTCGGTCTCGCCCGGCGAGTGAGGCGCAGGCGGCTGCACATAGCTCCCGATGAACCGCGTAACGATCTGAAGGAACGTGAAAGTGGAACAGACCATGATGGCGGTGCGCCTGTTCGAACATGGCGGGCCCGAGGTGCTCAAGTACATCGAGGCGCCGATTCCCGAGGTCGGCCCCGACGACGTCTTGATGCGCGTGCACGCCACGGCCGTCAACAGCTGGGATCTCCGGTACCGCGCGGGCAACCTGCCGCAGCCTCTGCCGGGACGGCCCGCGTGGCCTCTGCCGTTCCAGCTCGGCCGGGACGCCGCCGGTGAAATCGTGGCCACCGGCGAGAACGTCACCAGGTGGCGCACGGGCGACAGGGCGGTGCAGCTTCCGCACCCGCCGTGTCGCAACTGCGCCCTGTGCGTACGAGGCCTCGAAAACCTGTGTATCGACACCTCCTACCCCGGACACCAGGTCTTCGGCGGATACGCCCAGTACGTCGTGCGTCGCCAGGACGCGGTCCTGCCCATCCCCGACGGCGTCGACTTCGAGACGGCTGCAGCCACCATGTGGACCTACACCACCCCGCTCAACTGTGCGCGACAAGCACCTGTCGGGCCCGGCGACACGGTGGTCATCACCGGCGCCAGCGGCGGGATGGCGATCGCCTGCGCACAGCTGGCCAAGCTGAGCGGAGCCACCGTCATCGGCACCACCACCAAGCCGGACCGCGACGAAGCGCTCGGGAAGCTCGGCTACGACCACATCCTGCACTCCACCGATCCCCGACTGCCCGCACAGGTCAGGGAGCTGACACACGGTCTGGGCGCGGACGCCGTCTGGGACTGTGTCGGCGGCAACGACTTCTTCCAGCTCTCCCTTTCCTGCATACGGCTCGGCGGCACGGTCATCGTCCTGGGCACACCTACCGACCAGGGATCCCGGCTCGAGCTGGACGCACTCGCGCTCATCGGCGGGGAGGTGAGGATCGCCAGCGTGCGCGGCGCGACCCTGCGGGACCAGCAACTGTGCCTGGAACTGCTGGCAGAAGGAAAGATCGAGCCGATCATCGACCGGGCCTATCCCCTGGCAGAGGCGGCTGAGGCCCACGCGTACCTGGAAAGCCATCGGCAGACCGGCAAAGTGCTCCTCCTGCCGTGACCCCGGGTCGATCGCTGACGGCTGCGGAAGGCGCGCCATCGAGACGATATGGCAGAAAGTGATGGTGGACCCGCTGCCAGCGCTTGAGGGTGTTTTGCTCGCGCACGCCCCCAGGTCGGGTGGGGTGCACAGTGGTGGCCCAACAGCCGGCGTGGCAGCGGACTTCGGCCAGGACCTTGCTGCACAGGTTGGACCAGAGGTGCCACCTGTCGCTGACCTGTACCGCTTCGGGGAGGGCCTGGCGGATTGATTCGGCGTAGGTGGCGGAGCCGTCGCGGCAGACGTACTGGGCCCCGGGCTGCTCGCGCAGCCACGTGGCTCCGGACGGTACTCGGGTGGGCAACTGCTGGAGTTGGCGTTGGAGTACGACGCCGGGTTCGATCCGCGTTACTTCGCCCAAGCGCTGCGGGCGGTCGACCGTTGGCCGGACCGGGAGTACGAGGTATACGGCATCGATGGCGGCCAGGTGGAGGACAGGGTGCCCGAACCTCGGAGAAGGGGTGCTTGTGGAGGTCCTACAGCAGCTTCCGTTCGATTCTCCGTCGGTCGACAGCGTCGTCGGGATGCCCTTGCCGAATACCTCATCCACGCAGGTGGGATCAGGTGCAGCCGTAGGCCGTAGGGGGCCTCCTCTGTAAGTGCCGTCCTGTAATCGGAGGTCACTCGGGTCAGGCGGTGACGGTCAGGGGAGTAGTGGTTTCCCAGAGGAACCCGTCCGGGTCGCTGAACGGGTCGGCGTCGCTGGAGAGCACCAGCCGGTGCGATCCGGTGCCGACGGCGGGGACACCAGCGTCCTTGGCGAGGGCACGGCGCTTGTACAGGGCCAACTTGACGGAGCCCGGCCCGGTGGCGAACTCGACGTACTTGCCGCCGAAGCTCTTACCCACAGTGAGACCCTGTTCGATGTAGAACTGCTTGGTGGCCTTCACATCCTCGACGCCCAGCAGGAGCACGAGCTCGTCGAAGTCCCGGGTGACCGGGCCCGTGTCCTTCCTCGCCGATGTCGCGATCTTCCAGATCGTGCCGTCCGGGGACTGAACGACTCCGCCGTAGCCCCACAGGGACTTCGAGGTGGGCTTGAGGGCGGTCGCGCCGGCGTCGAGGGCGGCGCCGACAAGCGCGTCCACGTTGCCCGGCTGGGACACCACGAGCGACAGGGTGAAACCGCGGAAGCCGGTCGTGGGGGCTTCGGAGGCACGCAGGCGCACTTGCGGCGGGACCAGTCCGAAAGCGGTGGAGTAGAAGCGGGCGGCGGCTGTGGTGTCGGCCACCTCAAGGGTGACGGAGTCGATGGAGTTCATGTCCTCGACGGTAGGGCGGCCGAGTCGCCGATACTTCTCGAAAACTGCTCGGTCTGGCCCGCTGGGGCCCCGGCCCGAGCGGCCTTCGGACCGCCGCCCCGCCTACCCGAGCCGTGGTCGGCGTTGAGCAGCCGGGCTGGTGCGGCGCGCTCGCTCCCCTGCCAGTCGGCGCCCTCCCCGTACCGAACAAGCACGGAGAGTTACCGCTCGGGACTCAATGGCCGGCGTCACGCGCTTTCGGCATCGTCCGCAGTGCCATTAGGTCTTGAGCATTGCTCGACAGACTGTGAGAAACGATCTTCGGCATAGGGCGTGATACAGCCTCTGACCTGGTCTTTTTGCCTGCCTGATAAAACCCGCTGTGGGTATTGCCACATCCTGGGTAGCGGGACCGGCCGCTAGGGTCTGTCCACTGCCTACAACCCGGTGCGTGCTCGGAGGACCCATGGCGTTCGGCTGGATCGACGAGCAGGCCGAGGCGCGTCGGCGTGCCGGACTCGTACGGACCCTGCGCCCGCGGCCCGCCGACTCGCCGCTGCTCGACCTCGCGAGCAACGACTATCTGGGCCTCGCCCGGCACCCCGAGGTCACCGAGGGCGCCGCCCGGGCCGCCCGGCGCTGGGGCGGTGGCTCCACCGGGTCGCGGCTCGTCACCGGCAGCACCGAGCTGCACGCGGAACTCGAACGCGAACTGGCCGACTTCTGCGGTTTCGAGGCCGCCCTCGTCTTCTCCTCCGGCTACGCGGCCAACCTCGCCGCCGTCACCGCGCTCGCGCCGCACGGCACCCTCGTCGTCTCCGACGCGGGCAACCACGCCTCGCTGATCGACGGCTGCCGGCTGGCCCGGGGCACCACCCAGGTCGTCGGGCACGCCGATCCGGACGCCGTCCGCAAGGCGCTCGGCACCCACACCGGGCCCGCCGTGGCCGTGTCCGACACGGTCTTCTCGGTCGACGGGGATGCTGCTCCGCTGGGTCGACTTGCTTCCGCCTGCCGGGAGTTCGGCGCGGGGCTGGTCGTCGACGACGCGCACGGGCTAGGGGTTCTGGGGGACGGCGGGCGCGGCTCCGCGTACGCGGCCGGGCTCGCGGGTGCGTCGGACGTCGTCGTGACCGTCACGCTGTCCAAGTCGCTCGGGAGTCAGGGGGGAGCGGTGCTCGGGCCCGCTCCGGTGATCGAGCACCTCGTCAACGCGGCCCGTACGTTCATCTTCGACACCGGGCTCGCCCCGGCGGCGGCGGGCGCGGCCCTCGCGGCCCTCACGCTGCTGCGCCGCGAGCCCGAACGGGCCGCACGCGCGCGTGCCGTGGCGCGCGATCTGCACACCCGGCTGACGGCTCAGGGGCTGACGGCGGTACGGCCGGACGCGGCCGTCGTCTCCGTGCGCGCGCCGTCCCCCGAGGGGGCCGTGCGCTGGGCGGCCGACTGCCGGGCCGCCGGAGTGGGCGTGGGCTGCTTCCGCCCGCCGTCCGTGCCCGACGGAATCTCCCGGCTGCGGCTGACCGCCCGTGCGGACCTGTCCGAGGAGCAGATCGCACAGGCGGTACAGGTGATCGGCGAGAACCGACCGTAGATCCGCAGTCCCTTTGTCTCCGTAGTGCTTGTCTCAGTAGTGCTGTTGATCAGTGACACGCGACCATGAGTCGGCGGACCACGGCCGTGCGTCCTGGGGCGATCACCGGAACGCGGTGAGGAAACCCGCCCAGCTCTCGGGGGAGAAGAGCAGGACAGGCCCGGCGGTGTTCTTGGAATCGCGTACGGCGAGCGGTCCGGTCCGGACTTCCGCGTCCGGACGGGCCGTCTCCACACAGTTGTTCGCGCCGGTGCTGTAGCTGCTGCGCAGCCATTGCACACCGGGCGGTTCGACGACGGACGGTTCGTTCCGAGGCAGTGCTGACATGGTGCCTCCTTACACGCCGTGTTGCAGACCGGCGATGAAATCCAACGAATCCTCGGGCGAAAGGGCGTGGATCTGAAGGGTGTTGAAGGCCTCGCTGTAGGCCTGGAGGTCTTCTTTCCGTTCGAGGTAGAGGCTACTCATCATCTGGTCGAGAACAACCACATCCAGGTCAGAAGTGCTCGGAAAAGAGAAGATAACGAAAGGGCCGGTGATGCCGGTGTAAGCCCCTGCGGTGAACGGCAGGATCTGGAGCCTCACTTGGGGCAGATGGGCCGCTTCCAGGAGCCGTTCCAGCTGACGCGTCATCACCTCTGGGCCACCCACTTCACGGCGCAGCACCGCCTCGTCGAGGACCGCGCTCAGGGCCAGCGGCGGATCCGAACGCAGTACGTCCTGCCGGGCCAGCCGCACTTCGACCAGGGCGTCGAGCCGGGTCTCCTCCAGGCCGTCCACGGCCGCCCGGGTCACCGCGCGGGCGTACTCCCGGGTCTGCAGCAGCCCCGGGACCACCGAGGTCTCCAGGGTGCGCATGGTGCTGGCCTGCGACTCCAGGCTGATGAAATCCCGGTAGGTGGGCGGGAGTACGCCACGGTAGGCGTGCCACCAGTGGTGCCTGCCGCCGTCCTCACCGCCCGCCAGCACGAGCAGCAGCTCACGCGCCTCACCGTCCGGAACCTGGTAGGCGTCGAGAAGTAACCGGACGTCCGCGGGTTTCACCCCGCTCGCGCCGGTCTCGATCCGGCTGACTTTCGACTGGTGCCAGCCCACCAGACGAGCCGCCTGGCCACTTGTGAGTCCGGCCCGGGCACGCAGCGCGCGCAGTTCGGCACCCAGTTTTCGACGGCGCACGGCGGGGCCGTACTGCATGGGCCACTCCTTACTCCTAATGAGCCGCCCAAATACGCTCTGGGGTCGCAGAGTTCACCGCTTCGAGCGACAGATATATGCATATCTTGGTGGATCGCACCCCGTGACCGGCGCGGGAATGGCAGTCTGGCGCGAAGCACCAGTCCGGGACCGTACTCGAACCAGCCGCTCCGTGTCGGGCTCCGGTTCCGTGGGAAAGGGACGACGCCGCCATGGCAGACCACCTGGAAGCATCCGTCACTCTGCCGAGCGATCCCGCCTCGGTCTCCGCCGCCCGCGCATATGTGGCCAACGTCCTGGCGGAATGGGGTCTGTCAGGTGAGAGTGAAACCGCCGACACCATCCGTCTGATCGTCTCGGAACTCGCCACCAACGCCGTACAGCACACCTTCGGGTTGTCACCCACCTTCACGGTGGACGTCGCCCTCGACCGTGACGAACATCTGCGCATCGGGGTCACCGACAGTCACCCGCGCTTCCCCAAGCGACTGCCCGCCGCCGTGCAGCAGGACAACGGGCGCGGGATGGTCATCATCCGCTGGCTGATCGCCGAGTCGGGCGGCAGACTCCGCGTCCGCCCCACTCGCGAGGGCGGCAAGACGGTGTCGATCGAACTCCCGTGGACGGCTCCGGCCCGGCCCCCGGTAACGGCGGCGGGTCAGCAGGAGCCGTAAGGAGCGGTAAGGACGCGTCAGGAGCAGGACCGGTTCGGCCCTGGACGACGGGGCTTCGGCCTGCCGTACGTCCGTCGCGTCGGGGATTCGTCACCGACGCGCTCGATCCCGAGGTGCTGCTGCGGCCCGCTGTGCCGGGGCGACCGGCCGACGGGCCCCGGGGCGGTACGGCGGCTCCGGAAACCGCCGTACCGCCCCGGGCAGGTCAGCTGACCCGGCCGTACCAGACGCTCTTCGTCCAGATCTTCTGGAGCTTCACGACGTCCCCGGTCTTCGGGGAGTGCCAGATCTTTCCCTTCCCGGCGTAGATGCCCACGTGGTAGACGTTCGAGCCCGAGTGGAAGAAGACCAGGTCCCCGCCGCGGCGGCTCTTGGCGGAGATGTGCTTGGTCTTGTTGTACTGGGCCGCCGCCGTACGAGGCAGCTTCTTGCCCGCCTTCTTGTACGAGTACAGCGTGAACCCTGAGCAGTCGAACCTGTTCGGTCCCGTGGCACCGTACTTGTACGGAGAGCCCTTCTTGGAGGCCGCGATCTGAAGTGCCTTCGTCGACGGCGCGATTGCCGCGGCCTCGGTCGCGACTCCCGGTATCACCAGGGTGCCGCCCACGGCGGCGAGGGTGAGGGCCGAGGCCGTGCCGGCTCGGGACATCATCGACGGAACACGATTGAGCGCAGACATGCGCAACCCTTCGTCAGCCGCCTGTGAAGGATGACCTGTCGGATTCGGGCTGGCGAAGTTGCCCGGCCGCTGACGCGGCTTCACCCCAAGGGCTGCTCGGCCCGGTCATGGCGTGACCGTTCCGGCGACCCGTCGTGCCTGGGTCCTCCACTCCTGCCGATGCACATCTGTCGACCGGTCATCCGGGCGGCGGCAGGACTCGGCGTCCACCCGGATCGCCCCGCCGTTGTGGCGGGGGCTTGTCGTCAGGAAGGGATCTTGGCTCATGGAAGTAGGAAAATCCCAATGGAATCAGGGCTTTGTGGCGTTACTCACCCGTGACCCATTCGGGTGGACACCCGTACCCTCGGACCAATTTGGCGAGGGTCGCGCACCCCCGGACCAGCGAGGAAACATCGCGGTTCCGGCTGCGAACTACGCGCGTCGCGCAAGTTGAACGGGCCGACTGGGGGACATGTCACTACGCCGAACGGGGGATGTCATCCAGTCACTCCCCGGCTCGTTCCGGACACTCCGTCGCCGGGACGGACGGGCCCGTCCGATACGGGTCCGCCGGCCGGGTGGGTCAACTGGCGGGCTCACGCGGAACGGTGACACGCGCCGTTCGACGCTCCCCGTCGAGAACGCGCAGCGCACGCGCCAGCGTATGGGCATGCACCTCCGCCTCGCCACGCTGATGCATCAATTCGAGCGCGTCCCGCAGCGCCACCGCCTTGGCGACCAGAGCCTGCGCGGCCCGCAGTCCGCGGTACGTGTCCCCGTGATAGGCCGGGTTGATACGGCCGAGTAGATCGGCCACTTCGAGGTAACGGTCGATCAACTCGCCCTCCGCGCGCGTCAGGGCGGGCAGCGGAGGCAGTTCGGGCGGAAGCATCGGTGGCTCACCTCGTGCCGGGGGCGGGGTCCGAGGACCTGCGGCTGGGTACGACCCGGTCCACCAGCCCGTACTCCAGGGCGGCCTGCGCGTCGAGGATCTTGTCTCGCTCGATGTCCGCGGCGACCCGCTCCGGGCTCTGTCCGGTGTGCCGTACGAGCAGTTCCTCCAGCAGGGTACGGATCCGGCCCATCTCCTGTGCCTGAATGGCGAGATCGCTCACCTGGCCCTGGATCGGCCCGGACAGCGAGGGCTGGTGGATCAGCACCCGGGCCCCCGGCAGCGCGCTGCGCTTGCCCGGCGTGCCGGCGGCCAGCAGCACGGCCGCCGCGGAGGCCGCCTGCCCCAGACAGATGGTCTCCACGTCGCAGGTGACGAACTGCATCGTGTCGTAGATCGCCGCCATCGCGCTGAACGAGCCGCCGGGGGAGTTGATGTACAGCGAGATGTCCCGGTCGGGCGCCAGATATTCGAGATGCATGAACTGCGCCATCACGTCGTTGGCCGAGGTGTCGTCGACGGGCGTCCCCAGAAAGACGATCCGCTCCTCCAGCAGCTTCGAGTACGGATCCAGCGTCCGATGCCCCGCACTGGTGCGTTCGGTGAACTCGGGCAGGACATAGCGGGCGGACGGTTCGCCGATGTCGTTCATGAGACGCGCCTCCTCGATGGCTTCCGTAAGAAATGTACAGGACGTACAGAGATAGGCGTGAGAGGGCACATGAGCTTTTCGGCCCGGGGTTCGGAAGCGCCCCAAAGGGGCGCGGGGAACTGCGCGCCCAGCCACGACGGCGCCACAGAGGAACCGACACCTTCGCCGCCCCCCAAGCGGAGCGCTTACGCTGGGGCACATGGCCTACGAGATTCCGGTGACGCAAGCCAGGGCTGAGCTCGCCGACCTGATCAACAAGGTGGTGTACGGCGGTGAGCGCGTCGTCGTGACGCGGCACGGCAAGCCCCTCGTCGCCCTGGTCTCCGCGGCCGACCTGGAACGCCTGGACGAGCTGGACGCGGCGGAGGAGCAGGTCGTCAGCGCCGTCTCCAGCGTCCGGGAGGTCGGCGCCGCGCCCGTCGAACGGCAGCGGTTCGGTATCGCGGCGGAGCATCGGGGACCCGGGGCGCGCTGATCGCGCGGCCAGGACGCAGACGTACGGGACCGGGTGCCCCCGTCCGCTGTGGCGGGGACACCCGGTCGGTTTCGCCGCGGGCGGTCAGTTCGCCAGGGCGGGCTCCCGCTCGGCGGTCGCCACCGGTTCGCTGTTCCCGTCCTCCGTACGGCGCCTGAGCGCGCTGCCCAGCAGCACCGCGCCCAGGCCCAGCGCCGCCCACCAGGTCAGGGTCAGGGCGGGACCGAGGGCCGCCGCGCCGTCGAAGAACGACACCGACCGGAGCAGCGAGGCGCCCGCACCCGGCGGCAGCCACTGACCGATCGTGCCGGCCGGCTCGGGCAGCAGTTGCGGGGCGCCGGACGCGCCGGAGAACGGGTTGCCGATCAGGACGACGGTCAGACCGCCGAGGCCGATGCCGGGGGTTCCCAGCAGTGCGGCGAGTCCGGCGACCGCGCCGCTCACGGCGAGTGTCGTCAGCCCCAGCGCGGCGGCCTCGGTCCACCAGTCGCCGGTGAGCACCCCGAGCCAGCTGTGAGTGATCGCGGCGGCGACCACGCCGACCAGCGCGGCGCTCCCGAGCAGTGCGCCGGCCGCACGGACCCCGCGCAGCCCGAGCAGGGTGACCACCGCGCCGGCGGCCACTCCGGCGAGCGCAAGTGGCAGCACGCTCGCGCCGAAGGCGGCGCCGCGCGGGTCGTTCGCGGCGGCGGGGACGACGTCGACGGTCGTGACCCGGGCGCCGGACTGCTCGGCCTGGGTGGTCACCGCCTGCGTGAGGAGCTGGGCGACGAGGGGGCTCGCGGCCGACGCGGTGAGCAGCTTCGGTCCCTGGGCGGTGACGACCACGGCGCCGTATACGGTCCGGTCCTCGACTGCGTCCCGGGCGGCGGCCTCGTCGGCGTACCGGTGGATCTCGAAGGCGCCCTCGCGGGCCGACAGCTCCTGCTCGACCTGGGTGACCGCGGCGGCCGGGCCCGCCACGCCGAGCGGCAGGTCGCGGGGCGCGGTGCGGGCGGCGGGCCAGGCGAAGGCCCAGAGCGCCAGCGCGACCAGGACGGGGACCAGGACGACTACGGCGATCATGCGGCGGCGGTGCCCCATGGCTTCTTCCTCGAATCTCGAATCGACGGATCTGAGTGGACCTAAAAAGAAGGATCGTTCGTTTTAGGTGCGCCACCACCGTCCTGCGATCGGCGTCCCTTGTCAAGAAGGAATGTTCGTTTTACTTTTGACGGCATGGCCCGTGTATCCCAGGAACACCTCGACGCCCGACGCCGTCAGATCCTCGACGGGGCGGCACTCTGCTTCGCCCGCAACGGCTTCCACGCCACGTCGATGCAGGACGTGCTCAAGGAGGTCGATCTCTCCGCCGGGGCCGTCTACCGCTACTTCAGCGGCAAGGAGGAGCTGATCGCCGCCATCGTCACCGAGGTGCTGGAGGAGGTCCGCTCCGCCTTCGAGGCCGCGGGCGAGCAGGACCCGCCTCCACCGCCGGACGTGATGGTGGGCGAGGTGATGGGCCGGATGATGGGTCTGCGCCCGGGGCTGGCGCACGAGGGAGTGGCCGTCTTTCCCCGGCTGATCGTCCAGGTGTGGGCCGAGACCCTGCGCAACGACGAGCTGTCGAAGGCGCTGAACGAGGGGTACGTCAAGGTCCGCACGGTGTGGGTGGGCCTGGTCGAGCGGTACCAGGATGCCGGGATGATGCGGGCCGACGTACCGGCCGAGAGCGTCGCGCGGACCATGATCGCGGCGGCGCAGGGCTACGTCGCGCAGATGGCCCTCTTCGGCAGCGCGCCGGTCGAAGTCCTCCAGGAGGGCCTTCGCGGGGTGATGAGCATGAGCGCGCCCGCTTCCGGCGACCCGGATGGATCACGCGCCGGTTAACGTCCTTGAAACTCCGGCCAACTAGCGTGCCCATTCGCGCCACCAGCGGTTTTGGTGGCATCGGCAACCGGACCCCGCACGGTCCGGAGCGAGGATGTGAGGTGGGACGCCGTGCAACTGACTCCGCACGAGCAGGAGAGGCTGCTGATCCATGTGGCGGCGGACGTGGCCGAGAAGCGCCGGGCTCGAGGGCTCAAACTGAACCATCCCGAGGCGGTCGCGCTGATCACCTCGCACATCCTCGAAGGCGCCCGTGACGGCCGTACGGTCGCCGAGCTGATGTCCTCCGGGCGCAAGATCCTGACCAGGGAGGACGTCATGGAGGGCATCCCCGAGATGATCCACGACGTCCAGGTCGAGGCGACCTTCCCGGACGGCACCAAGCTCGTCACCGTCCACGACCCGATCGTCTGAGGGGGCGGCTGCCGTGATTCCCGGAGAGATCCTGTTCGCCGACGGGCCCGTTGTGTACAACGAGGGCCGCGAGGTCACGTCGATGACCGTGCTGAACGCCGCCGACCGGCCTGTCCAGGTCGGCTCCCACTACCACTTCGCCGAGGCCAACCCCGGCCTGGAGTTCGACCGTGCGGCGGCGCGCGGCAAGCGGCTCAACATCGCCGCGGGCACCGCCGTACGCTTCGAGCCCGGGATCCCCGTCGACGTCGAACTCGTTCCGCTCACCGGCGCGCGCATCGTGCCCGGGCTGCGCGGGGAGACCGGAGGTGCCCTCGATGCCTGAGATCTCGCGTGCCGCGTACGCCGATCTGTTCGGCCCCACCACCGGTGACCGTATCCGGCTCGCCGACACCGACCTGATCGTCGAGATCGAGGAGGACCGCAGCGGCGGCCCCGGACTCGCCGGTGACGAGGCGGTGTTCGGCGGTGGCAAGGTCATCCGCGAATCCATGGGCCAGGCGCGTGCTACGCGCGCAGATGGCACCCCCGACACGGTCATCACGGGCGCCGTGATCATCGACCACTGGGGGATCGTCAAGGCCGACATCGGCATCCGCGACGGCCGGATCACCGGCATCGGCAAGGCCGGCAACCCCGACACGATGGACGGGGTCCATCCCGACCTGGTGATCGGTCCGGAGACCGAGATCATCGCGGGCAACGGCCGGATCGTGACGGCGGGCGCCATCGACGCGCACGTCCACCTGATCTGCCCGCAGATCGCCGACGAGGCGCTCGCGTCGGGCATCACGACGCTCGTGGGTGGCGGTACCGGCCCGGCCGAGGGCTCCAAGGCGACCACGGTCACCCCCGGCCCCTGGCACCTCGCCCGGATGCTGGAGGCGATGGAGCAGTACCCGCTCAACTTCGGTCTGCTCGGCAAGGGCAACACCGTCTCGCACGACGCGATGCTCTCCCAGATCCGCGGCGGCGCCCTCGGCCTGAAGATCCACGAGGACTGGGGCTCGACCCCGGCCGCCATCGACGCGGCGCTGACCGTAGCCGACCGTACGGGCATCCAGGTCGCGATCCACACGGACACCCTCAACGAGGCCGGTTTCGTGGCCGACACGCTCGCGGCGATCGCGGGCCGGGGCATCCACGCCTACCACACCGAGGGTGCGGGCGGCGGGCACGCGCCGGACATCATGTCGGTGGTCTCGGAGCCGCACGTCCTGCCCAGCTCGACGAACCCCACACGCCCCTACACCGTCAACACGGCCGAGGAACACCTCGACATGCTGATGGTCTGCCACCACCTGAACCCGGCGGTGCCGGAGGACCTGGCGTTCGCCGAGTCCCGGATCCGGCCGTCGACGATCGGGGCGGAGGACATACTGCACGACCTGGGCGCGATCTCGATCATCTCGTCCGACGCGCAGGCGATGGGCCGGGTCGGCGAGGTCATCATGCGGACCTGGCAGACGGCGCATGTGATGAAGCGGCGCCGGGGAGCCCTGCCGGGCGACGGCAGCGCGGACAATCACCGTGTACGTCGCTATGTCGCCAAGTACACGATCAACCCGGCACTCGCACAGGGGCTCGCGGGGGAGGTGGGCTCCGTGGAGACGGGCAAGCTCGCCGACCTGGTCCTCTGGGAGCCCGCGTTCTTCGGGGTCAAGCCGCATCTCGTCATCAAGGGCGGCCAGATCGCGTACGCGCAGATGGGCGACGCGAACGCGTCGATCCCGACTCCGCAGCCGATCCTGCCCCGGCCGATGTTCGGCGCGATCGGCCGGGCACCGGCGTCCAACTCGTTCAACTTCGTTGCCCAGTTGGCGATCGAGGACGGGCTGCCGGAGCGGCTCCAGCTCGGGAAGCGGTTCGTGGCGATCGAGTCGACGCGGGCCGTGACCAAGGCCGACATGCGGGAGAACGACGCGCGTCCGGAGGTACGGATCGACCCCGACAGCTTCGCCGTGCACATCGACGGGGAGCTGGTCGAGGCCACTCCGGCCGCCGAACTGCCCATGGCTCAGCGGTACTTCCTCTTCTGATGGGGAGGCGGTTCCAGTGAGCAGGGCAGCTTTGCTCGTTCTTGCCGACGGGCGCTTTCCCGCCGGAGGGCACGCGCACTCCGGCGGGGCGGAGGCCGCGGTGAAGGCGGGGCGTGTCACCGGGGCGGCGAGCCTGGAGGAGTTCTGCCGGGGGCGGCTGCATACGGCTGGGCTGGTGTCGGCGGCGCTGGCGGCGGCTGCGGCGTTCGGTGTCGATCCGGTGGCGCTGGACGGTGCGGCGGACGCCCGGACGCCGTCGCCGGCGTTGCGGGTCGCCGCGCGGAAGCTGGGGCGGCAGTTGATGCGGGCGGCGCGGGCGACGTGGCCGTCGGCGGAACTGGACGCGCTGGCGCGGGAGTTCCCCAAGGGGGCGCATCAGCCGGTGGTGCTGGGACTGGCTGCTCGTGCGGCGGGGTTGGGGCCGGAGGATGCGGCGTACTGCGCGGTGTACGAGAGCGTGAGTGGGCCCGCGTCGGCTGTGGTGCGGTTGCTGAGCCTTGATCCGTTCGATGCGACGGGGGTGCTGGCTCGGTTGGCGCCGGAGTTGGACCGGGTGGTGGATCGGGCGGTGGAGGTGGCGGTCGGGGGTGACGTGGATGCGTTGCCTGCGGCTTCTGCGCCGATGCTGGAGGTGGGGGCGGAGGGGCATGCGGGGTGGGCGGTGCGGTTGTTCGCGTCGTAGGTTTTCCGCCCCCGCCGCCCCTACCCGTTCCCATCCTTCTGGGGGCTGCGCCCCCAGACCCCCCTTTCGGCCTGAACGGCCTCGTCCTCAAACGCCGGACGGGCTGAGTGGTGCCAGCCGGCGCTTGATCTTTCAGCCCGTCCGGCGTTTGAGGACAAGGCCCGTTCAGGGCCGTGGCGGGGGTTTGGGGGCGGCAGCCCCCAAGGGATGGGAACGGGTAGGGGCGGCGGGGGCGAAACAAAGTCTCGGGACACACCACAACACACAGCGACCAGAACTGGAGCCGTATCTCATGCACCTCGACCACTCCCACGCCCACGCCGGCGCAGCCGTGAGTGCCGACGCGCGTCGGCCCGACGGCACCCGCCGAGCCCTCCGCATCGGCCTCGGCGGCCCCGTCGGCTCCGGCAAGACCGCCACCGTCGCAGCCCTCTGCCGAGCCCTCCGCGAAGAACTCTCCCTCGCCGTCGTCACGAACGACATCTACACCCGAGAGGACGCCGAGTTCCTGCTCAGGGAGGCCGTGCTGCCGCCCGAGCGGATCACCGCCGTCGAGACAGGCGCCTGCCCCCACACCGCCATCCGCGACGACATCTCCGCCAACCTCGAAGCCGTCGAGGACCTGGAGGACGAGGCCGGACCGCTCGACATCGTCCTTGTCGAGTCCGGCGGCGACAACCTCACCGCGACCTTCTCGAAGGGCCTCGTCGACGCGCAGATCTTCGTCATCGACGTCGCCGGCGGGGACGACATCCCCCGCAAGGGCGGCCCCGGCGTCACCACCGCCGACCTGCTCGTCGTCAACAAGACCGACCTCGCACCGTACGTCGGCTCCGACCTCGGCCGGATGGCCGCCGACGCGAAGGCGGCCCGCGGGGACATGCCCGTCGTCTTCCAGTCGCTGCGCAGCGAGGCCGGCGTCACGGACGTCGCCCTCTGGGTGCGCGCGCAGCTCGCGACGTGGACCGCATGACGACGGCCGGCGTCCGGGCCACCGCACGGATCGCCGCCCGGGCGGACGGCCGTGGCGGCACTGCCCTGCCGGTGCTCGACGGCGACGGGCCGCTCGCCCTGCGCCGTATCCGCGCGCACGGCGACGAGGCCCGCGTCATGCTGGTCGGCGCGATGAGCGGCCCGCTCGGCGGCGACCACTTCACCGTCGAGGCGCAGGTCGGGGAAGGTGCCCGACTGCATCTGGCGTCCGCCGCGGCCACCATCGCGCTGCCCGGCCAGGCGAAGGGCGAGGCCCGTTACGACGTACGGATCCAGGTTGCCGACGGAGGCGAACTCCGCTGGCTGCCCGAGCAGTTGATCTGCGCCCAGGGCAGCGAACTGTACGTCGGTACGCGCGTCGAGCTCGCGCCCGGTGCCCGGCTCGTGTTCCGCGAGGAGCAGGTACTCGGGCGCTCCGGTGAGGAACCCGGACGCCTCGGCAGCCGTCTCACGGTGCGGGTCGGGGGACGGGCAGTCCTCGACCAGGAGCTGGCCTGCGGTCCCGGAGCGCCGGGCGGCTGGGACGGGCCCGCCGTTGTGGCGGGACATCGCGCCCTCGGTCAACTCGTCGTCGTACGGCCGGAGTTCGCGAACAGGCCGGTGGAGGCCCGGATGCTGGGGGAGGACGCAGCGCTCGTACCGCTCGCAGGGCCCGCCGCCCTGGTGACCGCGCTCGCGCCGGACGCACTGCGACTGCGGCGCGTGCTGGACCAGGCACTGGCGGCACTGGAGCAGGCCCACAGCAGCTGATCGCCCGCCCATCCGCTGAGCGGAACTCCCCTCACCGTTTATCGGATTGGCAAAGAAGACCGCCCACCCCCTGTTCACAGGTCCCCCACAGCGGCAAGGATCGGTCCCCGTCAGCGACCGACAGCAACCACGTACGGGGAGGCCCCACTTGAGAGGCACGAGACCGACGAAACGAGCCGCCGCGCTCGGTTCCGCCGGAGCGCTCATCACGGCGACCCTGATAGCGGGCGCCGTCACGGCGCCCGCGGCCAGTGCGAGCGCCCGTCACGGCCAGGACCGTGAGACGCGGGGCGCGACGATCGCCGCCGCGAAGGCCGCGAAGGCCGGCATCGACTGGCAGGACTGCCCGGCCGACTGGGGTCTGGAGAAGCCGATCCAGTGCGGCTGGGTCACGGTGCCGCTCGACTACGCGAAGCCGTACGGCAAGCAGATCAAGCTCGCCGTCGACCGCATCGGCAACACGGGGACGAAGGAGGAGCGGCAGGGCGCGCTCGTCTACAACCCCGGCGGTCCCGGTGGCTCCGGGCTGCGCTTCCCGCGCCGGGTCACGACCAAGAACCCGCTGTGGGTCAACGTCTCGAAGGCGTACGACTTCGTGGGCTTCGACCCGCGCGGAGTCGGCCACTCGGCGCCCATCTCCTGCGCCGACCCGCAGGAGTTCGTGAAGGCGCCCAAGGCGGACCCGGTGCCCGACTCGGAGGCGGACAAGCGCGCCCAGCGCAAGCTGGCCCGCGAGTACGCTGAAGGCTGCTACGAGCGCAGCGGCGAGATGCTGCCGTACATGACCACCCCGAACACCGTGCGCGACCTGGACGTCATCCGGGCCGCGCTGGGGGAGAAGAAGCTCAACTTCCTCGGGGTGTCCTACGGGACGTACATCGCGGCTGTCTACGGCACGCTGTACCCGAGCCATGTCCGCCGCATGATCGCGGACAGCGTCGTCAACCCGTCGCGCGAGAAGATCTGGTACGAGGCCAACCTCGACCAGGACGTCGCCTTCGAGATGCGCTGGAACGACTGGCAGGACTGGGTCGCCAAGAACGACGCGGTCTTCCACCTCGGCACCACACGGGCCCAAGTCCAGGCGAAATGGCTGGAGTTGCGGGCCACCGCCAAGAAGAACCCGATCGGCGGGCTCGTCGGACCGGCCGAACTGATCGGCTTCTTCCAGGGCGCCCCGTACTACGACTCGTCGTGGATCCCGGTCGCCACCGTGTTCAGCAAGTACTTCGCGGGCGACACCCAGGCGCTCGTCGACGCGGCGGCCCCCGACCTCTCGGACACCGCGGGCAACGCGACCGCCGAGAACGGCAACGCCGTCTACACGGCCGTCGAGTGCACCGACGCCAAGTGGCCCACCAGCTGGAAGAAGTGGGACCGCGACAACACCCGGCTGCACAAGGACTATCCGTTCCTCACCTGGGCCAACGCCTGGTTGAACCTGCCGTGCGCGACCTGGCCGGTCAAGCAGCAGACCCCGGTGAACGTGAAGTCCGGCAAGGGCCTGCCGCCGGTGCTGATCGTGCAGTCCGAGCGTGACGCGGCCACCCCGTACGAGGGCGGAGTCGAACTGCACAAGCGTTTCAAGGGCTCCCGTCTGATCACCGAGAAGGACGCGGGCTCCCACGGCGTGACCGGGCTCGTCAACCCGTGCATCAACGAGCGGGTGGACACCTACCTGCTCACCGGCAAGGTGGACGCGGCGGACGTGACCTGCGCCCCGCACGCGATACCGAAGCCGTAGCGGCAAAAGGTGAGGGGCGGCCGGAGATTTCTCCGGCCGCCCCTTTTCCGTCACACGAACCCCGTCACGCGAGCCCCGTCACACGAGCCAGGCGTCCTCCGCCGCGTAGTCGAAGAGGTCGCCGTACGTCTCGTACATCTTGGGGTACGCCTCCCGCCAGTCCCGCCCGGCCAGTTGACCCTCGATCCAGGCGACGGTCTCCGGCAGACTCTCCGCGTACGTCACGACGGGCCGGTAGCCCAACTCCCGTTCCGCGGCGGACATGTCGCACACCACGGGCACCGGAACCGACCACGGGGTGTCGCCCACCGTGGGCGCCGGGGGAGGCCCGTCCACCAGGACGTCCTCCACCTCGACGCCCATCACGGCGTCGATGGCCCCCGCGATCTCGGCCACCGTCGGCGCCTCGGGATCGACGGCGTTGAGGGCCCGGGCACCCGGGCGCGCCGCGGCCAGCCGGACCAGTTCGGCGATGTTGTGGACGCTCGCCGGATGGAAACGGCTCGCGCCACCGTAGGCGAGGACGCGCCGACGACGCCCGTCCAGGTTGCGCTTGACGAAGTACAGCTCGCGCGGGGTCCGGCAGTACGGCCCGTGGATCGCGCCCGCCCGCAGCAGCGTCGTCGGCAACTGATCGGCGACGGCGAGGAGTTCACGTTCGAGCCCCGCCTTGCGGGTGCTGTACGAGGCTTCGCCCGGGCTGATCGTGCGCTGGTCCTCGGTGATGGGCACGGGGTACTCGGGGAATCCGTCGGGCTCGCTCTGTGTGTCGAAGTTCCGCCCCTTGTCGTCCTCGTACACGGACAGACTGGAGATCACCACGGCCGACCCGACCCGGCCGGCGAGACCGGCCAACTGCCGTGCGTGCTCGGGCCCGTAGGCCACCATGTCCACGAGGACGTCGCACCCGTCGCCCACGGCCGCCGCGAGCGCCGCGTCGTCGGTCCGGTCGGCCGCCGCGACCCGCACCTCCTCCGGCCAGTCCGCGTCCCGCCCGCCACCCCGCGAGACGGCGGTCACGTCCCACCCGTCCCTGGCGAGCGCACCCACGGCCACCCGCCCGATCTGTCCCGTCGCCCCGATCACCACAGCTCGTGTCATGCAGCGACGGTAACCGCTGCCGCCGCCGGGCCGGCCGGGGATTAGCCACGAGCAGATCACAGCCACGGGCGAGAGCGCCAAAGGCTTCAACTCAGCGGCATACGCGGGAACTTGCGCCCCCGCTGCTCCTTCTCCGCCTTCTTGCGCTCGGCCTCCTCCGCCTTGGCGACCGCCGCGTACTGGTCGACGTACTCCTGCTCGGAGAGGGTGAGGATGGCGTACATGATCTCGTCGGTGATGGCCCGCAGCACCGCCTTCTCGTCCTCCATCCCGAGGTAGCGGGAGAAGTCGAGGGGCTTGCCGAAACGAATCACCACGGGATGGATGTTCGGGATCACCTTGCCCGGCGGCTGTGCCTCGAAGGTGCCGATCATCGCGCACGGGATGACGGGCACCTGCGCCCTGAGCGCCATGACGGCGACCCCGACCTTGCCCTTGTACAGCCGTCCGTCGTGCGACCGGGTGCCCTCCGGATAGATGCCGAGCAGCTCGTCCTTGCTCAGCACCCCGAGCCCTTCGCGGATGGCCGCCTGCCCGGCCTCCTTGCCGGACCGGTCCACCGGAATCTGCCCGGCACTCCGGAAGAAGGAGGCGGTCAGCCGTCCCTTGATCCCGGGCCCCGTGAAGTACTCGGCCTTCGCGAGGAAGGTGATGCGCCGCTTGAGGACCGCGGGCATCAGGAAGTGGTCCGCGAACGACAGATGATTCCCCGCGATGATGGCGGGACCCGACGACGGTACGTGTTCGAGTCCCTCGATCCGCGGTCGGAACACCAGTCTCAGCAGCGGACCGAGAAGCACATATTTGAGCACGTAGTAGAACAAAGGGGGTCGCTCCTCACTCCGTCGGGATCGGCTCAACCGCCGCGTTCTAGCAGGTCAGCCGGGCTCGCGTCGGGCCGTCAGTGTATGTGCAGGCGGGTTCCGCCGGAACCGGGTGGAATCGCGCCGCCGACGCTCGGCCACCCTCACAGCCGTACGACGATCAACGCGGTGTCATCGGTTGCGCCACCTGGCGGCAGCAGTTCCAACAGGACGGCGTCGGCGAGTCGTTCGGGGTCCGCCGCGCGGTGGCGGGCGAGGGAGTCGGCAAGGCGGGTCAGGCCGATGTCGATGTCCTCGTGGCGGCGTTCGATCAGGCCGTCGGTGTAGAGGACGAGGGTGGCGCCGGCCGTGAACGTCGTCTCGGCCTGCGGGCGGGGGGCCGGGTCGGGGCGGGCGTCGAGCGGGGGGTCGGTGGCCCGGTCCAGGAACTCCACGCGGCCGTCGGGGTGGACCAGTACGGGCGGGGGGTGCCCGGCGCAGCTGTAGGTGATCGTGCAGCGCTCGAAGTCGATGAACGTCGTGACGGCGGTGGCCGACTCCGCGCCGTCGACGACATGGGCGTACCGGCCCAGGACGTCCAGGGCCTGGGCGGGGCCCTCGGCGACCCGGGAGGCGGCGCTGAGCGCGCTGCGCAGCTGGCCCATGACACCGGCCGCTCCCAAGCCGTGGCCGACGACGTCGCCCACGGACACGCCGATGCGGTCGCCGCCCACCAGGTCGACCAGGTCGTACCAGTCCCCGCACACGTTCAGCGAGCCCACCGCGGGCCGGTAGCGCACGGCGGCCCGGTGGTGGCCCACCTGTCGGTGGGCGGGCAGCATCGCTTCCTGGAGAGCCAGGGCGACCTCGCGTTCACGGGCGTGGGCGCGCCGGAGGCGGTCGTTGAGATCCTGCAACTCGCGGGCGCGTGTGTACAGTTCGGCCTCCAGTACGCGGGCCCGGGTGCCTCCGCTCCGCCCGCCGCGGGCCCGGATCAGTTCGGTGACCTCCTCGACCCGGTGCACCAGGAGCACGACCCGCCCGTCCGGGCCGAGCACCGGCGCGTTGACCGGGCTCCAGTAGCGCTCCTCCCACTCGCCGGGCCGGTCGGGGTCCTCCACGTCGTAGCGCTGGAGGGCCATGGTGTCGCGCTCGCCGGTGGCCAGTACGCGGTGCAGCGAGGCCTCCAGGTTGCGCATGCCCGTCGCGGTGGGGTCGTTCGGGTTGTCGGGGAAGACGTCGAACAGATGGTGGCCGATCAGATCCTGGCGCTTGCGCCCGGTCAGCCGCAGGAACTCCTCGTTGGCGTCCGCGTACACCAGTTCGGGCGTCAGCAGCGCCACCATGCCGGGCAGGGCCTGGAACACCCCCGCGTAGTCGATCGTCGCCGTCTTGTTCATGGTTCCCGCCTCACACCGGGGCCCCATCAGTTTCCCACGTCATGACCGGTATGCACCGGCTCGTGCGTCACACCGATGGACCCGTGAGGGACTGCTCGGCCCAGATGATCTTCCCGTCGGGGACGAAGCGGGTGCCCCAGCGCTGGGAGAACTGGGAGACGAGGAGCAGCCCGCGCCCGCCCTCGTCGGTGGTGCGCGGATGGCGCAGATGGGGTGCGGTGGCGCCGCCGTCGAAGACCTCGCAGATCAGCGAGCGGTCCTTGATCAGACGCAGCCGGATGGGCAGGGCGGCATGACGGATGGCGTTGGTGACCAGTTCGCTGACGACCAGCTCCGTGGTGAAGGCCAGCTCCTCCAGAGACCACTCCGTGAGCTGCCGGGTGGCCTCCTTGCGGGCGTCGGCGACGACCGCCGGGTCGGCGGGCAGGTCCCAGTCGGCGACCTGGTCGGCGCCGAGCAGCCGGGTACGGGCCATCAGCAGGGCCACGTCGTCATTCGGGCGCGCGGGCACCAGGGCGTCGACCACGGTCCGGCAGCGAACGGCGAGCGACGGCTCCGGCCGCTCCAGCGCCCGCCGCAGCCGGTCCCGGGCCCCGTCGTCGGCCCCGCTCTGCCCGGGGGCCAGCAGGCCGTCGGTGTGGAGCGCGAGCGTGCTGCCCTCCGCCAGGGCCAGCTCGACCGACTCGAAGGGCAGTCCGCCCGCGCCGAGCGAGGACCCCTGGGGCAGGTCGACGAACGTGACCGTGCCGTCGGGCAGCACGACGGCGGGCGCGGGGTGGCCCGCGGCGGCCATGGTGCACTGCCCGTCCACCGGGTCGTAGACGACGTACAGGCACCCCGAGCCCACGGCCTGGGTGCTGTCGGCCGCCGCCGTGTCCGGCCCGAGGCCCTCCTCGCGGGCCGCCGTCGCGACCAGGTCGTCGAGGTGGGCGAGCACCTCCTCGGGCGGCAGATCCAGGGCCGCGAGGGTCCGTACGGCGGTCCGCAGCCGGCCCATGGCGGCCGCGGCGTCGATGCCGTGACCGGGCACCTCGCCCACGACCAGGGCGACGCGGGCACCGGACAGCGGCACGAGGTCGTACCAGTCGCCGCCGAGGCCGGTCAGCTCGTCGGCCGGCCGGTACTCCGCGGCCACCTCCACGGCGTCCTGCTCGGGCAGCCGGTGGGGGAGCAGACTGCGCTGGAGGACCAGCGCGGCCTCGCGCTCGCGGGTGTAGCGCCGGGCGTTGTCCACGCAGACGGCCGCGCGCGAGACGAGGTCCTCGGCGAGGCTCAGATCGTCCTCGTCGAACGGCTCCTGGCGGTGGCGCCGGAAGAAGGTGGTGATCCCCAGGGTGACGCCCCGAGCCCGGACGGGCACGATCATCACACTGTGCAGCCCCAGCTCCAGGAAGGTGGCCGCCCGGCCGCCGGAGCCGCCCGTGGCCCACTCCTCGGCGCGGGGGTCGAGGTGCGGCTCGCGCCAGGGCCGGCCGGTGGTGAGGGAGAGCACCGGGGGTGATCCGGCCCGGTAGCCGGCCACGTCGCCGACGCGGACGACGGTCTCCGGGACGCTGTCGAGCACCGTCTGATGGCCGGCCCGGCGCAGCAGCACCCGGTCCGTGGTGCTCAGCGGCCCGGCCGGGAGCTCCGCGCCCCGCAGCACCGGTTCCAGCAGGTCCACGGCGACGGAGTCGGCGAAGGCCGGCACCACCACGTCGGCCAGCTCCTGGGCGGTGCGCACGATGTCCAGGCTGCGGCCGATCTGCTCGCCCGCCCGGTCGAGCAGGGCGAGCCGCTGCCGGGCCCGGTGCCGCTCGGTGATGTCGACGACGGTGTAGTAGACGCCCATCGGATGGCCCCGGTCGTCCTCGAGCCGCGTGAACGACAGCATGTGCGCCGTCTCCCGGTGGGGTGCGGAGCGCAGCCGGCCCACGTGCTCGTACCCGACCACCGGCTCCCCGGTCTCCAGCACCCCGCGCATCTGCGCCTCGATCGCCTCGGAGTCCAGGCCGGGCTGTACGTCCGCCAGCCTGAGCCCCAGCCGGTGCCTGGCGGGTCCGCCGCCGAACTGCTCCAGGGCCGCGTTCGACCACACGAAGCGCAGACCCGCGTCGACGATCGCTATGCCGACCGGGGACCCCGAGACCATCTGCTCCAGCACCGTGCGGCTCATGTCCCAGCCGGGCGCCTCGTCCATCTCCGACAGCAGCACCAGCCACTGGGCGGCGCCCCCGGGCTCCAGCGCCGAGGTGATCCGCACCATGACCCGGACCGGCCGCCCGTCCTTGCGCCGCGCTGTCAGCAGCCCCGCCCAGCCGCCGTCCCGACGGCACCGCTTGGCGAGTTCCGGCACCCGTTCGGCGTCCTCGGCGGACAACAGCCCGGCGACCTGCGTGCCCACGACCTCGGCGGGGGCGTACGCCAGCAGCCGCTGGGCGTCCCGGGTCCAGCTCGTCACGACGCCCTGTGCGTCGAGCAGCACGGGCGCGGCGTCGGCCACGTCGAACCGCTGCCGGGCGACGCGCTGCTCCTCGTAAGTGCCCACGGCCGACCTCTCTGTCGCTGAGAGTGGTCTACCACCTCTTGCCCCGGTCTTCACCCCGCAGAGCGGCGGCCGGGTCCACGGGGCGCACCCCCTGGACCGCGGATGCGGTGTCAGCCCTGCCCGCACACCTTCTCCAGGGTCCCGCGCCTTGAGGCTGCGCGCACGGGAACGCGCTCACCGGCGCTGGTGTGGCGCCGCGGCCCGGTCCACGGGTGCACCCCGTAGACCGGTGGATGCCGCGTCGGCCCTGCCTGCACACCCTCTCCGGCGTCCCGCGATGTGCGGCTGCACGCATCGGACCCCGCTCACCGGCGCCGATGCGGCGCTGGTGATTCCCCGAGACCTGATCCGCCGGACAGGACCCGGCCCCCGCACGCCGACGGCCGGGCCCACGGGACGCACCCCGTGGACCCGTGAATGCCGGATCAGCCCTGCCCGAGCACCCTCTCCAGGGTTCCGACGGCCGAGCGCAGTTCCTCGGCCGTGACCGTCAGAGGTGGTGCCAGCCGGATGGTCGAGCCATGTGTGTCCTTCACGAGGATTCCCGCCCGCATCAGGCGCTCGCTGATCTCCCGCCCGGTGCCGATGGCCGGGTCGATGTCGACGCCCGCCCACAGGCCCCGTGACCGGAAGCCGACCACGCCCTTGCCGACCAGCCCGGTCAGGCCGTCGCGCAGGACGGCGCCCAGCTCGGCCGCCCTGTGCTGGAACTCGCCGGTCTCCAGCAGCTCGACCACGGCCTGGCCGACCGCCGCCGCCAGGGGGTTTCCGCCGAACGTCGAGCCGTGTTCGCCCGGCCGCAGTACCCCGAGGACGTCCCGGCGGGCGACCACCGCCGACACCGGCACGATGCCGCCGCCCAGCGCCTTGCCGAGCAGGACCATGTCCGGGACGACGTCCTCGTGGTCGACCGCCAGGGTGCGG
Source organism: Streptomyces sp. NPDC002680 (assembly GCF_042889145.1). NCBI lineage: Bacteria > Bacillati > Actinomycetota > Actinomycetes > Kitasatosporales > Streptomycetaceae > Streptomyces > Streptomyces sp. NPDC002680. Next base: position 287,267 of record NZ_JBIAQP010000012.1, read on the forward strand.
CCGGTGCGACCGAGGCCCGACTGGATCTCGTCGGCGATGAACAGGCAGCCCTCGCGGCGCGTCAGTTCGCGTACGCCGGTGAGGTAGCCGTCGTCGGGGATCAGGACGCCCGCCTCGCCCTGGATCGGCTCCAGGAGGACCGCCGCCGTCGTCTCGTCGATCGCCTCCTCCAGGGCCGCCAGGTCGTTGTACGGGACGATCCGGAAGCCCGGCGTGAACGGACCGAAGCCCGCACGCGCCGTCTCGTCCGTCGAGAAGCTGACGATCGTCGTCGTACGGCCGTGGAAGTTGTCCGCCGCGACCACGATCGTCGCCCGGTCGGCGGGGACGCCCTTCACCTCGTACGCCCATTTGCGGGCCACCTTGATCGCGCTCTCGACGGCCTCCGCGCCGGTGTTCATCGGCAGGACCATGTCCAGGCCGATCAGCTCGGCCAGGGAGGTGGCGAACCGGGCCAGCCGGTCGTTGTGGAAGGCGCGGGAGGTGAGCGTGAGGCGGTCCAGCTGGCGGTGGGCCGCCTCGATCAGCGTCGGGTGGCGGTGGCCGAAGTTCAGGGCCGAGTAGCCCGCCAGCATGTCCAGATAGCGGCGGCCCTCGACGTCCTCGACCCAGGCGCCCTCGGCGCGGGCCACGACCACGGGCAGCGGGTGGTAGTTGTGCGCGAGGACCGGCTCCTCGGCGCGGATCAGGTCCGCGGAGGTGCGGGTGCCGGCGCCGGTGGTCGTCAGTGCGGTCATGAGCGGATCTCCTGGGTGCAGCACTTGATGCCGCCGCCGGCCTTGCGGAACTCCGACAGGTCGACGGGGACGGGGAGGTAGCCGTGGCGCCGAAGTTCGGCGGCGAGGGCCGTGGCGCCGGGGTCGATGAAGACGTGGTGGCCGTCCGACACCGAGTTCAGCCCGAACGTCATCGCGTCCTCGCGGGTCGCCACGACCGCGTGCGGATACAGCCGCGCCAGCACCTCACGGCTGCCCGGCGAGAACGCCCCCGGGTAGTACGCGATGTTCGTCTCGTCCAGGACGAACAGCGCCGTGTCCAGGTGGTAGAAGTACGGGTCCGTGAGCTTGAGGCCGATCACCGGCATCCCGAAGTACTCCTGCACCTCGTGGTGGGCCTCACGGGTCGTACGGAAGCCCGTGCCCGCCAGGATCCAGCGGCCGGCCGGGACCAGGTCGCCCTCGCCCTCGCACACCGACTCGGGGCGGTACACGTCGAAGCCCGCCGACTTGAACCACGTCTCGTACGCGGTCGACTCGGGGCGGCGCTCCGGGGCGTGGAACGAGGAGCCGAAGACACGGCCGTCGACGACGACCGCCGAGTTCGCCGCGAACACCATGTCGGGCAGGCCGACGACCGGCTCCACGGTGTCCACGGTGTGGCCATGGGCGCGGTAGGCGCTGATCAGCGAGCGCCACTGCTCCTGGGCCAGATCCACGTCGACCCTGGTGTCGGGATTCATCCAGGGGTTGATCGCGTACTGCACGGCGAAGTGTCTGGGTTCACAGACGAGAAAGCGCCGGGATCGCGGCACACGGCTTTCGGGCACAGAGGGGTTCCTCCGCTTCCTGCGGTGTCGGGTGGGATTGATACCAAGGTAGGAACCGATCCCGACGCCCGACAAGCGACAACCACTGCGTGTCCGCGCAGGAATCCTGCGTCTTTGGCACCCTCAACGCAGATCTGATGCGTTTCCCGAAGTGTGGTTCGGCGCAGGGTGGGTAGCGCCCGCCTCCGGGCTTTCCGGGAGGAGGTGGGACAGCACCATGTAGCTGATCGTCTTCCGGATGAACGGCTCCCTGCGGATGCGCTCCAGCACGTTCTCGAAGTGCCCCACATCCGTCGCCCGCACATGCAGCAGCGCGTCCGCGCCACCCGTCACCGTCATCGCCGCCGTGATCTCCGGATGGTTGCGCACGACCTCCGCCAGCCGCCGCGGCGGCGCCGCGCCCTCGCAGTACACCTCGACGTACGCCTCCGTACGCCAGCCGAGCGCCGACGGCTCCACCGTCGCCGTGAACCCGGTGATCACGCCCGACTCGCGCAGCCGGTCCACGCGCCGCTTGACCGCCGTGGACGACAGCCCGATCGCCGCGCCGATCTCGGCGAAACTCGTACGGGAGTTCGCCATCAGGGTGGTGATGATCTTCCGGTCCAGCTCGTCGAATGGCGCCGGCCTGCTGTTCATCCGGGCACTGTATCCAGCGACCATCGGGCAGCGCGCCCGCTGACAGCTTGCGCGTCCGGCGCATGTGCACGCGTACGAATTCCACCTACACTCCACCTTCATGCTGCGCGCCCTCGCCGTCGACGACGAACGCCCCTCCCTGGAGGAGCTGCTGTATCTGCTGCACGCGGATCCACGCATCGGCAGCGCGGAGGGCGCAGGCGACGCCACCGAGGCACTGCGCCGCATCAACCGCGCCCTGGAGTCGGGGCCCGGCGGCCCCGAGGCCATCGACGTCGTGTTCCTCGACATCCACATGCCCGGCCTCGACGGCCTCGACCTGGCCCGGCTCCTCACCGGGTTCGCCAAGCCGCCCCTCGTCGTGTTCGTCACCGCCCACGAGGACTTCGCCGTCCAGGCCTTCGACCTCAAGGCCGTGGACTACGTCCTGAAGCCCGTACGCAAGGAACGCCTCGCCGAGGCCATCCGCCGCGCCGCCGAACTCCGCGACAGCGCCCCGTCCGTGCCCGCGCCCATACCCGTGCACGAACCCGACCCCGACCACATACCCGTCGAACTCGGCGGCGTGACCCGCTTCGTCGCCGTCGACGACATCACCCACGCCGAAGCCCAGGGCGACTACGCCCGACTGCACACCGACCGGGGCAGCCACCTCGTCCGCATCCCGCTCTCCACCCTGGAGGAGCGCTGGCGGGCCCGCGGGTTCGTCCGTATCCACCGCCGCCATCTCGTCGCCCTGCGCCACATCGGCGAACTCCGCCTCGACGCGGGCACCGTGAGCGTCCTGGTCGGCGCCGAGGAACTCCAGGTCAGCCGACGGCACGCACGCGAACTGCGGGACCTGCTGATGCGCCGGCCCACGAGCTGAGGGGCACCTTCCAGCCATGCCCCAGGACCCTTCCGAACGCCGGGTCGTCGTCACGGGACCGCCCCGGCGTGTCCGCCGCACCTCGGGCTACTACCGGCCGCGCACCGAGATCGACGAGCAGACCACCCTCGGCCACACCTACGTTCGCTCCCTGATGCGCTCCCAACTCCGCGCCGCCTTCGGTGTGTTCGCGGTCCTCGCGCTGCTGATCGCCCCGCTGCCGCTGCTCTTCGCGGCGATGCCCGACGCCCACCACCTGGAGTGGCTCATCCTCGGCTTCGGCCTCTACGCGCCGCTCGTCCTGCTCGCCCGCTGGTACGTGCGGCGCGCCGAACGCAACGAACGCGACTTCGTCCGGCTGGTCGAGGACCGGGACCGCTGATGAACAGGAACCGCCGATGAACAGGAACCGGTTCCTGTGAACGAGAACTACGCCGTCCCGGCCGTCGCCCTCGTCGTCGTGGCGACGGTCTTCGTCGGCGCGTTCGGCCTGCGCATCTCCCGCACCACCTCCGACTTCTACGTCGCCTCCCGCACCGTCGGCCCCCGCCTCAACGCCGCCGCGATCAGCGGCGAGTACCTCTCCGCCGCCTCCTTCCTCGGCATCGCCGGCCTGGTCCTCGTCCAGGGCCCCGACATGCTCTGGTACCCGGTCGGCTACACCGCCGGATACCTGCTCCTGCTCCTCTTCGTCGCCGCCCCGCTGCGCCGTTCCGGCGCCTACACGCTCCCCGACTTCGCCGAGGCCCGCCTCGCCTCCCAGGCCGTACGACGGCTCGCCGGGGCCTTCGTCGTCGGCGTCGGCTGGCTCTACCTGCTGCCCCAACTCCAGGGCGCGGGACTGACGTTGGCGGTGCTGACCGACGCGCCCGACTGGGTCGGCGGGGTCATCGTCGCCGTCGTCGTGGTCGCCACCGTCGCCGCCGGCGGCATGCGCAGCATCACCTTCGTCCAGGCCTTCCAGTACTGGCTGAAACTCACCGCCCTGCTCGTCCCGGCCCTCTTCCTCGTCCTCGCCTGGCAGGGCGACGGCGCCCCCCGCCACGCCTTCGACGAACCCGCCACCTTCCGCGAACAGCGCGTCGTCCGCGTCGAGGACCGCCTCGACCTCAAGCTGAAGGCGCCCCTCACCGTCACCGTGACCGGCACCGTCGACGGCCGCCCGCACAAGGACCAGGTCCTCCGTCTCCCCGCCGGCACCCACCACATCGACCCCGGTACCCGCCTCACCTTCGCCAAGGGCGCCACCCTCCCCGAGGCCGACCGGGGCAACAACGGCGGCATGTCGACCTCCCTCGCCGAAGGCCGCGAGGAACGCCCGCTGTACGCCACGTACGGCCTGATCCTCGCCACCTTCCTCGGCACCATGGGCCTGCCGCACGTCGTGGTCCGCTTCTACACCAGCCCGCACGGCGTCGCCGCCCGCCGCACCACCGTCGCCGTCCTCGGCCTCATCGGCGCCTTCTACCTCCTCCCGCCTGTCTACGGCGCTCTGGGCCGCCTCTACGCCCCCGAACTGGCCCTCACCTCCGACGCCGACGCCTCCGTCCTGCTGCTGCCCGACCGCATGATCGGCGGCCTCGGCGGCGACCTCCTGGGCGCACTGGTGGCCGGCGGCGCCTTCGCCGCGTTCCTGTCCACCGCGTCGGGGCTCACCATGGCCGTCGCCGGCGTCCTCACCCAGGACGTCCTGCCCTCGCGCGGCGTACGGCACTTCAGGCTCGGCACGGTCATCTCCATGGTCGTACCGCTCGCCGCCAGCGTCATCGTCGGCGGGCTCCCGGTCGCCGACGCCGTCGGGCTCGCCTTCGCCGTGTCCGCGTCCTCCTTCTGCCCACTGCTCGTCCTCGGCATCTGGTGGCACCGCCTGACCCCGCCCGGCGCCGCCGCCGGAATGCTCGTCGGCGGAGGCTCCGCGCTCGTCGCCGTCGCCGCGACCATGGCGGGCTTCCCGGGTACGGGCGCCCTGCACGCGCTGCTCGCCTGGCCCGCCCTCTGGTCCGTACCCCTGGGATTCCTCACCATGGTCCTGGTGTCCCTGGCCACCCCGGGCCGCGTCCCGGCCGGTACGGCGGCCATCCTGGCCCGCTTCCACCTCCCGGAGGAGCTGTCCGGGGCGCACGGCGGCCACGGTCTCGGGGGACCGGCGCGTACGGAGGTGACACGGACATGAGCGGATTCCTGGCCGGGCTCTGCGTGGCCATCCTCCCGCTGCTCGCCGCCGGCTTCTGGCTGGGCCGGCGCACCGCACGCCCCGAACGCCTCGGCGGTCTCGGCACCCCCGTCGAGCACGCCACCTTCGAGACCCTGCACACCGCGTCCCTCGCCGCGCCCCCGCTGCGCGCCGGCCTCACCGAGGAGACCGCCCGCCGCTCGGCCCGCCGACTGCGCACCCTGCTCGGCACGGACGCCCTCTGCCTCACCGACCAGAAGTCGGTCCTCGTCTGGGACGGCGTCGGCGAACACCACCGCGCCGAGATCATGGAACGCCTCGCCGGCCCCCTCGAATCCGGCCGGGGCGAGGCCTTCCGCCTGACCTGCGACGCCCCGGACTGCCCCCTGCGCTGGGCCGTCGTGGCCCCCCTCACCGTCGACGACCGAGTCCACGGCGCCCTCGTCGCCTGCGCGCCCCGCGAGTCGGCGGTCCTCGTCCGCGCCGCCGGAGAGGTCGCCCGCTGGGTCTCCGTCCAGCTGGAGTTGGCGGACCTCGACCAGTCCCGCACCCGCCTGATCGAGGCCGAGATCAAGGCACTTCGCGCCCAGATATCCCCGCACTTCATCTTCAACTCGCTCGCGGTGATCGCCTCGTTCGTCCGCACCGACCCCGAGCGCGCCCGCGAACTGCTCCTGGAATTCGCCGACTTCACCCGCTACTCGTTCCGCAGGCACGGCGACTTCACCACCCTCGCCGAGGAACTCCACGCCATCGACCACTACTTGGCCCTGGTCCGCGCCCGCTTCGGCGACCGTCTCTCCGTGACCCTTCAGATCGCCCCCGAGGTGCTCCCGGTCGCCCTGCCCTTCCTCTGCCTCCAGCCCCTCGTGGAGAACGCCGTCAAACACGGCCTGGAGGGCAGGGCGGCGTTCGCGGGCAAGAGCCACATCAGCATCACCGCGCAGGACGCGGGCGCCGAGGCCCTGGTCGTCATCGAGGACGACGGCGCCGGAATGGACCCGGTACTGCTCCGCCGTATCCTCGCGGGCGAGGTCAGCCCGTCGGGCGGCATCGGCCTCTCGAACGTCGACGACCGGCTCCGCCAGGTCTACGGCGACGACCACGGCCTCGTCATAGAGACCGCCCTGGGCGCCGGAATGAAGATCACCGCCCGGCTGCCCAAGTACCAGCCGGGCGTCCACTCGGCGGGCCGCCTCTTCGAGGACTGACCCGGCCCGCCACCAACTAGCCCATTCGGGTGAACGGACGTCAGGTGGGGCGGGTGACCACCATCCCGAGGGTGATCAGACCCAGCACCACCCAGCCGAACCACAGCCAGCCGTTGCTGCCGAGCGCCACCGTGTAGGCCGTCACCGCGACGAGCCCGCCGACGGTGAGCACCCCCATGGTCTTCGTGGAACCGTTCGTGGAACCGGGCATCGCAACACCCTCCTCATGGTTCTTCTCCCTCCATGGTGCCCCCGTTCTGCTTCCTGACGGTGCACACGACGAAATGGGTTTCGGAGTCCCACGCTCCGCGACTCGTCCAGGACCCGGCCTCGTAGACCGACGGATCGAAGCCGTAGTCGGTCGGCGACACGTCCTTCGCGCAGGCCCTGTCCGACAGGTCCCGGGCCTTCTCGAACGGGACACCGGCGTCCAGCCGCGCGAACCCGAGGACCTGCTCGTCGTGCTCCGCCGTACAGGCGACCAGCCGGGCCTCCCGCCTGGAGGGCGCCTTGAGACAGTCCCGCTTCTGCATGGTGGCCGTGTCCAGGAACGCCTGCCCCGGCTCGCGGTACGGCCCGATCGGCCCGTACACCGGCCCGTGCGCCCCGAGCAGCAGACAGGCCGTACGCCCCTCGGCGGCCTCGAACCCGCCCTCGGCCGGCACGACGGCGTACCCGCGTACGTCCGCCAGCTTCTCCCTGAGATCCCGGGTCCGCTCCTCGCACTGGGCAGGCCCCTGCTCCCGCGCCTCGGCGGCGGACACGGCGTCCACGACCGCCAGCACCTGCCCGTCGGGCGGCGCGTCCCGGCAGGTCGGGTCGACGGTCAGCCGGGGCGTCCCCCGGAAGCGCGCACCGCCGGGCCAGTCGGCGATCACACAGTCGCCCTCCGCCAACGGCACGGCGAGGCCCACGGGGTCGCCGTACGGCTTCGCCACGGTCTGCTCTTCACCCTGCCCGCCGCCGCCCGGCGGGTCACCCAGGGTCAGCCAGACCCCGACACCGGCCAGGGCGACCCCGAGCAGGGCGCCCAGGGCGGCGGGGAGGGCGCGGTGGCGACGGGGCGGAGGCGGTGGGGGGACGGGCGGGCCGAAGCCGGGCGGGGGCGGTGAGGGCGCTGGGGGGCCAGGCAGGGCCGGCACGTGCTGAGGCCCGTGCAGCAGCTCGGGACCGCCCCACGGCGGCATCGACCCAGGGTCCGTCCTCGTACGCTCGTACGGGTCGACCTGGGGCGTGACGATACGGTCCAGCGCGGCCTCCGCGCGGGCCGCCGTGATCCGCTGCGCCGGGTCCTTGGTGAGCATCGCCTCCAGCAGCGGCCCCAGCGCGCCCGCCCGTTCCGCCTTCCGGGGCTCCTCCATGACCACCGCGGTGATCTCCGCGAGATGCGTCTCCCGCTCGAACGGCCCGATGCCCTCGACGGCGTAGTAGAGCGTGCAGCCCAGCGAGAACAGATCGGCGGCGGCGGTCGGCGGCCCGCCGGTGGCCCGCTCGGGCGCCAGATAACCTGCCGTGCCGACGAGGGCCGTCGACAGCGTGTACCGCGTCTCGCCCGCGTCCGGCTGCACCGATATGCCGTAGTCGGTGAGCAGGATCCGGGCGTACGGCGTCCCGGTGCGGTCCGGCGCCAGCAGGATGTTCGCCGGCTTCACGTCCCGGTGCATGATGCCCTGCTCGTGTCCGGCGGTCAGCGCGTCCAGGACGGCGAGGCCGATACGGGCGCACTCGGCGGGGGCGAGGGGGCCGCGCATGTCGACGAGGTCGCGCAGGTCGAGGGCGCCCGCGACGTACTCCATGACGATCCAGGGCAGGCCCTCGTGCTCCAGGACGTCGTGGACGGTCACCACGTTCGGGTTGCCGCGCAGCACCGCCGCGTGGCGGGCCTCGGCGCGGGCGCGGGCGACTCGGGCGGTGCGTTCGTCTGAGGCCTCGGCCTCGTCCCGGAACACGATTTCCTTGAGGGCGACCTCGCAGGTGAGTCTCTGGTCGTGGGCGAGCCAGACGTGGCCCATGCCGCCGCTGCCGAGTTGGTTGAGCAGGAGGTAGCGGCCGGCGATTACCCGGCCCACTCCTGAGGTGGGTGATCCTGATGGCATCCGGTTGCTCCCGCTGGGTGGGTGGTTCGTTGTCGGGTGCGGGCCCGGTGGGGGCTTGTCGCGCAGTTCCCCGCGCCCCTAGGGGGTGGTGGTGGCTGTAGGTGAAGAGCTCGGCTCGGGGGGTGGCGGGTCGGGGGGTGCGCTGGTCGTTTCCGGAGGTGTGCTGGGTGGGTCGCTCGACGGAGGCGGTGGCGGCGGTGGAGGTGGGGGTGGCTCGGGGGTGGGTTCCTCGCTCGGGGGGCCGGTGTCCGGGGTGCCGGGGTCGGACGGTGTGGGGTCGGACGAGGGCGGGTCGGGTGTGGGGGGTGTCGGCTCGTCACTGGACGGTGGAGGCGTCCCGGGATCGGATGACGGAGGTGACGGGTCGCTGCTGCCTGGTGTCGGGGTGTCGGAACCCGGTGGTGAGACCGACCCCGTCCCTGGGGCGGGCTCAGAGCCTGTGCCCGTCCCAGGGCCCGTCCCAGGACCCGACCCCGGACCTGTCTCCGGGGGAGTGGTGACGTCGTTTCCGTCGCTGCCGCCCGTGCCGTTGTCGGGCGTCCCGGACTCGATGTGGACGCTCAGCGTGACGTACGAGCCGAAGGGGAGCGCGGTTCCCGGGCCCGGGTTCGAGCCGGTGACGGTGGCGTTGGACGGGGGCAGGCCGTCGGTGTCGTAGGCGGTCGCCAGGCCCAGGTTGGTCAACTGGCTGCTCGCGTTGCCGAAGGTCGTACCGGCGAGGGACGGCACCTGGTGTCGCTCGCGCGTGTCGAAGACCTTGTCGGCCTCACCCTTTGTGCCGGTCTGGCGGTAGATGCCCCGTTCCGGTTCCTCCACGTCGACCAGGGCGAACCGGTCGACCTTGCTGGGTGCGGGACGTACGAGCACGACCTCGTCGGCGTCGTAGTCGCTCCACTTCTTGTTGCCGTCCTCGAACTCGACGGAAATACGGTCCGTGTCCCCCTTGAACGGCTTCAGCGGATTTCCGCATGAACACTTCACGGCGGGAACTCCCGCCTCATCGACGAGAACCGCGATTCCCGCCTGGAGCAGTGCGTCGAAGGGGACCGCTTTTTCCTTCTTGTAGTCGTGGTTCTTCACGAGGGTGTCGTGACGCAGGAGAACAGGCGTGAGGCGGTCGAGATAGGCGGGAATCCCAGACTGCGGAATATCGACCACACGTGCCCATTCCTGGGCCTTCCTGTTGTTCCTGGGGTCGGTGAGGAATTTCTTCAGCTTGTCGACGTCACAGACCGTCGGCTTCCTCGTGCCCCCGTACAGCCCGGGCGTGCTGCCCTGCTGCAGGCTGCTGCCGTGTGCGGGCTGCGAACGCACCTGGGCGTCCTGGCCCAGACCGCTGTTCTCGTCGAAGAACGGCGCGAGGGAAGGCACCCCCGAGGCCACCGCCTTCACCACCGCCAGCGGCGCCTCTCTGTCGCAACTACTGGCGAAAACAACGCACAGCAGTGCGACTGCCAGCCGCTGAAGTCCATGTTTCCTGAAAGCATGAAGCGTCATACCCGCTCCCCCCGGCGGTTACGTCAGTCCATGCTACTGAATGAGAAAGTGTTTCTGGCAAGGGGAATTAAAGTTGATTCAGCGTCCGCGTGCGTTCAGCGAGGCCAAATAGGCGTTGTACGCCTCGAGTTCCTTGTCGCCGTCCCGGTCGGCGGCCCGGTCCTGACGCTTCGCCTGCCGCTGCTCCGAGCCGTACCACTGGAACAGCAGTGCCAGCAGCACCAGTACGGTCGGAATCTCACTGAACGCCCAGGCGATACCGCCGGCCGCGTTCTGGTCGGACAGCGCGTCGATGCCCAGCGAGGCGGGCGGGTTCTTGTACGCCTCGACCATCGGCTCCGACGCCATCATCAGCGCGATCCCGAAGAACGCGTGGAACGGCATGCCCGCGAACAGCTCCAGCATCCGCATGAGATAGCCGGGCCGGTTGGGGCCCGGGTCGACGCCCATGATCGGCCAGAAGAAGATCAGCCCGACGGCGAGGAAGTGACACATCATCGTGATGTGCCCGGTCTTGGACTCCATCAGGAAGTCGAAGAGTGGCGTGAAGTACAGGACATACAGGCTGGCGATGAACAGCGGGATGGTGAACGCCGCGTGCGTGACGATCCGCATGTACCGGCTGTGCAGCACCGCGAGCAGCAGCTCACGCGGCCCCTTCCGCCGCCCCCGCCCCGCGACCGGCAGCGCCCGCAGCGCGAGCGTGATCGGCGCGCCGAGCAGGATGAGGATCGGCGAGACCATGCTGATCACCATGTGCTGCACCATGTGCACGCTGAACATGACCATGCCGTAGTCGTTGAGCCGGGTGCACATGACGAGCATGACGCTCAGCACCCCGAGCACGAACGAAACGGTCCGCCCGACAGACCACTTGTCCCCTCGCCGGGCCAGCCGCACGACCCCCCACGCATACAGCCCAAGCCCCACAAGACAGGCGACAAGGAAGAACGGATCAGCGGACCACCCGAGCCCCCGCCCCAAGGTGAAGGGTGGAAGATCCATGGTCATACCGTGCCCGCTGTGCTCCATCCCCCCAGAGTAGAACCGCCCCCGGCAACGACGAGGACCGGGGGCGCCCCTTCAGGGGCGCGGGGAACTGCGCGACAAGCCACAGCGGACCCGCACCCGAAGAACAACGGTCAACGGCTAAAGCACACACTCGGCCTCGGCATACCGACCCTCAGGCACCGTCTTCAACGTCTCCACAGCCTCGGCCAGAGACACCATCACAATGTCCGTCCCCCGAAGCGCGGTCATCCGCCCGAACTCCCCCCGATGAACCGCCTCCACCGCATGCCACCCGAACCGAGTAGCCAACACACGGTCGTACGCCGTAGGCGTCCCGCCCCGCTGCACATGCCCCAGGATCACCGGCCGCGCCTCCTTCCCGAGCCGCTCCTCCAGCTCAAGGGAGAGCTGCCGAGCGATCCCGGCGAAGCGCTCATGGCCGTAGACGTCCTTGCCGCCCTCGTCGAACTCCATGGACCCCGCGCGAGGCTTCGCGCCCTCCGCGGCCACGACGATCGCGAACCGCTTCCCCGCCTCGAAGCGTGCGCCGACGCGCGCGGCCAGCTCCTCGATGTCGAAGGGGCGTTCGGGGACGACGATGGCGTGGGCGCCGGCGGCCATGCCGGAGTGCAGGGCGATCCAGCCGGTGTGGCGGCCCATGACCTCGACGATCAGGACGCGCTGGTGGGACTCGGCGGTGGTCTTCAGCCGGTCCAGGGCCTCCGTGGCGACCCCGACGGCCGTGTCGAAGCCGAAGGTGACGTCGGTGACCGCGATGTCGTTGTCGATCGTCTTGGGGACACCGACTATCGGCAGGCCGTTGTCGGACAGCAGCCGGGCCGCCTTGAGGGTGCCCTCGCCGCCGATCGGGATGATCGCGTCGAGCCCCAGCTCGGCGACATGCCCCTTGGCCCGCTCCACGCCGTCCCGCAGATGCTCGGGGCGGACCCGGGAGGAGCCGAGGATGGTGCCGCCGCGAGCGAGGATGCCGCTCACCGCGTCGAGGTCGAGCTTGAGGTAGTCGCACTCCAGGAGGCCCTTCCAGCCGTCCCTGAAGCCGATGACCTCGTCACCGTGGTCCACGACGGCACGGTGCACGACGGACCGGATGACGGCGTTCAGGCCGGGGCAGTCGCCGCCGGACGTCAGGACACCAATGCGCATCGCCCGAAAACCTTCTCCACGTGGGCCGGGACCGGACCACGCTGTCCGGCTCGATCCCCGCCACCATACCGGCGGCGGGGTCCCGGGCCGTAGCACCCGTCCGCGTGCTGGACACCGCCGCTCACCTGTGCGGATGCCCCGTCAGACGGGCTGGTGACGTACACACGCACGGCAGGTGTACGAACAGCGGGCGGAGAGCGTCAGGCGGGCTGCTGCTGTGCCGCCGTGATCCGCTCGTTGCGCAGCGCCTCGTACCAGCGGTCGTCGGTCGGCGGCAGCGCGTTGACGTCGAGGGCCAGTTTCAGCAGCAGGTCCGCGATCAGCGGGTTACGGGCCAGCACGGGCCCGTGCATGTACGTACCGAAGACCGTGTCGTTGTACGCGCCCTCCGTGCCGTCCCCCGTGCCGTTGCCCTTGCCGAGCCGCACCTTGGCGAAGGGGCGGGCGGTGGGGCCGAGGTGGGTGACGCCCTGGTGGTTCTCGAAGCCGGTCAGCGGCGGCAGGCCGAGGCGCGCGTCGATGTCTCCGAGTACGTCGCCCACGCACCGCTCGCCCTCGCCGCGCACCGAGACCACGTCGAGGAGCCCGAGGCCGGGCTCGCGCTGACCGAGGTCGTTGATGAACTCGTGGCCCAGGATCTGGTAGCCGGCGCACACGGAGAACACGATGGCGCCGTTGCCGACGGCCCGGTGCAGACCGCCGTCGCGGCGCAAACGTTCCGCCGCGAGCCGTTGCGGACGGTCCTCGCCGCCGCCGATCAGATAGATGTCGCCGGAGGTGGGGATCGGCTGGTCGCTGCGCACGTCGAGGCGGGCCACGTCGAGGCCGCGCTGCCGGGCCCGGCGCTCCACGACGAGCGCGTTGCCCTGGTCGCCGTACGTGCTGAGCAGGTCCGGGTAGATCCACACCAGACGCAGCTGGTTGTCGCTCATGAAGTGATCGTCCTCAGTGGTCGGTTGGCGGCAGTCGTCAGTTGCCGACGCGGCGGCGCAGATCCTGGAAGGCGGTGTAGTTCGCGATGACCTCGATCCGGCCGGGCGGTGCCAGCTGCACGGCCTGGTCGGCGTTCTCGCAGACCTGGAAGTGCTGGTTGGCCACTTCGAGCCGGACCGCGAGGTCGAGCTTCCGGTCGCCGATGACGAAGATCGGGTGCCCGGTGAGCTGCGTGTAGTCGACGTCCCACAGCCACGAGGTGTCGGTGCCGTCGGCGCCCCGCGCGTTCACGGAGAGGATGACCGGGGTCGGCGGCAGGTCGATCAGGGAGAACGTCTCCAGCCAGCCGGCCGGGTTCTTGGCCAGCAGCAGCCGCAGATCGCGCTGCATGAACTGCACGACGTCGTACCGCCCGGCCACCGCCTGGACCTGGTACATGCGCTCCAGACCGACCTGCGGCGGTACGCCGAACACGGCGGCGACAGCGGCGGAGGCGGCCGCGTTGGACTTGTTGGCGCGCCCCGGCAGCTGGAGGTGGATCGGCCAGGCCGACCCGTGCGGGTCGAGGACGTGGTCGCCGCTGAGCGCCCAGCTCGGCGTGGGCCGGCGGAAGCCGCACTGACCGCAGAACCAGTCGTCGCCGGGCCGCTGCATCACGCCACCGCAGGACGGGCAGGACCAGGCGTCGTCCTTCCACATCTGCCCGGCGGCGACCCAGATCACGTTCGGGGAGGAGGAAGCGGCCCACACGATCAGCGGGTCGTCGGCGTTGGCGACGACGACGGCCTTGCTGCCGGCGAGCCCCTCACGCCAGTTCTCGGCGAGCATGCGGGTCTCGGCGGCGCGGTCGAGCTGGTCGCGGGAGAGGTTGAGGAGCGCGATGCACTTGGGGTCCGTGTCGCGGGCGACACCGGCGAGGTACTTCTCGTCGACCTCGATGACCCCGAACTTGGCGTCCGAGCCGCCCGCGAGCGCCGAGGTGATGCCGGCGGGCATGTTGGCGCCGAGCGCGTTCGACACGACGGGTCCGGCGGCGCGCAGGGCCTCCGCGATGAGCCGCGTGGTCGTGGTCTTGCCGTTGGTCGCCGAGACCAGGATCACGTCGAGGTTCTGGGCGAGCCGGGCGAGGAGGTCGGGGTCGAGTTTGAGGGCTACCTTGCCGCCGATCACCGATCCGCTGCCGCGCCCCGCCGCACGCGAAGCCGCCGCTACGGCCTTGCCCGCCGTCACGGCCAGCTTGGCCCGCGGAGTGAGCGGGTCCGAGTTGCCTGCCATCAGATCTCGATCCTCCCTGCGTACGCGCCGCGCCTGTGCCTCCGGCCACGTGGTGTGGACCTCAGCCTATCGAGATCCGTACACCGGACCCGCATCGCGGCACCACCTCGGCGCCCGCGCGACTTTGGTGACCGTACCCTTGCGGCCATGCGACAAGGCTCCATCCCGGGTACGCGAGGCCGCGTCCGCCCTCTGACACTGCTCGGTGACCCGGTTCTCCACACCCCCTGCGCGGAAGTCACACACTTCGACGCCGAACTCGCCGCGCTGGTCGAGGACATGTTCGCGACGATGTACGCGGCCCAGGGCGTGGGCCTCGCCGCGAACCAGATCGGCAACCCGTCGCGGGTCTTCGTCTACGACTGCCCCGATGACGAGGACGTCCGTCACGTAGGGCACGTGGTCAACCCCCGCCTGGTGGCGGCGGAGGGCCTGCTGCTGCGGGGCCCGGAGGGCTGCCTGTCCCTCCCGGGCCTGGAGGCGGGCACGGAGCGATTCGACGAGGCCCTGGTCGAGGGCTTCACGGTGACGGGGGACCCGGTGAGGGTGACGGGCACGGGCTTCTTCGCAAGATGCCTCCAGCACGAGATGGACCACTTGGAGGGCCGAACGTACGCGGACCGAGTAACAGGCTGGCGCCACAAGAGGCTGATGCGACAGGCAAACCGAGCCTCTTGGCACCGGGCGGGGTGATTCCGTAGGGGCGCGGGGAACTGCGCGACCAGCCCCCACCGACCGGCAGACAACACACAACCCTTCAGAACCCCGGACCCCCCACGCGATCCCCAGCGGCAGCGAGCCGCCCCCACAACAAATCAGCCAAACTCCGCACCAACTCAGCCCGAGAGCACGGCCGTTCCCCAAGCCACCAGTCCCCAGCCGCGTGCATCATCCCGACTATCCCGTGCCCCCACACCCGAGCCAACTGCTGACTCCCGGGACCGAGATCCAACCGATCCTCGATCACCTGGGCCAACTCCTCACCCATCAGCCGAAGCAAGGGCAGCGAGTGCTTCCGCACATCGAACCCGGGATCGCCGGGTGACACCCCGTCCGCGGGGTGCATCAGGAACCGGTACACCTGAGGCCGCGCCTCGATCGCCGCGAGGTAGGTGTCCAACGTCGCCTCCACCCGCTCACGCCGCTCCGCCGGAGCATCCAGCGCGGCCCGCAGCGAGTCCAGCAGCGCGTCGGTGTGCCGCTTGGCCAAGGCGGCGTAGAGTCCGCCCTTGTCACCGAAGTGCCGGTAGAGAATGGGCTTGGTGATGCCCGCCTCGGCGGCGATGGCGTTCATCGAGGCGCCGGGTCCGTCGCGCAGCACCACCCGGTCCGCGGCCTCCAGCAGCTCGCGCCGACGGCGGTCGGCCGACCGCTGTTGATCGGTCTGCTGCGTGGAATCCATGGTCTCTCCCCACCCCGTGCTGATATCGGTGCCGCCTGCGCAAACTAACACTCATCGGTCGATGCCCATCGAACGGGCTGCCGACCGTGGTCCGGGAGTTGACTTTTCCTACCGACGGGTAACAGACTCCAGTTACCGCAGGTAACATGCTAGTGCAGCACTGGAGGGGTCATGGCCGAATTCACCATGGAGCTCAACGACGAACAGAAGGAGGTTCGCGACTGGCTCCACGGTTTCGCCGCCGATGTGATCCGGCCCGCCGCCGCCGAATGGGACGAGCGCGAGGAGACCCCCTGGCCGGTGATCCAGGAGGCCGCGAAGGTCGGCATCTACTCCCTGGACTTCTACGCCCAGCAGTACTTCGACCCCACCGGCCTCGGCATCCCGATGGCCATGGAGGAACTCTTCTGGGGCGACGCGGGCATCGCCCTCTCCATCGTGGGCACCGGCCTCGCCGCCGTGGGCGTCCTCGCCAACGGCACCGAGGAGCAGATCGGCACCTGGATCCCGCAGATGTACGGCGACGCCAACGATGTCAAGGTCGCCGCCTTCTGCTCCTCCGAGCCCGACGCCGGCTCCGACGTCGCCTCCATGCGTACCCGTGCCGTGTACGACGAGGCCAAGGACGAGTGGGTCCTCAACGGCACGAAGACCTGGGCGACCAACGGCGGCATAGCCAACGTCCACGTCGTCGTGGCCGTCGTCGACGCCGAACTGGGCTCCAAGGGCCATGCCTCCTTCATCGTCCCGCCGAACACCCCCGGCCTGTCCCAGGGCCAGAAGTTCAAGAAGCACGGCATCCGCGCCTCGCACACCGCCGAGGTCGTCCTGGAGAACGTCCGCATCCCGGGCTCCTGCCTCCTCGGTGGCAAGCAGAAGCTCGACGAGCGCCTGGCACGGGCCCGTGAGCGGGCGAAGTCCGGCGGTGAGCGGGTGAAGAACGCGGCGATGGCGACGTTCGAGGCGAGCCGCCCCGCCGTGGCGGCGATGGCGGTCGGTACCGCCCGGGCCGCGTACGAGGTCGCGCTCGACTACGCGAAGACCCGGGAGCAGTTCGGGCGCCCGATCATCGACAACCAGGGGGTCGCCTTCCAGCTCGCCGACATGCGTACGTCCATCGACGCGGCGCGGCTGCTGACGTGGCGGGCGTCGTGGATGGCGATCAATGGGAAGCCGTTCACCGCGGCGGAGGGGTCGATGTCGAAGCTGTTCGCGAGTGAGACGGCGAAGAAGGTTACTGGGCAGGCGATTCAGATACTCGGGGGTAATGGCTACACCCGGGAGTATCCCGTCGAGCGGATGCACCGGGATGCGGCGATCTACACGATCTTTGAGGGTACGAGTGAGATTCAGCGGTTGGTGATTGCTCGGACCTTGTCCGGGATGCCGATTCGGTAGTTCGTCGGCTGCGGGCCGTGGGGGCTGGTCGCGCAGTTCCCCGCGCCCCTAGGCGGGACCCCTCACCGGCATCAGAAGTTACCCCGATGCGCTGCCGCTGCTGTGCGCGATGCAGGCCACGTCGATTCGGTCGGCCAGTTTGGCCAGTTCGATCGTCAGGGCGGCCACCGTGTCCTCGTCGAGGTTGTCCTGGCCCGCTTCCACGAGATGCAGCCAGCGACCCCCGACCGTGCGCAGCAGTTTGCTGACGTCGGAGGCGGCCACCTGCAACGTGCCGCGGTCGTCGACGATCAGAGGCAGAGTCACTTCGCGGTTCACAGGGGGGATCGTAGCCGCGGAACGCTCACGCTCCGTGCCATACCGTCGTGATGTTGCAGAACTCGCGGATTCCGTGTCCCGACAGTTCACGCCCGTACCCGGACCGCTTCACCCCGCCGAACGGGAACGCCGGGTGGGACGCGGTCATCCCGTTGACGAACACACCGCCCGCGTCAAGATCCCGTACGAGACGGTCCACCTCGGCCTCGTCCCGGGTCCAGACATTCGAACTCAGCCCGAAAGGTGTGTCGTTGGCGATCGCCAACGCCTCCTCCAGATCGGCCGCCCGGTAGAGCGTCGCGACCGGGCCGAATGTCTCCTCCTGGTGAATGCGCATCTCGGTCGTGATGTCGGCGAGGACGGTCGGCGCGTAGTACCAGCCGTGGTCCGTGAAGCCCTCGGGACGTTCGCCTCCGCACAGAACCGTCGCGCCGCTCTCCACGGCCTCGTCGACCAGCGACTCCAGGTCATCGCGTCCCTGCTCGCTCGCGAGCGGACCGACCTGAGTGTCCTCGGCCAGCGGATCGCCGACCTTCAGCGCGGCCATGGCCGTCGAGAAGCGTTCCGCGAACGCGTCGAAGACGTCCGCGTGGACGATGAACCGCTTGGCGGCGATGCACGACTGACCGTTGTTCTGCACACGCGCAGTCACCGCGACCTGCGCCGCCCGGTCGACATCGGCGGACGCCAGGACGATGTACGGGTCGCTGCCGCCCAGCTCCAGCACCGTCTTCTTGACCTCGTCCCCGGCGACGGCCGCCACCGCGCGCCCGGCGGGCTCGCTCCCGGTGAGCGTGGCCGCCCGTACGCGGGGGTCACGCAGGATCTCCTCCACCGCGCCCGACCCGATCAGCAGCGTCTGGAAGCAGCCCTCGGGGAAGCCCGCCCGGCGGAACAGGTCCTCCAGATACAGGGCTGTCTGCGGCACGTTCGATGCGTGCTTGAGCAAACCCACGTTGCCCGCCATCAGCGCCGGCGCCGCGAAGCGGATCACCTGCCAGAGCGGGAAGTTCCAAGGCATCACCGCGAGCACCGGCCCGAGCGGACGGTAGCGGACCAGGGCCCGGGAAGCACCGGAGTCCTTGACGTCGGCCTCGGCGGGCACTTCGTCGGCAAGCAGCCCCTCGGCGTGGTCGGCGTACCAGCGCATCGCCTTCGCGCACTTCGCGGCCTCCGCGCGGGCCTGGGTGACCGGCTTGCCCATCTCGACCGTCATGGTGCGGGCGATGTCGTCCCGGTCCTCGTCGAGCAGGTCGGCGGCCCGGTGCAGCAGCCGGGCGCGCTCGGCGAAGCCGGTCGTGCGGTGCGTACGGAAGGCCGCCTCGGCGGTCGCGAGCCTGCGCTCGATCTCCTCCCCGCCCATGGCCTCGTACGTCTTGATGGTCTCGCCGTTCGCCGGGTTCACCGTCGCGATGGGCATGCTGGTCTCCTGCCTGAGGGCTGTCCTTCGACCTTCCCGCGCGGCGATGGCCCCCGCAACGTGTACGCCGACCACCGGCACGGTCTCTCAACGTCCCGAGTGCTCCGCCAGCCGGTCCAGAAACCCGGTCTGGGCCGACACGATCACGGCCCGCGCCCGCTCCATCGTGAACCACTGGACCCGGTCCAGCTCGGGAAACTCCTGCTCCCGCCCCGACCCCCTGGGCCACTCCATCCGGAACGTGCCCGGCACGACAGCGGCCGGATCGAGATCGGCCTCGATCGCCCACGCCGTGACGACCTTCCCACCGGCCTGCCGTACGTCACCCAGCGGCACGGCCTCGCCGTCCGGCGGCGCCAGCCCCAGTTCCTCCTCGAACTCGCGCCGCGCCGCGTCCCAGGCGGTCTCCCCATCCACGTACTCACCCTTGGGGATCGTCCAGGCCCCGGCATCGCGGCGGGCGAAGAAGGGCCCGCCCATGTGCCCGAGCAGCACCTCCGGCACGGCATCGGGCACGGCCAGCCGGAACAGCAACAGTCCGGCGCTGCGCTTCCCGTTCGCCTTCGCCCTCGCTGTCACTTTGTCGCCTCCGGATGCGCGGCCAGCAGGGTCTGTACGGTGTCGGCCTCGGCCGGGGTCTTGTCCTCGCGGTAGCGGATCACGCGGGCGAAGCGGAGGGTGACGCCGGCTGGGTAACGGGTGGAGCGCTGGAGACCGTCGTACGCGATCTCCACGACCAGTTCCGGCCGTACGGTCACCACCCAGCCGTCGTCCGACACCGCCAGCGCCTGGAGCCGCTCCGTCTGCCAGGTCAGCATCGCGTCGGTCATGCCCTTGAAGGTCTTGCCGAGCATGGCGAAGGTCCCGTCGGGGTAGCGGGCGCCGAGGTGGAGGTTGGAGAGCTTGCCGGTACGGCGGCCGTGGCCCCACTCGGCGGCCAGGACGACCAGGTCGAGTGTGTGGACGGGTTTCACCTTCAGCCAGGAGGCACCGCGCCGGCCCGCGCTGTAGGGGGCGTCGAGGGCTTTGACCACGACACCCTCGTGGCCGCGCGCGAGGGTGTCGGCCAGGAACTTCTCGGCGGCGGGGATGTCCGCCGGGCCGCCTGTGAGCAGGCGCCCTACACGCATCGGCTCGGGGACGAGGCGGGCCAGCGCGGTGTGCCGTTCGGCGAAGGGGAGGTCGAGGAGGTCGTGGCCGTCGATCGAGAGGGCGTCGAAGAAGACGGGGGAGACGGGGGTCTCCCGAGCCGCCGTCGTCACGTCCACGCGTGAGCCGACGCGGCCGGCGGTCTCCTGGAAGGAGCGTGGCCGTCCGGCGGCGTCGAGGGCGATGACCTCACCGTCCAGGATGAACCGCTCGCCTCTCAACGTCCGTGCGGCGGCGGTCACTTCGGGGAGTCTGTCGGTGATGTCGTCGAGAGTGCGGGTGTAGAGGCGTATGTCGTCGCCGTCGCGGTGGACCTGGACGCGGATGCCGTCCAGCTTCTCCTCCACGGCACAGGCGCCGAGTTTGTCCACGGCTTCTGCGATCGAGGTGGCGCTGTGGGCGAGCATGGGCTGGACGGGGCGGCCGACGGTGAGGCGGAAGCGGGCGAGGGCTGGTGCTCCTTCGGTGAGAAGGGCTTGCGCGACGGGTTGGATGGCGCCCGCGAGCATCACGGCCCGCCGTACGTCCGCGGGCGGTGCGTCGGTGGCGACCGCCAGCCCTTCGACGGCGACCGCGTCGAGTGCGCCCTGCCTCACCTCGCCGGTGATGAGCCCGAACAGGAAGCGCTGCTCGTCCGGGGTGGCCGCGGCCAGCAGCTCGCCGACCAGGCGTTTGCGTTCGGCCTGCGAGCCGGGGCCGGTGACGGTGCCGATGGCTGTGAGCCGGGCGTCGACGTCTCGGACGGTGAGGGAGGGGTCGGTGGCGCCGGGGATTTGCTGGTCCAGCATCTTCCAGCCGATGCCTAGGCGTCCCTGCGGGAGGCGTCCCGCGAGGTAGGGGATGACGATGGGGACGTCGTCTGGGGCGGCGTCCCGGAAGAGTTCGGCGAGCAGGGTGATCTTGCGGGTGCGGGCGGAGGTGGCGGCGACTTCCTGGGAGACGTGGGTCAGCCGGGTGAGCAGCATGGAGCCATGGTGCAACGGGGGTGGCGGGTTCACACCTGGACGGCTTTGTTTCGCCCCCGCCGCCCCTACCCGTTCCCATCCCTGGGGGCTGCGCCCCCAGACCCCCCTTTCGGCCTGAACGGCCTCGTCCTCAAACGCCGGACGGGCTGGTTTGTCAGCCCGTCCGGCGTTTGAGGACAAAGGGGGTTCGGGGGCGGAGCCCCCGAGGATGGGACGGGTAGGGGCGGCGGGGGCGAGGAAACCTACCCGAACACCAGGTCCGCCACGATCGCCGTCGCCGCGCGGTAACCCCCGCTCGCCGCATGGATCACCTGCTCCCCGAATCCGATCGCGTTGCCCGCCGCCCAGACACCCGGCACGGTCGTCAGGCCCGTCGCGTCCACCTTCGGATACACACCGAACGGCGTCTCCGTCAGTTCTGCGCCCAACGACTCGAACAGGACGTTGCGCGGGACGGGCCGTGGCGCGACGAACACCGTCTCGCGGGCGTACGTCGTGCCGTTCGTCAGGCGGACCCCGGACAGACGGTCCGCGTCCGTCGCCAGGGACTCCACCTCACCCGGGACCACCGTCACGCCCGCCCCGTCCAGCCTGCGCCGGTCCTCCTCCGTCAACTCCTCCTCCCGCACTGTGTGCAGGAACAGCGTCACGTCCTTCGACCACCGAGCCACCAGCAACGCCTGATGCACGCTCGCCGGCGTCGAGGCCAGCACCCCGAACGCCCGGTCCCGTACCTCCCAGCCATGGCAGAAGGGGCAGTGCAGCACATCCCGCCCGAAGCGCTCGGCCACGCCCGGTACCGCGGGGAGTTCGTCCCGCAGGCCCGTCGCGACGACGAGCCGCCGGGCGCGCACAGTCCGGTCCCCGCTCGCCAGGGTCACCGTGAAGTCCTCGCCCTTGGCCACGCCCACCACCCTGTCCTCCACCAGCTCCACCCCGTACCCCGCGACCTCAGCCCGCCCCACCGCCAGGAACTCGGCCGGCGCCATGCCGTCCCGGGTCAGATAGCCCTGCATGTGCGCCGCCGGCGCGTTGCGCGGCTCGCCCGCGTCGATGACGAGGGTGCGAACGCGGGCCCGGCCCAGGATCAGTGCCGCCGACAGTCCCGCCGCGCCGCCTCCGATGACGACGACCTCGTACGACTCGCTCTCGTGCTGCTGGGTCATGGTGACCACCTCCACCACGACCGTCGCCCGTCCGCTGCCGCATTGACAAACATCTTTGCCGAAACTGCAATGGAGGCGTGGATGAGACGCGTGTGGATGAGACGAGCGACGACACCGGCCATGTCCTTGCCGAGGTGGGCCCCCGCCTGCGGCGGATCCGCAAGGAGCGGGGGGCGACGCTGGCCGGGCTGTCGGCCACCACCGGGATCTCCGTCAGTACGTTGTCGCGGCTGGAATCCGGGCTGCGGAAGCCCAGCCTGGAGCTTCTCCTGCCGATCGCGCGTGCCCATCGCGTCGCGCTCGACGAACTGGTCGGGGCCCCTGCCGTCGACGACCCCCGCGTGCGGGCCAAGCCGATCGTGCGGCACGGGCGGACGTATCTTCCGTTGACCCGGCAGCCTGGCGGGCTCCAGGCGTTCAAGGTGATCCTGCCGGCGGGCAATGAAGAGCCCGAGCCTCGTACGCACGAGGGGTACGAGTGGGTGTACGTGCTGTCGGGGCGGCTGCGGCTGGTGCTCGGAGAACATGATGTGGTGCTTGGGGCGGGGGAGGCCGCCGAGTTCGACACGCGGGTGCCGCACTGGTTCGGGACGGTGGGGGAGGGGCCCGCGGAGTTTCTCAGCCTGTTCGGGCCGCAGGGGGAGCGGATGCACGTACGGGCGCGGCCGGCCCGTTCGAAGGGTTCGCGGTCGTGACGTACGCGACTGTTCAGGACCCGGTCCCGACGGTTCCCTGATGTGCAAGCGACCGCTTAGTATGCGATCGAGCCCGGTCAGGTGAACAGGACGAGCGCAGTTCCGTGGAGGCCCCCATGCAGGCATGGCAAGTGCACCAGAACGGTGAGCCGAGCGAGGCGATGGTCCTCGGTGAGGTGGAGCGGCCGGTGCCCGGTGAGGGCCAGGTGCTGCTGAAGGTGCGGGCCGCGACCATCAACTTCCCGGACGTGCTGATGTGCCGTGGGGAGTACCAGGTCAGGCCGCCGCTGCCGTTCACCCCCGGGGTGGAGATCTGCGGTGAGACCGAGGACGGGCGCCGGGTGATCGGGAATCCTGTGCTGCCCTTCGGCGGGTTCGCCGAGTATGTGGTGGCGGATCCCCGTGGGCTGTTCGCCGCCCCTGAGTCGCTTGACGACGCCGAGGCCGCCTCCCTCCTCATCGGGTATCAGACCGGCTGGTTCGGGCTGCATCGGCGGGCCGCCCTGGAGGCCGGTGAGACGCTGCTCGTGCACGCCGCCGCGGGTGGGGTCGGCAGCGCCGCCGTACAGCTCGGGAAGGCCGCCGGAGCCACCGTCATCGGTGTCGTCGGCGGGGCCGAAAAGGTGTCCGTGGCGCGGGAGTTGGGCTGTGACGTCGTCATCGACCGGCGTACGGAGAACGTCGTCGGGGCAGTGAAGGAAGCCACTGGGGGGCGGGGCGTCGATGTCGTCTACGACCCCGTCGGCGGGGACGCCTACACCCAGTCCACCAAGGTCGTCGCCTTCGAGGGGCGGATCGTCGTTGTCGGGTTCGCCAGTGGGGGCATTCCCAGCCCCGCGCTCAACCACGCCCTCGTGAAGAACTACTCGATCCTCGGGCTGCACTGGGGGCTGTACAACACCAAGAACCCCAAGCTGGTCCAGCACTGCCACGAGCAGCTCACCGAGCTGGCCGCCCGGGGCGCCATCAAGCCGCTGGTGAGCGAGCGCGTGCCGCTGAGCGGGGCCTCCGCCGCCGTGCAGCGCGTCGCCGACGGTGTCACCACCGGCCGGGTCGCCGTGCTGCCCGCCCTGCCCTCCCCGGAGAACGGAGCCGCCGCATGACCGTCGTCGACGCCACTGAACTCACCCGGCTCACCAAGGAGTTGCTGGCCGCTCATCCGCCCGCCAGTACCGATCGGCTCGACTTCCTCAAGGCCCGGTTCGACGCCGGGCTCGCCTGGGTGCACTACCCGGAGGGGCTGGGCGGGCTCGGTGCGCCGCGTTCCCTCCAGGCCGTCGTGGACGCCGAGTTGGAGGCCGCGGGTGCTCCCGACAACGATCCGCGGCGCATCGGCATCGGGCTGGGCATGGCCGCGCCCACCATCCTCGGCTTCGGTACCGAGGAGCAGAAGCGGCGGTTCCTGCGGCCGTTGTGGGTGGGGGAGGAGGTCTGGTGCCAGCTGTTCAGCGAGCCGGGGGCTGGTTCCGACCTCGCCGCGCTGGGTACGCGGGCCGTCCGGTCGGGGGACGACTGGATCGTCAACGGGCAGAAGGTGTGGACCTCCAGCGCCCATCTCGCCCGCTGGGCGATCCTCATCGCGCGCACCGACCCCGACGTGCCCAAGCACAAGGGCATTACGTACTTCGTCTGCGACATGACCGACCCAGGCGTCGAAGTGCGGCCGCTGCGGCAGGTCACCGGTGAGGCCGAGTTCAACGAGGTGTTCCTCACCGACGTCCGTATCCCGGACGCCCATCGTCTCGGCGAGATCGGCGACGGCTGGCGGGTCGCGCAGACCACGCTGAACAACGAGCGCGTGGCCATCGGCGGTATGCGACTGCCCCGCGAGGGGGGCATGATCGGGCCGGTCGCCAAGACCTGGCGCGAACGGCCCGAGCTGCGCACCCACGATCTGCATCAGCGGCTGCTCAAGCTGTGGGTCGACGCCGAGGTCGCCCGGCTCGCCGGTGAGCGGCTGCGGCAGCAGCTCGTCGCGGGACAGCCCGGCCCCGAGGGCGCCGGCATGAAGCTCGCGTTCGCCCGCCTCAACCAGGAGATCAGCGGCCTGGAGGTCGAACTCCTCGGCGAGGAAGGCCTGTTGTACGAGGACTGGACCATGCGCCGGCCCGAACTGGTCGACTTCGTCGGCCGTGACGCCGGATACCGCTACCTCCGCTCCAAGGGCAACAGCATCGAGGGCGGGACCAGCGAGGTCCTGCTGAACATCGTCGCCGAGCGTGTCCTGGGTCTGCCCAGTGAGCCGCGCACCGACAAGGACGTCGCCTGGAAGGACCTCGCCCGATGACCGATCTTCTGTACTCGGAGGAGGAAGAGGCGCTGCGCGCCGCCGTCCGGGATCTGCTCACCGACCACTGCGACTCCGCCGGCGTCATCACCCGCATGGAGACGGACGCCCCGCACGACCTCTCCCTGTGGAAGTCCCTCGCCGAAGGCATGGGGCTGGCTGGTCTTCTGGTGCCCGAGGCACAGGGCGGCCAGGGGGCCTCGCACCGTGAAGTCGCCGTCGTGCTGGAGGAGTTGGGGCGTGCCGTCGCCCCCGTTCCGTATCTGACCAGTGCCGTCGTCGCCACGGAAGCGCTGCTGGCCGGTACGGGCGACGCGGCCGGTGAACTGCTCACCGCGCTCGCCTCCGGCCGTACGATCGGCGCCCTCGCCGTCGCGCTGGACGTGGCTCCCGGCGGCGCCTACAAGGTCGTCGCCCACGAAGGCGGCCTGCTGCACGGCGAGTTGACCGGCATCGCGGACGCGGCGGTCGCCGATGTGCTGCTGGTTCCGGCCGACGACGGTGGGCTGTACGCCGTGGACACCGGCTCGGATGCTGTCACCGTCACCCCACAGGTCTCCTTCGACCTCACCCGGCCGGTCGCCACCGTCGTCCTCGACGGCGCCTCGGCCCGGCTGCTGGGCGACGCCGAACCCGCCGTACGACGTGCGCTGCGGGCCGGGGCCGGACTGCTCGCCTCCGAGCAACTCGGGCTCGCCGACTGGGCGTTGACCGAGACCGTGCGCTATCTGAAGGACCGCAAGCAGTTCAACCGGCCCGTCGGCGGCTTCCAGGCCGTCAAGCACCGGCTGGCCCAGCTCTGGCTGGAGGTCGTCAGCCTGCGCGCCGCCGCCCGGGGTGCCGCGGACGCCCTCGCCACCGGCAGTGCGGACACCGACGTCGCGGTCGCCGTCGCCCAGTCCTACGCGGCCCCCGTCGCCGTCCGTGCGGCCGAGGAGGCGCTCCAGCTGCATGGCGGGATCGGTATGACCTGGGAGCACCCGGCCCACCTCTGCCTCAAGCGCGCCAAGGCCGACTCGATCGCCTACGGCACCGCGGGCGGCCACCGCGCCGCCCTCGCCGAACTGGTCGACCTGCGCGCCCCCTGACGTAACCCTCGTACGTCCGCGAAAGCCCGCCCCTGTCCGGGGGCGGGCTTTTTCGTGTGCGGAGCGGCGGTGAAATGAACACGCAGAGTCAGCGGTGAACACACAGCGGCAGTCCGGCCAACTCCCTTGCCAGGGCCTGCTGCTGAGCCCCGCCCGCCCCTCATACTCGCGGAGGCTTCATACCTCGGCCCCAGCTCCAGAGTCAGCCCCACATGAACTCCAGCCAGGGAGGCAGCGCATGGCCCTCACCACCCGTCGCAGAGCGCTCACCGCCTTCGGTGCCGCAGTCCTGGGCACCGTCGCCCTGCCCGCCGCGCGTGCCCTCGCGGGCGAATCGACGTACGGTCCGCGCCCGTTGTGGCGCGCGCACGCCCACAACGACTACGAGCACCCCCGTCCCCTCCTCGACGCCCTCGACCACCGCTTCGGCAGCGTCGAGGCCGACATCTACCTCGTGGGCGACCAGCTCCTCGTCGCCCACGACCCCCAGGACCTCGACCCGGCCCGCACCCTCGAATCCCTCTACCTCGACACCCTCGCCGCCCGTGTCAAGGCCAACCACGGTTCCGTGTACCGGGGTTACCGTCGGCCGCTCCAGCTCCTCATCGACATCAAGACCGAGGGCTCGTCGACGTATCTCGAACTCGACCGCCATCTCCGCCGCTATCGGAGCCTGTTCACGACGTACGCCCACGGCCGTGTCCACCCCGGGCCGGTCACCGCCGTGATCTCCGGCGACCGTGCCGCCCGGGTGCCCATGGAGGCCCAGAGCGTACGCCGGGCCTTCTACGACGGGCGGCTCGCCGACCTCGGCACCTCGGCGCCCGCCTCTTTCGTGCCGCTGATCTCCGACAACTGGACGCTCAACTTCACCTGGCTCGGCGTCGGTACGTTCCCCGACGCCGAACGCGCCAAGCTGAACGGCATCGTCTCGACGGCCCACAAGCGCGGGCAGCAGGTGCGCTTCTGGGCCACGCCCGATGTGGCCGGACCCGCCCGGGACGCGCTGTGGGGCGAACTCCTCGCCGCCGGCGTCGACTACCTCAACACGGACGACCTGGCGGGGCTCGAAGCGTTCCTCGACGCGAACGGGACGCCGTAGGACTTGCCAGAGACCACACGTTCGGCCGTCATGTCAGCCGCACGGACGAACCCTCCGCTACGCCACACTTGCGGCCGAAAGCCGCGAAGTGCGCGTGGCGGAGGAGGTTGACGATGGCCATTTCCATCTCTGCGGTGGTGCTGCTCCTGATCCTGGCGGTGGTCTTCCTGCGCAACGGGGCGCTGAAGCCCAGTCATGCCGTGGTCTGTGTCCTGCTCGGCTTCCTTCTGGCCGGTACGAACGTGGCACCGACCATCCACAGCGGGATCACGGCCACGGCCGACATGGTGAGCAGCCTCAGACCCTGACGTCAGGACGTCGTTCAGGACGTGGTGAAGACTCCGATCGCGTTCGGGACGGGCCGTTCGGCGCCGCCCGTCGGATGGTTGCGTACCGTGGCCCTGCTCGCTCCCGGTGCTCTGGCGACGAGGGTCGTGGAGCCGCCGCCGTCCAGGTTGAAGGCGTCGACCGAGCCCAACTTCCGCATGGTGGCGGCGACTTCGGCGACCGTCAGGCCGCTGCGGTACTTGGCCGCACCGTCCACCGCGAGCAGCAGCAGCTTGCGCCCGCCGTTCGCGATGCCCGCCGCGGTGCGCACGGCGGAGGTGGTGGAGTCGAGGCCGGCCAACGGCTGGCCGCCCTTCAGCACCGGGTAGCCGCCGAGCGCGAAGCGGTACGGGACACTGCTCGTAGCGGCCACGAGACCGCTCTTGACCGTGACCTTCGCACCGACGAACAGCTTCCGCAGCTGCTGCGCGCCCGCCTCCCGGCCCACGAGGACCGTGGTGTTGGCGGCGATGGCCCCCTTGCCGGGGGAGTTCGCCATCCGTACGACCTTGCCGCGCCGCACCGTCACCTCGTACGTGTCCGTGCTGCACGGCGCGGCCCGGTTGGTGTCCGTGCCGCACACCGCCCGCGCCCGGGAGACGCTGCCCCAGGCCGGGGTGAACGCGCCGATGGAACCCACCGGTAGCGCGTACTGGTTGAGCCCGCCGAGAGTGAACCGTCCCACGGGCGTACCGACGCTGCCCGTCAGGGTGAGGGTGTCCAGCCGGGCCTTCCGGTCGGTGCCCACGCCGAGAACGGCCCTGGTGGTGACCCCGGGCGGCATCGCGGGGCCGAAGCGCTGGCCCTTCGGCACCGCCGCCTTGAGGACCACACCGCTCGCGATGGCGGGGCCCACGGACGCGCCGGTGGTCGCGACCCCGGGATGCTGGACCTCGCTGATGTTGAAGAAGTCGCCGTTGACGCCCGCGACGGCGCCCTTGGCGTTGGCCAGTTTCGACACGGCGGACCGTGCCGCCACCGCGCCCGGGTAGAGGAGGTTGAGCCGGACCCGCGCGTTGGCGAGGTCGACGCTCAGCAGATGGGCGTGGGTCAGCCCCTTGGCCGCCGAGATGTCGAACTGTGTATAGCGCACGCCCGGCGCGATCTGAACGGCACTCGGCGCACCGCTGGCCGGTGCCGCCCCGATCAGGGCCGCGCCGGCCAGCGTTCCGAGTGCCGCGACTAGTGAGAGTGCTGTTCTGCCCGTTCTGAACCGTCCGCTTCCACGCATTCAGACCCCCCTGATGTCTCGTCAACTGTCCCAGGACGCAGGGGAAGTGCACCAGATGACGATGAGCCGTGCGGGGGGCTTGCGGGGGCTATCCGTCGACTACACGGGAACGGATCAGAAAACGCACTCCTTCGGGTGCCTCCAGTGAGAAACCACTGCCCCGGCCGGGTACGACGTCCACGATGAGGCGGGTGTGGCTCCAGACCTCGAACTGGCTGCGCGACATCCAGAACGTCACCGGTTCGGCGACACCCTCGACCGTCAGTTCGGCGAGCTGGATGTCCGAACCGCCGGTCCGGAACTCGCCCTCCGGATAGCACATGGGCGCACTGCCGTCGCAGCAGCCGCCGGACTGGTGGAACATCAGCGGGCCGTGCATCGCGTGCAGCCGCCGCAGCAGATCGGTGGCGGCGGGGGTCAGTTCGACGCGCGGGCTCTTCTCGGGCGTGTCCACGGGCTCAGTGAACTCCGTACGACGTTGCGAGAGGGTTGCGGGCGGCCTCCGACGCCCTGGACACGCGGAAGGCCGCCTCCCCGTACGGAGAGACGGCCTTCGTATACGAATTCGAACTGCCGGATCAGCTCCGGTCGGTCACGTCCGTGACCCGCCAGCGCTGGTTCGAGCCGGAGTTTGCCTGCCATGTCGTGACGGCGGCACCCTCGTTGGTGGCCTGGCCGCCGACCTCCAGAAGGCGGCCGGTGGCCCAGTTGACCAGGGTCCACGTGCCGTCACCGGTGGTCGACATGACCCACTCGGTGGCCGGATCGCGCTCGCCCGTGTCGGGCTCCACCACGGGGACGTTGTCGCGGACGGCGAGTCGCTTGCCCTCGGCCGGGTTGGCGAACACGTACCGCTGGCGGGCGCCCTTGTCGCCGTGGCGGGCGTCGAGCTGCCAGTCCTGCGCGACCGTGCCGTTGGCCGAGCCGATGACCAGGTTCGTACCGTTGGCCGCGACGGTCACCGCCTTGCCGCTCTGCACACCGGTCAGCGTGTAGGAGTGGCCCTTGGTGAACAGGCCGGCGTTCTTCGCGACGCCCGAGACACCCTTGATCGCGAAGGAGGTCACGGACTGGGCGGGGACGGTGTACGTCGCCTTGCCGTCGACGACCTTGACCGGGGCCTGCTGCTGAAGCTTGCCGTCGGCGCTGGTCACGGTCGGCGTGACGGTCGCGTTGCCCTTGATCGTGCGGAACCTGGACAGGTCGATGGTGACGTCACGGGCCGCGGTGGTGCTGTTGACGTGGACGAGCGAGGCGCCCTTGCCGTCCTTGGTCACAGCGGCGGCGCTGGAGGTGTCGTCCACCTTGATCAGCTTGTCGCCCGGCTTGATGAAGTGCGTGAAGTTGCGGGCGGTGTCGAACTTGGTGTTCGTGTAGATCGGGCAGGACTCCAGCGTGTCCGTGGACTTGCAGCTGAACGACAGCTGGATGCTGCCCCAGTTGCCGCCCTTGGCGGACTCGCCGCCCGGCTTCATGTTGTCGTAGTCCTCGACCGGCTGCCAGAACACCCAGGCGGAGGGCTCCAGTTCACGCAGGTCGTTCACGATCTGCTGGGCGAGCCCGAGACCCGGCCGCATGTCCGTGAAGCTCTGGCCGTCGCCCCAGTCGCCCTCGACCTCGCTCATCCACAGCGGCTTGTCGGCCGCCTTGGCGAGGTCGCGCACGGTGGTGCGCTGCCCGGTGCCGTAGGTGTGGACGTTCATCTGGTCGACGAGGTCCTTGGACGTCTGCGAGTACGAGTTCCAGTTGTTGGCGAAGATCGACGGGTTGGTCTCGTCCATCGCCGAGATCTCGGCCTTGACCTTGGCCTTCTTCAGCTCGGGTGCCAGTGCGGCCAGGACCTTCTCCTGGAGCGCGGGGCCGATGTGCGCGCCCTCCTGACGGCCGCCGACCGGCTGCCCGTCGGCGCCCAGCCGGGTGCTCCAGTAGCCGGTGTTGGGCTCGTTGAACGGGTCGACGGTGTCGACCTTGATGCCCTCGGCCTTCTCGAGACGCTTTGTCGCCCCGGCCATGTAGGCGGCGAAGTCGTCGACCGAACTCGCCTTCAGCTGGTCGGTGTTGGCGTTGAAACCGCCGGACACATAGCCGCTCTCCGTCATGAACCAGGGCGGCGAGTTGCTGAACGTCTCCCAGTGGGTGATGTCCTTCTTGATGCGCTCCACCCACCAGCGCTGGGTTTCGTCCGCGTTCGGGTTCCAGTCGGCCGCGTCGTCGGCGCTCCACCAGTCGGTGTCCTCGCGGGTGGTGCCCGCGGGCGCCTTCCACCAGCCCTCGACAGCCCCGCCGGCCCGCAGATAGTCCTTCACGTCGGGGGCGTTGCCACCGCCGATGTTGTAGCGGGCGATGTTCAGCGCCAGCCCGTCGTCACCGAACAGCAGCTTCGCGAGCTTCTCGCGGATCGCCGGGGGATAGTCGCCGGTCGCGTTGGCGAACCAGACCAGACTGGTGCCCCACCCCTCGAACTTCTCCTGGCTGTACGAGGGATCGGGGGTGACGGTGACGGACGGGACCGCGGCCTCGGCCGCCGCCTGCGCGTCCGGCGAGGGCGCG
Organism: Streptomyces sp. NPDC002680; assembly: GCF_042889145.1. Taxonomy (NCBI): domain Bacteria; kingdom Bacillati; phylum Actinomycetota; class Actinomycetes; order Kitasatosporales; family Streptomycetaceae; genus Streptomyces; species Streptomyces sp. NPDC002680. The sequence goes on from NZ_JBIAQP010000012.1 coordinate 318,778, forward strand.
CTGATCAGGGCGGCCGAGGTGGCCAGAGCGGTGATGCCGACGACTCCCAGCAGGTGTCGTGTGCGGGTACGGCGTGCCAACGTGTGCTCCCAACTCAGATGTGGTCGCTGCGGTGGACCGCCGTGCCCGCACACCGTACGCGGGAGCGCACGGAATGGCGGGGCACGACGGTGTGCCCCTTGGATCAGGGGAGTTCGGGGTTGTTCAGTGGGCGGGCTGCCGCAGTACGGCGACTTCCCTCGGCGCCAGGACGAGAACACCCTCGGTGTCCGTGCCGCCGGTCAGCCGCTCGCCGTCGAGGCCCGGCAGCGGCACCTCCTCCTCGCTGCGGTTCACCAGGAACAGGAACCGGCTTCCGCCGCCCTGTCGTACGGTCGACTCGACGCGCCCACGGGCCGGTTCGGGCAGCTCGCTGTCCACGCCGGCCGGTGCGAGCAGGGTCGGCAGCAGCGCCGCGAGGCCGTCGGCGCCGAGGCGCGTGGAGACGTACGACGCCGAACCCCCGCCTGTCGTACGGCGGGTGACGGCCGGCCTGCCCGTGTACGCGCCCGAGCGGTAGTGGGCGAGGACCTCGACCTCGGGGTCGGTTACGTCGATCCGGTCGGTCCACACCGTGCCCGTACCGCCGCCGTCGACCTCGACCGACTCACCGTCGAGCAGCGGGCCGAACTCCTCGACGCGGATGCCGAGCAGCTCGCGCAGGGCGCCCGGGTAGCCGCCGAGCCAGATGTGGTCGTTCTCGTCGACGACACCGGAGAAGTACGTGGTGACCAGATGGCCGCCCGTCTCCGCGTACCGCGTGAGGTCCTTGGCGAGCGTCGCCGGGACCATGTGCAGGACCGGGGTGATCAGCACGTCGTAGCGGCTGAACTCGGTGCGGGTGGTGACGACGTCGGCGCGGATGCCGAGGGAGAGGAGCGCGGAGTACCAGTTCAGGCCCTCCTGGCGGTAGTCGAGCAGGGCCGTGGGGTGCGAGTCCTGCTCGCTCGCCCACCAGGAGTCCCAGTCGAACACGATCCCGACGCGGGCCGGTTCGCGCTCGCTGCCCGCGATCGGGGCCAGGTCCTTCAGGGTCCGGCCGAGGGCGGTCACCGCGCGGAAGACCTCGCTGTCGGCGCCCGCGTGCGGCACCATCGCGGAGTGGTACTTCTCGGCGCCGGCCGCCGACTGACGCCACTGGAAGTAGCAGACGGCGTCGGCGCCGTGCGCCACGTGGAGGAGCGAGTCGCGGGCCAACTCGCCCGGCCGCTTGGCCACGTTGACGTGCTGCCAGTTGACCGCGCTGGTGGAGTGCTCCATCAGGAACCACGGGCGCCCGCCCGCGATACCGCTGGTCAGGTTGGCGGAGAAGGACAGCTCGTCGCGGTCCTGCGGGCCCGGGTGGACGTAGTGGTCGTTGGAGACGAAGTCGATCTCGCCCGCCCAGTCGGGGTAGTTCATGCCCTTCGTGCCGCCCATCACCATGAAGTTGGTGGTGATGGGGACGTCGGGCGTGAACTCGCGGAGCACGTCCCGCTCCGCGATCAGATAGTCCTTCAGCGCGTCCGAGGAGAAGCGCTTGAAGTCCAGCTGCTGGGTCGGGTTCGGGTGCGAGCCGGCCAGCCGGGGCGGCAGGATCTGCGCCCAGTCGCTGTAGCGCTGAGACCAGAACGCCGTGCCCCAGGCGTGGTTGAGGGCGTCCAGCGTGGTGTAGCGGGCGCGCAGCCAGTCGCGGAAGGCGCGGGCCGCGTCGTCCGAGAAGTCGTAGATGTTGTGACAGCCCAGCTCGTTCGAGATGTGCCAGGCCACCAGGGCGGGGTGGTCGGCGTATCGTTCCGCCATCTTCCGTACCAGGCCCAGCGCGTGGCTGCGGAAGACCGGGGAGGTGGGACGCCAGTGCTGGCGGGCGCCCGGCCAGACCGTCTCGCCGGTGGCGGTCACCGGGAGGATCTCCGGGTGCGCGGTGGTCAGCCAGGGCGGCGGGGACGCGGTCGCGGTGGCCAGATCGACGCCGATCCCGCCCTCGTGCAACAGGTCCATGACATCGTCGAGCCACTCGAAGTCCCAGGTGTCCGCGTCCGGCTGGATCCGGGCCCAGGAGAAGATCCCCACCGAGACGACGTTGACGCCGGCCTCCCGCATCAGCCGTACGTCCTCCTCCCACACCTCCCGAGGCCACTGCTCGGGGTTGTAGTCGGCGCCGTACGCGAGACGGGGCGAGTCACCGTCCGGCCCGTACGGCAGACGGGACGGGGAGGCGGAGGTCATGGTGGTCCTTCCGGATACGGGGGGTACGAGGAGCGGCCGGCGTTGACGCTCTTCCGGCCGCTCCTCGGCTGTTACCGCTCGGCGGACACGTGACCGCCGTTACTGCTGCCCTGCTGCTACTGCTCGACCGTAAAGCCCTGCTCGTTGCCGTACTTGATGGAAGCGTCCTGCCAGCTCTTCAGACCGGCGGAGAGCTTCTCGCTGGAGATGTAGGCCTTGCCGACGGTGTCGTTGAAGATCGAGTTGGCGTACTGCTGGAAGGGCAGGTACGACCAGTCGCTCGCGACGTTGGCGGCGGACTCGGCGAAGATCTTGTTCGCCTCCTGGCCGTCGAAGTAGTCGAACTTCTTGCTCTGGAACGCCGCGTCCTGGAGCTGCGCGGTGGTCGCCGGGAAGGCGCCCTCGTCGACGCGGGTCTGCACACCGTCACCGGCGTTCGCGTACTCGACGAACGCGTAGGCCAGCTCCTTGTTCTTGCCCAGCTCGGGCAGCGCCAGCGAGCTGCCGCCGTTCTCCGCGCTGGCCTTCTCGCCCTTGGTCCAGGACGGCATCGGGGCCGCGCGCCACTGACCGGCCGCCTGCGGGACACCGGTGACGAAGTTGGCGGGCATCCAGGCGCCCGTGGTCAGGGTCGCGATGGTGCCGTCGCCCAGGCCCTTGTACCAGTCGTCGGTCCAGCCGTTGATGGGGGCGAGCAGCTTCTCGTCGATCAGCTTCTGCCAGGTGTCCGTGTACTTCTTGGCGCCGGCGTCCTCGAAGTTGATCGCCACCTTGGTGCCGTCGACCTTGTAGGGGCGCGAACCGGCCTGCCACAGCATGCTGGTGGTGAAACCGGCGTCGCCGGCGTCGTTGGCGATGTAGACCTTCGGGTCGGCCGCGTGCAGCTTGCGGGCCGCCTCGACGTACTCGTCCCAGGTGGTCGGGACGGCGATCTTGTACTTGTCGAAGACCTTCTTGTTGTAGAACATCGCCATCGGGCCCGAGTCCATCGGCAGGCCGTAGACCTTGTCGCCGTCACTCACGGCGTTCCACGGGCCGGGCGTGTACTTGGCCTTGAGCTTGTCGGCACCGTAGGGGGCCAGGTCGGTCAGGCCCTTGGTGAGCGAGTACTGGCTCAGCGCGAAGTACTCGACCTGCGCGACGTCCGGGACACCCTTCTTCGCCGAGATGGCGTTCGACAGGGCGGTGTAGTGCTTGTCGCCGGAGCGCTCGGCCACCAGGTTGATCTTGACCTTGGGGTACTTCTTCTCGAAGTTGGCGGCGACCGACTTCAGCGTGGGCTCCCAGGCCCAGACGGTGACCGTGCCGCCCTTCTCCAGAGCCGCCGAGATGTCACCGGCGGAGACCGGCTTGCTGTCGGAGCTGTCGTCGCTGGAGCCACAGGCGGTCGCGCCCAGGGCGAGGACGGAGAGCAGGGTTATGCCGCGCATCAGACGGCTGGTGGTTCTACGCATGGAGGTGCTTCCACTTCTTCGTGGGCGGGACAGGGTGAGGGTTGACGCTGTGGGGCTGAGGGGGGTGTGGGGCCTGAGGGAGGGTCACTCCTTGACGCTTCCGGCGGCGAGGCCGGACTGCCAGTACTTCTGCAGCAGCAGGAAGGCGACGATCAGCGGAATGATGGTGAGCAGCGAACCGGTGATCACCAGGTTGAAGATGACGTCGCCGCCGATCGTCTGCGCCTGGGAGTTCCAGGCGTCCAGACCCAGGGTCAGCGGATACCAGTTCGGGTCCTTGAGCATGATCAGCGGCAGGAAGTAGTTGTTCCAGGTCGCGACCGTGGTGAACAGCAGGACGGTCACGGTGCCGGGAGCGAGCAGGGGCAGGGCGACCTGGAAGAAGGTGCGCACCTCGCCCGCTCCGTCGATCCGGGCCGCCTCCATCAGTTCGGTGGGGATAGCCTCGGTCGCGAACACCCACATCAGATACAGACCGAAGGGCGACACGAGCGAGGGGATGATCACCGCCCACGGGGTGTCGGTCAGGCCCATCTTGCTGAACATCAGGAAGGTGGGCACCGCCAGCGCCGTACCCGGGACCGCGACAGCGCCGATGACCACGGCGAACACGGCGCGCTTGCCGGGGAAGGTGAACTTCGCCAGCGCGTAGCCGCCGAGGATCGCCAGCAGGGTGGCCCCGCCGGCGCCGAGCACGACGTACAGCAGGGTGTTCAGCAGCCAGCGGACGAAGATGCCGTCGTTGTACGTGAACGTGTCATGGATGTTCTGCCAGAGGGCGAAGTCGCTGCTGAACCAGAGTCCGGAGGAATTGGCCAGGCCGTCCTGGGTCTTGGTGGCGCTGATGACCAGCCAGAGCAGGGGCACGACCGTGTAGACCAGGATCAGACCGGTGAGCACGGTCAGCAGAATGCTGCGCTTGGGGCGGCCGGGGGTGTGCTTCTTGCGGGTGCGCAGCCGGGGTGCGCCCTTCGTGCCGCCGGTGGCCTGCGCGGATGCGTCCGGGGAGGTGGTGGTGACGGAGCTGCTCATGGTTCAGGCTCCCTTGCGCATGCCGCGGAGCTGCACGACGTAGGCGATGACCATGGTGATCAGGCCCATGATGATGGCGACCGCCGCGGAGTAGTTGTGCTGCTGGCCGTTGAAGGACAGCGAGTACGTGTAGAAGTTCGGGGTGAAGTCGGTCGTGATGGCGTTGCGCGCCAGCGGCCGCAGGATGGCCGGCTCATTGAAGAGCTGGAAGCTGCCGATGATCGAGAAGATCGTCGCGATGACGAGGGCACCGCGGATCGCCGGGAGCTTGATGGCGGTGATGACGCGGATCTGCCCGGCGCCGTCCAGTTCCGCGGCCTCGTAGAGCGCGTTCGGGATGACGCGGAGTGCGGAGTAGAAGATCAGCATGTTGTAGCCGATGAACTCCCAGGTGACGATGTTGCCGATCGACGCCAGCACCAGGTCGCTGGAGAGCGGGTCGGGCAGCGTGACGTCGAACGCGCTGTTGATGTCACCCACCAGCCCGTACTTGGTGCCGTACATGAAGCCCCACATCAGGGTGGCGACCACGGCGGGCACCGCGTACGGCAGGAAGATCGCGATGCGGAAGAAGTCCCTGCCGTAGAGCCGCCCGCTGTCCAGGGCCAGCGCGATCAGCAGGGCGATGCCGAGCATGATCGGCACCTGGATGACCAGGAAGAGCGACACCCGGGTCAGGGAGTCCCAGAACTGGTCGTCCTTCAGGGCCGCCGTGTAGTTGTCCAGGCCGACGAAGCTGGTGCCGCCGATCAGCTGGTCCCTGAACAGGCTGAGGTAGATCGAGTACCCGATGGGTGCCAGGAATACGAGGGCGAACACCGCGACGAACGGGCCTATGAACCCCCATCCCGTCCATGAGCGGCGGTCCCTCTTCGCCGCGGGCCGGGCCGGGGCGCGCTTCGCGGCCACCGGCGGTTCTAGGGTCGTCATTGTCGTGCCTCGCTCGTCCGTCTCGGAACCGGCGCTGGTCCGCCGCCGCCCCGATGTTTACGTAAACATCTCTGGCCGCCAGAACCCCACAAAAGGCCCACCGGCTGTTATGTTTACGTAAACATCTGATGGCGGCATGTCTACACCGCTCCCCCGACGCTGGTCAAGGGTCGTAGGGAGCAACTGTGGAACGAACAGCGAGGGTTGACGGTGGACACAGCTGACGGCACCTCGGCGGAGCCGGCGCGGGCTCGCGCACGCACCAGGAAGCGGGCCGCCCGCCGCACGCAGAGCGCCTCCATGGCGGACGTCGCCCGGGTCGCCGGCGTGTCCTCGCAGACCGTCTCCCGGGTGTCGAACGGTTTCCCCGGTGTCAACGAGGAGACACGGCGCCAAGTCCTCGCCGCCATGAAGGAGTTGGGCTACCGGCCCAACAGCGCCGCCCGGGCCCTGAAGCGCGGCGAGTTCCGCACCATCGGCGTCATCACGTTCGGTCTGTCCACCACCGGCAACGTCCGCACCCTGGAGGCGATCGCCACCTCGGCGGCGCACGAGGGGTACTCGGTCACGCTGCTGCCGGTCGCCGTGCCGACGCAGGACGAGGTGCGCGGCGCCTTCTCGCGGCTCGGGGAACTCGCCGTCGACGCGGTCATCGTCATCCTCGAAGTGCACCTCCTCGACGCGTCGACCCTCTCCATGCCGCCGCACGTCCAGGTGGTCGTGGCCGACTCCGACGCGGGCGACCGCTACACCGTGGTCGACACCGACCAGGCGGGCGGCACCAGGACCGCCGTACGGCATCTGCTGGACCTCGGGCATCGCACGGTCTGGCATCTCGCCGGGCCCGAGGGCTCGTACGCGGCACAGCGCCGCACCGACGCCTGGCGCGCCGAACTCCTCGCGGCGGGACGGACCGCGCCGGAGTTGGTGCGCGGCGACTGGTCGGCCGAGTCGGGCTATCACGCCGGGCTGCGGATCGCCCGACTGCCGGACTGCACGGCGGTGTTCGTGGCCAACGACCAGATGGCCCTTGGACTGCTGCGGGCCCTGCACGAGAGCGGTCGGCGGGTGCCCGAGGACGTCAGTGTGATCGGCTTCGACGACATCCCGGAGGCGGGTTCCTTCCTGCCGCCGCTGACCACCGTGCACCAGGACTTCGCCGAGGTGGGGCGGCTGTGTGTGGAGGGCGTACTGAGGCAGATGCGCCAGGACGCGACGGAGCACGGGACGACGCTGGTGCCGACGCGGCTGGTCGTGCGGAACAGTACGGCGCCACCGCGTGCGGAGATCTGAGGGAACTCCTCGAAACATTCGAAGCGACGGCGTTCCTGAGCCATTGCCGAGTCGCTGTCGCGCGGTCTGTTGACGGCCTCATGCCGTGCCTTTACGTTCTGCGGGACATTCGGAAACCATTCCGAAACTTTCGTAATCGGAGTGGTTGTCGGAAGAAGGGAACGCCATGGATACCCGCACGTCCATCGCCCCTCGAATTCGCGGGGCACTCACCCTCGGTCTCGCGGCCCTGCTCGCCACCGCCGGCCTCACCGCCCTCTCGGGGACCGCCAGTGCCGCGAGCACCCTCGGCGCCGCCGCGGCGGAGAAGGGCCGCTACTTCGGTGCCGCCGTCGCCGCGAACCACCTGGGCGAAGCCGCGTACGCGAACACGCTCAACGCCGAGTTCAACTCGGTCACCCCCGAGAACGAGATGAAGTGGGACGCCACCGAGAGCACCCGGGGCTCCTTCACCTTCACCGCCGCCGACCAGATCGTGAACCATGCCCAGAGCCGGGGCATGAAGGTCCGCGGCCACACTCTGGTCTGGCACTCCCAACTGCCCAGTTGGGTGGGGGGATTGGCGGCGGCCGATCTGAGAACCGCGATGAACAACCACATCACCCAGGTGATGACGCACTACAAGGGCAAGATCCACTCCTGGGACGTCGTCAACGAGGCGTTCCAGGACGGCAGCAGCGGCGCAAGGCGCAGTTCACCGTTCCAGGACAAGCTCGGCAACGGCTTCATCGAGGAGGCGTTCCGCACGGCTCGTGCCGTCGATCCGGCGGCCAAGCTCTGTTACAACGACTACAACACCGACGGCGTCAACGCGAAGAGCACCGCCGTCTACAACCTGGTCAAGGACTTCAAGGCACGCGGAGTACCGATCGACTGCGTCGGCTTCCAGTCCCACTTCAACAGCGCCTCCCCGGTCCCCGCCGACTACCGGGCGAACCTCCAGCGCTTCGCCGACCTCGGCGTCGACGTGCAGATCACCGAACTGGACATCGAAGGCTCGGGATCGGCCCAGGCGACCAGCTACGCCAACGCGGTGAACGCCTGCCTCGCCGTCTCGCGCTGCACGGGGATCACCGTCTGGGGAGTCACCGACAAGTACTCGTGGCGGGCCAGCGGCACCCCGCTGCTGTTCGACGGCAACTACGCCAAGAAGGCCGCGTACACGTCCGTACTGACCGCGCTGGGCGGCTCGGGTTCGGGCGGTGGCGGCAGCGCCGGCTGCACGGTGACGTACGGCAAGGCGGAGGAGTGGAGCGACCGCTTCAACGGCAAGGTGACGGTGACGGCGGGCGGTTCGGCGATCAGTACGTGGACGACCACCGTCACCGTGACGTCCCCGCAGAAGATCTCCGCGACCTGGAACGGCACACCCACCTGGGACAGCAGCGGCAACGTCATGACGATGAGGCCGAACGGCAACGGCAGTCTCGCGGCGGGCACTTCGACGAGCTTCGGGTTCACGGTGATGACGAACGGGAACACCACGGCGCCGGTGCTGGGAGGCTGCACGGCGTCCTGACCGTGGTACGAGCGAGCAACGGCTGTGACCCCGGACCCCGGTTGCCGGGGACGGGGTCACGGTTCGTGGGACGGGTCAGAGGCCGGCCGCGGCGCTGTGCAGGTTCTTCGCGGCCAGGGCGAGGCCCTCGGTCTGCGAGTAGGCGGCGTCCTCGTGCTCGATGTTCACGGCCATGTCCGGGTCGATCTCGGCGAGGGCGCGCAGGAACTCCGTCCAGAACGGCACCTCGTTGCCGACCCCCACGGCGACGAACTTCCACGCCGGGTTCTCGGGCCAGGCGTTGCACCAGAAGCCGTAGCCGGTGGGCACTTTGCCGGGCGCGTCGGCGGGCACACGGGTGAACGACGTGTCCAGGACGCCTCGGATGTCGGCGCCCGGGCAGAGCGTCGCGTCCTTCGCGGCGGCGTGGAACACCAGCGGGCCCAGCCACTTGATGGAGGCGACGATGTCCATGCCCTGCCACATCAGGTGCGAGGGGTCCATCTCCGCGCCGACGTTCGTCAGCCCGCCCGCGTCGACGAGCCGCTTGAGGGTGACGGGGGAGAACACCACGTTGTGCGGGTGCATCTCGATGGCGACCCGGACGTCGTTCTCCTGGGCCAGTGCGTCGATCTCCTGCCAGAACTCGACGGCCACGCCCCACTGGTAGTCCAGGACGTCCATGTAGACGCCGTCCCACGGATTCACCACCCAGGACGGGTACTTGGCGTCCGGGTCGGAGCCCGGTGTGCCGGACATGGTCACCACGTGCCGGACACCGAGCAGACCCGCGAGCCGGATCGTGCGGCGCAGGTCGTCGGCATGCTTCGGGCCGACCCCCGGGAGCGGGTTGAGCGGGTTGCCGTTGCAGTTGAGGCCGGTCAGCTCCATCCCCCGCTCGGCGAAGAGCGCCAGATACTCCTCGCGCGCGGTGGCCGAGGACAGCAGCAGGTCGACCGGGCAGTGCGGGGAGGGAATGAACCCACCGGTGTTGACCTCCACCGAGGTCAGACCGTTCTCCTTGAGGATGTCGAGGGCCTCGGGGAGCGTGCGGTCGTGCAGACAGGCGGTGTAGGCGCCGAGCTTGAGGGCCATGTTCTCTTCCTTCTGGGGTGAGGGTCAGACGGCGGGCGGAACCGTGACGGCCGCGCCGCCGTTGCGCGAGGACTCGACGACCGCCTGGATGATCTCCATCGTCCGCAGCGCGTCGGCGAAGTCGGCACAGGCGGGCAGCGGTTCGGCGACGCCCGCGACCTGGTCGAGGAACGCCCGCGCCTGGTAGGTGAAGTTGTCGGCGTTGCTGGCGCCCACACCCGGCGCCTCCATCGGGACCCCGCCCGCGAAGTACGGCAGCTGCGGACCGGCGATGATCTGGCGGGCGCCGCGTGTACGGGCGTCCGGCTGGGCGTCGTCGAAGAGGTACTCGGCGGGCCGGTGCTGGTCGAACGCGGCCCGTCCGCCGAGCCCCAGGACGTCGAAGGCGAGCCCGTTGGGCAGCCCGAAGCCGGTGCGCGTCACGGAGAAGGTGCCGACGAGCCCGGACTCGAAGCGGGCCGTGAAGGACGCGGTGTCCTCGTTCTCGACCTCGCCGAACTCGTCGGAGACGGGGGCCGCGTTGTGCCCGACGACCGCGCCCAGCGGCAGCGGACGCTTGGGGATCTGCGTCGACAGCGCGGCACCGGACACCGAGACGATGGGCCCGGCGACGTACTCGGCGGCGTCGATCACGTGCGAGCCGATGTCCCCGAGCGCGCCCGAACCCGGGCCGCCCTTGAACCGCCAGCTCAGCGGCCCGTTCGGGTCGGTCGCGTAGTCGCACCAGTACCGGCCGCTGAACAGCGACAGATCGCCCAGCTCACCGCGCCGTACGTGCTCGCGGATCGCGGCGATGCCGGGGGAGCGGCGGAAGGTGTAGCCGACGGCGGTCACGACACCGGCGGTGCGCTCCAGCTCGACCATCGCGCGGGCGTCGTCGAGCGAGCCCGCCAGGGGCTTCTCGCACAGGACGTGCTTGCCCGCCGCGACCAGCGCCTCGGCGATCGGGCGGTGCAGCGAGTTGCCGACGACGATGCTGACGGCGTCGATCGTGGGGTCCTCGGCGACGGCCTCCCAGCTCGGGAGCGCCTTGTCGTACCCGTAGCGGCGGGCGGCGTCCTCGGCGAGCGCGACGTTGGCGTCGGCTATCGCGGCCAGCCGGACCGGCGGCAGACCGGCGCCGAAGACCGTGTTGACGTTGCGGTACCCGGCGGCGTGGCTGCGGCCGGCCATACCGGCCCCGATCACCGCGACGGAGAGGGGTTTGGTCATGGGGGTGCCCTTCGGAAGAGTTGAGACGAGAGGGGGGAACCTCAGCTGGAAGTGGGGAAGTTGAACCCGGCTCGGTGCTGCTGGGCGGGCTGCGGCCAGCGCGTGGTGACGACCTTGGGGCGCGTGTAGAACCGGATGCCCTCGGGGCCGTGGACGGGGGAGTCCCCGATGAGGGAGTCCTTCCAGCCGCCGAAGGAGTAGTACGACATCGGCACCGGCACGGGCACGTTGATGCCGATCATGCCGATCTTGACCCGGCGCTGGAACCGGCGCGCCGCCTCACCGCTGGCGGTGAACAGGGCGGTGCCGTTGCCGTACGGATTGGCGTTGATCAGGTCGATGGCCGCGTCGAGCGAGTCGACCCGGACGACGGCGAGCACCGGCCCGAACAACTCCTCCTTGTACGCGTCCATTTCGGTGGTGACCCGGTCGAGCAGGGACGGCCCGGTGAAGAAGCCCTCCTCGTGGCCGTCGACCTTCAGCCCGCGTCCGTCCACGACGACGGCTGCGCCCTGGGTGGCCGCGACCCCGACGGCGTTCTCGACCCGCTCCTGCGAGGCCTTGGTGACGAGCGGCCCCATCTCGGTGCCCGGCACATCACCGGGTCCGACCTTGATCTCACGGGCCTTGCGCTCCAGCGCCTCGACGAGGGAGTCGGCGGCGTCACCGACGGCCACGGCGACCGAGACGGCCATGCAGCGCTCGCCGGCCGAGCCGTAGGCGCCCGCCGTGATGTGGTTGGCTGCGAACTCCAGGTCCGCGTCCGGGAGTACGACGGCGTGGTTCTTCGCGCCGCCGAGGGCCTGCACCCGCTTGCCGTGCGAAGTGGCCTGCTCGTGCACGTACTTGGCGATCGGCGTCGACCCGACGAAGGACACCGCCTCGATACCGGGGTGGGCGAGGATCGCGTCCACGGCGTCCTTGCCACCGTGCACCACGTTGAAGACACCGTCGGGCAGTCCGGCCCGCCGGTAAAGCTCGGCGACGAAGTTGGCGGCGGACGGATCGCGCTCGCTCGGCTTCAGGACGAAGGTGTTGCCGGTGGCGATGGCCATGGGGTGCATCCAAAGGGGCACCATGGCGGGGAAGTTGAAAGGAGTGATGCCCGCGACGACGCCCAGCGGCTGCCGGAAGTCGTGCACGTCGACACCGCGCGACACCTGGTCCGAGAAGGACCCCTTGAGCACATCACCGAGCCCGCACGCGAACTCGACGACCTCCCGGCCGCGCGTGATCTCACCGCGCGCGTCGTCGACCGTCTTGCCGTGCTCGGCCGAGATGATCCGGCCCAGCTCCTCCTCGTGCTCCACGAGCAACTGCCGGAAGGCGAACATCACTTGGGTGCGCTGCGCGAGCGACGACTCCGCCCAGGTCTCGAACGCGGCGGTGGCGGCCACGACGGCGGCATCGACCTCGGCGGCACCGCCGAGCACGACCCGGGCCTGCTCCTGGCCGGTGGCCGGGTTGAACACCGGCGCGGTGTCCACGGCGTCGACCGGCGAACCGTTGATCCAGTGCTTGATGGTCTTCACGTGAGGGGGTCCTTACAGGTAGTGGCGCTGGCCGAGCTTGTGGGAGGCGTACGTCTCGTACGCGGCGCGGGTGGAGTCCAGGGCGGACGTCTGGGCGACGGGGACGTCCCACCAGCCGTGGCCGGGCGGATTCGGCCCGTACAGATCGCTCTCGACGTGCACGACGGTCGTACGTGTGGCCGCCTTGGCCTTCTCCATCGCCGCCCGGAACTCGTCGACGGAGGTGGCGTGCAGGACGTCCGCGCCGAGCGAGGAGGCGTTGGCGGCGAGATCGACGGGGAGGACATCGCCGTCGAGCTGGCCCGAATCGCCGTTCCGGTAGCGGTACTTGGTGCCGAACCGCTGCGAGCCGAGCGACTCCGACAGCGCCCCGATGGACGCGAAGCCGTGGTTCTGCACCAGGACGACGATGACCTTCAGCCCCTCGGAGACCATGGTCACGATTTCCTGAGCCATCATCAGATACGAGCCGTCGCCCACGAGTACGACGACCTCCCGCGTCGGATCGGCCATCTTCGCGCCGACGCCGGCGGCGACCTCGTAGCCCATGCAGGAGTACGCGTACTCGACGTGGTAGGCCTTCGGATCCCGGGCCCGCCACAGCTGTTGGAGATCGCCGGGCATGGAGCCGGCCGCGTTGATCACGACGTCACGGTCGCCGAGTACGTCGTTCAGGGCGCCCAGAATCTGGGTCTGGGCGGGGAGTTCGCCGGTGTTGCGCGACGGCGCGAAGCACTCCTCCTCGATCTCCCTTGTACGGGCGACGAGTTGGCGGGTCCTGTCGCGGTACTCCTGGTCCACCTCCCAGTCCGTGAGCGCTCCCGCCAACGCCTGGATGCCGAGGCGGGCGTCGGCCACCAGCGGCTCCGCCGAGTGCTTCACGGCGTCCAGGCGGGCCACGTTGAGGTTGACGAAGGTGACGTCCGGGTTGCCGAAGACGGTGTGGCTCGCGGTGGTGAAGTCGGAGTACCGGGTGCCGATACCGAGGACCACATCGGCGTCGCGGGCCAGCTCGTTGGCGGCGTACGAGCCGGTCGAGCCGAGGCCTCCGACGGCGTAAGGGTGGTCCCACGGCACCGCGCCCTTGCCTGCGTGGGTGTCCGCGACCGGGATGCCGGTGGCCTCGGCGAAGGCGCGCAGCGCGGTCTCCGCACCCGAGTAGACGGCACCACCCCCGGCCACGATCAGCGGCTTCCTCGCGTTGCGGAGCAGGGCGGCGGCCCGCTGCACGGCCTGCGGTTCCGGCACCGGGCGGCCGACATGCCAGACCCGCCGCCGGAAGAACGCGACCGGCCAGTCGTACGCCTCCGCCTGCACGTCCTGCGGCAGGGCGAGAGTGACGGCGCCGGTCTCCACCGGGTCGGTGAGGACCCGCATCGCGGCGAGGGCGGCCGGGATCAGCTGCTCGGGCCGGGATATCCGGTCGAAGTACTTGGACACGGCACGGAAGGCGTCGTTGACGGTGACGTCCCCGCCCCGGGTGTCCTCCAGCTGCTGGAGCACGGGGTCGGCGGCGCGGGTCGCGAACATGTCGGACGGCAGCAGGAGCACCGGGATGCGGTTGGTGGTGGCCAGGGCCGCACCGGTGATCATGTTGGTCGAGCCGGGCCCGGTCGACGCCGAGCAGGCGAAGGTGGCCAGCCGGTCGCGCATCTTCGCGTAGGCGACCGACGCGTGCACCATGCCCTGCTCGTTGCGGGCCAAGTAGTAGGGGAGATCGGCCTCTTGGGTGATGGCGGCCTGGAGCAGCGCCTGCCCGAGGCCGGCCACGTTGCCGTGCCCGAAGATGCCCCACACCCCGGGGATCAGCCGCTGCTCCTGGCCGTCGCGCTCGCTGTACTGGTTCGCCAGGAAGCGGACCAGGGCCTGGGCGGTGGTGAGTCGGACGGTAGTCATTGGTTCTCTCCGAAGGGCAGCCGGTCGTCGACGTCCTGGGCCTGCCAGGTGGAACGCACCCAGCCATGGGCGGGGTCGTCGCAGATCAGCCAGGCGCGGTCCTGACCCGGACCCGCCATGACGTTCAGGTAGTAGAGGTCGTAGCCGGGCGCGGCGATCGACGGCCCGTGCCAGCCGTGCGGGATGAGCACCGTGTCGCCGGAGCGGACCTCGGCGAGCACATCGATCGGCCGGTCCTCGGTCCCGTACACCCGCTGGTAGCCGAAGGCCCGCTCACCGCCGTCGACCTCGAAGTAGTAGATCTCCTCCAGCTCGGACTCCACCCCGGGGCGTGCCTCGTCGTGCTTGTGGGGCGGGTACGAGGACCAGTTGCCGCCGGGGGTGAGCACCTCGCAGACGAGCAGTTGCTCGGCCTCGAAGGTGCCCGGCAGGCAGTAGTTGTTGACCTGGCGGGAGCAGGCACCGGCCCCGCGCAGCTCGACGGGCACGCCCTCCTTGGGGCCGTACCGGGCGGAGAGTGAGCTCCGCCCGGTACGGGCTGCGGGCAGCGCGAACCGTCCGCCGGTCGCGCTGCTGATCAGGGCCTCCGACTCGCGCGGGAGGTACGCGAAGTCGGTGACCGAGGCGAACACGCCTGTCCGCCCGGCGAGTTGGAAGGCCCTGCCGTCCGTGGTGACGGTGCAGGAGCCCGTCAGCGGCAGGACCAGGAACTCGGAATCTCCGGTGGACAGGGCGTGCGCCTCGCCCGGCCTCAGGGTCAGGATCCTGAGGCCGGAGTATCCCCAGCCCGCCGACTCGGGCGTGACCAGGAGGTCGTAGGGTCCGTCGGCCGAACTCCCCTTCGGCAGGTGGTACTTGCCCGTGTCGCTCACAGCAGGCTCACCGCCTTGTCGACCGCACCGGCGACATCGCCGTCGGAGGGGTAGAGGAGGGAGCGGCCGACGACCAGTCCTTGCGCGGTGGGCTGCTTGAGGGCCTTTCCCCAGGACGCGAACGCGGCGGCGGCGTCCTTGACCTCGCCGCCCAGCAGCAGCGCGGGGAGTGTCGAGGCGGCCAGCACGCGCTCCATGTCGTCCACGACCGGGAGCTTCAGCCAGGTGTAGGCGGTGCGTCGGCCCAGCCCCGAGGCGATGCCGACCGACTTGACGACGGCATCGGCGGAAAGGTCGTTGCGTACCTTGCCGTCCTGCCACGTGGAGACGAACGGCTCGACCATGGCGATGAGTTGACGGTCGTTCAGCTCGTTGACGGCACGTGCGGTGTTCTCCAGCGCCGACGGTGTCGCCGGGTCGTCGAGCGCGATACGCGTGAGCATCTTGCCGCCGTCGAAGCCCATCGCCGCGATCGTCTCGGCGTCGTACCCGGTGAACCGGTCGTCGATCTCGAAGACCGACCCGGCGAGCCCCGCCCGGTTCATCGACCCGAAGACGCTCTTGCCGTCGAGTACGCCGAGCAGCAGCAGGTCTTCGAGGATGTCGGCGGTGCCGAGGACCCCGGTCACGCCTGGCCGGTCCAGGGCGGTGCACAGGCGGTCGAGGAGTTCGAAACGGTCGGCCATGGCGTTCGGGTCGCCGCCGACGCCGTTGGCGCCGCGTGCGGGATGGTCCGCCGCGATGATCATCGCCCTGCCGTGCTCGCCGAGCAGCGAGCCGGCCCTCACCCGGCGCGCGGCGGCCGTCGCGACGGCGCCGGGGTCACCGACTCGGGCGGCCACGATCCGGTTCACGTTGTCGGACAGCACGTCGTCACGCCTTTCCATCGATGGGGGCAGGGGAGGCCTCGCGGAGCTTGGCCTCGACCTCGGCCTCGGTCGGCATGGCGTCGGAGCAGGACAGCCGGCCCGCGACGATGGCACCGGCCGCGTTGGCGAAGGCGACGGTGCGGCGCGTGTCCCAGCCGGACAGCAGGCCGTGACAGAGGGCGCCGCCGAAGGCGTCACCGGCGCCGAGTCCGTTGACGACGTCCACCGGGACCGGCGGGATCTCGACGGCCGAGCCGTCGCGGTCCACGGCCAGCACACCCTTCGGCCCCTGCTTCACCACGGCCAGCTGCACCCCGGCGGCCAGCAGCGCCTTCGCGGCGGCGTACGGCTCGCGCTCGCCGGTCGCGACCTCGCACTCGTCGAGATTGCCGACGGCGACGGTGGTGTGGCGCAGGGCCTCGACGTAGTACGTACGGGCCTCGGCGGGGTCGGTCCAGAACATGGGCCGCCAGTCCAGGTCGAAGACCGTCGGCCCCGTCTTCGCCCGGTGGGCGAGCGCGGCAAGGGTCGCCGAGCGGCTCGGCTCCTCGCTCAGGCCCGTGCCGGTGACCCAGAGGATCCGGGCGTCGTGTACGGCGTCCAGGTCCAGCTCCTCGGGACGGATGTCCAGGTCGGGGGCCTTGGGGAGGCGGTAGAAGTACAGGGGGAAGTCGTCCGGCGGGAAGATCTCGCAGAACGTCACCGGCGTCGGCGCGATGTCCGACGTACCGACGAAGCGGGTGTCGACGCCGTAGCCCGTGAGGGCCGTGCGGACGAAGTCCCCGAACGGGTCGCGGCCCGTCTTGGTGATCACGGCCGCGGAGTGCCCGTAACGGGCGGCGGCCACGGCGACGTTGGTGGGGCTGCCGCCGAGGTACTTGCCGAACGAGGTGACGTCCGCCAGCCCCATGCCCGTCTGCAGCGGATACACATCCACTCCGACTCGGCCCATGGTCAGGACTTCCAACGGCATGACGCGGTTTCCCTTCGGCGGATCGATGGACTTAAAGCGCTTTAAAAACGCTTTCAGCAGAGAACGATGCCCGTGCTGAAATGTCATGTCAATAGATTGTTACAACAAGATGTCTCGCTGGTGGGCAGGCAGTGCCCGGTCGGCACGCACCGCCGGATTGTCGGGCTGCCGGAGGTGCGTGCCGAGGTGGTCGCAGCCGTCAGGGGCGGGCGGCCAGGTACTCGTCGATCTTCTTCCGCATGAGGACGGAGGACTCCTTGGCCCGTTCCTCCCAGGCGAAGACACACGCCGTGAGGGTGCCGTCGAAGCCGTTCGCGCGCAGGGCGCCGAAGAGTTCGTCGAAGTCGACCTCGCCCTCCCCGATGTCCAGGTGCTGGTGGACGCGGGCCGTGGTGCCGGGCGGGTTGAGGATGTAGCGGTTGCCCGACGACGCGGTGTGGTCGAAGACGTCCGCCAGATGGACGTGGGTGAGCAGGTCGCCCGCGTACTCGATGATGCCGGGGGCGTCGTTGCCGATGTGGAAGGTGTGCGGGGCGCAGTAGAGGAAGCTGACGTTGGGGTTGTTGACGCCCCGGATCAGGTTGACCGCGTCGTAGCCGTTCTCGATGAAGTCGTCCGGGTGCGGTTCCAGGGCCAGTTTGATGCCCTCGCGCTCGAACGCCGGCAGCAGGTCGTCCATCGACTTCCAGAACTGCGCCTCACTGCGGTCCGGGTCCTCGGGGCGGCCGTTGAACTCGGAGATCATGCTGTCCACACCAAGATCCGAGGCGATCTGGATGGCCCGCTTCCAGTACCGTACGGCGGCCTGCCGGGCGTCCTCGTCCGGCCCCGACCAGCGGAACAGGGGCAGTAGGGAGGAGATGCCGACGCCGGCCGCGTCGAGCGCCTTGCGGAACTTCCGTACCGTCGCGTCGTCCACGCGTGGGTGCCGGAAGAAGGGGATGAAGTCCTCCCGGGGGGACAGCTCGATCCACTCGTAGCCCAACTCGGCCACCACGGCGGGCAGTTCGAGGAGCGGGACGTTGCGGATCATATAGGGGTCGAGGGCGATCTTCACGGGGTGTGCCTTCCGGTCACGGGGAGACGGTGGGGCGTTGCTTTCGCCGAGCCGTTGCCGAGCATGCGCCGGGCCTTTTCCGGGGTCAGGGCGTCGTCTTTTCCGAGGAGACGGCCAGGGGTGCCTGGAGGTCCTCCACTTCGGGGAGTTCCTCGACGTCGACGCCGCGTACCTGGGCCAACTCGTGCTTGAGGGCTGCGAGTTCGGCGCCGCCGGCCATGTGGTTGGTGAGTTCTTCGAGGCTGACCTCGCTGCGGGCGGCGCTCAACTCCATGGTGCCGAGGCGCAGGACGCTGAAGTGGTCGCCGACCATGTAGGCGTGGTGCGGGTTGTGGGTGATGAAGATGACCCCGAGGCCCTTGTCCCGTGCGGCGGCGATGTACTTCAGCACCACACCCGACTGCTTGACACCCAGCGCGGCGGTCGGCTCGTCCAGGATGAGGACGCGGGCGCCGAAGTAGACGGCGCGGGCGATGGCCACGGACTGGCGCTGGCCGCCGGAGAGGGTGCCGATGGGCTGGTCGAGGTCGTCCAGGACGATGCCCATGTTGCGCAGTTCCGCGTCCGCGGTCTCTTTCATCTTCTCGATGTCGAGACGGCGCACGGGCCAGGGGCCCTTGGTCATCTCGGAGCCGAGGAAGAAGTTGCGCCACACCGGCATCAGGGGGACGGTCGCCAGGTCCTGGTAGACGGTGGCGATACCGGCGTCGAGTGCTTCGCGGGGGGTGCCGAAGTGGACGGGGGTGCCGTCGACGAGGAGTTCGCCCTCGGTGTGCTGGTGCAGCCCGGAGATGATTTTGATCAGCGTGGACTTGCCGGCGCCGTTGTCGCCGAGCACGCAGGTCACCTGTCCGGAACGGACCGCGAGGTTCACGCCGTGCAGGGCACGGATGTTGCCGTACGACTTGCCGGTGTTGCGCAACTCGACGATCGGTGCGGTTCCCTCGGGGCCGGTCTCCTCGGTGAGGGTGGCCTGGGGTGAAGTCGCCTCGTCGGTAAGGGTGTTGGGGGTCTTGTTGGTTGTCATGCGATCACCTCCGGGTCGCCTGGCGGCGGACCCACAGATTGACGAGGGCGGCGACCAGGAGCATCACGCCGAGGAACGCCTTGAACCAGTCCGGGTTCCAGTTCGCGTACACGATCCCCTGGGAGACCATGCCGAAGATGAACGCACCGATCACGGGGCCGATGGCGGAGCCGTAGCCGCCGGTCAGCAGACAGCCGCCGATCACCGCCGCGATGATGTACAGGAACTCGTTGCCGACACCCTCGCCGGACTGCACCGTGTTGAACGAGAACAACAGATGCATCCCGACGAACCAGGCACCCGCGCCCACACCCATGAACAGAGCGATCTTGGTGAAGTTGACCGGGACACCGACCGCACGGGCCGAGTCCTTGCTGCCCCCGACGGCGAAGATCCAGTTCCCGAACTTGGTGCGCAGCAGCAGCCAGGTCGCGATGGCGGCGAACACCAGCCAGTACACGATCGTGATCTTGAAGTTCACGTCGCCGATGCTGAACTCCGACGCGAAGACCTTCTTGGCCTGGTCGAAACCGTCCATGTCGGCGATCGAGTCCGACGCCACGTTCCCCGTGAAGATCTTCGTGACCGCGAGGTTGGCGCCCTGAAGGATCAGGAACGAGCCCAGCGTGACCAGGAAGCTTGGCAGCCCGGTCTTGATCAGCAGCCAGCCGTTGAACGCGCCGACCGCCAGGGAGACGATCAGGGCGACGATCACGCCCGTCCACACGTTCATCGACAGCTGGAAACTGAGGATCGCCGCGGTCAGCGCGGAGGTGGTGACCGCGACACCGGCGGACAGGTCGAACTCCCCGCCGATCATCAACAGAGCCACCGGCAACGCCATGATGCCCATCACGGACGCCTGGTAGAGCACGGTCGCAAGGGCGCTCGTCTCCCGGAAAGCCGGAGCCGCCGCGAAGAAGAACACGTACACACCGATCGCGGCGATCAGCGCGCCCACCTCGGGGCGGGCCAACACCCGCCGCCCCAGGGACCGCTGGTTGGTGCGGCCGTCCTTCTGGCTGACCGGCGGAGCCGGCGGTGTGGTCACCGCCGGCGCAGCCTGCTGGGTCACACTCATCACCGGGTGCCCTTCGCGGCGAACGCGGCCACCTTCTCGACGTTGGACTTGTCGACGAAGGCCGGGCCGGTCAGGATCGGCTGCTCGCCGCCGCCGCTGTAGTTGCCGTTGTTCTTGTAGAGCCACAGGGAGTCGACGGCCAAGTAGCCCTGGAGGTAGGGCTGCTGGTCGACCGCGAACTGGATGTCACCCGACTCGATGGCGGCGATCAGGTCCTTGTTGAGGTCGAAGGTCGCGACCTTCGCCTTGCTGCCGGCCTCGGACGCCGACTGGACCGCCGTCAGCGCGAACGGGGCGCCGAGCGTGACGATCTCGTCGATGGACTTGTCCTGGTTGAGCTTCGCGGTGATCGTCGACTTCACGGACGGCATGTCGGTGCCGTTGACGTAGAGGGTCTCGGTCTTGCCGCTGAACGTCTTCTTCACACCGGCGCAGCGCTCTTCGAGGTTGACGTCGCCCTGAGCCTGGACGACGCACACCGCGTGCTTGGCGCCGGTGGAGTTGAGCTTGGTGCCGAGCGCCTGCCCGGACACGGACTCGTCCTGGCCGAAGAAGGACAGCAGGCCCTGCTCCTTCCACACGCCGAGGCCCGCGTTGAAGCCGACGACGGGGATGCCGGCCGCCTCCGCCTTGGCGACGACGGCCTTCATGGCATCGGGCTTGGCGAGGGTGACCGCGATGCCGTCGACCTTCTGGTCGATCGCGTTCTGTACCAGGTTGGCCTGGTCGCCGGCGGTCTCGTCGTTCGAGTAGATGAGCTTGATGTTGTCCTTGGCGGCGGCGGCCTGGGCGCCCTTGCGGATGGTGTCCCAGAAGGTGTCGCCGGAGGGTGCGTGAGTGACCATCGCGATCGTCATCCGCGGGGTGGTGGCCTTGCCCGCCGAGGCGTCGGTGCCGCCGTCCTCGGACTTCTTGCCGCCGGAGCCGCTGGAACAGCCGGCCAGTACCAGGGCGGCTGCCGCGGCCGTGGCGACGACGGGAGCGATTCTGCGGGATCGCGGAAGAGATGTGCGGTTCATGCTTCATGCACCTCGCTGTGCAATGGGAGGAAACGGGAGGAATGGGGGGCGGCAAGTGGTGGGGGGCGGGTGTGGCAGCGATCCGCGGCTGGTGGATGGGGCCGGGAAACCGCGACAGCCTCTGTCAGGGTCGCGGTGAGAACATCAGGACAATTTAAAGCGCTTTAAGTCCTGGTACTATCGGCTCGTTTCACGAACGTGTCAAGGGTGTTGCGCAAGGAGATCTGGCGGGAGGCGCAAGTGGACGAGGCCGGTTCGGCTCGTGGCCGGGACGGTGCGAGCAGGCGCCCCCGACTGGAGGACGTGGCCGCGCGCGTGGGTGTGTCCACCGCGTCCGTCTCCCTCGTGCTGCGGGGAGTGGCCGGCCCCAGCGAGCGCACCCGGCAGCGCGTCCTGAAGGCCGCCGCCGATCTCGGCTACCAGGTCGACCGCACCGCCAGCCTGCTGGCCAGCAGACGCACCCGGCTGCTCGGCGTCATGGTCGACATCCACAGCCCGTTCCACGCCGAACTGGTCGAGCATCTGCACACGGCCGCCGAGGACGTGCGCTACGACCTCGTGCTCAGCACCCAGACCCGAACCCGCGACGAGCACACCGCCATCGAGACGCTGCTCGCCTTCCGCAGCGAGGCTCTGATCCTGCTCGGCCCCACCGCCCCCGCAGACACCCTCGCCGCCCTCGACCGCAAGGCGCCCGTCATCGCCGTCGGCCGCCGGATCGCCGACGCCGACCTGGACGTCGTACGCAGCGCCGACGAGGACGGCGTCGGCCAGATAGTCGACCACCTGGTGTCGCTCGGCCACCGGGCGATCACGTACGTGGACGGCGGCAAGGGAGTGATCGCCACCGACCGGCGCCGTGGGTACCGCGCCGCCATGCGACGGCACGGTCTGGACGCGTACATCGGCGTCCTGCGCGGTGACCACACCGAGGCGGCGGGCGAGCGCGCGGCCCGCCATCTGGTCGACGCCGGTGAGCTGCCCACCGCCGTCGTCGCCTACAACGACCAGTCCGCCATCGGCGTCCTGGCCGGCCTTGCCCGCGCGGGCGTCGACGTCCCGGGCCAGGTGTCGGTGGCCGGCTACGACGACGACGCGCTGTCCCGGCTGAGCTGCTTCAACCTGACCACCGTCAGCCAGAGCGCCCGCGAACAGGCCCGGCACGCGGTGACCGCCGCTGTCGAACGCCTCGATCAGGGGCGTACCGAGCCCCGCGAGGTGGTGCTGAACCCGCGCCTCGTCCTGCGGGGGACGACCGCCGAACGCGGCTGAGCCGGATCGCCGCCACCTCGACGGTCGCGGTTCCGGCGGATGGGGTTCGAGGTGTCCTGCTGTCGGCGGCCTTGTGGCTACGGCGGCACGTCAGCCAGTAGTGGCCGTGGCCCACGTGGGTGACCTGCGTGAAGCGGCCGCGGGGTGCGGCAGACATCGGATCAGGCGCTCCGCTGTCCGGTCCCTCGGGCCGCCCGGAGCCCCGGCTCGTCGTGGCCGGATACAGTGCACAGCGTGTGGGCCGACAAGCAGCAGCGGGAGCCGCGTACCGAGCAGCCTGACGGCCCCCGCCGCCGGGCCACGATCAACGACGTCGCCCAACTGGCCGGAGTGTCACGCCAGACGGTCTCCCGGGCGGTGAACGACAAGGGCGAGATCGACCCGGCCACGAAGGAACGGGTTCTGGAGGTCGCCCGTCTGCTTGACTACCGGCCGAGCCGGTTCGCGCGGGGACTCGTCCGCAAGGGGGCGGTGACGGCGGGACTGGTGATCCCGGACCTGATGAACCCGTTCTTCCCCGAGGTGGCCGCCGGTGTGCTGGAGGCCGCCGAGCAGCGCGGCTGGCAGGTGGTCGTATGGGACTCCCGCACCGACCACACGAGGGAGCGCGAGGCGCTCGACGTGCTGTCCCATCAGGCGGACGCGGTCGTCGGCTACTTCAAGAACGACGACGACGTTCTCGCCCGTCACCTCGGCGGTGTACCGCTCGTCCTGCTCGAACGCGGCCCGCAGCAGACGAGGTTCGCGGCGGTGGGCATCGACGCCGCCGCCGGGCTCGAACAGGGCATCGCCCATCTCGTGCGTGCGGGGCATCGCAGGATCGGCATGCTGGACGGGGGCCGGCTCGACGCGCCCGGGCCCCGGCGGGAAGCGTTCCTGGCCGAGGTGCGACGGCACGGGCTGCCCGTCGACGACAGCTGGATCGTGCCGAGCCCCGAGCACAGCGTGGCGGGCGGGGAGGTGGGGATGGCTCAACTCCTCGATGCCCGGCCCGAGATCACCGCGGTCTTCGGCTTCAACGACCTGATCGCCATCGGGGCGATGCGGTGCGCTCGGCGGCGTGGGCTGGGGGTGCCGGACGATCTGGCGGTCCTGGGGTTCGACGGGCTGTCGCTGGGGGAGTTGGTCGAGCCGGCGTTGACCACTCTGCATCTCGACAAGCGGCAGTTGGGGCGGCTGGCTGTCGAGCAGGTGGCTCGACTGCGGGCGGGGGAGGAGCCGTTGAGCGGTTCCGATGCGTGGGTCGTGCCTCAACTGGTGTTGCGCGCCTCGGTGTGAGAGTTGTGGTGGACGGGCGCGTTGTTCGCTGCGGGCCCGGTGGGGGCTGGTCGCGCAGTTCCTCGCGCCCCTGAAGGGGCGCGTTGCGGCGCCCCATGCCCTATGGGACAACCCCACCTGGTATCGCCGTAATTAAGACAACACATCTACCGTGTACGTCCCTTGACACTGGTTTTCGGCCGTGTCGATACTCAACGGCAACGTTCACGTGAACGTTCACGGCCCTGGCCGACATCGTTGTCTTCGCCAGCCCGGAAAGTGAGTGCGCGCCGATGGAACACCGAACAATGTCCCGCAGACGACTGCTGGGGGTCTCCCTCGGCGGTGCGGGTGCGGCCCTGTTGGGGATGTCGGGATGTGGGGCGAGCAGTGGCTCGGCCTCCGTGGGTACCGACCATCTGAGCCTCTGGTACTGGAAGGGCTCCCTGAGCGACAAGCTGCTCGCCACCGCCAGACGCCGTGTCCCTGGTGCGCCGGGGGTGAAGGTGAAGGGCTCCCAGATACCCGACGGGGACATCGACTCGAAGGTGCGTACGAGCCTCGCCGCCCGTGCCTATGTGCCGGACCTGACGGTCGTGAACTCGGACAACCTCGCGACCTTCTTCCCCGACGAGGACGAGTTCCTGGACCTGCGGACGGTGGGCGCGGAGTCCGTCCGTGACCAGTACCTCGACTGGAAGTGGAAGAGCTGCTTCACCCCGTCGGGCCGCATGATCGGCTTCCCGCTCGACGCCGGACCCACCGCGCTCTACTACCGCCGGGACCTCTTCCGGGCGGCCGGACTGGCCTATGAACCGGCCGATGTCGCCGAGGCGATGCCCACGTGGGAGAAGTTCATCGATGCCGGCCGGACCCTCCGGGCTAAGGGGCCCGGCAAGCCGTACCTGGTGAGCAACATCGGCAACGTCTTCCAGCAGGCCCTGCTTCAGAGCCCCAAGCAGTTCGTGGACGCCGACAACCGTTTCATCGGCGACCAGGCGCACATCCGACGCGCCTGGGACCTGTCCGTGGAGATACTCCAGCGGGGGCTCAGCGCCAGGATCACGGACGGCACGCCGGACTACAACGCGGCCATGAGCGGCGGCAAGGTCACCACGATGACCACCGCCGTGTGGGCCATCAACGGCCTCAAGGACACCGCGCCCAAGACGTCCGGCTCATGGCGGCTGACCACTCTGCCGGACGGCCCCGGCAACTACGGCGGCTCCTACGTCACCATGACCCGCTACTGCCGCGACCCCGAGGGCGGATTCGCCTTCATGAAATGGCTGCTCGGCCCGGAGAACCAGCTCAAGAGCTACCAGGAGATGTCCCTGTTCCCCACCACCCCGGCCGCCTACGCCGACCCCGCGATGCACACGGCCGACCCCTTCTTCGGCGGCCAGAAGCCCATCGACGTCTTCGGCCCGGCCGCCGAGAAGGCTCCGGTCATCTACTTCAGCCCGTACGAGGAGACCGCCAACACCCCGTTCTTCCAGGAGCTGACCAACGTGGAACTGCTGGGCAAGAAACCCGACCGGGCCTGGCAGGACGCGGTCGACACCGCCGAGACCACGCTGTCCAGGCTGGGGGTGAGCTGACACATGGCCACGGTTCTCGACCCGCCGACCGACACCAAGCAGCGCCCTGTCCGCCGTACGCGATCCACCGCCCCCGGCGGACGGCGCCGCCACTTCCCGCCCCTGCTCGCGATCTCCCCGTTCTACGTCCTGTTCGCCGTCTTCGGCGCCTTCCCCGTCGTGTTCTCCCTGTACCTGTCCTTCCAGGACTGGGACGGCATCGGGGACATGCGGTACATCGGGTTCAAACAGTACGGCTGGCTACTTGAGGACTCGGTGTTCTGGCACTCGGTGCTCAACACCTTCGAGATCTGGTTCCTGTCCACGGTGCCGATGCTGTTCCTGGCTCTGGTGCTCGCGTTCATGCTGCACTCGCAGGTCCGGTTCACGGGCGCGCTGCGGGTGGCGTACTTCATCCCCAACGTCACCTCGATGGTCGCCATGACCATCGTCTTCGGCTCGGTCTTCGCACAGGCGGGACTCGCCAACTCGCTGTTGCGGGCGGTCGGGTTGGACGGTGTCGGCTGGCTGTCCTCCGAGTGGGGCATCAAGTCGGCCGTCTCCATCATGATCATCTGGCGGTGGATCGGCTACAACGCGTTGATCTTCCTTGCGGGCCTCCAGGCCATTCCCACCGAGCACTTCGAGGCCGCCCGTGTTGACGGCGCGAACAGCTGGCAGACCCTCTTCCGGGTCGTGGTGCCGCAGTTGCGGCCGGTCATCCTCTTCGCGGCCGTCACCTCCACCATCAACGGCCTGCAGATCTTCACCGAGTCCCAGGTGCTCTTCCAGTCGGACGATGTCGGAACCACCGGCGGACCGGGCCAGGAAGGTATGACCGTCGTGCTCTATCTGTGGCAGAAGGCGTTCAAGGACCATCAGTTCGGCTACGGGGCGGCGATGGGCTGGCTGCTCTTCGCGATCATCGCGGTGTTCACCGTCATCAACTGGCGGCTGGTCTCCGGTTCCGACAGCGACGACCGTTCCGGGATCGCGCGCTCGCTGCGTCAGCGTCTGCGTCTGCGTCTCCGTCTGAGTCGCAAGGGGGCCCGCAATGGCCGCTGACAAGAGGACGACCGGCAACGCGGGCCTCGCCATCGGCTCCGGCAGCAGAGTGACCCGGATCGGTGTCCGGGCGGTGCTGCTCCTGGGTGTGCTGGTCTCGCTGTTCCCCTTCTACTGGCTGGTGGTGATGGCCTCCGGCACCACCCAGGACATCTACCAGTACCCGCCCAAGCTGATACCGGGGCCGCATCTCCTGGACAACATGCGGCGGGTGCTCGACACCGTCGATTTCTTCGGCTCGCTGTTCAACACGGTCGTCGTCGCTGTGCTCGGCACCGCGCTGGTGCTGTTCTTCGACTCGCTGGCCGCGTTCGCCTTTGCCAAGTACGAGTTCCCGGCGAAGAAGTTCCTGTTCGGCTCGCTGCTGGTCACGTACATGATCCCCGCGCAGCTCTCCCTGGTGCCGCAGTTCGTCACCATGGCCGAGTTCGGCTGGGCCGGCTCCCTGAAAGCGCTGATCATTCCGGGCGCGGCCAACGCCTTCGGCATCTTCTGGATGCGCCAGTACGCCCAGAACTCGCTGCCCGACGAACTGCTGGATGCCGGGCGCATCGACGGCGCCGGCTTCTTCCGCCTGTACTGGCAGGTGGCCCTGCCGCTGTTCCGGCCGGCCCTCGCGTTTCTCGGGATCTTCACGTTCATCGGCATCTGGAACGACTACATCTGGCCCCTGGTAGTCATGATCGACCCCGACAGGGTCACCCTCCAGGTCGCCCTGGCCAATCTGAACGTCCTGTACAACACCGACTACTCGCTGGTGATGGCCGGGGCACTGATGAGTGTCGTTCCGTTGATCATCGTGTTCCTGTTCGGGGCGCGGCACTTTCTGCGGGACCTGGCGGCGGGGGCGACGAAGATGTGAGGGGGGTGTGGGCTTTTCTTCGCCCCCGCCGCCCCTACCCGTTCCCATCCCTGGGGGCTGCGCCCCCAGACCCCCCTTTGTCCTCAAACGCCGGACGGGCTGGATGTGCCTGGGTATTCCAGCCCCTCCGGCGTTTGAGGAGCGGGGGTTCGGGGGCAGCGCCCCCAGGGATGGGACGGGTAGGGGCGGCGGGGGCGAGAACAACTGTCGGCGCACCCCTCGCCTCGCACGTCTTGCCCGGGCCGCACGCCGGGCGCACGCTGGTCCCATGGGTGCGCACGAAGGCCCCACGCTCATCACCTCCGTCCAGCGGGCCTTCCGCCTGCTGGAGGCGGTGAGCGCGCACGCGAACGGCGCGCCGGCCAAGCAGCTGGCACGCGAGACGGGGCTGCCCCTGGCCACCGCCTACCACCTGCTGCGGACCCTGGTCCACGACGGCTACCTGCGGAAACTGGACGACGGCGGGTTCATCCTCGGCGACAGGTTCCAGACCCTGCGGACCACGGGCCGGGGGCAGGCCCTGCTCAGCCGGGTCCGTCCCGTGCTGGCCGCGCTCCGGGACGAACTGACGACCGCCGCCTACCTCACCTTCTACGAGGAGGGCGAGATCCGGGTCGCCGAGATCGTCGACGGTCCGCGGGCGCCCCGCGTCGATCTGTGGGTCGGGTTCGAGGACG
Organism: Streptomyces sp. NPDC002680; assembly: GCF_042889145.1. Classification (NCBI taxonomy): domain Bacteria; kingdom Bacillati; phylum Actinomycetota; class Actinomycetes; order Kitasatosporales; family Streptomycetaceae; genus Streptomyces; species Streptomyces sp. NPDC002680. The sequence continues at coordinate 346,578 of NZ_JBIAQP010000012.1, forward strand.
CGGGGCACGCCACAGCGCTGGGCAAGTCCGTCCTGCGGGAGATGGGTGAGGACGCCCGCAAGGAGTACCTCTCCCGTCATCACCTCGCCGACCTCACCCCGAAGACGATCACCAGCCCGCCAGAACTGCTCCGACGCATCGACACCTCACCCGTGGCCCCGGCCGTCACGGACCTGGAGGAGTACGCCCTCGGCACGGTCTGCGTCGCCGTCCCCGTCTACCGGGGCGACACGCTCGGCTCGCTCGGCGTGTCCATGCCGGTGGACCGGCTCTCCCGGGTGCCGGACGTCCGGGCCCGGCTGATTCCGATCGCGGACCGTGTGACCAGGAGCCTCTCGCTCACTATCTGAAAATCCGATCCTTGCTGCCGGCCCGGTTGATCGCGTTTCCTGATTACTGGATGAAACAGGCATATCGGGGGCTCACCCCGTACACAGGTGAGGACTGCGGACGGAACATGAGTCAGGCCCGACACCATGACGGCGACCACTGGCCGATGCGGACCTTCAGGACCCGCATGGCCGCACTGCCGATCCTGCCCGTCCTGCCCGTGCTGATCGTCGCCGGTGTCGTCCTCGGCGACCTCGTCGGCGGAGCCGGGGCGAGCTGGCTGCCGCTGCTCGCCGCCGGGCCCGCACTGGCCGCCACCACCAACGGACCGCGCGGTGTCCTGTACGTCGGCCTCCTCGCCGGGGCGCTCGGTGCGACGCTCGGCAGCTGGGACGGCGTACCGGCCCGCGAGCTGGCCGCCGTACTGTCCGCCCTGGCCGCCGTCACCCTGGCGAGCGGCCTGGCCAGCGCGCTGCGCGGACGCCGGGAGCGGGTCCTCGACGCCGTTCGCTCGGTCGCGGAGACCGCCCAGCACGCCCTGCTCGTCCCCGTCCCGGCGACGGTCGGCCCCTTCCAGGTGGCCGTCCGCTACAGCGCGGCGGCGGCCGAGGCCCGGATCGGGGGTGATCTGTACGCGCTGATACCCACGCCGTACGGGGTGAGACTGATCGTCGGCGATGTGCGCGGCAAGGGGCTGCCCGCCGTGGGGACCGCCGCGCTGGTGCTCGGCGTCTTCCGGGAGGCCGCCTACGACGAGCCCGATCTGCTCGCCGTCGTCGACCGCATCGAGCGGAGCCTCGCCCGCAACCTCGGCCCGGACGACTTCGTCACCGCCGTGGTCGCCGGTTACCCGAGGACGGGACACCTGGAGGTGGTGAACTGCGGCCACGCGCCCCCGCTGCTCGTCCATGCCTCGGGCGAGGTCACGGCCGTGGAGCCCGCGCACCCGGCCCCGCCCCTCGGACTGCGCGCCCTCACCGGCCACACCCCCGACCTCCATGTGCTGCCCTTCGCCGACGGCGACCAGCTGCTGCTGTACACCGACGGGGTCACCGAGGCCCGCGACCGGGGCCGCGCCTTCTACCCGCTCGACGAAGGACTGGCCCGCCACGCCTCCGACGAGCCCTCCCGCACCCTCGACGCGCTCCACGAGGAACTCCTTGACCATGTGGGCGGCCGGCTCCACGACGACGCGGCGCTGCTCCTGATCCGCAAACCGACGGTCCGGGAAGTGGTGGTTCCCGAACCGTCGATGTGTGGGGCCACGGGTTGCGAGGTGCCCGTTACTCGCCCGACGGCGCGGTCAGCGTGACGCCGAGAGCCACCGGCGTACCGAAGTTCGGTGTGCCGTCGGCGTTCCAGGTGAACTTCTGCGCCCTGGTGGTGCGGTTCATGTCGCAGCCGCCCGAGGTGGAGTTGTTGGCGTGGTAGACGATCCAGTCCTCCGTCCCGTCGGGCGACTTGAAGAACCCGTTGTGGCCCGGCCCGTACACGCCGTTGGCGTTGGACCGCTGGAAGACCGGGTTCGGTGACTTGACCCAGGAGGCTGAGTTGAGCGGGTCGCCGGTTCCGTTGTACGTCAGCATCCCCAGCTTGTAGTCGGGCGTGGAGCAGTGGCTCGCCGAGTAGACGATGAACGTCTTGCCGTTGCGCTGGAGCACCTCGGCGCCCTCGTTGACCGCGCCGCCGACCGTCTCCCAGCTGTAGGTCGGGGTCGACAGGATCCGGCGGGTCCCGCTCGCGGTCCAGGGGTTGGAGAGCGGCCGGATGAACATGGGCTGCGAGCCGTTGTAGAACGTGCCGAGGAGATAGAGCTGACCGTTCAACTGGAGGATGCCCGGGTCGAGTTCCCAGGTGTTGTCCTGGGTCGGGTCGAGCAGGTCGGCCTTGAAGGAGTAGGGGCCCATCGGGTCGAGCCCCGCGCTCTCCAGTACGTGGATGCGCTGGGTGCCCAGGTCGTACGGCTCCCGCCCGGCAGTGTAGTAGAAGTACCAGCGCTTGCCGTTCGGGCCGTCGAGGAGATGGAACTCCGGGGCCCACATCGTGCCCGCGCCGTTGGGCCGGGTCAGGTTGAAGATGACCTGGTCGGCGGCGGTCGCCAGCCCGGCGAAGGTGCTCGCCTTGCGCATCGTGATCGTCGAGTTCCAGGTGGTCGTGGCGAGGTAGTAGTAGCCGTCGTAGTACGTCAGCCAGGGGTCGGGCCCGTGCTGGGACAGCGGGTTGGTGAACGTGTGCGTGCCCGTGCCGCCCCCGCTCGTGAATCCGGGCAGCCGCCACACCCTGCCGTTGGCGGAGGCGCACGGGAGTTGGACGAGGTTGGTGTTCGAGGCCGACGAACCGCCGCTCGGCGTCACGCACTTGCCCGAACTCACCGAGACCAGATTGAAGGTCTTGTCGGTGCCGGCGACCGTCACGGGAACGAGCCGCCACTGCTGGTTCGTTCCGCTGTGGCAGGGCCACTGGATGATCGTGGCGTTGTCCGCCGTGGACGCCCCGAAGACGTCGACGCACTGACCGGACTGCGTGGTGATCGTGTACGTGTCGGAGGTCCCCGCGACCGGGGTGTAGCCGAAGTTCTGGTTGGCGCCGGAACTGCACGTGAACGCACGCAGCTGAGTCGCGTTGGTCGTCGAACTCCCGGGCAGGTCAAGGCAGTTGCCGCCGTTCTGGTTCACGCCCGTCGAGCTGAACGTGACGGCGGCGGACGCGGGCGGCGCCACCAGGAGGGCGACCACCATGGCGAGCACGGCGACGAGCACGGCCGTACATCTGGAAAGGGTGGAACGGGTCACTTCAGGCACATCCCTTCTCATCCCTCAGGGTCCGTACGCCTTGACTTCGAGGAGTCCGACGGAGCTGGTGCCGGTGGCGGTGAGCAGCACCCGTAGCCGGGTGGTGCTGGTGGCGGTGAACGACACCGAGTTGTACTGGTTCTTCGCCAGCGCGTACGCGCCCGCGCCCGGCACGTCCACGTACGCGCTGCCGTTCCAGTACTGGAGCTTCCAGGCCGAGGGCATGTCGATGCCCTGGTCGTCGTCGAAGAAGTACACGTCGGCCCTGTTGAGGGTCTTCGCGGTCGGCCAGGTCAGCTCGGCCCACTGCTGGCCCGTCTCCGGCCAGGTGCCCCAGCGCGGGTTCACCGTGTCGTTGGAGGAGGGCGGGTCGATGCCGTCGTTGATCGCGGCGACGCTCTCCCAGGCGGAGGTGTAGGACGCGGACGGTGTCGCCGAGGACGCCTGGTTGGCCGGTGGTTGCGGCGGCTGGACTCCGCCCCGATTGAGGACCTTGACCTCTGTCAGGCCCGTTTTCGCGCCGGAGGCGTTGGTGGCCAGGACGCGGACGCGCTGGGCGGTGACCGCCGGGAACTGCACGAGGTTGTAGTTGGCGCGTGGAGCGGTCGGCGTCCTGGTCTGGCTCGGCGCGTTCACCCATGAACTGCCGTCGTAGTACTGGATGGTGTACGCGGACGGCGCCCGGTAGGTCGTACTGGCCGGGCGGCTGTCCTTGAAGTACAGGCGCACCTCGTTGAGCGTGCGGGCCGCGCCGAAGTTCAGCTCGTACCAGTCCTGGCTGTTGGCGGAGCCGCCCGCGCCCCAGAACGGCTCGTTGGTCGGATAGCCGTCGACCGCGCCCGAGACCGAGCTGCCGGACCCCGTGTACGAGGCCGAAGTCGTCGCCCCGGACGCCAGGTTGGTCAGATCGGCGGTGAGATCGACGCCCGCCTTGGCGAGCATGTCGACCATACGTGGGCTGCTCTGGACGACCTGGTTGGGTGCCTGGAGTCCGGCGACCGCCGTGTTGTAGGTGACCGTGCCGCTGGTGGTGACGGAACCGGTCGCCGGGTCCCAAGTGAAGGGGACCAGGGAGTTGACGGTGGCGGCCCGGTTGCCGTTGACGTAGATCGAGTAGCCCTCCGGAACGCCCGGGTAGCGCACCACTCCGTCGGCCGGGTCGTCCCAGACAATCGACAGGTCGGCGTTGCGGTAGCGGAGGTTGTTGACGGTGAAGTGACTCCAGCCGATGTCGATCGGGGACAGCTCCACCTTGGCGTCACTGCGCGGCCGGAGACCGGCGACGTCCTCGATGACCGTCCAGTTGCTGCTGCCGAGGATGTTGTGGTGGATCCAGGAGCGGTAGTTGATGGAACTGCCGTTCCAGTCCGCCCAGAACTCGTTGGCGTCCGGCCACTGGGTGTTGCCGCCGACGTACTGCGCCCAGGTGTTCCAGTACAGGAGCTTCTTGTAGTCGGTCGCGTTCATCCACGAGTTGGGGTAGTTGCGCAACACCGAGGAGTACAGGCGGAATTGGACGGTCGAGTTGATGGTCGAGAAGTTGTTGGAACCCGGTTCCCCCGCGTCGGCCGCCGCCTGCTTGTCGACCTGGTTGGCCGTGTAGAAGGGGAAGATCGGGTACTGCGCCGGGTCGTCGTACAGGCGCAACGCCTGCTTGTAGGCAGTGGTGTTGGGGACCGCGCCGACCGCGAACGGGTAGTAGTTGTTGATCTCCTTCCAGGGCACCCACTCGTTCGTCGACTTCAACCGGTGCTCGAACAACTGCCGGTTGGGGTTCCACAGCACGTTGACGATGGCGTCCTTGATCTGCGTCGCCAGCGTGCGCATCTCGGTCGCCTTGGCCGTGTTGCCGATCGCCTCGTAGGCCTGCGCGGCGGCCAGGGCGCCGCTGTACTGGTAGGCGGACTCGGCGCGGTCCATGTTGCCGGGCTTCCAGTGGAAGGAGACCGCGTCGGCGTCGTTGCCGGTCAGCGCGCCCCAGTCGTACTCGATGAGCTTGTTGTTGTCGTGGTCGTAGTAGGCCAGTTGACCCTTGACATCGCCCTCGGCGTACCGCGCCAGGTTGGCGGCGATGCCCGGCTGGCCGCCGTGGATCTGGTAGCTCTTCCAGGCCGCCTCGGCGATGTACTGGGTGTAGCTGTTGGACCAGTTCTCCGGGTCACCCGGGTTGTCGAGGAACCGCCCGCCCTTCGAGGTCTGGCCGACGCTGAGCCAATCCCCGTACGCGTAGGCCGGGTTGCGCAGATACTTCAGGTCGTCGATGTGCATCGGCTGGGTCAGCGCGATCGCGTTGTTGTAGCCGAGGACGCCCTCGGTCGACGTCGGGAACTGGAAGGTCTGCCCTGGGATGTCGGCGTCCAGGTTGTTGAAGCGCATCAGCCACCAGCGGTAGTAGACGCTCTTCTTGATCGCCGGTTCCGGAACGTCGATGTAGGGCACGTTCTGCGCCCACCACAGGTTGTAGGCCCTGACGTGCGTCGCGAAGGCGGTCGCGTTCGAGTAGCCCGCGTAGGCGTTGTACTCGGTGAGCGACTCGGGGATCTCGTCGGTGACAAAGCCCATCACCACCTTCGCGGTCACCGTGGCCCCGGCCGCGACCGTCACCGATCGGTTGAGACCGCCGCTCGACACCGTGAAACCGTCGCCGGTGAGGCGCGGGCGAAGAGTGGTCAGGCTGTTGTACGCGTTCACCTGGCCGGTCAGCTCGCTGCCGGTGCCCGTGGTGGCGTACGGCGAAGTCGCCCGTAGTTGCAGGGTCGTTGAGCTGCTGCCGGTGTTCCTGATCGACAGGTTGGTCACGGCCACGTTGTTGTCGGTGATGAACTTGGTCTGGCTGACCGTGACCGACCCGCTGGTGTGGACGCTGTTCCAGTGGCTGGGCATCTGGCGGCGCTGGGCGACCTGTTCGGTGAAGGTGCCCGGGCTGATCGCGACGGTGTAGGCGTTCTGGTTGTTGACGCTCTCCCAGTAGGCGACGTTGCCGCCGAAACCGAGCACCGCCGGGTTGTGGGTCTTCATGAACAGGGCGCGGCCCCGACTCATCAGCCAGGGCCCTGCCGGGTCGTCACCGGTACGGGCGAGCAGCCGGTCCATCCAGAAGTCGGTGCCCGAACTCTCCGCGTCGTAGATGGACTTCATCATGTCGCCGGTGGTGTGGGCGACGGGCGGAGCCGGGATCGCGGGGCCGCTGAAGGTGGGGAACCCGATGGTCTGCGCGGCGCGAGCGGGGGTCGCGGTGAGGGCGGAACAGGCCAGCAGCGCCAGGACGACCAGGAGGCGTTGTAAGGCGGGTTCGATTCGTCTTCGCATCGGATGCTCCCCTTTGCTGAAACGACCTAAAAGGTTTTCGCAACGTAGGAGCGAGCTGATGGAGTGTCAAGAGTGGTGGTCGATAGCCCAGTTCATCGGCGGCGGGATTCAGGACAGCAGCAGGACCCAGGACAGCGGGATTCAGGACAGCGGTGCCGTCGAGCCCCGGATCACCACCCGGCAGGGCAGCGCCTCGATGCCCGAGCGCCGGCCCCCGCCGATCGCGGTGAACAGGGCGTGCGCCGCCGCCCGGCCGACCTGCTCCAGGTTCATGTCGACGCTGGTCAGCGGCGGCCGGGCGCCGGAGGTCAGGACGTGCCAGTCGTCGAAGCCCATGACCGACACGTCCTCCGGGACCCGACGGCCACGCTCGCGCAGTACGTCCATGGCGCCGCGCGCTATCTGGTCGTTGCCGCACAGCACCGCGTCGACATCCGTGTGCCGGTCGAGCAGCAGCGCGGTGGCCGCCCGCCCCCAGCCCTCCGACCAGGCGCCGAACCTGGGCTCCTCGACCGGGGTCAGACCGGCGTCGGCGAGCGCGGCCAGGGCACCCTCGGACCGCTCCCGCGCCGCGAGATACCCGGGGTCGCCGGTGATGTGCGCGATCCGGGTACGCCCGCACGCCAACAGGTGGGTCACGGCGATCCGGCCGGCGTCGACGTTGTCGGGGACGATGGACAGATCGTCCGGGTCGTCGGACGGGGCGTACGCGTAGACCACCGGGACCGGCAGCTCCCGGCCCAGGGACGGACGCGGATCGGTCCGGCTGCCCACGACGATCAGACCGTCGACCCGGCGGCCCAACAGCGCCCGCACATGGTGCTGTTCGCGGATCGCGTCCCCCCGGGCATCGCACAGGAACACGGCGACCTCGCCCGCCCCGAAGGCGTCCTCGGCGCCCATGAGGATCGGGATGCTGAACCGGCCCTCCAGGTCGCTGGTGAGCAGCCCGACCGTGCCGGTGCGCCCGGCGAGCAGACCGCGCGCCAGCTGGTTGGGGCGGAACGAGAGCCGCTCGGCCGCGTCGACCACCCGCTGCCGGGTCTCGGCGCGCACCTGGCTGCGGCCGTTGAGGGCCTTGGACGCGGTGGCGATGGACACGCCCGCCAGCCGGGCCACGTCGCTGAGGGTGGCGGGCTGCGAACGAGAGGGGCCGGTGGCCTGTGCCATGGATGAACTCCTGTCTCGCCTTGCGTGCGTAAACCGTACGCGAGTTGTTTCGGCCGAGGTGGCTCCCGCGCACTTTCACAGGTTTCGGTGTGTGTGGCGGGCGTGGCATCAGGCTCCGACTTCCCTTCTGTGCAAGGGGATTGACGGACCATGAGCCGAGTCCTAGCTTCAGAAAGCCTTTTCGGTTTCTTTCCGGCGCAGAACCCACACGAGGGGGATCGTTATGGGGCACAGAGTTGCCACCGGCGCCGTCGCGCTTCTCGCCGCCGTGAGCCTGGTCACCGCCTGCGGTTCCGGCGACAACGGCTCGAACGGTGGCGGAGGGGGTGGCGGGGGAGCGGCCGGTGCCACCGGCGTCGACGACGGTGCCACGCTGACGATGTGGACCCGGGCGGCGACCCGGCCGCAGAGCGAGGCCCTGGTCAAGGCGTACAACGCGAGTCACAAGAACAAGGTCGAGCTGACCGTCGTCCCCACCGACGACTACCAGGCCAAGGTCGGCGCGGCGGCCGGCTCCAAGGATCTGCCCGACCTGTTCGCCTCCGACGTGGTGTTCGTCCCGAACTACACCTCCAGCGGCCTCTTCGCCGACCTCACCGAACGCATCGACGCCCTGCCCTTCGCCGACAGCCTCGCCCCGTCCCACATCAAGGCGGGCACGTACGAGGACCGGAAGTACGTCGTCCCACACACCCTCGACCTGTCGGTCCTCTTCTACAACAAGGACCTCTACCGGCAGGCGAAACTCGACCCCGAGAAGCCGCCCACCACCCTCGGCGAGTGGGACCAGCAGGCCCGCGCCGTGGACGCGCTCGGCGGTGGCGTCAACGGCACGTTCTTCGGCGGGAACTGCGGCGGCTGCGGGGTCTTCACCTGGTGGCCGTCCATCTGGGCCGCAGGCGAGGACGTACTGAACGCGGAAGGCACCGAGGCAACCCTTGACTCCGCCACCGCGAAGAAGGTCTACGACACCTACCGGGGCTGGGTCGACGACGACATCGTCGCGCCCGGCGCCCGCGACGAGACCGGCGCGACCTGGACCGGCGTCTTCCCCAAGGGACAGGTCGGCGTGATGCCGATGCCCTCGACCACGCTGGGCCTGATGCCGAAGGACCTGGACCTCGGCGTCGCTCCCATCCCCGGACCCGACGGCGGCAAGTCCACCTTCGTCGGTGGCGACGCGATCGGCATCTCCGCCACCAGCGAGTCGGCCGACCAGGCCTGGAACTTCCTCGCCTGGTCCCTGGGCGACAAGGCGCAGGTGGATGTGGTCGCCGCCCACAAGGACGTGGTCGCGCGGTCTGACCTCGCGTCCAACAAGTACTCGGACGCGGATCCGAGGCTCGTGACCATCAACGAGCTGGTGGGGGAGGGGCGTACTCCGTACGCCTTGAAGTTCGGCCAGACCTTCAACGACCCGAATGGGCCTTGGCTGAGCCTGATGCGGGATGCGGTGTTCGGTGACGGGTCGGATGTGGAGAAGGACAACGACGCGGTGAGCGCTTCGCTGGCGGACTGAGCTTGGCCGCTGAGAGGCAGGGGCGCAGCCCCGCCTCTCAGGGGCGCGGGGAACTGCGCGACCAGCCCCCACTCACCCGCAGCGACAGGAGAGGAGAGGAGCCCCATGCGCTGGCGCACCCGCAAAGCCCAAGGCCTCGCCTACGCCGCGCCCACCGGCGTCTTCGTCACCGTCTTTTTCCTGCTGCCGCTCCTCCTCGTAGGCCAGATGTCCCTCAGCGACTGGCCCCTCCTCGCCGGCGACCGAGGCCTCAACACCCCCGAGAACTACACCGACGCCACCGACACCACCCTCTTCTGGCCGGCCGTCCGCTTCACACTCCTCTACACAGTGATCGTCACGGCGATCCTCCTCGGCCTCGCCCTTCTCCTCGCCTTACTCGTGCAGGAGTCCCGCCCGGCGGCCGGCTTCTTCCGTACGGTCTATTTCCTGCCCAGCGCCCTCGGGCTGGCCTCTGCGTCCCTCCTCTTCTGGGGGCTGTACAGCCCGACCACCGGACCCCTCAGCCGGATCCTCGAAAACCTGGGCCTGGTCGATGACCCGGTGTCGTTCCTCGGGACCCCGACCTCCGCGCTCCTCTCGACGGTCTTCCTGATCGTCTGGAAGTTCGCCGGGTTCTACATGCTGATCCTCCTCGTGGGCCTCCAGCGCATCCCCCACGAGGTGTTCGAGGCGGCCCGGATGGACGGCGCGAGCCGGGGCCAGATCTTCCGCTCCATCACGCTGCCGCTGCTGCGTCCGTCCCTCGCGCTGACGCTGCTGCTCTGCGTGACGGGATCGCTGCTCGCCTTCGACCAGTTCTTCGTCCTCACCAAGGGCGGACCGGACAACAGCACGGTCACCGTTGTCCAGTTGATCTACCGGGAGGCCTTCCAGCGGATGAACCTCGGTACGGCGGCGGCCCTTTCGGTGATCGTCCTGGCCGTACTGCTGCTCCTCAACGCCCTCCAGTTCCGCGGTCTGCGCCGCGCCGACGAGTCATGAGAGGGGCCCGACCGTGCTGACCCGAGCCCTCGGCCGTACGCCCTACTACGTCGTCGCAGGAGGGCTGGCCGTCATCTTTCTCTTCCCCCTGCTGTGGAACGCCTGGGCCTCGGTCAGCGGACAACCCGGCACCGCACAGGAGTCCGGCTACGGCCTCGGCAACTACCGGACGCTCCTCGACTACGACGCGGGCCTGTGGCAGTACTTCCTCAACAGCACCGTCGTCTCCGCGCTCACCGTCGCCCTGACCCTCGGGGTGTCCCTGCTGGGCGGCTACGCCTTCGCCCGCTTCGACTTCCCGGGCAAGAACCTGCTGTTCCTGCTGACGCTGGCGATCCTCATGGTCCCGTACGCCACCCTCCTCATCCCCCTCTACGTGCTGCTCGGCCGGCTCCACCTCCAGAACTCGCTCATCGGGCTGAGCCTCGTCCTGACCATGTTCCAACTGCCGTTCGCCACCTTCATGATGCGGATCTCATTCGAGGCGGTACCGCGTGAACTGGAGGAGTCGGCGCTCGTCGACGGCTGCGGTACGGCGGGTGCGCTGCGCCGCGTGCTGCTCCCCGCCGTACGACCGGGGCTGATCACCGTCGGCCTGTTCGCGTTCCTCGCCGCCTGGAACGACTTCATCGCCCCGCTGATCCTCATCTCCGACAGCGAGAAGGCGCCCCTGCCGCTGGCCGTCGCCAACCTCCGTCAGCAGAGCATGGGCGCCGTCGACTACGGCGCCACCGAGGCCGGTGTGGTGGTCCTCGCGGTGCCCTGTCTCCTTCTCTTCCTGCTGCTGCAACGGCACTACGTACGGGGCTTCATGTCGGGCGCGCTAAAGGGCTGACGATCCGAATGAGAGGCATCAATTGGTGAGCGAGAACCGAGAGTTGTCGACCGCACTGCCCGTGGCCCCGACCCGGGGACGACTGCGCCCCCTGGGCCTCGACGAGGTCAGGATCACCGGCGGATTCTGGGCCCGGCGCCGCGAGACCAACGCCACCGCCACACTCGCCCACTGCCGTGACTGGATGGAACGCGTCGGCTGGACAGGCAACTTCCGGGCCGTCGCCGAGGGTCGCATCCAACACGACCGGCACGGAAGGGAGTTCGCGGACTCGGAGATCTACAAGCTCCTCGAAGCGATGGCCTGGCAGGCAGGCACCGGTCAGAGTGGAGTGCTCGACCACGACATCGCAGCCCTCACCACGGCCGTCGCATCCGCCCAGGAACCGGACGGCTATCTGAACACCGCCTTCGGTCACCCCGGACAGCAGCCCCGCTACAGCGACCTCGAATGGGGTCACGAGCTGTACTGCTACGGGTTTCTGATCCAGGCGGGCATCGCCCAAGCCCGGACCCGTGGCGAGGGCGAGCTGACGAAAGTCGCCCGCCGCGCCGCCGACCACATCTGCGCCACCTTCGGCCGAGGCGGCATCGAACGCGTCTGCGGCCACGCGGAGATCGAGATGGCCCTCGTGGAACTGGGCCGACTGACGGGCGAGCAGCGCTACCTCGACCAGGCCGCGCTGTTCATCGAGCGCCGAGGCCAAGGCACCCTCGCCGACGGCGAGTTCGGCCGCGTCTACCACCAGGACGACGTGCCGGTACGGGACGCGACGGCACTGCGCGGCCACGCCGTCCGCGCCCTCTACCTCGCCTCCGGCGCGGTCGACGTGGCTGTGGAGACCGGAGACGAGGAGTTGCTCGCGGCGGTCGTACGGCAGTGGGAGGCCGGGGTCGCCCGGCGCACCTATCTGACCGGCGGCATGGGCTCGCACCACCGCGACGAGGCCTTCGGCGACGACTTCGTCCTCCCGCCCGACCGCGCCTACTCGGAGACCTGCGCCGGCGTCGCCTCCGTCCAGCTCGGCTGGCGACTGCTCCTGGCCACCGGCGACCCGCGCTACGCCGACCTCGCCGAGCGAACCCTGTTCAACGTGGTCGCCACCTCCCCGTCCGAGGACGGCCGGTCCTTCTTCTACGCCAACACCCTGCACCGGCGTCACCGGGGTGCCGTGCCTGCCGCCGACGAGGTGAGTCCGCGCGCCGAATCGAGCCTGCGCGCCCCCTGGTTCGCGGTCTCCTGCTGCCCGACGAACGTGGCACGCACCCTGGCCCAGCTCCCCGCCTACCTCGCCACGGCCGACGACCAGGGCGTCCAGCTCCACCAGTACGCCGACGCGGAGATCGCCACGACCCTCACCGGCGGCCACGCGGTCGCCCTCAGCGTCCACACCGACTACCCGTCCGGCGGAAACGTGACGGTACGGATCGACAGCTCGCCCCCGACCCACCCCTGGACCCTGTCGCTGCGCGTCCCCGCCTGGACCGAGGGCGGCACGACCTACCTGGTCGACCCGGACGGAATCTGCCGTACGGTCGACCCGGGGACGGCGGAGGTCACCCGGGTCTTCCGGCCCGGCGACGAGATCCGGCTCGAACTCCCCGTGGCCCCACGGTGGATCGCGCCGGACCCGCGCATCGACGGCGTACGCGGCACGGTCGCCGTCCAGCGCGGCCCGCTGGTGTACTGCGCCGAGTCCGTGGACCTGCCGGGCGGACGTGAGGTGGACGCCGTACGCGTGGATCCGTCCGTCGAGCCGGAGGACGGGCCGGACGGCACCGTGGTCGCGTCGGGCGAACTCGTCGAACAGGCCGAGGTCGATCCGAGCGAGACCGCATGGCCGTACCGGCCACTGGACCGGGCCACCGTTTCCGACGCCGAGCACGCGGGAATCGTCCTGGTTCCCTACAACTCCTGGGCGAACCGCGGCCCTTCGACGATGCGCGTGTGGCTGCCCACGACCACCTAGCCCTGGACCAGGCCCCCGAACCCCACGATCGGAGCCCGAGATGACCCAACCCCCCACCCGCAGAGGCCTGTTGAGACTCGCGGCCGCGAGTGCGGCATCCGCGCCGCTCACGTACGCGATACCGGGGGCGCACGCGGCGGCTTCGGAGTTACCCGCGTCAGGCGTCGCTCTCCCCGTGCCCGTCCCGCCCGCCACCTGGGCCGTACACCCCTTCCCCCTCGACCAAGTCACCCTGGGCGAAGGCGTGTTCCGTCGTAAGCGCGACCTGATGCTGGAGTACGCCAGGGCCTACCCGGCCGACCGCATCCTGGCCGTCTTCCGGGCCAACGCCGGGCTCGACACCCGGGGCGCGCAGCCGCCCGGCGGCTGGGAGACCGCCGACGGCAATCTGCGCGGCCACTTCGGCGGTCACTTCCTCACCCTCGTGGCGCAGGCGTACGCCGACACCCGCGAGGCCGCGCTGAAGACCAAGCTCGACTATCTGGTCACCGCACTCGGCGAGTGCCAACAGGCCCTGGCGGACCACGGATCGCCGAGACCGAGCCACCCCGGATACCTCGCGGCCTACCCGGAGACGCAGTTCGTCCTGCTGGAGAGCTACACGACCTACCCCACCATCTGGGCGCCCTACTACACCTGCCACAAGATCATGCGCGGCCTCCTCGACGCCCACACCCTGACCGGAAACCAGCAGGCCCTGACCATCGTCTCGAAGATGGGCGACTGGGTGCACAGCAGGCTGAGCCGGCTGCCTCAGGCGCAGTTGGAGCGCATGTGGTCGATCTACATCGCCGGTGAGTACGGCGGTATGAACGAGGTGCTGGCCGACCTGTACGCCCTCACCGGCCGGGCGGAACACCTTGCCGCCGCCCGCTGTTTCGACAACACCGCGCTACTGGACGCCTGTGCCGAGAACCGTGACATCCTCGACGGTCGGCACGCCAACCAGCACATCCCCCAATTCACCGGCTACATACGGCTGTTCGACCACACGGGGGAGGGCGAGTACGCCGCCGCCGCGCGCAACTTCTGGGGCATGGTCGCGGGTCCACGGACTTACAGCCTGGGCGGCACGGGTCAGGGCGAGATGTTCCGGGCGCGGAACGCCATCGCGGCGACCCTCGGCGACAACAACGCCGAGACCTGTGCGACGTACAACATGCTGAAACTGAGCAGGCAGTTGTTCTTCCACACCCCCGATCCGGCCTATCTGGACTACTACGAGCGGGGGTTGACCAACCACATCCTCGCCTCCCGCCGAGACGCCCGCAGTTCGGACAGTCCGGAGGTCACGTACTTCGTCGGGATGGGGCCGGGAGTCGTGCGCGAGTTCGGCAACACCGGTACGTGCTGCGGCGGTACGGGGATGGAGAACCACACCAAGTACCAGGACTCGGTGTACTTCCGCTCTGCCGACGGCAACGCCCTGTATGTGAACCTCTATCTCGCGTCGACCCTGCGCTGGCCGGAGCGGGGCCTGGTCGTCGAGCAGACGAGCGACTACCCGTCCGAGGGCGTCCGCACCCTGACCTTCCGCGAGGGCGGTGGCAGCCTCGATCTGAAGCTCCGGGTGCCGTCCTGGGCCACGGGAGGCTTCGCCGTCGCGGTCAACGGGGTTCCACAGGCGGCGACTTCCGCACCCGGCAGCTACCTCACCCTGAGCCGGAACTGGCAGCCAGGCGACCGGATCACCGTCTCCGCCCCCTACCGACTGCGTGTCGAACGGGCCTTGGACGACCCCACGGTCCAGTCACTGTTCTACGGACCGGTCCTGCTGGTCGCCCGGAGCCAGACCACGACCTTCCGCACCTTCTCCTTCTACAAGGACTTCACCCTGCGAGGCGACCTCGCCGCCTCCGTGAAACCCGAGGGCTGTCCGCTGCACTTCACCACGCACGGGCTGACCCTGGCCCCCTTCCACATCGCCGACACCGCCCCCTACCACGCCTACTTCAGGCGCTCCGAGCCCGTCGTCGTGTTCGGCACGGCCACTTCCGGCGTACCGAACCGCGCCCGCCCGGACGGCCCGACCTTCCTCGACGTGCTCTGGGAGCGGGCTCCCTTCGCCACCCAGGGGGCCTTCCTGGACGCGGTCCGGGTCCTCGCCGACGGCTGGCTGGCGCAGGGGCTGTTCAGCAGGACGGAGCGGGACGCGGTCGTAGCCGCCGCAGTCCGGGCGAACCTGAGGCGCTGAAGGGAGGGGAGGGGGACCGACCGGTTCCCCTCCCACCGGAGCGTGCCCTCAGCGTCGTACGAGCGCGATCCGGTACGTCGTCGTCCGCGTCCCGTGCTCGCCGGTCACCGTGACGACGGCCCGCGTCCGGCCGTGCTCGCGGATCGTCTCGAACGTGACGTTCGCGTAGGGGTCGCGGGCCGTCGCCGTGATCACGGCACGCGCCGGATCGCGGGTCGTGACCCGGTAGTCGGTTGTCGCGGGGTCGAACGATGGGACCGGGACTCCGCCCACCTCGATCGACTCGGCTGCGGAATCCGAGGAGGCGGCAGGGGACTTGGCGTACACCTCGACCTCGCTCATCGTGATGTAACCGCCCTGACGCGCCGTCATGACCACACGCACCCCGGTCGTCGGCCCCGTCGTCAGCGATACGTCGATCACCGGCGTGCCCTCCGTCCCGACCGGCACGGGGTCGCTCGCGTCGGTCCATGTGTCGCTGTCGGCCGCCCGCACCTGGACCTTGAGGCTTTCGGGGAAGGACGCGTTGGACCCGTCCCGGTGGAAGTACGCGACGACCCTGCTCAGGTCGCGGGCCTTCGGCAGTGTGAACGTGATGGTGTCCGAGGGGTTCTTGGTGTTCCCCGGTTTCCAGTTGGACCACGCCTTCTCCGACAGGTCGCCGTTGCGCAGCCGCTCCGCCGAGTAGCCGCTCTCGGTGAAGGTGGCGGCGACGGATACGTCCGGGTCGGGCGCGATGTTGGTCACCACCGGCTCCGTGACCTGGACGCGCACGGTCGCGTCGGCCGTACCGCCGCCGACGATCAGGGCGGTGCCGTGCAGGGTGACGACGCCGATGGTGTCGTACGCCCCGTCCGGTGCCGGGTCCCAGGTCACCGGCAGGTCGGTCCGGCCGCCGTGCGCGCCGACGCCGACGACTGTCGCGGGCAGCTCCGGGTGCCCGCCGACGTACGTCTTGGCGCGGGCGGGCAGGGTCGAGGCGATCGTGTCGATGGTGACGACCGCCGTCGCGGAGATCGTGCGCCCGAGTGCGTCGGTCGCCTCGCCCCTGACCCGCACGGTCCCGGGATGCCGCCAGGCCCGGTCCGACGGCACGCTCCACACGACGGGGAGGGCACCCCGGGCGCCGTCCCGGAACACCGGCGTCACCGTGGTCGGCAGCTCGGGCCGCAGACCGGGAACGGTGAACACCTTGGCGGGCTCGGTGCGCAGTACCGTCTCGTCGGGCACCGCCCAGCGCTGGTTCGCCGCCGAAGTCGGGGTGTACGTCGACACCTTGGCGCCGTCCGCCGAGGACTGGCCGGTGACGTCGAGCAGTCGGCCGGTGGCGGCGTTGACGAAGGTCCAGGTGTTGTCGCCGGTGGTCGACAGGAGCCACTGGGAGGCGCTGTCGGGCTTTCCGGTCGGCGGGTCCTCCAGTACGGCCAGGTTGTCGCGTACGGCGAGTTGCTTCCCTGTGGTGGCGGTGGTGAGGGCGTAGCGTTCGCGGTTCTCGGTGCCGGGCGTCAACTGCCGTACGGACCAGAGCTGTTGGGGGCTTGTCGCGTCGGTCGTGCGGATGACGACGCCGGTGCCGTCGTCCGACGGGGTGAGCGACTTGCCGCTCTGGGTGCCCTGGAGCCGGTAGACATGGCCGGGCTGGACGAGGGCCGCGTCCTTCGCCACCCCGCTGACGCCCTCGACCAGGAAGGTCGTGACCGACTTCGCGGGGACGGTGAGTGTCGCCGACCTGCCCGTCACCGGGACCGGTGTGCCCCGTACGAGCGCGCCGTCGGCGCTCGTCACCACGGGTGTGACGGAGGCCCGGCGTCCGATCTCGCCGAAGCGGGAGAGATCGAGGGTCACGGAACGGGCGGACGTACCGCTGTTCACATGCACGGCCGTCGCCGCGTGGCCGGACGCCTTCACCGCGGCAACGGTCGACGCGTCGTCGGTCTTCACGAAGTGGTCGCCGGGGCGGATGTAGTGGGTGAAGTTCCGGATGGTGTGGAACTTGGAGTTGGCCTTGATCGGGCAGGTCTCCAGGGTGTCCGCGGCCGTGCAGTTGAACGGGACATGGATACTGCCCCAGTTCTTGCCGGCGGCGGCCTGCGGGATCGAGTCCTCGACGGGCTGCCAGAACACCCAGGCGGAGGGCTCCAGTTCACGCATGTCGTCGACCATCCGGGTGGCGATGCCGAGCCCCGGTTCCATGCCCGTGAAGTCGGTGCCCGTGCCCCAGGTGCCCTCGACCTCGCTCATCCACAGCTTCCGGTCGGCGCCCTTGGCGATGTCCCGGGCGCTGGTGCGCTGTCCCGTGCCGTAGGTGTGCACGTTGAGCTGGTCGACGGCGGCCCGGGCCTCGGCACTGTAGGCATTCCAGTTCTGGGTGAAGATACCGGGGTTCGTCTCGTCCATCGCGGAGATCGTGGCGTCGGTCTGCGCCCCGGCAAGTGCCTTGTCGAGGGCCAGAATTACCTTCTGTTGGAGCCCCGGCCCGGCGTGCGCGCCTTCCTGACGGCCGCCCGTGGGCTGACCGTCGGCGCCCAACTGGGTACCCCAGTAGTTGGTGTTGGGCTCGTTCAGCGGATCGATGGTGTCGAACTCGATCCCGTGTCGCTTCTCCATCTCCTCGGTGACCTTCACCAGATAGGTCGCGAACTCGTCGACACGGTCCGCGCGGATCTGGTCCGTGTTCGCGTCGAAGCCCCCGGAGACGTATCCGCTGACGGTCTGGAACCAGGGCGGCGAGTTGCTGAACGCCTCCCAGGTGGTGACCTTGTCCTTGATCTGGTCCACCCACCAGCGCTGGCCCGCGTCGGCGTCCCAGTTCCAGTGGTCCGGGTTGTTCGGGTCCCACCAGTCCATGTCCTTCTGGGTAGTGCCCTCGGGGGCCTTCCAGAAGCCGTCCATGGTCGCGCCGGCCTTCATGTAATCGGTGCGGACGTCCGGGGCGTTGCCGCCGCCGATGTTGTAGCGGGCGATGTTGAGGGCGAGCCCGTCGTCGCCGAACAGCATGTCCACCAACTGCCTGCGCACCGGCTCCGGATAGCCGCCCGTCGCGTTGGCGAACCAGACGAGACTCGTGCCCCAGCCCTCGAACTCCTGCTGCTGGTACGACGGATCGATCCGTACCGTGACCGCGCTCTGTGCCGCCAGGTCCGCGCTCGTATCCGCGCCCGTCGCGGACGGTGCGACCACGAGACCCGCACCGAGCATCAGAGGAACCGCTGGAGCCAGTACCTGGACCAGGCGACGGCGATACCGAGGGAACACGGCACTCCCTTCCAGAACACGGAGACGAACAGAACCGAACAGAAAGAATCGCGTTCACGGCATGCTTGATTACGGGAATGGACACGTCAAGATGGTGTGCACGTTCCTCTTCGGTCCTCCCTCCCCACAGGAGTCCCCATGAGTTCACAGTCGAGCTCCCTGCGATCCCCTTGGCGCAACACGGCGGTTGTGGCCGCCCTCGCAGCCGCGATGCTCGCAGGTCCCGGCATCGCACAGGCCGCCCCACAGGCCGCGCCGGTGGCCGGCGAGCGGGCCGCGGCGGCCACCATCACCTGGACCCTCGTCCGCGCGAGCAACCCCACGACGGACCAGCAGAGTGCATACAACCTCATCACCACGGCCATGAACGCCGCGGTGAACCGCTACAACAACGTCAGCGACCTCGGGAAGGCCATCACCGTCCGGTACGAGCCCGGCGTGCCCACCGCGGACGGCAACATCAACGGCGCCATCCGCTTCGGCAGCAACCGCAGTTACATGACCGAGCGGACCGCCCTGCACGAGATCGCCCACACGATAGGCGTGGGCACCAGCTCGGGCTGGTCCTCCCTGGGCGGCAGCGGTACCTGGACCGGCGCCCAAGCCACCGCCCTCGTCCGGCAGTTCGACGGTTCGAGCGCCAAGATCTCCACCGGCGGCGGCCACTTCTGGCCGTACGGCCTCAACTACGAGAACGAGTTCTCCGGCACGGCGGCCGACCGCCATGTGCGGATCGTCGCCGCCATGAAGAACGACGGTCTGTAGGCGACCGGGGCCGGTTGCCGCCTGGTGACAAAGGTGTCGCCGGTGGCTGCGTTCTTGTGAGCACCGCCTGATCGCACGGTCACCGCCGCCCTACGGTCCGGCTATGAAGACGAGTCGCAGCAGAGGGAGTTCGTGGCGCAGCACCGCGCTTGCGGTGCTGCTGACCACCGGGACGCTCACCCTGGCGGCCCCGGACGCGCGAGGCGAGAGCACGCGCACCGAGGACCCCGTGACGTTGTCGAGCCCGGGTGCGGTCGCCGGGGTGACCGAGACGGTGGTCCGGGTGAAGGCACCGCTGCCGGCGTCCTTCGGGGCCCGGCCGGCCGCGTGCGACTGGCTGTCGTACCTGCGCTACCGCTCCTCCGAAGGCCCGGCGGAATCGGTCGACGCCGACCGGATCCTCGTCGCCCAGCCGGGCATCCTGGAGGGCGCCGGGGCGTTCGACAGCGTCGCCCGCAACAGCGTGGCGCGGGCTGCCGAGCGCGGCCTGCACATCGAGTTCTGGGCGCTGGACCGGCGTTCCAACTGCCTGGAGGACCACACCGGTACCGACTCCGGCGACCAGCACACGGCCGTCGACTACTACTACCGGGGCAAGCAGGTCGAGGGCCGTACGTTCGCCGGGTTCCTCGGCAACGACAAGCTCGGATGGATGGCGAAGCTCGGCATCGAGCAGACCGTCCGTGACCAATACGCCCTGCTCACCGCCGAGTTGCCCGACCAGGCGCTGCGCGAGGAGAAGGTGCTGTGCGGCGGGCACTCCCTGGGCGGGGTGATCACCGGGTACTTCGCGACCGCCGACTTCGACGGGAATCCGGCCACCACCGCCGACGCCGGACACCGCCAGTGTGCGGGCTACTTCGCCCTCGACACCACCGTCTCCACCTCGTTGGCCGACCTGAGCGGCTCCATCCCGGACGACACCAACCTGCCCGACATCGGCCTCGGTTACGGCGTCGTCCAGGCCGGGCTCGACAGCGGAGTGCTGCCGCGTTCGCTGTCCGCGCCGGTCCTGCTCAACGCAGAGACGATGACCCTGCTGGCCATCGCTGGCGTGGGTGCCGTACGGGACGGGGGCGGCGAGGCCGACCTGCCGTCGTATCTGCCCGCGAACGTCAACATCGAGGCGACGAACCGCTTCCTGTTCTCCAAGGACGCCGCCGCCTTCCTCACCGGCTCACCGGCCGTGAAGGACTTCCGGCTCACCAACGAGGCGGTGCTCGGCGCGCTGCTGGACGACAACTCCGTACCGCTGGCGTTCCTGCAGAGCAGCGTGGGGTTCTTCGACGGCGGGCCGATCGTGGACAAGACCTTCCCCGTCGCCAACGGCGGTGACCAGCAGCCGGGGCTGTTCGGCACCGCGTACAAGGCCATCCCGGACCGGCCGCACGGGCCGCTCTACACGTGGCGGAACTACGACCGCGTCGGCGATCCCGACGACCCCGGGTACCGGTCGGCGGACGGGACGCCGTTCACCGGCGCGGGCAAGGAGGTCACCGACATCCAGGAGCTGGCCCGCAGTCTCGCCGAGCAGCCGCTCGACTTCACCGAGCAGTACTTCCCGACGAAGCTGGTGACCGATCTCCAACTGGCCACCTCCCCGCAGGTGAAGCGGCTGATCGTGCACCCGGAGGGGCTCACCGCCGATCCGACGCTCACCGTGCTGGCGGGTGACGGGCTGCTCGCGGGGCGGGTCCCCGCCGACCTCGATCCCGTGGTCGCCGACGGTTATCAGCACCTCGACGTGCTGACCGCGGCGCCCGAGCAGAACAACGGCCTGCCCGAGCCGGTCTCCGCCGCACTGACGGAGTTCGCCCGGGAACCCAAGTAGCTTCCCTCCCATGGAAGAAGGGCCCGGGAGGAATTTCCTCCCGGGCCCTTTCCTTTCCTGTCCGTTCCGTACGGCCTTCGGCTCAGACCTTGGTCGCGGCGAAGTCGGCCGCCGCACCCGCGTTCGCGGTGTAGCCCAGGTGGGCCAGCACGTCGTCGCCGCCGTTCTCGCAGATGGGGTCGCCCTCGGCGCAGAAGTCGATGGTGCGGCTCTGGTAGGTGCCGGTGACGCTCTTGCCGATGGCCCGGATCGGGTTGCCGAACAGCAGCAACGCGGCGACCCTCGGCTCCAGCGCGGCCGGAATGGTGGCCACGATCGGGCTGCCGACCACCGCGCCGGCGCTGCTGATTCCGACGGAGTTGTCGACGACGTTCGCTCCCTGCGAATAGCCGACCAGAATGAAACGCTGGCTCGGACAGGAAGCCGCCTGGCTCCTGACTTGGTCCACCAGATCCGAGTTGCCCTGGGCGGCCGAGGTCAGGGAAAGGTCAGCCGGATAGTCCACCTTGTAGCTGGACAGGCTTTTGCCCGTCAGTTTCCGCTGGAGCGCGGAATACACCGGGTCGCCGACGATCGCGCCGAGCGTGCCAGGCTCGAACGTGCCCCGAGCAGCGACGACGTCGATGTCGGTGCAGGCGGCGGCGGTCACGGCGGCGGACGCGGCTGGCGTCGGGACGGTGGTCAGTGCGGCCCCGCCGGCGAATGCGAGCGCGGCGAGACAGTAGCGGATACGCATGGGGATCCTTTGCGGGTGAGGCGCGTACAGCGCCTATGGAAAAGGACGTCCCGAACGTATTCGCGTTGCCGCACCGAGGGTTATGGACGGGAATTCAGGAATTCCTCGCCTTTTTGTGCCGAGGTGAGTGCCAGGATCAGATCCAGACGGGTGCCCGGATCATGCAGCGCGGCCTCGCCGAAGAGCTTCTCCAGCTGGCGCAGGCGATAGCGGACCGTCTGCGGGTGGATGTGCAGCCGGGCGGCGACATCGGGCACGTTGCTGCCGCTGAGCAGCCACGCGATCAGCGTCTCCGCGAGCCTGCCGCGCTGCTGCTCCGAGACCGTGTCGAGGGGAGCGAGGGCACGCGTCCGGAGCTGGTCGAGCATGGGCTCGTCGCTGTGCAGCAGCAGGGTCGAGAGGTGGTCGGCGCAGCGCACCACGCCCTGTCGGGGCAGAATCCCGCGCCCCATCAGTCCGAGCGCCCGGGTGGCCCAGTGCAGCGACCTGGCGGCCTCGGTGAGCGGCACCGTCGGCCCGATCGCCGCCGGCCGCCCGCGCAGGGCGAGGGTGAACGCCCGGCCGCCGAAGCCGCCCGAGCCGTCCGGGTCGGGCACCAGCATCCGAGGCGGCCGGGTCTCCATGTCCACCAGCGCCCCCGCCGCCGCCAACGGCCGCTCCTCGTCCCGCTGTTCGGGCGTGGCCGCGAGGACGACTACCGCGACGTACGGCGGTACGGTCCACCGGGCGCCGTGCGCCAGGTCCCGCACCGCCTCCGGGGACACCGGCCCCTCGCCCAGCAGCAGGGCGAGCAGCCGCCCCCGGCGCCGTTCCAGCTCGTCCGTGTTGCGCAGCTGCCCCTCCGCGTACCCCGCCGCCGCGGCCTCGGCGACCTCGTGCACGGTCCGGAACGCCAGCTCGCCCAGCCCGGCCATGACCGAGGAGTCAAGGCCGAGTTCCTCCGTCGTACGGCCCAGCAGCCGCCAGGCGTGCAGACCCCCGACCCGCAGCGCGGACTGCAGCGTTTCGAGGCTGTGGCCCTCCAGCGCCTCGCCGCGCCCCAGTTCGTGGTAGATCGCGGTGATCGAGTCTCCCTGGTGGCCCGGATCCGCGATGTGGTCGACGAACAGGGTGAGGGCCTGCACGACCCCGGATCTGAGGTGCGCGCGGTCCGTGCCGTCGGCCGACCGGGCGGCGTACTCCGGGACCTGTCTGCAGACCTCCTCCTCCACCTCGTCGGCGACGGACTCCAGTTGGTCGCGCAGCAGTCTGGCCAGTTCGGGCGGCACGGCGGCGGCACCGGGGCCGTCGGGGGCGCCGTGCGGGGCGGGGGTGGCCACGGCGGGCCCTCCTTTCACCCGGAGGCGGCTCACCCTAGGGCTGTTGCCCGTGGGGCGGGGGACAAGTCCGGGATTGGACGGACGTCCCCTGCGCTCCGTTCCGTGCCCCGACGGCACGGGCCTCACTCCGGCACCCCCAGCGCACGGGCGAGCATCGGCCACGACGCGCTGAACTCCCCCTTCCAGTAGGCCCAGCTGTGTCCTCCTCCCGCGTAGTAGTGGGTGGTGACCGGGACGCGGAGCAGGGCGAGCGTGTCGGTGAAGGCGTGCGCGGAGAGCCACAGGGCGCTCTCCAGCGCCTCGGGCAGCCAGTCCCCGGTGCCGCCGACGATCCCGCTGCCGCTGGAGACGTACAGCGGGGTGCCGCGCAGCCCCTCGGCGCGGGCCCGCGGATTGAAGTCGCGCCAGGTGAGGAGGTTCAGGAGAGGGCTGCCCCAGAGGGAGCGGGGCGACAGGTTCTCGCGGGCCACGATGGCGTCCACCAGTGGGGGCACCCCGGGCGCGGTGGTGTCGAGGATGCCGCTGTACGAGGCCGCCGCCGCGAACTTGCCCGGATGGCGTGCCGTGTGCGCCATCGCGCCGTAGCCACCGGTGGAGACCCCGGCGACGGCCCGGACACCGGAGGCCCGGTACTCGCGGGCGAGCAGCGCGGGGACCTCCGTGAGCTGGAAGGTCTCGTAGTCGGGCCCGCCGCGCCAGGCGCTGGGAATGCCGGTGGGCCCCGCGTCCGGCATCGCCACGATCAGGTCCCGGCCCTCGGTGAACGCCTCGATGTCCGTCTCCCGGGTCCAGGACGTGTAGTCGTCGTGGGCGCCGTGCAGGAGATAGAGGACGGGATAGGTCCGGCTGGTCTGGGTGTCGAACCCCGACGGCAGGATGAGCCGCACCGGCGCGCTGCGGCCCAGGGCGGGCGACGCCACGGAGACGTCCAGGGTGCGTGGACCGAGACGGGTCGCGGCGTGCGCGGTGGCGGTTCTCGCGCCGAGCAGTCCGGTGAGCCCGACGGCGGCGGCTGCCTTGGCGACGGTGCGTCGGGACACTCCTGTGGCGTGGTGGTGGGACATGGCGGCTCCTCGTGGTCCGGTTCAGCGGCTGTGCTCTTCGAGCGCGCGCCGCAGATGGGCGGCGATCTCGTCGACGTACGGCGGGTCGAGCAGCGACAGATGGTGCCCCGCGACCGGTACGACCGTCAGCCGCGGGCACACCTCGTCCCAGCCGAGCGCCTCGTCGTCCCGCTCGTACGCCGGGTCGCGCACGGTGTGCGGAGCGGGCTCGGTGGCCCGGTACAGCACCACCGGCCCGTCGTAGGGCCCGGGTTCGTGCGCTTCGCCGATTCTCAGGTCCAGATAGGAGGAGCGCTGGTGCTCCAGGGCGGCGGGCGGTACGTCGACGGCCTCGCGCAGGGCCCGCAGTACGGTGTCGATGCGCTCGCCGTCGTCGTCCATGGCCTCCAACTCGTCGTACGGCAGCCCCAGTTGGACCCCGTACGCGTCGGCGACATGGTTCGCGAAGCCCGTGAAGTGGGCGCGGATCCGGTCGGCCGGGGTGTCGCCGGGCCGGGGGAGCGGCCGTACGGAGTCGAGGAGCGCCACGAGCCCGACCTCCCGCCCGGCGGCGGCGAGTTGCCGTGCGGTCTCCTGGGCGACGAAACCGCCGAAGGACCAACCGGCAAGCAGATACGGCCCGTTGGGGTGGGCGGCGGTGAGGGCTTCGGCGTAGCGGCGCGCCTTCGCGGTCACCGTACGGGCGTCCGGGAGCCGTTCCAGTCCGTACACCGGGCGTTCCTCACCCAGCCGTTCGACGAGCGTCCGGTAGACGTCGGTCGTACCGCCGGCGGCGTGGACGAGGAAGAGCGGGGCCTGGGAGCCGGTGGCGCGCAGAGTGCGCAGGGGGGAGTCCAACTCGGTTGCGGGGAGCCCCTGTTGGAGATGATCGGCCACCGACTGGACAGTGGTGGCGCCGAGCAGCTCGCGCAGGGGCAACTCGATCCCGAACTCGCCTGCCAGGGCCGTGCGGATACGGACCGCCATCAGGGAGTCCAGGCCGAGGTCGGCCAGCGCGGTGGCGGGCGTGATGCGGGTCGCAGGGTGGCCGGTGACGGCGGCGATGTGGTGACGCAGCCGCCCGGAGACGGACGTGTCCGGTACGTCGACCTCCTTGAACGCCGATACCGGCGCGGCTGTCGCACGCCTGCCGTCCGTCCACCAGTGCCGGACATGCCGCCAACGCGGTGCGGGCAGGTCGATGACATGGCCCGGCGGCAACGGCAGCCGCCCGCCCGCGCAGTACAAGGCGCCCACCTGGGCAAGGAACTCGGCGGAACTGTCGGCGTCGCGGCGCAGGGTGCCGATGGCGAGGGCGCCGGGCGCGGTGTCGGTGATCGCCCTGGTCAGGACCGGGTGGGGCGAGATCTCGACGAAGGCGGTGTGACCGTCGGCGTGGGCCGCCGCGACGGCCCGGTCCAGACGTACGGGCCGTCTCAGGTTCGCGGCCCAGTGAGCGGCGTCGAAGAGGGAGTCGCCGCGCGGGTCGTCCAGGACGGTGGAGTAGACGGGGACCCGGGGTCGGCCGCCCGTCATGTCTGCGAGCGAGTCGGCCAACTCCGGTAGCAGTGGGTCGACTTGGGGCGAGTGTCCCGCGCCGACGACACGCAGGGCACGAGCGGTCCGCCCTTGCTGCTCCAGCCTCCGCACCAACCGGGCCACCGCGGCCTCCTCCCCGGTGACGACCTTCTGCCCGGGCGAGGAGTGCACGGCGACGCAGACACCCAGGAAGTCCCGTTCCAGGGCGTCGAGTTCACCGTCGTCGAGGTCGACGACAGCCATGGCGCCGCCCCTCAGTTGGCTGAGCAGCCGGGCCCGTACGGCGACCACCCGGGCGGCCTCGGACACGTCCAGCGCGCCCGCGCACACCGCGGCGGCCACCTCGCCCACGGAATGGCCGATGACGGCGACGGGCTCGACACCGTACGAGCGCCACAGCTCGGCCAGCGCCAACTGGAGCCCGAACAGCACGGGTTGGGCGACTTCGAGCCGGTCGAGTTCGCCGCCGGACGCCAGGTGGTCGTACAGGGAGAGTCCGCACTCCGGGGCGATCTGCGCGTCGAGCTTCTCCACGGCGGCGGCGAAGGCGGGTTCCTCGGCGATCAGTCGGCGCCCCATGCCGGCCCACTGGCTCCCGTACCCGGAGAAGACCCACACCGGCCCGCGCCCCACGAGCTTCCGCTCGTCCGTCACGACCTGCGTGTGGGGGCGTCCCTGCGCCAACGCGCCCAGCCCGTCCGCGAGTTCGGCACGGTCTCGGGCGACGACCGCCGCGCGTACCGGCCCTCGCCCTCCCCGCCCGGCGAGCGTGCGTGCCACGTCGGCAGGGTGGGCGGCGCCGCCCTCGGGTGTCCGGAGCCAGTCGGCCAGTCTGGACGCCGTGTCGCGGAGGCGGAGGGTGTCGACGTCGGAGAGGAGGTGGAGGCGGGTGGTCGGGGATTCATCGTGGAGTGGCGGGAGGATCTCGGGCCGCCATTCCTCCAGTACCGCATGGGCGTTGGTGCCGCCGAACCCGAAGCCGGACACCCCGGCGGTGGCCGTGCCGCCGTAACGCGGCCATGGCTCGCACTCGGTGACCACCCGAAGCCGTTCGTCGTCCAGGGCGCTCCCGTCCGTGCAGTGCAGGGAGGGTGGGATGACGTCGCGGTGCAGTGCGAGGACCGTCTTGACCAGCCCGGCGATGCCCGCTGCGGCCTCCAGATGGGCGAGGTTGCCCTTGACGGAGCCGAGCAGCAGCGGCTGGTCGGGGTCGCGGCCCGCGCCGAGTACGGCACCGAGGGCGCCCGCCTCGATCGGGTCGCCGAGCCGGGTACCGGTGCCGTGGGCCTCGACGTGGTCGATGTGGGCCGGGGAGAGTCCGGACCGGGCGTAGACGGTGGTCAACAGGGCTTGCTGGGCAGCGGGGTTGGGCGCCAGGAGGCCGTTGGAGCGGCCGTCGGAGTTGACGGCCGTGGCGCGGACGACGGCAAGGACGCGGTCGCCGTCCCGCTCGGCGTCGGACAGTCGCTTGAGCAGCACGGCCGCGCAGCCCTCGCCGCGTCCGATGCCGTCGGCAGCCGCCGAGAACGGCTTGCACCGCCCGTCCGGCGCGAGGGCACCGGCCCGCCGGAACGCCACGCCGACGGTGGGGGAGAGCAGCAGGTTGACCCCGGCGGCGATCGCCGTGTCGCTCTCACCGGTGCGCAGACTGACACAGGCGTGGTGCACGGCGACCAAGGACGACGAACAGGCCGTGTCGACGGCCATGCTCGGGCCTCGGGTGTCCAGCACATACGCCAGTCGCCCCGCCGTCACGCTCAACGCCCCGCCCGCAGGGGCCCAGGGATCGACGGTCGCCGGGTCGGCGCCGGTGAGCGAGCCGTACTCGGCGGCGGAGACGCCGACGAAGACACCGGTGGCGGTACCGGCGAGGGACTCGGCCGGGACGGAGGCGTGGTCGAGAGCCTCGTGGACGACCTCCAGGAGGATCCGCTGCTGGGGGTCCATCACCGCGGCCTCGCGCGGGGTGATGCGGAAGAAGTCCGCGTCGAACCCGGCGATGTCGTCGAGGTAACCGCCGTACAGGGGCGCGTCGGAGGGCGGAAAGGCCCCGAAGTCGCGCCACCGGTCCTCCGGAACCCGACGCACGGCGTCGACGCCCTCGGCCAGCAACCGCCAGTAGTCGCCCGGCCCGTGCACACCCCCGGGCAGTCGGCAGCCGACCCCGATGACCGCGACAGGCTCGCCGGTCGTCGCCGGGGCAGGTGCCTGAGCGACCCCTGCGCTCGGCCCCGTCTCCGTCTCCGTGCGGCACAAGTACGCCACCAGGGCATCCCCGGTGGGCGCCTCCCACAACAGCGTCGCCGCCAGCTCACGCCCCGTCGCCCGCGACAACTCCCCGGCCAGCACGACCGCGTCCCGCGACGACATGCCGAGGTCCGCCAACGGCCGGTCCATCGGCACGTCCTCGACAGCGGTACCGCTCCACGCGGCCACCCGCTCGGCGACCAGCCGACGCAACCGTCCCTCGTCGTCGACGCCGCCGCCCCTCATCCCGCCGCCTCCGGCCCGTAGGCACCCTCCAGATAGCGCTGCCGGGTCAGCGCCCGGGCCACCTTGCCGCTGGACGTACGCGGAATCGCGCCCGGCGATACGAGGAGGACGTCCGCGAGCCGTAACCCGTGCCGCGCCGAGACGGCCGCGCGCACGGCACGCACCAGTCCCGGTACGTCGATCTCCGCGAGGGCGGTGCCCCGTACCCGCTCGGCCACCACGACCACCCGCTCGCCCGCGTCACCCTGCACCCCGAACGCGGCGAGCCGGTCGCGCCGCACGGCCGGGTCCGCGTCCTGGACCGTGGCCTCCACGTCCTGCGGATAGTGGTTGCGGCCGTCGACGACGATCAGGTCCTTCAGCCGCCCGGTGACGATCAACTGCCCGTCCAGGAAGGTCCCGAGGTCGCCGGTGCGCAGCCAGTGGCCCGTATCGGCCGAGTCGTCGCCCGGCTCGGCGAACTCGGCGCCGAAGACGCGCCGGGTCTGCTGCTCCCGATTCCGGTAACCGCGCCCCACGTTGGGCCCCTGCACCCAGATCTCGCCGACCTCTCCCTCGGACAACCGGGCACGGGACACGGGATCGGCGATCCGCACGCGCTGGCCCGCCGGAGTCCCGCAGCCGGTCAGCGTCACGGCTCTGGGATCGTCGGCCCGCGCGGGCAGCGCCTTCCCGGTGGCCAGGGCGTCGCGGTCGAGCGCGAACCGGCGCAGGGGGTCCCCGGGTCTGCCTGCGCTGACGAAGACGGTGGCCTCGGCGAGCCCGTACGACGGACAGTGGACGTCAGGAGCCAGTCCCTGGGCGGCGAAGGCGGCGTGGAACCGGTCGGCCGTGCCGGGGCGGACCGGTTCGCTGCCGTTGATCAGCGCGGCGACACCGTCCAGCCGCAGTCCTGATCTCTGGGCCTCGGTGACTGTTGAAGTGCAGTAGTCGTAGGCGAAGTTGGGCGCCGCGCTCAGCGCACGCGGGTGCGCGGCGAGCAGCCGCAGCCAGCGCACCGGTTCGTGCAGGAACGCGGCCGGATCCATGAGCACCGACAGCAGCCCCCGTACGACCGGGGCGGCGACGCTCAGGACGAGCCCCATGTCGTGGTACAGCGGCAGCCAGCCCACACAGGTCACCGAACGGTCGTCCACACCGTAAGCGGCCAGCGCCTGACGGGCGTTGACGACGACATTGCCGTGAGTGATCTCCACGCCCGCCGGGGAACGGGTCGACCCGGACGTGTACTGGAGGTAGGCGACCGCGTCGTCGTGCGGGGTGACCGACAGCAAGTCGCCTGCGGTGTCGGGCACTTGGTCCACCGCGATGATCCGCACCGGGAGGACGCGGGCGCAGAAGTCCCGTACCTCGTCGAGGAGGTGACTGGTCGTCACCACCGTCGCGGGACTCGCGTCCTCCAGTACGGTCGCGAGCCGGTCGCCGTGCCCGGGCAGACCCGGCGGATACAGCGGTACGGCGACCAGTCCGGCCGTGAGCGCCGCCAGGAACGCGATGACGTAGTCCGTACCCTGCGGACACAGCAGCGCGACCCGGGATCCGGGCTCGGCCTCCTCGGCGAGGCGCGCGGCCAACTTCCGTACTCGCAGATCCAGTTGGCGCCAGGTCAGGGTGCGGTGGACGCCGCGCGAGTGCGGGGCGGGATGGTCGACGAAGGTGAACGCCCGGCGGTCGGGGGTGGTTTCGGCCCAGTGGCGTACGTACTCCGGCAGACTCCGGTGGGCGGGGGCGAGCGGGGGGCGGCGGCTGTCCATCGGGCATGGCTCCTCACATCGCGGAACGGCGGGACTCACGACTTGACGAGTACTCGGGCGGCTCAGACGTCTCAGAGAGATCAGACAGCTCAGAGGGGGATGTTGCCATGTCTGCGCGTCGGCATCGGGGCGCGCTTTCCGCGCAGGGCGCGCAGGGCGCGGACGATGTGCGCGCGGGTGTCGCGCGGGGCGATCACGGCGTCGACGTACCCGCGTTCGGCGGCCAGATAGGGCGTTCCGTACGTACTCTCGTACGCGGCGACGAGAGTGGCCCGCAGCGCCTCCGGATCGTCTGCGGCGGCCAGTTCGCGCCGGTGCAGGATGCCCACCGCGCCCTCGGCGCCCATGACGGCGATCCGGGCGGTGGGCCAGGCGAGGTTGATGTCGGCGCCGAGATGCTTGGAGCCCATCACCGCGTACCCGCCGCCGTACGCCTTGCGCACCACCACCGTCACCTTCGGGACGGTCGCCTCGGCGTACGCGTACAGCAGTTTGGCGCCGCGCCGGATGATCCCGGCCTGCTCCTGGCGGACGCCGGACAGATAGCCGGGGACGTCGGCGAAGGTCAGCAGCGGGATACCGAACGCGTCGCAGAACCGCACGAAGCGCGCGGCCTTCTCGGAGGCGTCGATGTCCAGGACACCGGCCGCGTGGAGCGGCTGGTTGGCGACGACACCGACGGAGGAGCCCTCGACGAGAGCCAGTGCGCAGATGATGTTCGGCGCGAACAGCTCCTGGATCTCCAGCAGTTCACCCCCGTCGACGACCGCGCGCAGGATGTCCCGCATGTCGTAGGCCTGCCCGAGCCGGTCCGGCACGACCTCGTCGAGACTGACATCGGCGGGCGGCGGCGTGGGCGTGTACTGCGGGGGCCGCTCCAGGTTGTTGGCGGGCAGGTACGACAGCAGGTCGCGTACGGTGTCGAGGGCCTCCACTTCGTCGGCGGCGAGGAAGTGGGCGTTGCCGTTGACGGAGTTGCTGGTGCGGGCGCCGCCCAGGTCCTCGGCGCTAGTGCGCTCCCCGGTGACCGCCTCGATGACATCGGGCCCGGTGACGAACATGTGCGAGGCGCCGTCGACCATCACGGTGAAGTCGGTGATGGCCGGCGAGTACGCGGCCCCACCCGCACAGGGGCCGAGGACGACCGAGAGTTGGGGGATGACCCCGGAGGCCTGCACGTTGCGGCGTACCAGCTCGGCGTAGAGGGCGAGCGAGGTGACGCCCTCCTGAATGCGGGCGCCGCCGCCGTCGTTGAGGCCGATCACCGGGCAGCCGGTCTTCATCGCCAGGTCCATCAGGGCGATCGTCTTCTCCCCGAAGGCCTCGCCCATGCTCCCGCCGAACACCGTGGAGTCCTGGGCGAACACACAGACGGGACGGCCGTCGACCGTGCCGTGCCCGGTGACCACCCCGTCTCCGTACGGGCGCCGGGCACCGTCACCGGTGGGCCGCGCCCGGACGAACTGCCCGGTCTCGGTGAACGAGCCCTCGTCCAGCAGCAGATCGATCCGCTCACGGGCGCCGTACTCCCCGCGTCTTCTCGGCCCGCCCTCCGTGAGCGCCCGCGCCCGACGGCTCTCCAGAACGGTGATGCGGTCGGCGGTGCGGTCGGGCACGTGCGTCGCCCAGGATGTTGTCGCCTCTAGCGTCACAGCCACCTCCGAAGTGGCTTTCGAATATGGCAGCGCCGGAGGAGCGGACCGGGCCAATCACCTTTCTGTGTGCGGGAGATGAGTCCTGCGGGACCGGGGTTCGTCCGTGAGTGACAAGTGCCGGTGTTGTGAGGCCGCTGTGTGTCAGGCGGGCTGCGGGACCGGCCTCCGGTCTCCCCAGCGCCGGGTGCGGTAGGCGCCCGCGAGGCGGCACAGCGCGTAGATGCCGAACGAGATGGTGGTGACGTACGGGCTGATGGGGATGGAGCTGCCCAGGGCCAGCAGGATGCCGCCCTCGATGGACAGCACGGCGAAGACCACGCTGAGCAGCGGCAGCAGCACCGGGGACGCGGTGACGCGGGCGGCGGCCGCGGCCGGGGTGACGACCAGGGTCAGGACCAGCAGCGCGCCGACGACCTGGACCGACAGGGCGACGGTCAGCCCGAGCACGATCATGAAGGCGAAGGACAGCCCGCGCACCGGCACACCACGGGCCGCGGCGACGTCCGGGTCCGCGCTGGCGAAGGTCAACGGCCGCCAGATGACGGCCAGGACCACCAGAACCAGGGCGGAGGTGCCAAGGAGCCAGGTCATCTGCGGGGTGTCGACGGCGACGATCTGCCCGGTGAGCAGGCCGAACTTGTTGGCCGCCCGGCCCTTGTAGAGAGCGAGGAAGAGCACGCCGAGCCCGAGCCCGAACGGCATGAGGATGCCGATCGCCGAATTGCGGTCGCGGGCCCGCGCGCCCATGATCCCGATCGCACCGGCCGCGACGAGCGACCCCACGATCGAGCCCGCCACGATGTTCGTGCCCAGCAGCAGTGCCGCCGAGGCGCCCGCGAAGGACAGCTCGCTGATGCCGTGCACCGCGAAGGGCAGATCCCGCATGATGACGAAGACCCCGGCCAGCCCGCCGACGAGGCCGAGCGCGGCACCCGCGATGAGGGAGTTGCGGACCAGGGCCAGCAGCTCGCCGTAGTTCTCGAAGCTGAAGATCTGGTGCCAGACCCCCTCGGCGAGCGTCATCGGCGTACTTCCTCGGTCTCGTGAACGGGCTGATCGGTGTGATGGGGTGGTGCGGCCGGTCCGTCGGGGGCGCCGACGACCACGACCCGGCCCTGGACGCGGAGGACGTCGACCCGGGTGCCGTACAGCTGCGACAGCGACTCCGAGGTCAGGACCTCCTCCGGAGTTCCGACCCGGTGGCCGCCCGGCGCGAGGTACAGCACGCGGTCGACCAGGCCGAGCACCGGGTTGATCTCATGGGTCACGAAGACCACGGACGTGCCGTGGGAGCGGCGGCGGGCGTCCACGAGTTCGGTGACGGCCCGCTGGTGGTTCAGGTCGAGGGAGAGCAGGGGCTCGTCGCAGAGCAGGATGCGCGGGTCGGTCGCCAGGGCCTGCCCGATCCGGACGCGCTGCCGTTCGCCGCCGGACAGCATGCCGAGGGGAACGTCGGCGTACGCCGACGCCCCGACCGAGGCGAGGATCTCGTCGACCCGGTGGCGGACGGCACCGGTGCGCAGCCGAGGTCCGAAACGGTGCCCGTCGATGCCGAAGCGCACGAGATCGCGGGCCCGCAGCATGGCCTGTGCGGACAGTTCCGCCTGCTGGGGGACGTACCCGAGATGACGGCCGGCCTCGCGAGCGGGGCCGCCGAGGACGGTCAGAGTCCCGGCGGACAGCGGCTGCCGGCCCAGCAGAGCCCGTACGAAACTGGTCTTGCCGGAGCCGTTCGGCCCGAGCACGGCCAGGAACTCACCCGGCCGTACGTCCAGGTCGAGGCCCTGCCACACCACGCGGGCGCCGTACGACAGTTCGGCACCGCGCAGGCTGATCACCGCCTCCGGGGCGGGCCGGCTCACTTGGCGAGCGCGCTCGCGAGCGCGTCGACGTTGGAGGTCATCCAGCCGAGATAGTCCTTGCCGGCGGGCAGGGTCTCGGTCACCGGTACGACGGGAATGTCGGCCGCCTTGGCCGCGGCCTTGGACTTCTCGGTCTGCGGGCCGGAGGTCTGCTCGTTGTAGACGAGCGCCGCGACCTGCTTGTCGCTGAACACCGCCAGCGTGGCCTGAAGCACCCGGGGGGAGACGTCGTCGCCTTCCTCGATGGCCTCGCTGAACGCTGCGGGCGTCTTGTTGACCAGACCGCTGGCGCTGGTGAGATAGAGCGGCACGGGCTCGGTGATGGCAATGCCCTCGCCCGCGTGCTCCTTCTTGATCTGGGCCTCCTTCGCCTCCAGCGCCGTGAGCTTCGTCTTGAATGCCTCGGCGTTCTTGGTGAAGAGGGCGGCGTCGGCGGAGTCGGCCTTGCCGAGGGCGGCGGCTATTCGGTCAGCGATCTTCGCGACGGTCGGGAAGTCGTACCAGACGTGCTCGTTCAGCTCACCGCCCTTCGGGGCGGTCTTGCCGGAGACCTTGACGGCGTTGACGACCTCGGCGGATGCGTTGCTGCTCTTCAGCATGCGGTCCACGAAGTCGTCGTAGCCGCCGCCGTTCTCGATGACGAGCTTGGCCTTGGACAGCGCCAGCTGGTTCTGGGTGTTGGCCTCGTAGGAGTGCGGGTCCTGGTCGGGATCGCTGATGATCGACGTGACGTCGACCTTCGCGCCGCCTATCTGCTCGACGATGTCGCCGTACACATTGGTGGAGGCGACCACGGCGACCTTCGACGAGGCGACCGGTTCCTGCGCACCGCTCCCGTCACCGCCGGAGTCCGACGAACTGCCGCACCCCGCGAGAAGGGCCAGCGAGGCGCCGGTGATCAGGGCGAGACGCCGGGACGGGGACGGGGACATGGATCCTCCACGAGAGCAGCATGCACAGGGGGCCGGGTCGGCACGCGACGGACCGGCATGCGCCACCGTAGATGGAAATGAATGTCAAGAACATGGCCGATTCCGATCGATATGGAAACCATTGCCAACCCTTGACGCGCCCCATGTGACCCGGGAGAAGATCATGACGATGTCGCGAGAGGCAGGCAGGCCCCCACGCAGAAGCAGAAGCAGAAGCAGAAACCGGCACGTCACGCAGAAGCAGAAGGAGAGCCCGCTCCCATGAACCTGGTGGAATCGCTCCGGGCCCACCGCCTGCTGGCGATCGTGCGAGGCAAGGATCCCGGCGCGGCCCTGCGCACCGTACGTACCCTCGCCGAGGAAGGCATCGCGGCCGTCGAGGTCTCACTGACCACCGCCGACGCCCTGACTGTCATCAGGCAGGCCCGCACTGACCTGGGCCCCGATGCACTCCTCGGCGCCGGCACCGTTCGCTCGGCCACGGACGCCGCCTGCGCCGTGGAGGCCGGCGCGTCGTACCTGGTCACCCCGGCGCTGGTCGACGGTCTTGAGCCGTACGGCGTACCCGTGCTGATGGGCGCCCTGACACCGACCGAGGTCGAGGCCGCCCTCGCCCGGGGCGCCGCCGCGATCAAACTCTTCCCCGGGTCACTGGGCGGCCCCGGCTATCTACGGGCCCTGCGCGACCCCTTCCCCGAGGTGCCCTTCGTGCCGGTCGGCGGGGTGGACGCGCGGGCCGCCCGTGAGTATCTCGACCGGGGTGCGATCGCCGTCGGCGTCGGCTCACCGCTCGTCGGGGACGCGGCTGACGGCGGAGATCTGGGCCAACTCCGCGTCCGCGTGGCCGAGTTCCGCGAGGTGGCGGCGGCGGGGGAGGCACTGTGACGGCCCCGGGTCCCCACTCTTCGCCGGACGTGGTGACCTTCGGCGAGGCCATGGCAGTGCTGCGGTTCGGCAAGGTGGCGGCAGGGGGAGACGCCGTGACGACTCCGGTCGGCCAGTCCCCTCCGGATGTGGTGACCTTTGGTGGGACAGTGGCGGTGCTGCGGCTCGGCGAGTTGGCGGCGGGGGAAGGGTTGTGACGGCCTCGGGGCGTCAGTCCTCGTCGGATGTGGTGACCTTTGGTGGGACAGTGGCGGTGCTGCGGCTCGGCGAGTTGGCGGCGGGGGAAGGGTTGTGACGGCCCCGGGGCGCCAGTCCTCGCCGGATGTCGTGACCTTCGGCGAGACCATGGCGGCGCTGCGGGCCCAGGGCGCGCTGCGGCTCGGCGGGAACCTCGGTCTGTCCGTCGCGGGAGCCGAGTCCAACGTCGCGATCGGCCTTGCCCGGCTCGGGCACCGGGTGCGCTGGGCCGGGCGGGTCGGCGCGGACGAACTCGGCGCGCTGGTACTGCGTACGCTGCGCGCCGAGGGCATCGACACCGACCACGCGGTCGTCGACGACGCTGGTCGGCCAACGGGCCTGCTGCTGACCGAACCCCGCCTGGGCACGCTCACGCGTGTCAGCTACTACCGCGCAGGTTCGGCGGGTTCGGCGGTCTCACCGGCCGACGTGCTGCCGGCGCTGGCCGCCGGATCCCGCGTCCTGCACCTGACCGGCATCACACCGGCGCTCGGTCCGTCGGCGGCCGAGGCCACGCTCGCCGCGGCCATGGCGGCGCGCGAGGCCGGCATCACCGTATGCCTCGACGTCAACTACCGCTCCCGACTGTGGACCACCGACCTAGCCCGCACGACCTTGCGCCCGCTCCTGCCCCACACCGACCTGCTCATCGCCTCCGAGGACGAGCTGCCGCTCGTGCAGGAACGGCTCGGCGCGGGCGAATCCGAGGCCGTGCACAGCATCCTGGCCGCAGGTGTCGACGAGGTGGTCGTCAAGCGCGGCGCACGTGGCGCGACCGGCTTCACCGCCGAGGGGGCGACCGACCGCGCGGCACGGCAGGTCGACGCCGTCGATCTGGTCGGCGCGGGCGACGCCTTCGTGGCGGGGTACCTGTCCGGACTCCTCGACGGAGCGGACATCCCGGCCCGGCTGCACCGGGCCGTCACCACCGCGGCCTTCGCGGTCGCGACCCGGGGGGACTGGGAGGGCCTTCCTACGCGGGAGGAACTGGGCTTGTTGGACGAGGCGGAGGGTACGACCATCCGCTGAACCGGGAGGGATCGGCGGTGGGCCGATGATCGTGCCCGCGGCGAGGTCGGACGCCCCCCGTTGTCAGCCCGTGGCTCCCGCGTTCCAAGTCCGTTCCAAGACCCGTCTGCATAGTGCGGTAGCAGGCCGGTTCAGGAGTTTGGCGTCGTGCGTGTTGCTCGGGGTCCTGGTGCCGGGTCGGGATTCACCGGGAGATCTGGGTGCGGGAGCAGGTACGGTTCGCGGTGCTGGGACCGGTCAGGGCGTGGCGTGGGACCGTCGAGGTCGACCTCGGGCCGCCCCAGCAGCGGGCGGTGCTGCTGCTGGCGGAAGGCTCCCAGGTGCGGGTCGGTGAGCTGGTCGACGCGGTGTGGGGGACCGAGCCGGTGGCCTCGGCCACGGGTTCCATACGTACGTACGTGCACCGGTTGCGGCATCGGCTCGACCCGTCCGTGATCCGTTCCATGGGCGACGGATACGTGGTGCGCGTCTCGCCGGAAGAACTCGACGTCGCCGCCTTTCGCGACCTCGTCGCCCAGGCCGAGCAGTCTCGTCGGGCGGGGGATGCCAAGGACACCGCGCGGCTCCTTCGTGACGCGCTCGGCCTGTGGCGCGGCACCGCGCCGGCCGGCATCCGGGGTGAGTACGCGCAGGTGCAGCGGGAGCGGCTCGGCGCACTGCGGCTGTCCGCACTGGAGGCCCGGCAGGCGGCCGAACTCGACCTCGGCGCCCACACGGACGTTGCCACCGAACCGGGCCAGCTCGGCGACACCCATCTGAGCGCGGGGCGACCGGAGTTGGCGCGCGTGGAGTGGACCGCGGCCCCGCACATCCTCGAACGGCTCGACCACGCCGACTGTCTGCGCGCGAAACTCCGAGAGCTTCCGGTACCGGACGGACGCCGCGTGTCGCCCTTTGCCTAGGCGGTCGTGGACACGACAGAATCGCCCTCGGGCACATCGCCCACGGTGCGAGGACGGCGATCGCCGGTGCCCGCCCGAGGCCATCACGAACCAGCACAGGCCACCACGCACGGCCACGACGTCCTCGACACCTCGACGGCGCACCGGCCGCGCGGGAATCCACCAACCCCAGTACCGGAAGGACGACATGACGGCCTCCTCCGAGGATCCGACGGCGGAGGCCGCCACGGCCCGGCCCGAGCAGACCGCCCTACCACGCCGATCCAGAGGGCCCTCGGCGATCGCCGAGGCGGCTGCCGCGCTCGGGTCCGCCGCCTCCGAGCCCGGGGCCGTACCCGTCCCCGACCCGGAGTCCGTGCCCCCGCCGCCCATGTCCGCGGCGGCGGCGGAGTTCGCGGCACTCACGGAGGCCGCGCCGGACACCCCGGCGCCCGGCAACCGTCCCGACGCTCCTACCGGGGACACGGCCGGCCGTCGCGCCGATGTCACTGCCGCTCCGAGCCGGTGGTCCGCGCTTCTGTCCGCCCGGCACCGCAAGATGCTGCTGGCGGCTGCCATCGGCACCGGCGTCGGTGTCCTGCTGGTCGGCTCCGTGTTCCTCGTGAGCGGCGGCGACAGCGAGGGGCGCCCGGCGGCGGCCGGTACCGGATCGGACACGGCCGTGGACGGCGAGCAGAACCCGGACGCGTCCGGTTCGTTCGGCTCCGCCTCGCCGTCGGGAGGATCCTCCGCGCTGGAGGCCAATGCCACGAACGTCACCCAGCGGCCCGGTGAGCGGCCGACGCCGGACGGCAGTTCACCGGCATCCGGCGACAACACAGGTGGTACGACGCCCACTTCCACGAACGACACCAAGAACGGCGGGGTGCAGACCGGGAGTTCGTCCGAGGACTCCGCTCCGGATGCCGGTTCCGGAGACACCGGCTCCGACGCCGACACCGACGTGGTCCAGGGCGTGCTGATACGGGGCCACGCCTCGGGTCGTTGCATCGACGTGAGCGGAGGCAGTTCGGCGGACCACACCCGCCTGCAGATCTGGGACTGCACGGGCGCCGCCCGCCAGAAGTGGCAGTTCTCGTCGGACGGGACCGTCCGCGCCCTGGGCAAGTGCATGGACGTGGACGGCGGTTCACGGGAGGACGGCGCCTGGATCAAGCTCGTCACCTGCAACGGCACCGGGGCCCAGCGGTTCAGGCTCAACGCCGCGCACGACCTGGTCAACACCCAGGCCGACAAGTGCGTCGACGTCACCGACCAGGTGACCGGCAACGGCGCGGAACTGCAACTGTGGAGCTGCACCGGCGGGGACAACCAGAAGTGGAGCACCGGCTGAGGGCACACCCGCTGGCCCCCGGGGCCTGCCGTTCGGGTCATGCCGGGCCGGCGGGTCACACGCCGAGCCGCGGACGGAGCTCCCGCCCCGCCGCTGTGAGCGCGGCGAACTGGTGATGAGTCAGCGAGGTGTGGCCCGAGGCGTCGGTGATGAGAAGGTCGAAGCGTTCGTGGCAGGTGGCGGTCGCGGAGGTGGAGCTGTTCGGTCACACGCCGAGCTGAACCCGAGGGGTGTCTGCCCGGGAGTCCTCCCGGGCAGACACCCCTCGCCAGCCTTTGAAAGAAGCCAGGCCGCCCCTAGAAGAAGCGAGGCCCTGGCGGAAGCCAGGGCGCTGCCCCGTCAGGGCAGGATCGAGTCGACGTATCCCCCGTCGACCCGCAGGGCTCCGCCCGTGGTGGCCGAAGCCTGTTCGGAGCTGAGGTACACGACCATGTTGGCGATCTCCTCGGGCTCGATCAGCCGTTGCAGGAGGGACTGCGGCCGGTGCTTCCGCATGAACTCGCGCTGGGCCTCGTCCCAGGGCAGGTCGCGGTCGACGAGTTCGTAGACGAAGTCCTCGACGCCGCCCGTGTGGGTGGGGCCGGCGATGACCGAGTTGACCGTCACGCCCGTGCCCGCCGCCTGCTTCGCGAAGCCGCGGCCGACGGCGAGGAGCGCGGTCTTGGACACGCCGTAGTGGATCATCTCGGCCGGGATGACGACCGCCGAGTCGCTGGCGATGTTCAGGATCCGGCCCCAGCCACGCTCCGTCATACCCGGCAGATACATACGGGTCAGCCGTACCGCGGCCAGCACGTTCACCTCGAAATAGCGCCGCCACTCCTCGTCGCTGATCTCCAGCGGGTCCGCGGAGCCGAAGATGCCGAGGTTGTTGACGAGGATGTCCATCTCCGGCAGCGCCTCCAGGACGCGCCGCGCGCCCTCCTCGTTCGCCACGTCGGCGGCAACGGGCACGAAGGAGGCACCGGGCACCTCCTTGGCCAGCCGCGCCACGGCCTCCTCGACCCGCCGCTCGTCCCGGCCGTTCACCCCCACCCGGGCGCCGGAGCGCGCGAGTCCGGCGGCGATCGCCGCGCCGATGCCCTGTGTCGAGCCCGTCACCAGGGCGGTGCGTCCCGTCAGGTCGATCTGCATGTGGAACCAGTCCCCTTGTGCGTTGTGCGGGTGTCCGTCCTGAGTGCCGGTACGTCTGCCGTCAGCCTGGCCGGAGGCTGATCGGTGCGCCACTCCGGCCGACGCCGGCGGGCATGACCTCGCCTGCGTATGCCCACCCGGCGACAGGTGACACTCGGTGCGGGGTCCGCCGTCGCCTCGTGACTCGCCCGCACGGGAGGCTCAGAATCCGGTGAGGGTCACTTTGCCGATGGCGGAGCCGGACTCCAGGATCCGATGCGCCTCGCGCAGATGGGCGGCGTTGATCACGCCGAGGTCCCGGGTGGCCGTGGTGCGCAGGGTGCCCGCGTCGACGAGCCGGGCGATCTCGCCGAGGATGCGGTGCTGCGCCGCCTGGTCCGGCGTCCGGTACAGCGAGCGGGTGAACATGAGTTCCCAGTGGAACGAGATGCTCTTCGACTTCAGCAGGCCGATCTCCACGGGCCCGAAGTCGTCGATGGCGACCAGCCGGCCGAACGGCTTCAGGATGTCGGCGTAGGCGGCGAGGTTCCGGTC
Source organism: Streptomyces sp. NPDC002680 (assembly GCF_042889145.1). Lineage (NCBI taxonomy): Bacteria > Bacillati > Actinomycetota > Actinomycetes > Kitasatosporales > Streptomycetaceae > Streptomyces > Streptomyces sp. NPDC002680. The sequence continues at coordinate 386,918 of NZ_JBIAQP010000012.1, forward strand.
CGTACCGACGGTGCTGAAGATGTGGTCCACCCCGCCGGGCGCCACCTCGGTCACCTGCGCCGACAGCGGGCGATGGTGGTCGACCACGTGCGTCACGCCCATCCGGCGGGCGAACTCGACGGTCTCCGGGCGCGAGGCGGTGCCGATCACGGTCAGACCGGTGAGGGCTCGTGCCAGCTGGGCCACCATGGCTCCGACACCGCCCGCCGCCGCGGTCACCAGCAGCGTGCCGGTCTCTTCCCGGGAGTCCTCGCGCAGGCCCAGGCGTTCGAACAGGCCCTCCCAGGCGGTCAGGGAGGTCAGCGGCAGCGCCGCCGCCTCGGTGAAGGAGAGGGTGTTCGGCTTCCGGCCGACGATGCGCTCGTCGACGGTGTGGAAGCGCGCGTTCGTGCCCGGCCGGTCGATCGCGCCGGCGTAGAAGACCTCGTCGCCGACCTCGAACAACTCCACCAGCTCACCGACCGCGACGACCGTGCCGGCGGCGTCCCAGCCGAGCACCTTGGGTTCGCCGCCCGGGTCGTTGCTCTGCCGGACCTTGTAGTCCACGGGGTTGACCGCGACAGCCTCCACCTGGACCAGCAGATCGTGGGGACCCGGCTGCGGCACGGGCAGCTCGACGTCCACGAGGCTCTCGTCGTCATCGATCGGCAGGCTCTTGCGGTAGGCGACGGCGGGCATCGTCGTCGTCTTCCGGCTCTCACTCATGATGGATCTCCTCGACTTGCGGGGCGGGCCGACGAGGGGCGGCGGCCATGGCCGCAAGGTATCCACCAGGAGGTAGTAACCTTCAAGGGATCATACTTCCCATCGGGAAGTGTCCAGGTGAGGTCAGTCGGAGTCGGGGAACCGGTCGATGTTCTGCTCGACCCAGGTACGCAGATGGGCAAGAGGGGCGCAGGCGTCCTTGCCGAGCGGGGTCAGGCTGTACTCGACGCGGGGAGGCACCTCGGCGTAGATCCGGCGGTTGATCAGGCCGTGGTCCTCCAGGCGGCGCAGCGTCTGGGTGAGGACCTTGGGGCTCACGCCCTGCAGTTGGCCGCGCAGTGCTCCGAAGCGCCGGGGCCCGTCCTCCAGTGCGCCCAGGGCGAGAGCGCTCCACTTGTTGGCGAGCAGGTCCAGCATGTCGCGGCAGGGGCAGGCGGCCGCGTAGACGCTCTTGGGGTCGTCACAGAGGTCCGATGTCTTCGTCATCGAGGAATAGTACCCAATGGGTACTGGCATCCCTTGACAGGGCTGAACCGGCCTGCGGAAACGGGACCGCTGCCGACGGAGCGCGGCGACTTGGACCGGCAATGGCCGGCCCGGCTCTTCTGCGCCTGGCTGTCCTGGTCCCGCTTCCGGGCGGTCGTCCCGGTCGAGTGGACATGTGTCGGTCGCCTTGAGGTCAACTCGGAAACCGAGAGTCTCGCGTGAGACCGACGGCGATGAGTGAAACTCTGTTGCCCAGGTGCCTCGCCGCCCGTCATCGTACGGACATGAGGGACTCCACATGCGGCTGAGGCTGCACCAGTTCAGGCCCCGGACCGGGCCGTGCGAGCATCGTGTCGTCCAGCCCCGGCAGCCACTTCGCCACACCTCACTGCGCGCCCCCGAGCCCATCGGCTTTCTGCTCGGCGACCACGACGGGCTGAACCGGCTCGCGGGCCTGTTCTCCTTCGCCGCCTACTCCCGGCACACCATCGTCCATGTACCGCTGCGCAACAGCATCCCGCCGGACGAGGGGACCGGAGAGCCGGTCGACCTCGTGCTGGCCCACCACACGCTCGGCCTGCGCCCCAGCAAATGGCCCGAGTTGCGGCGCAGGCTGGTGAACGGCACTCCACTGACCGTCCGCACCGACGAGGCACGCACCGCCCGGGACGCCACCTCCTGGCGTGACCGCTGTGAACGGGCCGACCACCGGGACGAGTTGCGGCACGCCACCCACGCCCGAACGTTCTTCCTGTTCGGCAGCCGGGACGTCTTCGCCGGGACCGCCATGTCCCTCGCCGACGCGGCAGGCTGGGGCCCGCGCCAGAAAGGCGTGGCCAAAGGCCGCTCGGCCCTGATGACGGCACTCCCAATACTGACCCAGCAACACGGCGGAGGGCACCCCTTCGAGGTGCTGATCTGCTTCAAACCGTATCCGCCGTACGCCCACTTCAAGCTGCCGGGGCGCTAAGAACGGCTAACACAATGATCCGAGTTGTCGGTGGGTGATGAGGCAGCAGGCGAGTTTGAGGAACGCTTCGTGGATGTCGGCCCTGCGTTCCC
>NZ_JBIAQP010000013.1:0-346253 GCF_042889145.1 Streptomyces sp. NPDC002680
CTGGATAGTCAGCCCGTCCGGCGTTTGAGGACAAAGGGGGGTCTGGGGGCGCAGCCCCCAGAAGGATGGGACGGGTAGGGGCGGCGGGGGCGAAACCAACTAGCGGTCCCCGAACCGCTCCTCCTTCTCCGCCCTCTCCACCAACAGCCCCGGCGGAGCAAACCGCTCCCCGTACCGCTCCGCCAACTCCCGCGCCCGCGCCACAAATCCCGGCAGGCCGCCCTCGTAGCCGTTGATGTACTGGAGGACACCCCCCGTCCAACCAGGGAACCCGATCCCGAAGATCGAGCCGATGTTGGCGTCGGCGACCGACGTCAGTACGCCCTCCTCCAGCAGCCGCACCGTGTCCAGCGCCTCCGAGAACAGCATCCGTTCCTGCATGTCCACGAAGGGGATCCGCACACCCTCCGCGCCCTCACCACGCCCGAAGTGCTCCCGCAGCCCCGGCCACAGCCCGGCCCGCCTGCCGTCCTCCCCGTACTCGTAGAACCCGCCGCCCCCACTCCGCCCCGTACGCCCGAACTCGTCCACCATCCGGTCGATCACCGCCTCCGCGGGATGCGTCGGCCATGTACCGCCCGCCTCCTCCACCGCCCGCTTGGACTCCGCCCGGATCTTGCGAGGCAAGGTCAGCGTCAGTTCGTCCATCAGGGACAGCACCTTCGCCGGGTACCCCGCCTGCGCCGCCGCCTGTTCGACCGACGCGGGCTCAATGCCCTCGCCGACCATCGCCACACCCTCGTTGATGAAGTGCCCGATGACCCGTGAGGTGAAGAAGCCCCGGGAGTCGTTGACGACGATCGGGGTCTTCCTGATCTGGCGGACCAGGTCGAAGGCGCGCGCCAGCGCCGCCTCCCCCGTCCGCTCGCCCTTGATGATCTCGACGAGCGGCATCTTGTCGACCGGCGAGAAGAAGTGCAGCCCGACGAAGTCCGACTGGCGTTCGACGCCCTCGGCGAGGACCGTGATCGGCAGGGTGGAGGTGTTGGAGCACAGCAACGCATCCGGGTCGACGATGTGCTGGATCTCCTGGAACACCTTGTGCTTCAGCGCCGGGTCCTCGAAGACCGCCTCGATGACCGCGTCGCAGCCGGCCACGTCCTGCGGGTCGGCGGTCGGCGTGATGCGGGCCAGCAGTTCGTCCGCCTTCTCCTGGGTCGTACGCCCCCGGGAGACCGCCTTCGCGCACAGCTTCTCGGAGTAGCCCTTGCCCCGCACCGCCGCTTCCGGCGACACGTCCTTCAACACCACCTCGATGCCCGCGCGGGCGCACGAGTACGCGATCCCGGCGCCCATCATCCCGGCCCCGAGCACCGCCACCTTGCGGACCGGGCGCGGCTCGAAGCCCTTGGGCCGGTTGGCGCCCGAGTTGACGGCCTGGAGGTCGAAGAAGAACGCCTGGATCATGTTCTTCGAGGTCTGTCCGGCGGCCAGTTCCACGAAGTAGCGGGCCTCGATGACCTGCGCGGTCTCGAAGTCGACCTGGGCCCCCTCGACGGCCGCCGCGAGGATGGCACGCGGGGCCGGGTAGGGCGCGCCGTTCGTCTGCTTGCGCAGGTTGGCGGGGAAGGCGGGCAGGTTCGCGGCGAACTTGGGGTTGGCGGGGGTGCCGCCCGGAATGCGGTAGCCGGGCTTGTCCCAGGGCTGGTGCGACTCGGGGTTGGCGTCGATGAAGGCGCGGGCCTTGGCCAGCAACTCGTCCTGGGTGGCTGCCACTTCGTCGATGAGGCCGTTCTTCAGGGCTCGCGGGGCGCTGTACTGGGTGCCCTGGAGCAGCACCTTCAGCAGCGCGTCGGCGATGCCCAGCATGCGTACCGTACGGACGACTCCGCCGCCTCCGGGGAGGAGACCGAGGGTGACCTCGGGGCAGCCGATCTTCGTGCCCGGCGTGTCGAGCGCGACCCGGTGGTGGCAGGCCAGCGCGAGTTCGTAACCGCCGCCCAGGGCCGCGCCGTTCATCGCCGCGACCACCGGCTTGCCCAGGGTCTCGATGCGGCGCAGGTTCCGCTTGATCGCGAGGCCGCCGTCGAACAGTTCCTGGGCCGTCTCGGGGGTGACCCGGATGAGGTCGCGCAGGTCGCCGCCCGCGAAGAACGTCTTCTTGGCGGAGGTGAGGATGATCCCGCGGATCGTGTCCTTCTCGGCCTCCAGACGGTCGGTGACCACCGCGAGGGAGTCACGGAACGCCTGGTTCATGGTGTTCGCGGACTGGTCGGGGTCGTCGAGGACGAGAGTGACGAGACCGGTGCGGTCCTGTTCCCAGCGGATGGTGGTGCTCTGTGTCATGACGGGGATCTCCGTGGAGGCTCAGAAGTCTTCAGAAGTTCTCTGGTGGCGCCGAATCGACTGAATCAGTCGAATCAACCGAATCGGCTGAATCAGCTGAATCCGCTGGGAGTTCAGATCCGCTCGACGATCGTCGCGATGCCCATCCCGCCGCCCACGCACAGCGTGGCGAGGCCGTACCGCTGGTCCTGGCGCTCCAGTTCGTCGATGAGCGTGCCGAGGATCATCGCGCCGGTGGCGCCCAGCGGGTGGCCGAGCGCGATGGCGCCGCCGTTGACGTTGATCTTGTCGAGGGAGAGGCCCATGTCGCGGGCGAAGCGGAGGACGACGGCCGCGAACGCCTCGTTGATCTCGACGAGGTCGATGTCGTCGATGGTCAGCCCGGCCTTGGCGAGCGCCTTGCGGGTGGCGGGCGCCGGGCCGGTGAGCATGATGGTGGGCTCGGATCCGGAGACCGCGGCGGAGACGATCCGCGCGCGCGGACGCAGCCCGTAGCGCTCGCCGACCTCCTTGGAGCCGATGGCGACCAGCGAGGCGCCGTCCACGATGCCGGAGGAGTTGCCCGCGTGGTGGACGTGGTCGATCTTCTCGACCCAGTGGTACGTCTGGAGGGCCACGGCGTCGAAGCCACCCAGGTCGCCGATGTCCGCGAACGACGGCTTCAGCCGGCCCAGGGAGTCGGCGGTGGTGCCGGGGCGCAGGTGTTCGTCGTGGTCGAGGACGATCAGGCCGTTGCGGTCCTTCACCGGGACGAGGGACCGCTCGAAGCGGCCGTCCTTCACGGCGGTCGCCGCCCGCTCCTGGGACAGGGCCGCGTACTCGTCGACGTCGCGCCGCGAGAAGCCCTCGATGGTGGCGATGAGGTCGGCGCCGATGCCCTGCGGCACGAAGTTGACGGCGAGGTTAGTCATCGGGTCGTTGAACCAGGCGCCGCCGTCCGAGGCCATCGGCACCCGGGACATGGACTCCACGCCGCCCGCGAGGACGAGGTCCTCCCAGCCCGAACGCACCTTGGCGGCGGCCATGTTGACGGCTTCCAGACCCGACGCACAGAAGCGGTTCTCCTGGACGCCGGCCACCGTGTCCGGCAGTCCCGCGACGACGGCGGCGACGCGCGCGATGTCGGAGCCCTGGTCGCCGACCGGTCCGACGACGCCCAGCACGATGTCGTCGATCGCGGCCGGGTCGAGGTCGGGGAAGCGGTTCCTGATCTCGTGGATGAGGCCCACGACGAGGTCGACGGGCTTGGTGCCGTGCAGGGATCCGTTCGCCTTGCCGCGCCCGCGCGGGGTGCGGATCGCGTCGTACACGTACGCTTCGGTACTCACTGGAGGGCCTTTCGGGTGGGGTGGGCGAGCGGGCGTCGGCCGTGGTCAGCCGCCATCCTGCAGGAGTCGGGGCACGTCCCAGTCGCGCGCCACGTCCGCCGTGTCGGCGCCGGGCTGGGCGGGGCCGCTGTGGATCGACGTGTGGGTGACGGAGAAGCGGGGCGCGGGGGCGGGCTGGGTTATGCCGCCGTGGTCGGTGAAGGTGCCGCGGGCGGCCAGGTGCGGGTGGTGCGGGGCCTCGCGCAGGGAGAGTACGGGCGCCACACAGGCGTCGGAGCCCTCGAAGACGGCCGTCCACTCGTCCCTCGTACGGGATTTGAAGCGGGCGGTGACGGCCTCGCGCAGGTCGTTCCAGCGGGTGATGTCCTTGCGGGCGCCGGAGTGGTCGTGGATGCCGAGCAGGTCGAGGAACTCCTCGTAGAACTGGGGTTCGAGCGCGCCGACCGCCATGTACCGGCCGTCGGCGGTCTCGTAGGTCCCGTAGTACGGGCAGCCGCCGTCGAGGAGGTTGGCACCGCGCCGGTCCTGCCAGCCGCCCGCCGCGAGCATGCCGTGGAGCATCGTGGCGAGATGGGCGGCGCCGTCGACGATCGCGGCGTCCACGACCTGCCCGGCCCCCGTCGCGCGCGCGTGGTGGAGGGCGGCGAGGACGCCGACGACGAGGTAGAGCGAGCCGCCCGCGTAGTCGCCGAGGAGGTTGGCCGGGGCGGGCGGCGGGGCGTCCGGGCTGCCGATCAGGCCGAGGGTGCCGGTCGGGGCGAGGTAGGCGATGTCGTGCCCGGCGCGGCGGGCGAGCGGGCCCTCCTGGCCCCAGCCCGTCATCCGGCCGTAGACGAGCCTCGGGTTGCGGGCGTGGCAGCTCTCGGGCCCGACGCCGAGGCGCTCGGCGACACCGGGGCGGTAGCCCTCGACCAGGATGTCGGCGCGGGCGGCGAGGTCGAGGACGCTGGAGGGGCCGTCGGCCGCCTTCAGGTCGACGATCACCGACCGTTTGTTGCGGTTCGTCACGTCGTACTCGGGGTCGATGGCGAGTCCGGTGCCCCCGGGCCGGTCCACGCGGACCACGTCGGCGCCCAGGTCGGCGAGGAGCATGGCGGCGAACGGACCGGGCCCGATGCCCGCCAGCTCGACCACCCGCACCCCCGCGAGCGGACCGCTGCCCGCCTCCCCTGCCACCGACATCGAGCCCCCCACTCCCGTGACACAACCGACATGACACCAGCGATGCTAGGAACGCCCCGCTGCTCCGCACAAGGCTTCACCGGGCACAAATTAAGCAAGCGCTTGGCTAAAACTCCCTCGTTCCGGCCGTGGACCGGCCGACGAATCGACGACGGACCGGGCGTATGACCCCACACCCCCTCACGCTAGCCTCGACCACCGACAACGGCGCGGGACCGCACAACGAGAGGTGTCATGAGCAGGCCGAGCAGGATGGAACGCCCGTACGACATCGTGCTGTTCGGAGCCACTGGCTTCGTCGGCACCCTCACCGCCGAGTACCTCGCCGCGCACGCGCCCGACGGTCTGCGCTGGGCGGTCGCAGGGCGCAGCCGGGACCGGCTGGAGTCGCTGCGCGAGCGCCTCGCGGGCGTCGGCAAGGCCGCCGAGGTCGGGGTGCTGGAGGCGGACGTGTCCGATCCGGCGTCGGTCCGCGCGCTCGCCGGGCACGCGCGCGTGCTGGCCACGACGGTGGGCCCCTATCTGACGTACGGCGAGGAACTGGTCGCCGCCTGCGCGGACGCCGGCACCGACTACCTCGACCTCAGCGGTGAGTCCGAGTTCGTCGACCTGATGTACGTCCGGCACGACGCACGCGCGCGGGAGACCGGCGCCCGGCTGGTGCACGCGGCCGGTTTCGACTCGATCCCGCACGATTTGGGCGCGTATTTCACGGTCTCGCAGCTGCCCGAGGGGGTGCCGCTGACCGTGGACGGGTTCGTGCGCGCCGACGCCATGTTCTCGGGCGGTACGTTCGCCTCCGCGCTCAACCAGCTCTCCCGGGGCCCGCAGCTGCTGGCCGCCGCACGCGACCGCAGGCGGCACGAGCCCCGGCTGCTGGGCCGCCGGGCGACCGCCCCCACGGGCACTCCCCGGTACGCCAAGGAGGTCGACGCCTGGGCGCTGCCGCTGCCCACCATCGACCCGCAGGTCGTAGTGCGTTCGGCCCGCGCGCTGGAACGGTACGGCCCCGATTTCCGTTACCGCCATTACGCGGCGGTACGGCGGCTGCCCATCGCGGTGGGCGGGGTGGCCGGGGCCGGTGCGGTGTTCGCGGCGGCCCAGGTTCCGCCCGTGCGGCGCTGGTTGTCCGGGCGGCTGGAGCCGGGGGACGGGCCCAGCGCGGAGAAGCGGGCGAAGAGCTGGTTCTCCGTGCGGTTCGTGGGTGAGGGCGGCGGCCGGCGGGTGTTCACGGAGGTCGCGGGCGGCGACCCCGGCTACGACGAGACGGCGAAGATGTTCGCCGAGTCGGCGCTCTCCCTGGCCTTCGACGACCTCCCGCCGACGTCCGGGCAGGTCACCACCGCGGTGGCGATGGGCGACGCGCTGATCGAACGCCTGCGCAAGGCGGGGATCACGTTCCGGGTGGCGTCGAGTCGCTGACGGACTAGCCCGTCAGAGGTTCACTGGGCCCAGCCCGTGACCGTGTAGATCATGCCGACGATCCAGGCGAGTCCCGCCAGTACGGCGACGATCAGCGCGGCCGTGACGGCCCGCTCGACGGGCTGGGCGGGGCTGGCGGCGGGCTTCGGGGCGCGGTGCGTGGTCATGGACACAGCCTGCCGACAGCTCCGGCCCACCGACATCCGTACAGATACTCAGAACACATACTCAGATGATCACTTGAGTCCGTCACCGGCGGCTTCCTTCAGTGCCCGGCGGCACAGGGCGTCCGCCCGGCGGGTCGTCTCCGGGAGGCGGTAGTCGGGGGTGAGCGCCAGGACGTGGGCGCAGGCCGTGTCGAGGGTCGTGCGGTGGCCGACCGAGACGAACACCGGCTTGACGGCCTCCCTGGTGCGCAGGGCGCGGCCGACCTCCTCCTGGCCCGCCAGGAGCGGGGCCGCCGATCCGCGCGGGGCGCCCGGTTCCTCGTACGAGAAGGTGAACGGGTTCTTCGCGACGCCGATCGTGGGGAGCCCGGTGAGGACGCCGAGGTGGCTGGCGAGGCCGAAGCGGCGCGGGTGGGCCAGGCCGTAGCCGTCGCAGACGACGAGGCCGGGCGGTACGGGCAGCGCGTCGAGGGCGGCCAGGACGGCCGGGATCTCGCGGAAGGCGAGCAGGCCGGGCACGTACGGGAAGGGGACCCGTCCGACAGCCGTGGCCTCGGCGACGACGTCGAGGCTCGCCGCGTCCAGGACGACCGCGGCGGCCACGACGAGATCCCGCTCGTCGTCGTAGGCGACGTCGACGCCCGTGACGTGTCCCGTCCCGGCCGGCGGTCCCGGCTCGTCGAGCACCACGCGCAGCCGCAGCTCGTCCTGGACCGCGCGGGCGTCCGCCTCGGTCGTGGGCCAGTCCGCCGGAACGGGCACGCTCGTCGTCATCTCCATGATGACGACGAGCGTACGGCCCCCGCGGCGCAGGTCACTTGCCGCCCAGCGCCCGCTTCAGCTGCTCCTTGTCCATGTCCGAGCGGCCGTGCACGTTCCGCCGCCTGGCCTCCTCGTAGAGCTGGTCGTACGTCGGTCCCTGGGCGCCCTTGTGCGAGCGCCGGCCGCCGCGCTCGGCGGACGACATGTCCTGGGTGGACGTACGGCTGGCGGTCTTCGACTCGCCGGCGCGGGCGCGTTCCTTGTTGACGGTCCGCGCGGCGATCTCCTCGGCGCGCTTCTCGCTCTCACCCCGGTCGAGCGCGCTCTCCTTGATGTGTTCGTACTGGCGTTCCCGCTTGGGGCTGGAACCGCGTGGCATGGCCGTTCACTCCCTTCGCTCGGGTCGGTGAACGGGTACCCAGGCCTCACGATTCGAGCCGTGCCACACGCCCCTTCTCCCCGGCGGCCCAGCAGCCCAGGTCGGGGGTGCAGTCCACGGTGTCGTACGAGCCCGTGTCGACGGTCTTCCAGGTGCGCCCGGCGTCCGTGGTGAGGTCGGTGCCGGTCGGACCGACCGCCAGCGCGGCCGTACGGCTGTACGGGAGCCAGGCGACGCCGGAGCGGTAGGCGGGCGGGGACGTGGCCGAGGTGGTCCAGGTACGGCCGCCGTCCGTGGTGACCGCTCCCGCGCGCGGGGAGGCCTGGTCGGCGCGGTAGTCGCCGCCGACGGCGAGTCCGTGCGTACGGTCGCGGAAGGCGAGCGCGAAGACACCGCGCGCCCCGTCGCCCGCCGGGATCGGTGTGTCGGACGCCGTCCAGGTGAGTCCGCGGTCGGCGGAGTGCAGCACGCGCGCGCGTGCACCCCCGCCCGTCGCCAGCCAGACATCGCGCGGCCCGGAACTGACCAGGCACTGCCCGCTCGCCGCGAAGCCCGCCTCGCCGTCCAGCGCGGCCGGCATGCCGTCATTGGGGAGCACCTTCCAGGAGCGTCCGCCGTCGCTGGTGGAGAGGATGCGGAACTTGCCGTCGACCGGGTCGCTCATCGCGAGGCCGTGGCGGCGGTCGAAGAAGGTGAGGCAGTCGTAGAAGGCCTTGGCGTCGGTGTTGCGGAAGGACTCGGTCCAGGTCTCGCCGCCGTCGTCGGTGCGGTAGACCCGGGACGCCTCGCCCTCACCGATGGCCAGGACCACGGCGCGCCGCGCGTCGAACGCCTCGATGTCTCTGAACTGGAGTTCGGCCGCGCCCGGCGGAGAGACGTTCCGCCAGCTCGCCCCGCCGTCGGTGGTGCGGAGCACGGTGCCCGCCGTACCGGCGACCCAGGCAGTGTTCCGGCTGACGGCGGACACTCCCCGGAATCGCACGTCGGCGGCGCCGCTGTCCTTCGCCGCCCAGTGCGGCGCCCGGTGCCCGGAGACGGCGCCCGTCGCCTCGTACGCCTGCGCGGGGGCGGCCAGTCCGGCGGCCACGGCGGCGAGGGCGGCCGCGTACGCCCCCGCAACCGCCATGCGCCCTGCGCGCCTCGTCCGTATCGTCCGTCCCGGCTGTCGCTTCGTTCCCAAGATCCTCATGGCGGGCGAAAGTAGCAGGGATTGAACTCGGTGACAGAGGTCACTAGAAATTCAGGTGCACTGATTGGCTCATTCCGGCGTCTCCTTCAGTGTGCGGCCCGTTCCATCCAGGAGTCCGGCCAACCGTCACAAGGGAGCAGGCGTTGTCCACCACCGTCATCGAGCAACTCGTAGAAGCCCGTCTCGTCGCCGCCGCCCCGCGGATGCCGAGCATTCCCGCAACGCTCACCTACGACCGGAGCGACCCGTTCGCGGTCCGGATGACCTTCCCCGCGCCCGCCACGCTGGAGGGCGTCGAGGTCTGCTGGACGTTCGCCCGTGAACTCCTCTCCGACGGAATGCGGGAGCCGCAGGGCCACGGCGACGTCCGGGTGCGGCCGTACGGCTACGACCGCACGGTCCTGGAGTTCCACGCCCCCGAGGGCACCGCGGTCGTCCATGTCCGCTCGGGCGAGCTGCGGCGCTTCCTGGCGTCCACGACCGAGCTGGTGCCCGTCGGCCTGGAACACCTCCAGACCGACCTGGACCACGACCTGGCGGAGCTGATGCGCGACGCCCTGTGACAGCCCCTGTGGCAGCTCCGTTTAATGCTTTGACAGCCTGAAACGCCTCTTCCTACGCTGACAGCGGTCCTGTTGCCGTCGATTGGAGAAGGACGTTGCTCTACTGAGGTCCTGAGACACCGCGCCACACACCCTCCAGTGGTGTGTCCGCGCAGCGTGCGACCTCGGTGTTCGAGCCGTCCGTGCCTCCCTCCGGAGCAGGGCCTTTCTCGTGTCACCCGGACACTCCCGCCCGCCGCCAGTCGGTGTCTCGATACGCGCTTGCCCAGACCCCATCAAGCAACCGCGAGGCCGTATGTCCGCCACCACCTCCATCGCCGTCACCTCCCTGTCCTTCGCCTGGCCCGACGGCACCGCCGTCTTCGAGGGCCTCGACGTCGCCTTCGGCCCCGGCCGCACCGGACTCGTCGGCGTCAACGGCTCGGGAAAATCAACCCTGTTGAAGCTGATCGCCGGTCAACTCCGGCCCGTCGACGGCATCGTCCGTGTCGCGGGCGAGATCGGCTACCTCCCGCAGAACGTCACCCTCGACACCGCCCTGCGCGTCGACGAAGCACTCGGTATCTCCGCCAAGCGGGCCGCGCTGCACGCGATCGAGGCGGGTGACGTGGCCGAGGGGCACTTCGAGACGATCGGCGACGACTGGGACGTGGAGGAACGCGCCCTTGTCACGCTCGGCGAACTCGGGCTCGGGCACATCGACTTGGACCGCACGATCGGCGAGATCTCCGGCGGCGAGTCGGTCCTGCTGCGGCTGGCCGCGCTGCTCCTCGACCGTCCGGACGTCCTCCTGCTGGACGAGCCGACCAACAACCTGGATCTGTACGCGCGTCGACGCCTCTACACGGCCGTCTCGTCCTGGCCCGGGGTGATGGTCGTCGTCAGCCACGACCGTGAACTCCTGGACCTGGTCGACCAGATCGCCGACCTGCACTCCGGAGAGGTCACCTGGTACGGCGGCAACTTCTCGGCGTACGAGGACGCGCTCGCCACCGAACAGGAGGCGGCCGAGCGGATGGTGCGCGTCGCCGAGGCCGACCTGAAGAAGCAGAAGCGCGAACTGGTCGACGCTCAGGTCAAGTTGGCCCGTCGCAAGAAGTACGGGCAGAAGATGGCCGAGCAGAAGCGCGAGCCGAAGATCGTCATGGGCGCGCGCAAACGGTCCGCCCAGGAGTCGGCGGGCAAGCACCGCATCATGCACGAGGAGCGGCTCGCCGACGCCAAGGAGCGGCTCGACGAGGCGGTGGACGCCGTACGGGACGACGACGAGATCCGCGTCGACCTGCCGTACACGGCCGTACCGCCGGGCCGTACCGTCCTCACGCTCCTGGACCTGGAGTTGGCGTACGGAGCGAGCGTGGGCTCCTTCGATCTGCGCGGGCCGGAGCGGGTGGCGCTGATCGGGCGCAACGGGGCCGGCAAGACGACCCTGCTGCGGACCGTCTCCGGGGAGCTGGCGCCGGTCTCCGGGGAGGCACGCGCGCACGTGCCGCTGCGTTTTCTGCCGCAGCGGCTCGACGTTCTCGACGACGAGCTGACCGTCGCCGAGAACGTGGCCCGGTTCTCGCCCGCCGCCACCAACAACCGGGTCCGCGCCCGGCTGGCCCGCTTCCTGTTCCGGGGCGCCCGTGCCGACCAGCCGGCGGGGACCCTGTCGGGCGGCGAGCGCTTTCGCGCCGCCCTGGCCGCCCTGATGCTGGCCGAGCCCGCACCCCAGCTGCTGATGCTGGACGAGCCGACCAACAACCTGGACATGGCGAGCGCCCGACAGCTCACCACGGCCCTGGAGTCGTACGAGGGCGCGCTGATCGTCGCCAGTCACGACCTGCCGTTCCTGGAGTCGATCGGGATCACCCGGTGGCTGCTCCTGGACGGCGAACTGAGGGAGATCTCCCCGGAGGAGGTGGGGTGACCCATGAGGTGATCGGGGCGATCGGGGCAGGGGTGCGGGCCCCGGTCTGACCTCCGGGGCTTTTGTCCGCGCAGGCCATGCCTGCATGATGTGCGCGGACGCCCCCTTCGATTCGGAGTTCCGCCCGTGCCCAGCAAGAAGGCCCTCATACGTCGCCCCAGCCCACGCCTGGCCGAAGGCCTCGTCACGCACATCGAGCGCGAGGAGGTCGACGCCGGCCTCGCCGCGCGGCAGTGGGAGGCGTACGCGGAGGCGCTGCGCACGCACGGCTGGGAGACCGTCGAGGTCGATCCGGCGGACGACTGCCCGGACTCGGTGTTCGTCGAGGACGCCGTGGTCGTCCACCGGAACGTCGCGCTGATCGCCCGGCCCGGCGCCGAGTCCCGGCGCGGTGAGACGGGCGGTGTAGAGGAGGCGGTGGCCCGCCTCGGCTGCTCGGTGAACTGGGTCTGGGAGCCGGGCACCCTGGAGGGCGGCGACGTCCTCAAGATCGGCGACACCCTCTATGTCGGGCGGGGCGGGCGGACGAACGCCGCCGGGGTGCAGCAGCTCAAGGCGGTGTTCGAACCGCTCGGCGCGCGGGTCGTCGCCGTACCGGTGAGCAAGGTGCTGCATCTGAAGTCGGCGGTCACGGCGCTGCCGGACGGGACCGTGATCGGGTACCCGCCGTTGGTGGACACCCCGTCCCTCTTCCCGCGCTTCCTGCCGGTGCCGGAGGAGTCGGGGGCGCATGTGGTGCTGCTGGGCGGCGGGAAGCTCCTGATGGCGGCGAGCGCGCCGAAGACGGCCGAACTCCTCGCCGACCTCGGGCACGAGCCGGTGATCGTCGACATCAGCGAGTTCGAGAAGCTCGAGGGCTGTGTGACATGCCTCTCGGTGAGACTGCGCGACCTGTACATCTGACCGGCGGATCGGGGTACCCGTTCAGCCCTGGACCTGCGGGACCGGGGCCGTGACGCGTATCGGCGCGAACCCGCTGATCAGCGGTCTTTACAACGCTCTTAACCTACGGTGTCGTAACCTACGGGAACGTAGCCTACGATGCCGTAGGTTGAGTTCCCTCCCCGCATTCCGCTCGTACGTCATTCTGGAGCATTCATGACGATCACTTCTCCGCACCTCGGCAGTCCGTCCGGCGCCTGGACCGACGCCCGGCTGCTGTTCGCCCTGGAAGAAGTGGTCGAGACCGAACTCAACCGGCATCTGAAGGTCGCCAAGGACTGGATGCCGCACGAGTACGTGCCGTGGAGCGACGCCCGCAACTTCCCGGGCTTCTTCGAGGACGGCGAGGCCTGGGGCAAGGAACAGTCCAAGGTCACCGAGCTGGGCCGGATCGCGCTGGTCGTCAACCTGCTCACCGAGGACAACCTCCCCAGCTACCACCACGAGATCGCCAGCCTGTTCGGGCGCGACGGCGCCTGGGGCACCTGGGTGCACCGCTGGACGGCCGAGGAGGGCCGGCACGGCATCGTGATGCGCGACTACCTGCTCGCCTCGCGCGCGGTCGACCCGGACAAGCTGGAAGCCTTCCGTATGGCCCACATGGCCGAGGGCTTCGAGTCGGACAACCGGCACTCGATGCTGCACTCGGTGGCCTACGTCGCCTTCCAGGAGCTGGCCACCCGCGTCTCCCACCGCAACACCGGCCATCAGTCCGGCGACCCGGTCTGCGACCGCATGCTGGCCCGCATCGCGACCGACGAGAACCTGCACATGGTCTTCTACCGCAACCTGCTGAAGGCCGCCTTCGACCTCGCGCCCGACCTGACCATGCAGGCGGTCCGTGACGTGATCGTCAACTTCCGGATGCCCGGTCACGGCATGCCCGGCTTCGAGCGGGCCGCCGCGCAGATGGCGATCGGCGAGGTCTACAACATGCGCATCCACCACGACGACGTCCTCCAGCCGGTCCTGCGCCACCTGAAGGTCATGGACATGAGCGACCTCGGCCCCGAGGGCCTGCAGGCGCAGGAGGAGCTGGGCATGTTCATGGGCGGCCTGGACGCGGAGGCCTCGAAGTTCGACGAGAAGCTCGCGGCCCGCAAGGCCCGCATGGCGGCCCGCGCGGCGGGCTGACCCGCCTCGGCGCGGGCGATGCCGCCCGACCCGCCTTTCTGCTGGGGGTCCGGGGATCGCCCGCCGGGAAATCTCAGCCGTACGCCGTCACCTCGTCCAACGCCGCGTCCCGCACGTCGGCCTCGGGGTGGCGGCGCAGTGCTGCCAGACGCTCACGCCAAGGCGCTACGGGCGCGCAACACCCCGATGACAGCGACCACGAACACCGGTGATCCCGGCGGGCCTGCTCGCCCGCCGGAGGCCCTCAGCGGAGCCACCGGCATCACAAACTCACTCGTACGCCGTCACCTCATCCAGCGCCGCGTCCCGTACGTCGGCCTCGGGGTGGCGGCGCAGTGCTGTCAGGCGCTCGCGCCAGGGTGCGGCCCAGTCCGTGCGGCTGCCCAGTGCTCCGGTGACGGCGACCGCGAGGAGTCCCTCGGCATGGCCGCCGTGGGTGGTCAGACGGCCTACCTCGGCCAGTAGCGCCTCGGGGTCGCCCTCCTGTTCCCGGCGCTCCAGGCGTGTGCCGAGTTCAGCGGCGGTGCGGACGGCGAGGGCTGGGCGGCCCGCGGTGAGCGCGGCCAGCCGGCCGAGGTGGGGCGGTTGTGCGTCGAGGTCCAGGTGGTACGCCGCCAGGGTCGCGGCCTGCGGTACGTGGGTGTCGTACCCGGCGAGCAGCTCGCTCGCGGCGAGGGCGGCGGGCCGGGCGGCTTCGGCGGCCGGCCTGCCGTACTGGACGAGGCAGGAGACCACGTACTCCACACGCCGACGGGCCGGACGGTCGCGCCGCTCCCCCGCGTCCAGGTCCGCGTCGTCGGCCGCCCGGTGCTCCGCGAGGGTCCGCAGGGCCTCCAGGAGCCAGTGCGCGCCCTCCGGGGAGCCCTCGGCGACGATCACCAGGCCTCTGGCCGCGACCTGCCAGTTCGTCCGGTCGTCGAGGTTGGTCGCGGCCCGGACCAGCACCGCGGGCGCGTCCGGCGACCAGGGCGTCCAGTGGGCCAGGGCGCCGAGAGCGAGGGCCGCGGTCTCGGGGTCGTCGGTGGCGCACACGGCGTGCACGAGGTGGGCGTAGCGCTCGCGGTGGGGTTCGGGCAGGTCGAGGGGGCGGACCCGCAGCACGGCCCGACGCAGCACCGGCTCGGCGCCGGCCGCGTCACGCAGCACCTCCCAGACCGGTTCGTGGGCGACGAGCGCGCCCGCGAAGGCCACACACGCGGTACGGACGTCACGGTGGGCGCCGGGCCGCCCGTACGTCTCGCAGAGCAGCGTGGCGGCCGACCGCGCCGGGAGACGGGTCGCGGCGAGCCTGACCGCCTCCTTGCGGCTGGTCACCTTGACGTCCGGGGCGCGCAGCACCTCCGCCAGCTGTCCGGCCAGCAGCGACGGCGGCGCGTGCCGGGACGCCCGGGTGGCCGCGTAGACGGCGACGCGGGCCCGGTCGCCACCCGCGTGCGCGAGCAGTTCGGGCAGCGCCTCGTGCGGCCGGTCGGTCCGGGAGAGCGCGGCGAGGGCCGCCTCGGCGAGGACGATGTCCCCGGACCCGGTCCACTGACGCACGAGCGCGGCGCCGAACTCCGGGACGTACGCGGCCTGTTGGATGGCGCCGACCCGACGGTACAGCGGCAGCGCGGAGTCGTCGGCGACATCCGCCAACTGCCGTACCAACTCTTGCCGTTGGCGGGGCCGCCAGCGTCGGACGCCATCATGACCCGGTGCGGTCCAGGGTTCGCGCTTCGGCAGGAAGCGGCCGTACGGCGGGGTCTCGGCGAGGAACGGGTCGAGCAGGTCGGTGCGGCGGTGGGCGAGGACCCGCCACACCGACGGGAGTGCTCCGGCGGAGGGTTCGTGGGCGAGGATGCGCGCGACGCGTTCGTCACGGCTGGCCTGCGGTTCCAGCCAGAGGTCGATCGCCGTGCGGACGGTCGCGTCCTTGCCGCCGTAGCGGATCGCCTGCCAGAGCAGGTCCTGGAGTTCGGTCATGCCGGCGGCGCGGCGTCCGACGGCCCGGGTGAGGGCGAACGCGAGGCTGTAGTCGGCCTTTTCGGCGCCCGCCTCGATCCATGGGCGCAGCGCCTCGTACACACGGTGTTCCTGGCCGCGCGGGAGGGTTCGGTCGAGCCGGCCGAGGTCGGCGGTGCCGGTGTGGCCGGTGATGCGGACGAGGGTGCGCAGCGCCCAGTTCACCAACTCCCTTGGCCCGCTCGCCGCGTGCTCGCGCAGTACCGCCAGCGCGAGGGCGCTGAGCCGCTGCCGGGTGAGGGCGGAGGAGTCCCGGGCCTCGACGGCGTCCGCGGTGATCCGGTCGAGGTGCGGTTCGGCGTCCTCGGTGAACAGCGCCGCACGGACGTCGGCCAGCGCCCCCAACGCGGCCGAGCGAACGGGGTCCTGCTCGTTCCGCAGCCGTCCCATGTCCGCCAGTACGGCGGTGACGGCGTCCGGTTCGGCGGAGCGCTCGGCGTTGCGGATCAGCAACGGCCAGGCCAGGGCGCGGTCTTCGGCGGCGGGGCGGCGGGTGGCGTCGATGAGCGCGGGGCGTGCCTCGTCGACGGGCAGGAACGATTCGACGAGGAGTACGGCGTGCCAGGCGGCGCCCCGCTCACGGGCAGCGGCGGCCATCCGGCGGGCCTCGTCGGGTGCGTGGGTGCGCGGCAGCGCCGCCAGGATCGCGTGGTCGACGGTGACGGAAGCCGTGCCTCGCCCCTCCTGCACGGCCGTGAGGAAGGCGTGGCGCCGGCCTGGCGGCATGGCGGCGAGTAGTACGGGGAGGTCTCCGGAAGCCGCCAACACCCTGCCGTAGGCAAGGAGTTCGGTGGCTCCGGAACGGGCCAGCGTGCGCAGGACGGAGGTGTTGAGCGAGCGCACACCCAGGCCGGCCCAGCCGGGCGTGCCGAGCAGACGCAGTACGCGCTCGGGGGCCACGGCGGCGAACAGGCCCATGCGGGAGATGAGTTGACGGGGGAACACCCTGGGCGGCCGCCGCTCCAGGAAGCCGAGGACGCGCAGCGGATCGTGCGGCGCGACGGCGGCCACGGCTCCGCCGAAGGGCTCCCACCAGGAGTCGTACAGCGCGGTCGGCAGTTCGGCCAACTCCCGTTCCAGCACGTCGAGCAGGAGGTCCGGATGGCGTCGGGCGAGCGCCCGGGAGCCGTCGAAGGCGTGGAACATCTCCGGGAGCAGCCGCGCCACCGTCTCCGGCGAACACCCGGGCAGCAGTAGTGCCGCCTCGGTGTCTCCCCAGTCCTGCCGTACTCCGTCCAGCAGCCGGTCGGCGAGTGCGGTGCGCCCGCCCGCGACGATCGCGCGCAGCAGATCCCGGCGTACCGTCTCGGAGGCGTCGACAAGACCCGACTCGTAGGCGGAGTCGGGGACTTGGAGGCTGTCGGCGGCCCGCAGGGCGTGGCCGCGCACAAAGGGGTCGGGATCGGCGATCCGGTCCGCGATCCATTCGGTGTCGCGCCCGACGGCCGCCGCGACGATCGCGAGGTCACGTCCGTACGACCCGCGTTCCTCCAGCTCCGTCAGCACCGGCCGCAACGGTGTGAACTCCCGTGCGCGTGCGACGAGTTCACGCATGCGCTGCGGATACGGAAGCGGATCGAGAGCGTTCAGCAGACTGTCGACCTGCTGGTGCGGGGTACGGGGCATGAGCTGGATTGTGCCCGCTCGGAAGCGGTCCGCGTACGGGAATTGCCGTCCGAGAGGTCAGCGGGAGGTGGGCGGGAAGTCAGTGGGAGGTGTCCGAGGTGCGCCGGAGGTGGAGCCGCTCCTTCTCGGAGAGGCCGCCCCAGACGCCGAACCGTTCGTCGTTGCTGAGCGCGTACTCCAGGCAGGCGGGGCGCATCTCGCACATCCCGCAGATGCGCTTCGCCTCGCGCACCGAGCTGCCCGGCTCGGGGAAGAAGAAGTCGGCCCCGGTCTCCGCGCAGAGGGCCTGCGCCTGCCAGGCGCCGTCCATCGGGGTGATCGTCTCGTAGTGCATGCACGAGATCGTGCCGGACGGTGAAAAACGTTCGCTCAACGTCCGATCAACGCCCGATGCAGGGGCCGTCCATCGCGCGGCCCCGGCATCCCGCCGTTCGTAGGATCATGCTCCCACCGGATGCGCGAGCGCACGGCGGCGCGCGGAACGTGTTGGAACAAGGCGCGTCTTCGCCCTCACCCAGGGTGACCGCCTCCAGCGCCTGTCGCCCGCTGGGGCACTCCGGCAGCGATTGTCAGTGGGCGGTGCAAGACTCGGCAGAGCAGGCAACGGGTCCCTCGCAGAAGGCGGGGCCCCACAGAGGAGGGCAATGATGCTCACCACCCGTTTCGTGACCGGCGCTCCCAACTGGATCGATCTCGGCACCCCCGACATCGAGGGTGCCACCGCCTTCTACCGTGCGCTCTTCGGCTGGGACTTCCGGTCGGCGGGCCCCGAGGCCGGCGGGTACGGCTTCTTCCAGCTGGGCGGGAGGACCGCCGGGGGCGGCATGCAGATGACCGAGGAGCAGGGGGGTGCGCCGTCCTGGACGGTGTCCTTCCAGACCCCGGACGTCGACGCCACCGTCAAGGCCGCCGAGCAGGTCGGGGGCGCCGCGCCGATGCCGCCCATGGACGTGATGGACGCGGGCCGGATGGCCGTCCTCACCGACAGCGCCGGCGCCGTCTTCGGCCTCTGGCAGCCCGCCCGGATCAAGGGCCTCGAAGTGGCCGGCGACCCCGGCTCCCTGTGCTGGGTCGAGCTGTACACGCATGACGTGCCCAAGGCCGCCGCGTTCTACGGCAAGGTGCTGGGCCTGGAGACGTCGGGGGTGGAGTTCCCGGGCGGCTCGTACACCTGCGTCAATCCGGCGGGTGCCGGAGAGGACGCGATGTTCGGCGGCGTCATCGACATCGCCGACGACCCGACCGGCACGGAGACCACCCCGTACTGGCTCCCGTACTTCGAGGTCCCCGACGCCGGTGCGACGGTCACCAAGGCCCAGGAACTCGGCGGCCAGGTCCGCATGCCGGCCACGGAGGTGGAGGGCGTGGGCACCATGGCCAAGCTGACGGACCCGTACGGAGCCCGGTTCGCCGTAATCAAGAGCGCGCCTGGTCCTACCTAAGGGGCGCGGGGAACTGCGCGACAAGCCCCCACCGGCCGGCAGCGAACGAACCACCTGTCCCACGCTCAAGCAGAGGCGCGCCGTACCAGCGTAGTCGGCAGGACCACGCTGGACGCCGCGCTCACCCCGCCCCCCAAGAGCAGGCGCGCCATCAGCCTCCCCATCTCCTCGATGGGCTGCCGCACCGTGGTCAACGCCGGATCCGTCTGCTCGGCGACAGCCAACATGTCGTCGAACCCGACCACCGCAACATCCGACGGCACCCCCCGCCCACGTTCACGCAGCACACGCAACGCACCCGAGGCAGCGAGATCGTTCGCGGCGAACACGGCATCCAAGTCCGGACGCCGGTCCAACAGTTCACGCATCGCCCGCTCCCCACCCGCCGGTGTGAAGTCGCTCTCGGCGATCAGCCGCGGGTCGGCGTCGGGCGCGACCTCCCGGAACCCGTCGAGCCGGTCCGCCGCAGAGGTCTGGTCGAGGGGACCCGTGATGTGCGCGATGCGCGTCCGCCCGAGGTCGACGAGATGCTGGACGGCGGCCCGGGCGCCACCCCGGTTGTCGCTGTCGACGTACACGGCGTCGCGTGTGCCCTCGCTCCAGCCGGGCCGGCCGCCGAACACGGTGGGCACACCGGCGCGCTGGACCAGGCCGGGCAGCGGGTCGTCGAGGTGCAGGGAGAAGACGAGCGCGCCGTCGACATGCCCGCCGGCGAGATACCGGCCGACGCGGGAGTGGTCGTCGCGCCCTTCGGTGAGCAGCAGCACGAGCTGGGAGTCGTGGGCGGTCAACTCCTTGCTGATGCCCCGGAGTTGGAGGGCGAAGAAGGGGTCGGCGAAGACCCGCGTCTCGGGTTCGGCGATGACGACTGCGACGGCGTCGTGCCGCCGGGTCACCAGGGAGCGGGCCGCCTGGTTGGGCACGTATCCGAGTTCCTCCACGGCCTGCCTGACCCGTTCGACGAGGGGTTCGCGTACGCCGTCCCCGCCGTTCACGACCCGCGACGCGGTGGCCCGGGAGACCCCTGCCCGTGCGGCGACGGCCTCCAGGGTGGGACGCGACGCGGTTTCGGTCACTTCGGGGCTCCTCATCGGCGGTTGCCGATCAGGATAGTCCCGGCCGGGCGCCGGATGAGAGCGCTCTCGGACCCGGTCGGTGCTCGTGCGACAGGTCAGTGCTCGTGTGACGGCTGCGACTCCCCCGCCCCACCAGAAACACCCGCAGCACCCGCGGAGCCCGCAGCACTCGCCGCACCGTGCGGCTCGTACCCAGGAATCGTCCCGTCCGTCTTCTTCACCAGGAACAGCCCCGCCATCCCCATGTCCGAGTGGCTCTGCACATGGCAGTGGTACATCCAGGCGCCCGCGCCGACCCCCTCCCCCGCGATCACCTGGAAGCCGAAGGAGTCCGCCGGGCCCACGATCTTGTTGTCGAGGACCTGACTCGGGTCGTCGGGGCCGGTGAGCAGGCCGGTGCGGTTGTCCGCCCAGCGGTGACCGTGCATATGGAAGGTGTGGTAGTACTCGCCGTGCGTGATCATCACGAACTCGACGCGATCGCCCACCGTGGCCTCGAAGTTGGGGCTCTGATGGCCGGGCCTGTTGTTGATGGTCATGTCGTTGAAGACGATCGTGTACGTGGTGTCCGGGAGGATGTCTCCCTTGCGGCGGACGATCACCGGCCCGTAGAGGCCCTTGCGAATGCCGCCGGTGCCGTGCTCGGTGCCGACGACATGGTCGTGGTAGTGCCAGTAACCGGCGCTGCCCGCCCGCCAGGTGCCGTCCGTGCGACGGCCCGGGGAGTGGGTGCGCCAGGTGTAGGTGCGGCTGCCGCCGGGCTCGACCTCGCTGCGGCTCAGTTTCGTGCCGTCGCTGGAGATCTCGTAGTCCAGGCCGTGGACGTGCAGACTCACGGCCACGTCCGTCGTGTTCTCCAGGGTGATGTGCGCCGTGTCGCCCTCGTTCAGCTCGATCAGGGGGCCGGGGACGGACGCGGTGCCCTTCGCGAAGCCGTAGCCCATCTGCCCGTCGGCGAGCCGCTCGGCGTACAGCTGGATGTGCCGCACCTCGCCACCGGCCGGGGCCGTCTTCGGGGGCAGGACGGCTGCGGCGGTAGCGCTGCCCGCCTCCGGGGCGACCGACAACGATGTCGCGACGGCCGCGCCCCCGAGCAGCACACGCCGGTTGAAGTCACGTCTGTCCATGCCGAACTCCCCACCCTGGTACGGAAGATGCGCAGCGGGAACGAGAGGAACCGCTGAGACGGTAGCGGCCCGCCACCCGTTTATCCACACCCAGGACAAAGTTCGTGCGATCCCGGTCATACCTCTTGGCGGGCCGTCCAAAGGGGTCTAGCTTCCTTGGCGTTTGCTGTGACCGAAGAGGGGTGGGTGACCACGTGCGGTTCACATCGCATCAAAAACCTATGGTTTTACGAGAGTTGAGTGGGCGCAGACGGGCCTGGGCGGCCACCGTCGCCGCCACGGTCGTCACCGCAGGGCTGTTGTCGGGGCCGGCTGCAAGTGCGCGACCGGCCCCCGACCCGTCCGTGACAACGATGTCCGTCAAGTCGCCGCCCGGCGGCAGCGGGGTACGTGTCCTGGTCTTCCACGGTTCGGCGGCGGCCGGGGACGAGTCGCCGGTCGTGAACGCCGGGATCGAGGCGATCGAGCGGATCGGGCTGTCCGGCCCGGTGGAACAGCGCTACGAGGTCGAAGCCACGGACGACGCCTCCGTGTTCACGGACGGGGCCCGGCTCGGGACCTTCAACGCGGTCGTCTTCCTCACCGGGGGCGGTGACGTCCTCGACCCGGAGCAGGAGGCAGGGCTGGAGACGTACATGGAGGCCGGCGGCGGTTTCGTCGGTATCCATGACGCGGCCCGGGCGGAACCGTACTCCGACTGGTTCACCGGGCTGGTGGGCGCCCGGCCGGCGGCGACGAGCCCAACGTCCGTGCAGCGGGCGACCGTTGAGGTCGGCGACCGTCGGCATCCGGCCACCAAGGACCTGCCGGTGCAGTGGAAGCGGCCGGACCAGTGGCTGAACTGGGTGAAGAACCCGTCCGGCGAGGTGCACACCGTGGCCCGGGTGCGCGAGTCGACGTACACGCCCGGTGCGAGCGCCAACGGCTGGGACCACCCGGTGAGTTGGTGCCGCGACTACGACGGCGGGCGTTCCTTCTACACCGCGATGGGCGGCACGGTGTCGTCGTACGACGAGACGGACTTCCGTACCCATCTGCGCGGGGCGCTGCTGTGGACGACCCGGTTGGCGCAGGCCGACTGCAAAGCCACGATCAACGCCAGTTACAAGGCGGAGCGGCTGACGCAGCCCAACCAGGCGGGGCAGAACGACCAGATCGGTGAGCCGCACGGGCTGGTGACCGCGCCCGACGGGCGGGTGTTCTACATCGGCCGGGGCGGCGCCGACTCCTCCCAGCCGGTGGTCACCGACTGGAACAACCCGAACATCGGCAAGGGCAAGGGGCAGATCCACGTCTACGACCCGAGGACCAAGAAGGTCACTCTGGCGGGCGAGTTGACCGTCTTCGGCAACAAGGGCGGCGGGGACGAGCTGATCAAGGTCGAGGAGGGGCTGCTCGGGGTCGAGCTGGATCCGTCCTTCGAGCGCAACGGCTGGGTGTATCTCCACTACACGCCCCACTCGCGGATCAACCGTGACACGAGGATGGCCGAGCGGTACGTCTCCCGCTTCACGCTCGACCTCACCACGAACCGGCTCGACCTGAACAGCGAGAAGGTGCTGCTCAAGTGGCCGGTGCAGATCCACAGTTGCTGTCATTCGGGCGGCGGGATGGCCTGGGACTCCAAGGGCAATCTGTACATCGCCACCGGTGACAACAACTCCAGCCAGTTCAGCGAGGGTTACTCCGGCAACAACCCCCAACCCGCCTACAAGGGCGTGTCGTTCGCCGACGCCCGCCGCACCGCCGGCAACACCAACAACCTCAACGGCAAGATCCTGCGCATCCATCCGGAGGCCGACGGCACGTACACCCTGCCCCAGGGCAACCTGTTCACGGGCCAGGAAACCGACGAGGGCGGCGGCAAGACCCGCGGCGAGATCTATGTGATGGGGGTCAGGAACCCGGCCCGTATCGCCGTCGACAGGACGACGGACACGCTGTACGCGGGCTGGGTCGGTCCGGACGCGGGCGCGCCCTCGACGACCTGGGGTCCGGCGAAGTACGACACGTTCGCCGTCATCACCAAGGCGAGCAACCGGGGTTGGCCGTACTGCATGGGCAACAAGCAGCCCTATCGTGACCGCAATCTGCCCGATCCGTCGAAGCCGCTCGGCTGGTACGACTGCGACCACCCGAAGAACGAGTCGCCGAACAACGACGGCCTCGTCAACCTCCCGCCGGTCACGGGCAACAACATCTGGTACTCGCCCCAGGGCGGCGGCCCGGACTTCCCGCGCGACGCGAACGGCATTCCGTCCTACAAGCAGGCGGAGAGCACCTACCTGCTGCCATGGCTGAAGGGCGGCGGCCAGGCCGCGATGAACGGTCCGGTGTACCGCTACGACGCGGCGAGCGCGAGCACGACCAAGTGGCCGGCCTACTGGGACGGCAAGTGGTTCGTGGGCGACTTCTACGACGCGGACCAGCCGCGCAACGCGGTGATCACCGACCCGAAGACCCAGGGCGACGGCGGACTGCCCGTCCACTCCGAGTCGTTGAAGAAGATCGTGCCGATCGGGAACGACGGCATCAAGAACCTCATGGACTGGAAGTTCGGTCCCGACGGCGCGCTCTACGTCCTCGACTACGGCCGGGGTTTCTTCACCTCGGACGCCAAGTCGGCGCTGTGGCGGGTCACTTACACCGGCGGGGGCCCGACGCCCGCGGTCGGCGATCTCGCGAGGGGAGCAGCGGAGTGACACGCGGACGCAGACACCTCTGGACGGCCCTGTTGGCGTCCCTGTTGATGGTCCTCGGACTGACGTCGGCGGCGGGGGCACGCACCGCTGCCGAGCCGACGGCCGAGCCCGCCGCCGCTCAGGTCCTCACCTGGACGGCGGGCGACGACATCACCAAGTACGCCTCCGCACCGACCACGGCCGTGGCGGGCGCGACCACGATCGTCTTCGAGAACAGCACGGCGACCGGCAGCACCATGGGAATGCCGCACACGTTGACGTTCGACGTCGTCGACCCCGAGTACAACAACGACGTGCCGATCAACATCCTGGCCAACCCGAACGACGACCAGGGCGGCCGGCACACCGCCGAGGTCACGCTCACTCCCGGCCGCTACCGCTACTACTGCACGATTCCGGGCCACGGCCAGATGCAGGGCATCCTCGTGGTCACGGAGGGCTCCGGCTCCGACACGACGGCCCCGGTGACCTCGGCGACCGTGACCGGTGCGCAGAACTCGCAGGGCCAGTACGTCGGTTCGGCGAGCGTGGCGATCGGCGCGACCGACGAGGGTTCGGGCGTCGACCGGGTCGAGTACGCGATCGGTGCCGACGGCGCCTGGCAGCCGTACACCACACCCGTCGTGATCAACCAGGTCGGCAGCCATTCGGTGCGCTACCGGGCGTTCGACAAGGCGGGCAACGCGGCCGCCGAGAAGAGCGTCGCGTTCACCGTGGTCCCGCCGCCCACGGATGACACAACGCCGCCTGAGACCTCGGCGACGGTGAGCGGCGAGCAGAACCCGGACGGGGCGTATCTCGACATGGCGACGGTCACCGTCTCCGCGTCGGACACCGGGTCCGGGGTCAACACCGTCGAGTACGCGGTGAACAGCGGGAGTTGGCAGCCATACACCGGGCCGGTGATGGTGCATCAGGTCGGCAGCCACACCGTCCGCTACCGGGCCACCGACAAGGCGGGCAACATCTCCGCCGAGAAGAGCGTCGCGTTCACGGTCGTGGCGCAGCCCGCCGAGGACACGACCCCGCCCGTGACCGGGGTGACCGTCGAGGGCACCCGGAATGCGAACGGCGCCTACGTCAACAACGCCAAGGTGACCGTCAGCGCCACGGACCACGGCGGCTCTGGTGTCGCCACGGTCGAGTACTCGCTCGACGGCGGGCCCTATCTGGCGTACACCGCGCCGGTGGTGGTCGACCGGGCGGGCGCGCACACCGTGACCTACCGGGCGAGCGACAAGGCGGGCAACACCAGCGACGCGCGCTCGGTGAGCCTGACGATCGTGGCGGGCGGTGGAGTCCCGGCGCCCAACTGCCCCGAGTACGACGAGCGGTTGACGGTGATCGTCGGCACGGTCGACTCGGGTGTGCCGAACCGGGTGACGAACAACCGTTGCCGGATAGGCGAGTTGATCGAGGACGAACGCGAATGGACGTCCCACGCCCTGTTCCTCAAGCACGTACGGACCGTCCTCGACCAGCTCTTCAAGGACGGTGCCATCGACGAACGCGAGGACGCAGCGATCGACGAGGCAGCCCGCGAGTCCGGCATCGGCAAGCCGGGACAGACCGAGGGCTACCGCACGATCCTCGACGGTACGCCCGCGTCTTTCGCCAAGTGGCAGCAGGTGGGCGGCGGTTCGTTCGCGCCGAACGGCGACGGGTCGATCACCAGCGGCTCCTCGGTCGGGGGTCTGGGCATGCTGTGGTTCCCGGAGCGGAAGTACGGCGACTTCTCCCTCAAGCTCCAGTGGCGCGACGACGCACCGGGCACGGGCAACGCCAACTCCGGTGTGTTCGTGCGCTTCCCGTGGGTCCACGACCACCCGGAGGAGGCCCGCCCGGAGTGGGTCGCCATCAAGTACGGGCACGAGGTGCAGGTGCTCGACCGCCCGGACGGCGACATGTACAAGACGGGCTCGGTCTACGGCTTCGACCGCGTAGGACTGGCCGGGGCGGGTGTCACCCAGAAGGGCACCTGGAACGACTACGAGATCCGGGTGGTCGACCAGCACTACTCGATCTACCGCAACGGCGTCCTGATCAACGAGTTCGACAACATCGGCGGCCAGGACTTCACCCCGCCCCGCTCGGACGACCCGGGCACGGACGGACGGCGGTTCGCGTCCGGATACATCGGCCTCCAGGTGCACGGCACGACCGACGTGGTCTCGTACCGGGACATCCGGATCAAGGACCTGTGAGACGGGCGATACCTCCAACACCCTTGACAGAAAGGCGAGTCAGAGAGAACTAGACAGTCTCCGTGGCAGCCAAGTCGGCGAACTCAGTCCTTCCGGGCCCGACTTGGCTGCACACGCTTGGGCTCGCCCGGCATCTTCGGGTACTCCGGCGGATACGGCAGGTCACCGAGTCCGTGCTCGTGTTCGTCGCGGCGGGCGAGTTCGAGCAGGGCGTCGAGGGAGAAGGCGTGGTCGTCCATGTCGGCGTGCACGTCTCCGAGTTGGGAGAACCGCTCGGGCATGGTGGCGAGGTCGAAGTCGCGGGGCCGAGCGTCGCCGACCTCGTCCCACGTCAACGGCGCGGAGACGGGGGCGTGAGGCCGAGGCCGTACGGAGTAGGCGGAGGCGATGGTGCGATCTCTGGCCGTCTGGTTGTAGTCGACGAAGATCCGCTCCCCGCGTTCCTCCTTCCACCACTTGGTCGTCACCTGCTCCGGCATCCGCCGCTCCAACTCCCGCCCGACGGCGATCGCCGCCCGCCGCACCTGTGTGAACGTCCACCGCGGTTCGATCGGCACGAAGACATGGAGACCCCGACCGCCGGAGGTCTTGGGCCAGCCGCGCAGCCCCCCGAACTCGTCGAGCACGGCCCGCAGTTCGTGCGCGGCGCGGACGGCGTCGCCGTAGTCCGTTCCCGGCTGCGGATCGAGGTCGATGCGCAGTTCGTCGGGGCGGTCGACATCGGCGCGCCGCACCGGCCAGGGGTGGAAGGTGAGGGTGCCGAACTGGGCGGCCCACAGCACGGCGGCGACCTCGGTCGGGCACATCTCGTCCGCGCTGCGACCGCTGGGAAAGGTGATGTGGGCGGTCGGAATCCAGTCGGGCATGTTCTTGGGCGCCCGCTTCTGGAAGAAGTTCTCGCCGGCCACGCCGTCCGGGTACCGCTCCAGGGTGGTGGGCCGGTCACGCAGCGCGCGCAGGATGCCGGGGCCGACGGCGAGGTAGTACTGGGCGAGATCGAGCTTGGTGAACCCACGCTCCGGAAAGAAGACCTTGCCGGGGCTGGACAGCCGTACTGTCCGCCCGAACGCCTCCAGCTCCACCGCTTCGCCCATGGGAGTCACGGTAGGCGTCCCGAGTGAAGCTCGCATACCGGGCGATTACGGTCGGGGGCGCGCAGAATCGAACCATGGATCTTCCGGTCATGCCCCCCGTAAAACCCATGCTCGCCAAGTCCGTAGCCAGGATCCCCCCGGACATGCACTACGAGGCGAAGTGGGACGGCTTCCGGGCCATCGTGTTCCGGGACGGGGCCGAGGTCGAGATCGGGAGCCGCACCGGCAAGTCCCTGACCAGGTACTTCCCCGAGCTGGTAGACGCCCTGCGGGAGCGGTTGCCCGAGCGCTGCGTGGTGGACGGGGAGATCGTGATCGCGCTCGGTGGGCGGCTCGACTTCGACGCGCTGACCGAGCGGATCCACCCGGCCGCGTCCCGGGTGCGGACGCTGGCCGAGCGGACCCCCGCCTCGTTCGTCGCGTTCGATCTGCTGGCGCTGGCAGACGAGTCGCTCCTCGACGTTCCGCTGACCGACCGGCGCGCGCTGCTCACCATGGCCTTGTCCGGCGTATCCGCGCCCGTGCATGTGGCGCCGGCGACCACCGACATCGAGGTCGCGCAGCGCTGGTTCGAGCAGTACGAGGGGGCCGGGCTCGACGGGGTCATCGCCAAACCGCTCAGCCTGCTCTACCGGCAGGACGAGCGGGTGATGTTCAAGGTCAAGCACGAGCGGACGGCCGATGTCGTGGTCGCCGGGTACCGGCTGCACAAGAGCGGGCCGATCGTGGGATCGCTGCTGCTCGGGCTGTACGACGCCCGGGGCACCCTCCAGCATGTCGGGGTGAGCGCGGCGTTCCCGATGAAGCGGCGGGCCGAACTCGTCGAGGAGCTGGAGCCGCTGCGGCTGGCGGACGTGAGCGAGCATCCGTGGGCGGCCTGGGCGGACGAGGCGGCGCACGAGGCCTCGCGGCTGCCGGGGGCGCCGAGCCGGTGGTCGGCGAAGAAGGACTTCTCGTGGATCCCGTTGCGGCCCGAACTGGTGGCCGAGGTGGCGTACGACCACATGGAGAACGGGGTGCGCTTCCGGCACACGGCCCGTTTCCGCCGCTGGCGCCCGGATCGTACGGCCGACAGTTGCACGTACGACCAGCTGGAGGAGCCGGTGGGGTACGACCTCGCGGAGATCCTCGGCCCGGAGGGCTGAGGCCACCGCCGGGGGACCTCAGCCGTGGGCCGGTCGACCCTTCGCCGCGCGCGATCAGAATCAATCGGGTATGGCCACCAATGAACAGATAAGCGCACAATCGTAGAGATACGGACTGGTGGCGACGGTGGACATGCGACAGATCGCGCGAACGGCACGCACACGGCGCCGCGGAACGGCCACGGCGGCGCTGGTGGCTGCCGCTGCCGTGACGGCCTCCCTGATGGCCGGCTGCACCTCGGGCGACCGCCCTTCCGACGACGGGCGCGGGCAGACCCACAGCCGCAGCCAGGAACCCGACCAGCGCGAATCCGAGGGGCACGACCCGATGAGCGTCGGCTCGGCCCTCGCCGTGAAGATCGACAATGTCCCCGCGGCCCGCCCGCAGACGGGCCTGGAGGCGGCGGACATCGTGTACGCCGAGCAGGTCGAGGGCGGTCTGAGCCGGCTGATGGCGGTGTACGCGACCCGGCTGCCGAAGGCCGTCGGGCCGGTACGCAGCGCACGCGAGTCCGACCTGGAGCTGCTGCGCCAGTTCCACGAGCCGACGCTCGCCTTCTCCGGCGCCCAGGGCAAGCTGCTGCCGCTGATCGACAAGGCGCCACTCAACGCCGAGTCACCGTCGTCGGCCGCTTCCGGCGCCTACTACCGGGGCGCCGGCAAGGTGGCGCCGCACAACCTCTACCTGCGACCGCAGCGGCTGCTCGACACCGTGCCCGGAGCGGCCGCGCTGACGACCGGCTTCCGGTACGGCGCCGCCCCCGAGGGCGGGACCCCGGCGAAGTCGCGCACCGTCCGCTTCCCGTCGGCGCGCTTCACGTTCACCTGGGCCGCGGACCGGCACGGCTGGCTGGTGTCGATGGACGGCACCCCGACCCTCGCGACCGACGGCACGCGGCTCGCCGCTCCGACGGTCGTCGTGCAGTACGTGAAGGTGCGCGAGTCGCGGTTCCACGACGTCCTCGGCAACAACTCGCCGTACACCCAGACCGTGGGCTCGGGCCGGGCCCAAGTCCTGCGTGACGGGCGGGTGTTCGAGGTGGAGTGGCGGCGTGGGGCGGCCACGGACGGGACGGACTTCACGACGGCGGACGGTACGCCGGTGAACTTCGCGCAGGGGCAGGTGTGGGTGGTGTTCGCGACGGCCTGACCGAGTCCGGCCGCGCGTAGGGCCCAGGTGCCGCGTAGGGTTCAGACGCCTCGTAGGGCTCAGGCGCGGTGGCCCAGCCGTTCTTCGATCGCCGACTCCGCGTCCGCCCGGGCGACGCCGAGCGCCTCCCGAGCCTCGTCGGCCGAGGCGAAACCGAGGGCCGCCGCGATCTCCGGCCAGCCGGTGCCGGCGGCGAGCAGCGCCTCGGCGGCGGCTCCGGCGGCCACGAGCGAGGCACGGCGGGCGCGGTCCAGTTCGGCGAGCGTACGCAGCAGGTCGGGCGCCGTCGCGGCGTCGGCGAGACCGTCCTGCGCCGTGCGGCGGGCCTGGTCTGCGGTGACCCACCAGTCGGCGGGGGTGTGCGGGGGCCGGGTGACGAGGGTCGGGCTCACGGGGGTTCGCCTTCCGTGCCGGTGGCGTGCTGTGCGGGCTTCCAGGGTAACCCTGTGATCCGTACAGCGGAACACTTGGTCCGGCCAGCGGACCAATGCCGCTCCGTCGCCGACCGTGACTGCCCTGGCGGACCGACCACCTCACGCCTCGAACGGCAGCCCCGCCCGCCCCAGCTCCCCCGCCGCCCCGCGCAGCGCCCCCGCGAACCGCGCCACCCGTTCCTGCGTGAACCGCGTACTCGGCCCGCCGAAGGACAGCGCGGCCACCACGGCACCGTTCCTCCCCCGCACCGGAACGGCCACCGCCGACAGGCCCTCCTCGCGCTCGCCGTGGCTCACGGCGTACCCGTGGTCGCGGGCCTCCTCGATCCAGGTCCTCAGGGTCGCCAGATGTGCGGCCCCGTGCGGTGAGGCCTCCGCGACCCGGAGCAGCAGGGCGTCCGGGGCGTCGAGGAGCAGGGCCTTGGCCACGCCGCCCGCCCAGAGCGGGAGTTCGTCGCCGACACGCACGACCTGGCGCAGCGCCTGCGGTCCCTCCTCCTGGGCGATGCAGACCCGGCGGATGTCCCGGCGTACGTACAGATGCACGGTCTCCTTGTGCTCGGCGGCGAGGTCGCGCAGCAGTGCCTGGGCCGTGGCCGGCAGCCGCCAGGCCTGTTCGGCGAGCCGGGACCAGCGCAGGAGTGCGGGGCCCGCGATGTAGCGGCCGTGTTCGTCGACCCAGAGGAGTCCGTTGAGGCGCAGGGTCTGGAGCAGGCGCAGCACGGTGGTCTTCGGCAGCCCGGAGGCACCGACGATCTCGCGGATGGTCAGCGCGGGACGGACCTCGTCGAAGAGTCCGAGGATGTCGATGGCCCGCTGGACGGTACGCATCCCCGCGGGTTCGGACTCGGTCGCGGCCCCTGCCCCGGATGCTCCGGCTGCCATTCCTGTTCCTCCTCGGCTCCGGACCGGCCGTCCCATGGTCCGGGCGGCGGTCTCGCCCTGCACGGTATCCGTTCCAGGTCCGCTGAGCGGACCCGGCAGCGAGGAGGGAAGCAGGTCAGCGCTGGGAGGCGAGCGGTTCCGCCGGGTTGCGCAGACCTTCCGCCGCGTCGGCGACGCGCTGGATGAGGTCGAGGAACACGGTCTGTTCGGCGGCGGAGAGCGGGGCCAGGAAGACCTGGTTCATCCGGGCCGTCCGCACGGTCAGCTTGCGGTGCGTGCGCACCCCGTCGTCCGTGGGGCGCAGCAGGGAGCGGCGGCCGTCCTCCGGGTCGCGCACCTTGTCGATGAGGGCCCGGCGGCCGAGCCTGCTGACGACCTCGGCGACCGTGGACCGGTCGAGGCCCACCCGCTCCCCGACCGTGCGCTGGTCCATGCCGGGTTCGGCGACCAGCGCGTTCAGGACCGCGAACTGCGGTGAGGTGATCTCCTCGGAGACCATCGTGTTCCACAGCAGGTAGTGCGCCTGCTGCAGTCGCCGGGCGAGGTGCCCGGGGTGGGTGGAGAGGTCCACCGCGGCCATGTCCGCTCCTGGGGTCGTCTGCTTGAGCGCGCAGATTTTCGTTGGTGTACTGACGATACAGCGCATCCCTCCCCCTGTCTCCAGTCTGGACACAGGGCCTCCACCTGCCTCCACCTGCGATTTCCTCGCCCCCCTTGACGGCATGCCCCCCGAGTGGCAGCGTGAAGGAAACCTCGCTGAAATACTCAGTGCCCTGAGTAATCGCCACAGCGGAGGCTCGGAAGACGCTCGGAAGAGATGGGGCTTCACGGATGGACAAGGTGGTCGCCACGGCCCTGGAGGCGGTGGCCGATGTGCCGGACGGCGCGTCGCTCGCGGTGGGCGGTTTCGGGCTCAGCGGTGTGCCGAACGTGCTGATCCAGGCGCTGTACGAGCGCGCGGTCTCGGGCCTGTCGGTGGTGTCCAACAACTGCGGTGCCATGGAGTCCGGCCTCGCGGTGCTGCTCGCGGCGGGCCGGATCGCCCGCGTCACCGGCTCGTACATCGGTGCGAACAAGGAGTTCGCCCGTCAGTATCTGGCCGGTGAGCTGGAGGTCGAGCTGATCCCGCAGGGCACGCTCGCCGAGCGGCTGCGCGCCGGCGGCGCCGGCATCCCCGCCTTCTTCACTCCGGCCGGCGTCGGCACCCAGGTCGCGGAGGGCGGACTGCCCTGGCGGTACGACGGCCAGGGCGGCGTCTCACTGGCCTCACCGCCGAAGGAGGTACGGGAGTTCGACGGCACGGAGTACGTGCTGGAGCGCGGTATCCGCACCGACTTCGCACTGGTCAGGGCCGCCAAGGGCGACCGGCACGGCAACCTCGTCTTCAACAGGTCCACCCGGAACTTCAACCCCCTCGCGGCCATGGCCGGCCGGATCACGATCGCCGAGGTGGAGGAGCTGGTCGAGCCGGGCGAGATCGACCCGGACGCCGTGCATCTGCCGGGCATCTTCGTGCAGCGGGTCATCGCGCTGACCCCCGAGCAGGCGGCCGACAAGAAGATCGAGCAGCGGACGGTGAGCAGCTGATGGCCTGGACACGTGAACAGATGGCCGCCCGTGCCGCCCGTGAGCTTGAGGACGGGCAGTACGTCAATCTCGGCATCGGTCTGCCGACGCTGATCCCGAACTACCTCCCGGCCGGGGTGGAGGTGATCCTGGAGTCGGAGAACGGCATCCTGGGCACCGGCCCCTACCCGACCGACGACCAGGTCGACCCCGATCTGATCAACGCGGGCAAGGAGACGGTGACCGTTCTGCCGGGCGCCTCCTTCTTCGACTCGGCGCTGTCCTTCGGGATGATCCGGGGCGGGCACATCGACGTCGCCGTGCTGGGCGCGATGCAGGTCTCGGCGGGCGGGGACCTGGCGAACTGGGCGATCCCGGGCAAGCTGATCACCGGGATCGGCGGCGCCATGGACCTCGTTCACGGCGCCCGCACGGTCATCGTCGTCATGACGCACACCGCGAAGGACGGCTCTCCGAAGATCCTGGAGCAGTGTGAACTCCCGCTCACCGGCAAGGCGTGTGTGAACCGGGTCATCACCGATCTGGGTGTTCTCGACGTCAACGACGACGGCCTCGTCCTCGTCGAGACCGCGCCGGGCGTCACGGTCGAGGAGATCCTGACGAAGACCGCCGCGAAGGTCCGCATCCCCGACGAGCTCACCGAGGAGATCCAGCCATGAGCAGCGTGAGCCGTCTCAAGGACGTCTACATCGTCGACGCCGTCCGCACTCCGATCGGCCGCTACAACGGCGGCCTGGCCGGCGTCCGCCCGGACGACCTCGGCGCCCACGCCATCCGCGAACTCCTCGCCCGTACGCCCGACCTGGACCCCTCCCGTATCGAGGACGTCTACTTCGGCAACGCCAACGGCGCCGGCGAGGAGAACCGCAACGTCGCCCGCATGGCCGGCCTCCTCGCCGGGCTGCCCACCTCCGTCCCCGGAGTCACGATCAACCGCCTGTGCGCCTCCGGCCTCGAAGCCGTGATCCAGGCCGCCCGCGCCATCGCCGTCGGCGACGCCTCCATCGCCCTCGCCGGCGGTGTCGAGTCGATGACCCGCGCGCCGTATGTCCTGCCCAAGAACGACCGCCCGTTCCCCGCCGGACACACCGAGCTGTACTCGACCACCCTCGGCTGGCGCATGACCAACCCAGCCATGAACCCCCAATGGACCATCCCCCTGGGCGAGTCCGCCGAACTCATCGCCGACAAGCACAAGATCAGCCGTGAGCAGCAGGACGAGTTCGCCCTCGCCAGCCACCAGAAGGCCGCCGCAGCACAGCAGTCGGGCCTGTTCGACGCCGAACTCGCCCCCGTGACCATCCCCCAGCGCAAGGACGACCCGGTCGTCTTCGACGCCGACGAATGCGTACGCGCCGACGCCTCCCTCGCGGCGATGGCCAAGCTCAAGCCGTCCTTCCGCACCGAGGGCGGCACGGTCACCGCGGGCAACGCCTCCCCCCTCAACGACGGCGCCGCCGCTCTCCTCCTCGTCGACGAGGAGGGTCTGAAGGCCACCGGCCGCGAGCCCCTCGCCCGGGTATCCGCGACCGGTGTGAACGCGCTCGACCCGGACTACTTCGGCCTCGCCCCCGTCGAGGCCGTCAACCGGGCACTCGCCAAGGCGGGCAAAGGATTTGACGACCTGTCAACGCTCGAACTCAACGAGGCGTTCGCCGCCCAGGTCCTCGGCTGTGTCGCCGAATGGCCCGAGTTCGACCCGGCGATCCTCAACCCGCAGGGCGGGGCGATCGCCCTCGGCCACCCGCTCGGCGCCTCCGGCGCCCGTCTCGCCGGTACCGTCGCCCACCAACTCGCCCGCCAGGGCACGGGAGTCGGTGTCGCCACCCTCTGCATCGGCGTGGGCCAGGGCCTCGCCCTCGTCCTCGAACGCTAGGAACTCCCCATGGCTCTCTCCCAGTCGGACATCGACATCGAGGTCGGCGACCTCCAGGACGCCTACGACAAGGCCGTCGCCGAAGGCGCCCCCGTACAGAACCATCCGCCGCGCGACTACGCCCCGTACCGCAGTTCGCTGCTGCGCTACCCGAAACAGCCGCTGGTCGCGGTGAACGGTGGGGACCCGGAGACGGTCGAGCTGTCGGGACCGGTGTTCGGTGCCACCGACATCACCGACATCGACAGCGACCTCACCGTCCAGCACCAGGGCGAGCCGCTCGGCGAGCGCATCACCGTCTCCGGCCGGCTCCTCGACAGCAACGGCCGTCCCGTGCGCGGGCAGTTGATAGAGCTGTGGCAGGCCAACGCCTCCGGCCGGTACGCGCATCTGCGGGACCAGCACCCGGCGCCGCTCGACCCCAACTTCACCGGCGTGGGGCGGGTCCTGACGGATGATCAGGGACGGTACAGGTTCACGACGATCAAGCCGGGCGCGTACCCGTGGCGCAACCACACCAACGCCTGGCGGCCCGCGCACATCCACTTCTCGGTGTTCGGCACGGCGTTCACGCAGCGGCTCGTGACGCAGATGTACTTCCCGAACGACCCACTGTTCCGCTACGACCCGATCCTGCGCTCGGTGACCGACGAAGCCGCCCGTGACCGGCTGGTCGCCCAGTACAACCACGACCTGTCCCAGCCCGAGTTCTCGCTCGGCTACGAGTGGGACATCGTCCTCGACGGTCCCTCCGCCACCTGGATCGAAGAAGGCCGCGACTGATGAGCGTCTCCCCCGGGAAACTTCTCCCCACCCCGTCCCACACCGTCGGCCCCTTCTACGGCTACGCGCTCCCCTTCCCCGAGGGCGAGCAGGTAGCGCCCAAGGGCCACCCGGACACGATCACCCTCCATGGGTACGTCCTGGACGGCGAGGGCAACCCGATCCCGGACGCCCTGCTGGAGTTCTGGCAGGCGGCGCCCGACGGTTCCCTCACCGGCGCCCCCGGCTCCCTGCGCCGCAACCCGGTGACGGGCGGCTACCTGGGCCGCAACGGCACCGACTTCACGGGCTTCGGGCGGGTGGCCACGGACGCCGACGGCCACTTCGCGCTGTACACGCTGCCCCCGGGCAACGCCGGCCTGCCGTACATCAGCGTGTGCGTCTTCGCGCGCGGTCTGCTGCACCACCTGTACACACGTGCGTATCTGGCGGACGGCGCCGACCCGCTGCTCGACTCCCTGCCGGCCGAGCGGCGCGCCACGCTGATCGCCGCCGAGGGCGAGCGACGGACGTACCGTTTCGACATCCGCCTTCAGGGCGAGGGCGAAACGGTCTTCCTGGAGTTCGAGTGACACCACCTGCCGATGCCGCTACCGCCGACGACGCCGACACCGGCCTGCTCTCCCCCGGGTGGGCCGGTTCCCCGGCGGCCTCCGCGACCAGCGACACCGCGTATCTACGGGCCCTGCTGGACGCCGAGGCCGCGCTGACCCGTGCCCAGGCCGGGCTGGGGCTGGCTCCGGCGGAAGCGGCGGAGACGGTGGACACAGCGGCAGGCTCCCTGTCCGACTTCGACGTGCGGTCGATCGCGCTGCGCGCCCGGTCCGGCGGCAACCCGGTGATCCCGCTGGTCGCGGACCTGACGGCGGCGGTCGGCGCGGAGTACGGGCCGTACGTCCACCGGGGTGCGACCAGCCAGGACATTCTGGACACGGCGACGATGCTGGTCGCCGCCCGCACCCTGGACCTGATCCTCGCGGACCTCGACCGCACCGCCCAGGTCCTCGCCCGGCTCGCCGCCGACCACCGCGACACCGCGATGCCGGGCCGCACCCTCACCCAGCACGCCGTACCGACGACGTTCGGCCTGAAGGCGGCGGGCTGGCGCTCGCTGGTCCTGGACGCACGCGACCGTCTGACGGCCGTACGTCACACTCTCCCCGCCCAACTCGGCGGCGCCGCAGGCACGTTGGCCGCGTTCACGGTGTTCGGAACCACCGACACACAGGCCCTGGTCGCGGCCTACGCCCGTGAACTCGGCCTCGCCGAACCGGTGTTGCCCTGGCACACCCTGCGCACCCCGGTCGCGGACCTCGCCGGAGCACTCGCCTTCACGGCCGGGGCCCTCGGGAAGATCGCCGCCGATGTGCTGACGCTGGCCCGTACCGAGATCGCCGAGGTGTCCGAGGGCAGCGGCGGCGGTTCGTCCGCGATGCCGCACAAGGCGAACCCCGTACGGTCGACGCTGATCGCGGCCGCCGCCCGGCGCGCGCCGCAGCTCGCGGCCACCCTGTACGGCGCTCTCGTCGCCGAGGACGAGCGGCCGGCCGGTGCCTGGCACGCCGAGTGGGAGCCGCTCAGGGAGGTGCTCCGAGTCACTGGGGGCGCCGCACTGGACGCCGCCGAACTGACCACGGGACTACGGGTCCACGCGGACACCATGCGACAACACCTGGGCCTCACCCACGGGTTGATCGTCTCCGAGCGCCTCGCCGCCGAACTCGCGCCCGTGCTGGGCCGGGCCCGCGCGAAGGCCCTGCTCACCGAAGTGGCCGCCCGTACCTACTCCGAGGGCCGGACGCTTGCCGAACTACTCGCCGAGGAGCCGGAGTTGAAGGATCTCCCCCTCGACGACCTCACCGACCCCACCCGTTACACCGGCTCCGCCGGAGACCTCACCGACCGCGCTCTGGAGCGACCGTGACCGACAAACTGCTGCACCACCGCGTCGAGGGCTCCGCCACCGCTCCCCCGCTGCTGCTCGGGCCCTCGCTCGGCACGTCGTACGCCCTCTGGGACAAGGTGGCGCCCGAGCTGTCCGTCACGCATCGCGTGGTCCGCTGGGACCTGCCGGGGCACGGGGGTTCGGCGCCCGAGCTGATCGGGCCGGGGGCCACCGTCGGTGATCTGGCCGCGCTGGTGCTGGCGCTCGCCGACTCGCTCGGGATCGAGCAATTCGCCTACGCGGGCGTCTCGTTGGGCGGTGCCGTCGGTCTGCATCTGGCCCTCCACCACCCCGAGCGCGTGTCCTCGCTCGCCGTGCTCTGCTCCTCGGCCCACTTCAACGGCAGCAAGCCGTGGGAGGAGCGGGCCGCACTGGTGCGGAGCGAAGGGCTGGCCGGGCTCGCGGAGAGTGCCGACGCGCGCTGGTTCACGTCCGGCTTCACCGTGCCGGAGCTGGTGGCGGATCACCGGAACGCCGATCCTGACGCGTACGCCGCCTGCTGCGACGCGCTGGGCGCCTTCGACGTACGCGACCGGCTGGCGGAGATCGGCGTGCCCACGCTGCTCGTCGCCGGGCGGCAGGATCCGGCCACTCCCCCGGCCCATCTGCGGGAGATCGCGGACGCCGTGCTGGGCGCCACGCTCGTCGAGCTGCCGGGCGCCTCGCATCTGGCGGTCGCGCAGTGCCCGGAGGCCGTACTGGCCGCGCTGCGCCCGCACTTCGGGACGGTCGCCCGGCGGGGCATGGATGTGCGGCGGCAGGTGCTCGGCGACGCGCACGTGGACCGGGCGCAGTCGCGGCAGACGCCCTTCACGGCCCGTTTCCAGGACTTCATCTCGCGCTACGCGTGGGGCGAGATCTGGACCGACCCTACGCTCACCCGGCGCGAGCGCAGCATGATCACGCTCACCGCGCTGGTCGCCCACGGCCACTACGACGAGCTGGCGATGCATGTCCGGGCCGCTCGCCGCAACGGCCTCACCCCCGAGGAGATCGGCGCGGTGCTGCTCCAGACGGCCGTGTACTGCGGGGTTCCGGCGGCCAACTCGGCGTTCGCGGCGGCGCAGCGCGTCCTGGCCGAGGAGGACGCCGCGGAAGGGTGACCCTGCCGGTCGTAGTCCCAGCAGCATCTCGTACGCGCCTGCCTCCCGTGCCTACCGTGGAGACATGTCCACTGTTCTGATCACCGGCGCCACTTCGGGGCTCGGCCGGTACGTCGCCTTCGAGCTGGTCCGCTCCAGTCACACCGTGCTCGCCCACGGGCGCGACCCCGGCCGCACCGAGCAACTCGTGATGGAGCTGCGGACCGAGGGCGCGGCCGAGGGGTTCGTCGCGGACCTGGCCTCGCTGGCCGCCGTGCGGAAACTGGGCGCCGAGGTCTCGGCCGCGCACCCGAGTCTCGACGTGCTCGTCAACAACGCGGGCGTCGGGGCCGGTCCGCGCGGCTCGGGACGTGAACTGAGCGCCGACGGGCACGAGTTGCGGCTCGCGGTGAACTATCTCGCACCGGTCGTCCTGACCCGCGCCCTGCTGCCGGCGCTGCGCGCGGGCGCGCCCTCGCGGATCGTGAACGTCGGCTCGGCCGGTCAGGCGCCCCTCGACCTCGCCGATCCCGAACTCACCCGCGGCTACAGCGGAACCACGGCGTACGTCCGCAGCAAGTTCGCGCTCGCCGCCCACACCTTCACCCTGGCCGAGGAGTTGGCGGCCCGGGACATCTCCGTCAATGTGCTGCACCCGGCCACCTACATGGACACCACGATGGTCCGCGAGGCCGGTGTCACCCCCTGGTCGAGCGTCGCCGACGGCGCGGCGGGCGTTCTCGCGCTGGTGACCCGGGAGTCGGGCAGCGGGCGCTACTTCGACGGTACGAGCCCGGCGCGGGCGCACGAGGAGGCCTACGACGAGGGAGTGCGGAGGCGCCTGGAGAAGGTCACGGAGCAGTTGCTCCGGGTCTGACCCCCGTACCGGGCGCCTCGTCGGTCAGCGCAGGCCCCGGCCCGTCTCCAGGACATCCCTCGCCTGGGCCACCAGGCCGTCGGCGCCGCACGACTTGGCCAGGGTCAGGCCGCGTTGGATCTCGGAGACCGAGCGGGCGAGGATGCCGTACTCGACGCGGGCCGCCGCGTGTTCGTACTGGCAGGGCGACGCCTCCAGGTAGGCGACCGCCTGGGCGGCCAGCCGGACCGCCCGCTGGCCGGTCTCCAGGCTCGCCAGGCAGCGGAGGGCCTCGCCGATGGCGGTGTCCGTGCCGAAGTGTTCGGCGTGCCGGCGGGCGTCGGCGGCCAGTTGGGCGGCCCGGAGCGGGTCCTCCGTCGCCAGGGCCCGGGCGAGGTCGACGGCCCAGGTGGCGAGCACCGGGTTGTGGAAGCCCCGCGCGGTCGCCGCCTTCTCCGCGGCCTCCAGTTCGTTGATGCCCTCCTTGGTGCGGCCGACGGCGAGGAGCAACCGGCCGCGTACGGCACGGGGTTCGGGCAGCACGATGGTGGACGGGTAGGGCGGGGCGAAGCCGTACTGCTCGGCAACGGTCCAGGCCTCCTGGACATGGCCGCGGGCGAGCAGCGTGTCGACGAGGTTGCAGGTCGCCGACCAGTACAGGGGCAGCCCGCGCCCGACGCGTTCGGCGAGGCGCAGGGACTCGCGCAGGGAGGTCTCGGCCTCTCTGAGCCGGCCCCGCCTGCGGTGCCCGAGACCGACGTACGCATGGGCGAGGGAGAGGTGGCCGCCGCTCCAGCCCGCCGCCTCGTAGGCACGCAGGGCCTCGTTGTAGAGGGCCTCGGCGCGGTCGAGACGGTCGGTGTAGGCGTACGAGCAGGCCAGCATCAGCAGCAGTTCGATGCCCCACTCGGGGTCGGTCCAGCCGAGTCCGGGGGCGAGGCGGCCGTTGACGAGGGTGCGGTCGCACACCTCGACGACCTCCTCGGCGTTCTCGCCGTGGGCCATGGCGTCGAAGCCGCGCAGCATGAGCAGCGCGCGCTCGGAGTTGTCCCGGCCGGTGCAGGGGCGGGCCAGCTCGGCGAGACGCTCGGAGCGGCCCGGCGCGGGCGCGTCGCCCCCATGGAGGCACTCCAGCATGAACTGCGCGCCCTGCAACCGCATACGGGCGGGGCCGGGCTGGTGCCGGGCGGCCTCCTCCTCGACCGTGCGGACCGCTTCCTCCATCTGGTTGTTGTGCAGCAGGGCCTGGGAGAGACGGACGATCGCGTCGACCCGCAGGGCGCCCTCCAGGCCGGGCAGCGCGAGTGCGGTCTGGAGGTGTCCGATGGTGGTGGCGGGCGAGGTGAGGAGGGTGACGCAGCCCAGTTCGTAGAGGACGTGCGCGTGGCTCTCGGGGCGGGGCGGTTCCAGCAGGGCGCGCTCCAGACAGCTGCGGGCCGCGTCCGGTGCGCCGACCGCCTGGTGTTCGCGGGCCGCCTCTCGGAGCTGGTCGACGAGTTCCTCGTCGTCGTCCGGATAGACGTGCAGGAGGTGACGGGAGGCCGCTGCGGCACCCTTGCCGGACTCCGTGACGACCTGGGCGGCGATGCCGTGCATGGCGGTGCGCATGCCGTCCGGGATGGAGTCGTACACGGCGGTGGCGATCAGCGGGTGGACGAACTCCAGCTCGCTGTCGATGACTTGACCTGCCGTCAGATCGGGTTCGGTGAGGATGCGTTCGGTGCAGAGGAGGTTGGCGCAGCGGTAGGCCTCGTTGGGACCCAGGGTGGCCAGCCGGGCCACGAGGTCCACCCTGATGCCCGAGCCGAGAATGGCCGCCGCCTGGGCGAAGCGGGTGGCCGCGAGGCC
This sequence comes from Streptomyces sp. NPDC002680, assembly GCF_042889145.1. Lineage (NCBI taxonomy): Bacteria > Bacillati > Actinomycetota > Actinomycetes > Kitasatosporales > Streptomycetaceae > Streptomyces > Streptomyces sp. NPDC002680. The sequence continues at coordinate 40,130 of NZ_JBIAQP010000013.1, forward strand.
CAGTTCCTGGAGACGGGCGACGAGGCCGCCGCCGCGCGCCGAGTTGTTGAGTTCGCGCAGGCTTCCGCAGGACGCCTCGACGGGGGCCAGTCCGGCGTCCTGGACCTTGGCGAGGAGTTCTACGGTCTCGTACGGGTTGCCCGCGGTGACCGCCCACACCTCGCGGCAGAACGGGCCGTCGGCGTGCGGGCCGAGGGTGGCGCGGGTGAGGCCGGCGGCGGCTGCCGGGGTCAGGGCGTCGAGCGCGGCGACGGGGCCGACCGCCGTCCTGGCGATCGCCTCCAGGTGGTCGGCGCGGTCGCCAGTGGCCTCGTCGGGCCTGCGGGCGACCACGACCAGGACGGACAGGTCGTCGAGCCGCTCGGCGAACGCGGCCAGCCAGCGCAGGGTCTCCTGGTCGGCCCAGTGGGCGTCGTCGATGAGCAGGACGAGCGGCCAGTCGCGCTTGGCGAGCCGTCGTACGGCCGCGACCAGGCCGTCGCACACGCCCTGCGGGTCGGCCATGCGGTCGCCGGGTTCCGAGATACCGAGGGCGGGGCCGGCGATGTCGTACCAGTCGCCCAGGTATTCGCGGGCCTCCTCCGGCATCAGCGACAGGAGCGCGGGCTGCAGCAGTTGGCGTACGACGTTGAAGGGGACCGACTTGAGGGTCTCGCCGCCGCGCGCCGACCACACCGTGCAGTTGCGCCGCTCGGCGAGGCGCCGGGTTTCGGCCATCAGCGCGGTCTTGCCGAGGCCCGCCTCGCCGGTGAGGAGCAGCAGGCTGCCCGAGGAGGCGGCGTCGGCGCACAGGGCGTCGATCGCCCGCTCGGCGGCGGCGAGTTGTGTGTCGCGCTCCCACAGGGCGGCAGAGCCGGCCGTCCCGGGCCGTTCCTCCGTCATCCCGCTACCTCCCCGGTATCGCCTGAACGACGTACAGAACTTGAGACTAGCCGTCCGGCTGCCGAAGTGGAGGCGGGTCCGCGCAGGTGTTGCCGGGACGAGTGACAGGGAGTGCGGCAGGGCGACGCGGCGGGCCCGCCACCAGCGGTCGTGAAAGTTATTGACAGTCAACAGCCCCTGAAATGAAGCTAATTTTCCGTCGCGGCGGGCGCACATCCGCCCCTTGTCGCGCCCCCTCGACCGCTCTGTCCGCGCCCCCGGAAAGGATCTCCATGAGCGCGCCGGCGCCCGCCCCCGACCTGCGGACCCCCCGGTCGGAGCAGTCCCGCAGAGCCCTGTTCGCAGGCTCGGTGGGGAACTTCATCGAGTGGTACGAGTTCGGCGTCTACGGCTACTTCGCGACGGTGATCGCGGCCCGCTTCTTCACCCCGGAGGGCGGGAGCGAAGGTGAGGCGCTGGTGAAGACTTATGCGTCCTTCGCACTGGCGTTCTTCTTCCGGCCGGTGGGCGCGGCCGTGTTCGGCCGGCTGGGCGACCGGATCGGCCGGCGGCCGGTGCTGATCCTGGTGATCGCGCTGATGACGGGCGCCACGACGCTGATCGGCGCGCTGCCGACGTACGACACGGTCGGCGCCCTCGCGCCCTGGCTGCTGACGCTGCTCCGGGTGGTCCAAGGGCTGTCGGCGGGCGGGGAGTTCGGGGGCGCGGTCTCCTTGATGACCGAGTTCGCGCCACCGGGGCGGCGCGGGCTGTACGGGTCGTGGCAGTCGTTCACGGTGGCGCTGGGGCTGCTGGCCGGGGCGGGCGTGGCGGCACTGCTCGCCACGCTGCTCACCGAGGCCCAACTGGGCGACTGGGGCTGGCGGTTGCCGTTCCTGCTGACGCTGCCGCTGGGGCTGGGCGCGCTGTGGCTGAGACTGCGGCTGGACGAGACACCCGCCTTCGCACGGGCGCCGGTCGCGCAGAGCCCGCCGGCCCGCGAGGTGGCACGGGCCGTCGCGATCGGCGCCGGGCGGATCATGGGCTGGGCCGCCGCCGGGTACACCTTCCTCGTCGTGCTCCCCTCCTACCTCCAGAGCACCCTGCACGCGAGTTTCCAACAGGCGCTGCTCGCCACGGTGTTGGCCAATGTGGGGTTCGCGGCGACGATCGTCCCGGCGGGCTGGTTCAGCGACCGGGTGGGGCGGCGGCCGGTGATGCTGGCCGGGGCGGCGCTGGTGGTGGTCCTGGCGGTGCCGCTGCTCAACCTCCTTCAGGACGCGGGTACTTCGAACGCGGTGAAGGGGGTCGCGGTGTTCGGGGCGGGCGCGGTGGTCGGGCTGATGGCGGGTCCGGGCCCGGCGATGCTCGCCGAGCTGTTCCCGACGAGCGCGCGCTGGACGGGCCTCGGTCTCGCCTACGCCCTCTCCAACGCGGTGTTCTCGGGGTGCGCGGGCCTGATCATCACGGAGACGGTGAAGCGGACGGGGAACGTGGACATCCCCGCGTACTACGCGGCGACGGTGTGCGCGGTGAGCGTGCTCGCGCTCGCCGCCTCCCCCAAGGTCGTTGCCGGAAAGGCGGGTTGAGGGCATGCGGGTGATCGGTCTGATGTCCGGGACGTCGTACGACGCCATCGACGCGGCGGCGGCCGAGTTGACCCTCGTCGGCGACAGCCTCGTACTGCGCCCGCTGGGAATGGTGAGCGAGCCGTACGACGCCGAACTGCGGGAGGCGCTGACGGCGGCACTGCCCCCGGCCGCCACCTCCCTGTCCGAGGTGTGCCGCCTCGACACCCGGATCGGGCAGGCCTTCGCGAGGGCGGCCGTCCACGCAATGCACGAACTCTGCGGCGGGAAGGCGGAGTTGATCGCCTCGCACGGCCAGACCATGTACCACTGGGTGGATGCCGGGCGGGCGCACGGCACGCTCCAACTCGGCCAACCGGCCTGGATCGCCGAGGCGACGGGACTGCCCGTGGTCGCCGACTTCCGCCCGCGCGACATCGCCGCCGGCGGCCAGGGCGCCCCGCTGGTCAGCCTGGTCGACCTGCTGTGGCTGCGCGGCCGACCGGGCACCCCCGTCGCCCTGAACATCGGCGGCATCGCCAACCTCACCGCCCCGGACGGCACCGCCTTCGACACCGGACCGGGCTGCGCGCTGATCGACGCGGCGACGAAGGGCTTCAGCGGCGGCAGGCTCACGTACGACGCCGAGGGCGCCCTGGCCGCCCGGGGCACAGTCCACGGCCCGCTGCTGCGACGCCTGTTGGACGAGCCGTACTACGCGCTGCCCGCGCCCCGCACCACCGGCAAGGAGCTGTTCCACCTCGGCTACCTCCAGGACGCTCTGGCCGGTCTGGGCACCCTGTCCGCCGAGGACGTGATCGCCACGCTGACGATGCTGACGGCCCGCACGGTCGCGGACGCCGTTCGCACGGTGGGCGCGACAGAGGTGATCGCGTCGGGCGGCGGCACCCGCAACCCCGTACTGATGGCAATGCTCGAAGCCCGCCTGCCGGCGCTGCCACTACGCACCTCGGACGAACTGGGCCTGCCGTCCACCGCCAAGGAGGCCTACGCCTTCGCGATCCTCGGCTTCCTGACGGCCCACGGCCTACCGGGCACCCACCCGAACAGCACCGGCGCCCACCACCCGAGCATCCTCGGCTCGATCACCCCGGGCCGGGAGGGCCTGCGACTGCCCCCGGCGGCGAAGAAGGCGCCAGTGCGACTGATGGTGGACGAGGCCTGACCACCCGCCGAGCCGGGGCTGCACTCCCCCACGACGCAGGCGCACGCTTTCGCGGCTTCGAACTCCCGGCCACCCACGACCTCGCACACACCCGGCCGGGAGGGCCTGCGACTGCCGCCGACGGCGGAGAAGACGCCAGTGCGACTGATGGTGGACGAGGCCTGACCACCCGCCGAGCCGGGGCTGCACTCCCCCACGACGCAGGCGCACGCTTTCGCGGCTTCGAACTCCCGGCCACCCACGACCTCGCACACACCCGGCCGGGAGGGCCTGCGACTGCCGTCGGCGGGCGGAACGGCGCCTGTGCGGCTGGTGGTCGAGAGGGCCTGCCCCTCGCCGTCCCGGGACCTCCGCCCACCTACGCGGCTACCCGGACACCAGCCCGGAAAGCACCAGCGCCCGACGCCCGAGCATCCCCCAGCCGGGACGGGCGCGGCTCCCCCCGGCGGCCAGAAGTCCCCGCTGCGGCTGCCGGCGGACGGCGCCCGACCTCCCGTATCCCGCTATCTCGGGATCTTGGCCCGCCTTTCTGCGCCTTTCCCCGAGGAAAGGCGACTCCTCTCATCCGGCTTTCACCCGGGCCTCATACGGTGGGGGCATGACGCAGGAGACTCCTCCCGGCTGGTACCCCGACCCCGGGCAGACAAGTGACGGCCCCGCCACCGAGCGCTGGTGGGACGGTAAGACATGGACGGAACAGACCCGTCCCGACGGCTCGGCCGCCGCCTGGGGTCCACCGGTGCTGGCCGCCGGCGGGGCGTATCCGGTATACCCGGACCATTCGCCGACGGACACCGGCACGCGGCGCGGGCTGCGCACCGGCATCGCCGTCGCGGTGGCGATAGCCGTCCTCGCCGGGATAGGCGGCGGTGTGTACGCGCTGACCAAGGACGACGGCGGCAGCGGCAGCAATGTCGGCTCGCAGGTGCCCGGTGGTCAGGGCGGCACCGGTGGGCAGGGTGGGCCCGGTGGCCAGAGCGGTGGCGGTCAGGGCGGGCCCGGTGGTGGCACCGGCGGCGGTTCGGGCGGACAGACGCCGGATCCCCAGCAGTCCGAGCCCTCGGAGAGCCCGAGGATCGACAGCGGGTCCGTGCCCGACTCGGTCAACGGGATCAGCCTCCCGATCCCCGACGGCTGGTACGGCCAGTCGCTCAGCGTGGGCGGGCAGGTGACCTCGGACAGCTCGTACAAGTGCCCGGGCGACACGACGAAGAACTGCACGAAGGGCGGGGCGTACTCGGCGCCCGCACTGGCGCTCGGCACCTCGGGCAGCACCGCCGAGGCGGTCGCCAAGGCGGACATCGAGGCCAACGCCGAGGAGTCGTACGGCGGTACGACCTACGGGAAGATCACCTCGCACGAGGTGCTGGCCTCCAAGGCGGTGACCGTGGCCGGGCAGAAGGGCTATCTGGTCCGCTGGAAGGCGATCACGAGCAAGGGCGCCGACGGGTTCGTCGAGTCGCTCGCCTTCCCCGCGCCCGCCAACCCGCAGCAGATCGTCGTCGTCCGGTTCGGGGTCGACGCCGACCAGAAGGAGTCGGTGATCGACGAGATCACCGCCGGCATCAAGGTCTCGTCCGGAGACGGCAGCGGGCAGAACGTGTGACCGAATGGATCGGCCGGGTGGAGCGCCTCTCCGCTCAAGAGGAACCCCACCCGGCCGGGGGGTGCGCGCCGCCCCCGTCCCCACGGGTCGGCGCGAACAGGTCACCGTCCGGTCATGCCACGGGCGGCGGCCTGCGTCTCAGGTGACGCCGAGCGCGGGCAGCACCGCGGCGTCCACGAATCTGACCAGATACTCCGGGTCGGCGTACTGACCCTCCAGGACCGGGCGGACCCGCAGCACGCCCAGCATCTGCGCCGGTACGTACTCCAGCGCCGGATGGTCGGCCGCGATCTCGCCCCGCTCGACCGCGCGCAGGATCATCTCGCGGAACGCGGCCAGCTCCGGCTCGACCAGCGCCTCGCGCAGCGCCTGCTGAAGCTCCGGGTCCTGCATGGCGGCATGACCGAGGGCCTGCATCAGCTGGGTGTCCTGCCCCGACCGCTCGCCCGACACCCGCGCCGCCGCGCGCAGGTCCCCGGCGAGGGACCCCGTGTCGACGGCGGCGAAGCGGCAGCCCCGGTTGGCGCGCAGCGCGGCGGCAACGAACTGCGGCTTCGTCTTCCACTGCCGGTAGAGCGTCGACTTGCTGCAGCGCGCGCTGGCGGCGACGCCCTCCATGGTCAGCGCCTCGTATCCGCACTCGCGGATCTGGAGGAGCACGGCGTCGAAGTACTCCTGCTCACGCTCCGGCGTGATCTTGGAGCGGCGGGAGGCGACGACCGGTTCCGGTCCCTCCGCTGCCTGCGACGTCATGACCGCACTCCTCGTTCCTGTCGCTTCTGTCGTTCGTGTCGGGCCGCTCTGTGGCTTATTCCCGATTCCAGTGTGGCGTAAGTCCATCGATACGCCAGTGTACCGGAACGGATTCGTTTCGGTACACTCTCGTATCGGTACACCAACGTATCGATGAGCGGAGCACCCGTACAGACGAGTTCACGCCCATAAACGCACTACCGATAGGGGTCGGGGGATGGAAGCCCGCACCGCGCCTGCCAAGGCGGAACCCGCCGGTATACGACGGCCGCCGCTCGTCCGTGAACTCCTGCTGGTCGCAGGCCTGTTCCTCGTCTACAAGTTCGGCAGGCAGCTGGCGACGGGACACACCGCCGAGGCCTTCCACAACGCGACCCGCGTCTGGGACTGGGAGCGCGCCCTCCACCTCCCCGGCGAGGGCGCCGTGCAGTCGATGCTGCTGCACAGCGACACCGCGGTCCACGTCGCGAACACCTACTACGCGACCGTGCACTTTCCGGCCACCGCCGCCTTCCTGGTCTGGCTCTACCTGCGGCGCCCCACCCACTACGTCTGGGCCCGCCGGGTCCTCGCCGTGGTCACCGGGGCCGCCCTGGTCATCCACCTCATCTTCCCGCTGGCCCCGCCCCGGCTGCTGGGCGCGGCCGGCCTCGTCGACACCGGCCAGGTGTACGGGCCCACGGTCTACGGCGCCTCCCCCGAGGCCGACACCCTGTCCAACCAGTTCGCCGCGATGCCGTCGCTGCACTTCGGCTGGGCCCTGATGGTGGCGATCGGCCTGATCGTCGCGACCCGCTCCCGCTGGCGCTGGCTGTGGCTGCTGCATCCGCTGGTGACGCTGGTGGTCATCGTCGGTACGGCGAACCACTACTGGCTCGACGCGATCGTGGCGTCGGCCCTGCTGGGCATCGCCCTCGCGGTCGTCCACCTGCCGCACCGCACCGAGTCGACGGCCGGACAGGGCCAGGGCAGCAGGCTCGCCCCGGCCGACGAGCCCGCCCTCGTGGGCGCGGGACTGGGGGCAGGCAGATGAACACCGCCACCCTCGTCGCCGTCGCCCTCTCCCTTCTCTCCGCCGTCGCCTACGCCGCCGCGGCCGTCGCCCAGGAACGCCTCGCCTCCCGCAACGCCGACGCGGGGATACGACGGCTGTTGGCGACCGGCGCCTGGTGGGGCTCGGTGCTGCTCAACGCGTCGGGCGCGCTGCTGCACGTGGTCGCCCTCAAGTACGGCCCGCTCACGGTGGTGCAGCCGCTGGGCGCGCTCACCCTGGTCGCCGCGGTGCCGCTGGGCGCGCGGATCGCCGGGCGGCGGGTCAGCGCGGTGGAGTGGCGCGGCACCGCCCTGACGCTGCTCGGTCTGGCGGCGATCCTGGTCACGGCGTCCGGTCCGGCGCCCGACGACGTGCTGAGTCTCCCGGAGGCCCTCGCGGTCGCCGGTACGACGATGGTGCTGATCGGGGTATTGGCCCGCCCCGGTGCCAAGCCCGGGCTGCGGCACGCGAGCGCGTCCGGCATCGCGTCCGGGGTGGCCTCGGCGCTCACCCAGACGGTGACGGTGGCGGCGACGGAAGGCTCGGGTGCGCTGCCCGGCTGGCAGGTCATCGGGGTGGCTCTGCTGGTCTCGGCGTTCGCGGCGGGCGGTCTGATCCTGTCCCAGACCGCCTACCGGGGCGGCCTCGGCGGCCCGTTGGCCCTGGTGACGCTGGCCAATCCGGTCGCGGCGGCGGTCATCGGCCTGACGCTGCTCGGCGAGCGGCTCCAGGGCGGGGCGGCGGGCCTGCTGCTGGCACTGGCGGGCGCGGGGCTCGCGGGGTGGGGTGTGGTGACGCTGTCACGGTCGACACCGGACCCGGTCGCGGTGTCCGCCCCGATTCCGGCCACGGTGGAGGTCTCGGTCCTGGACGACGAAGAGCACCCGGTGGCGTCGGTCCTCGCGCTGGAGGCCCACCCGGCCCATCCGGCGCCGTACGAACCGTCGTTGATGCCCCGGCAACCATCGGAGCCGGGACACCTCACTTCGTTGTGAACCGACCGGTTCCTGTGAACCGACCTCGGAGGCCGGGCCCCTCACACCTCTGCGAACCGGCCGGTCTCTGTGAACTGACCGGTCATTGTGAACACGCCGCGGAGCCGGGCCACCACGCCCCTCCGTGAACCGGCCGACACCTGTGAACCGACCGGTCTCTGTGAACCGGCGGCCGCCATCGACACGCCCGTGAACAGTGACTTCGGTCGGCCCCTGTGAACCGACCGAACCACCCCGTCAGCCGTGAACAGCCCCCGTCAGCCCAGACCGCGTGAATCCTGCTTCAGCGCCGTGTCGACCGTCAGCGCTGTCGCCACCACCAGACTCAGCAGGGGCTCGGGCAGCTGGTAGTGGATCTGCAGGACGTAGTTGTCCGAGGTCGTGAACATCGTCTTCGCCAGACCTTCCCAGGTCTTGGTGATACGGGCGACCTCGTTCTCCGCGTGGTCGACGATCGCGAAGTTCCAGGCCCGCCAGTTCTCCGCCTTGATCGCGCCGACCTGCTGACCACCCGCATTGATCGCGAAGTTGATCTTCCCGAACATGTTCTGCTGGACGATCTCGCCGACCGGTGAACCGTCCGGGCGCTGCACGATCACGCGGGACTTCAGGAATTTCCGGGGCCGCGTCAGCAGCAGCACCGGCTGCCCGTAGGCGTCCCGGATCTCCAGCTTGTGCGTCATGAACTGGTCGAGGCTGGAGACGAACCGCAGGATCTTCTTCAGCGCGCTCTGGCCGACCTGGACGACCGAGCCCAGCTCCTTGCCCTGTTGGTCCATGACCTTGTACTCGTTGGTCAGCTCGATCAGCTTGGCCTTCTGGTTCACCACCAGCACCGGCTCGCTGAACAGTGTCCCGCCACCGGCCCCGCCCGCCGCGACCCCGGCCTGCTGCTGCACCTGCCGCTGGACCCGCGCATCGGCACCGGCGGCCGGCTGCGCCGACCCGAACCCCTTCTGCGGCTGGCCCTGGGGCTGACCGAATCCCTGCTGGGGCTGCTGGACCGGCGCCGCCTGCGGCTGCTGGGCCTGGGGCTGCTGCGCCTGCTGCTGGTCGGCATTGGTGTGGTCGGTCCACTGAGATCCGTCCCAGTAGCGGAGCGTCTGGGGGGCTCCGTTGGGATCCGGGTACCAACCTGCAGGTATGTTCGATTGCGTGGTCACCGGGGCACACTACCGTGGCATGGCTGGATGACAACCATGTCCCGGTCAAGGCACCCCGGCCCACTCTCCGCCCTCCCGACAGGCCGCGTCAGCAGGCGGCTATCGCCGGATCGCTCACGCCCACCCGGCCGTTCTCCACGTGCCCGGCGAACCGGCGCAGGAACGACGCGTCCGCGCGGGAGGTGACCGTCAGGTCGTACCACCGCCTGCTGGCGCCCAGGTCCACCCGGTGCCGTACGGTCGCCCCGGACCGCACCTTGATCTTGCGGGCCTGTCCCCCGTACCCGTTGCTCACCGTCAACTCCACCGTTCCGGAGCCCTTGTTGGTGAGGGTCAGCTCGACGTCGTCGCCGACGTGCCGTGCGGTCACCTCGGGTCCGGCGGCGCCCTTGCCCCGGCCCTTGAAGACCCGCAGGAAGCCGTTCGGGCCGTGCACCGTCAGGTCGTACACGTCCTTGGAGTAGGCCGAGTTCCAGGTGTCGGAGACGGTCTTGCCGGCCTCGGTGGTGTAGTGCCAGGGGCCGTCGGTGCGGTTGCCTGACGTCACCACGAAGGCGGCGCCCGCGTGGCTGCCGGAGGCGAAGGCGAGCGTGTACTTTCCGGCCGTCGGGTCGGCCGAACCGTCCACGTACGGGGCGTACTTGAGCGGGCGGGCCGGACGGGTGCCGCGTTCCTGGCGGGGCATGCGCGGGTCGGCCGGCGGGGTGGGCTTGTAGTCGGGGTGGCGGTCGCGGTCCTGCGGCTCGTAGCCGTCGGTCTCCGGCAGCGGGACCGGGTGCGCGTCCTTGCGGGAGAAGTCGAAGGCGGCGGTGAGGTCGCCGCAGATCGCCCGGCGCCAGGGCGAGATGTTGGGCTCGCGAACCCCGAAGCGCTCCTCCATGAACCGCACGATCGAGGTGTGGTCCAGGGTCTCGGAACAGACGTAACCGCCCTTGCTCCAGGGCGAGACGACCAGCATGGGCACGCGCGGGCCGAGACCGTACGGACCGGCCACCCGGCTCGCGTCGCCCTTGTAGAGGTCCAGCGTCACGTCGACCGTGGACTTGCCCTGCGCGGCGGACTTCGGCGGCAGCGGCGGTACGAGGTGGTCGAAGAAGCCGTCGTTCTCGTCGTACGTGATGAACAGCGCCGTCTTCGCCCAGACCTCGGGGTTGGAGGTGAGCGCGTCCAGCACCTGCGAGATGTACCAGGCGCCGTAGTTCGAGGGCCAGTTGGAGTGCTCGGAGAACGCCTCGGGGGCGGCGATCCAGGAGATCTGCGGGAGCGTGCCCGCCTTGACGTCGGCCTTCAGGCGGTCGAAGTAGCCGTCGCCGTTCTTCACGTCGGTGCCGGTGCGGGCCTTGTCGTACCAGGGGTCGCCCGCCTTGGCGTTGCGGTACTTGTTGAAGTAGAGGAGCGAGTTGTCGCCGTAGTTGCCGCGGTAGGCGTCCTGGATCCAGCCCCAGGAGCCGGCCGCGTCCAGACCGTCGCCGATGTCCTGGTAGATCTTCCAGGAGACCCCGGCCCCCTCCAGCCGCTCGGGGTAGGTCGTCCAGTCGTAGCCGACCTCGTCGTTGCCGAGGACCGGGCCGCCGCCCTTGCCGTCGTTGCCGGTGTAACCCGTCCACATGTAGTAGCGGTTGGGGTCGGTGGAGCCGATGAACGAGCAGTGGTAGGCGTCGCAGACCGTGAACTTGTCCGCGAGCGCGTAGTGGAACGGGATGTCCTCGCGGGTCAGGTACGCCATGGTCGTGGCGCCCTTCGCGGGCACCCACTTGTCGTACTTGCCGCCGTTGTACGCGGCGTGACCGTCGGGCCAGGAGTGCGGGAGGCCCTCCAGGAACTGCATGCCGAGGTCGTCGGCCTCCGGGTGGAAGGGCAGCAGGTCCTTGGTGCCGTCCGACTGGTGCCAGACCGACTTGCCGTTGTCCAGGGTGACCGGATGCGGGTCGCCGAAGCCCCGCACTCCGCGCAGCGCACCGAAGTAGTGGTCGAAGGACCGGTTCTCCTGCATCAGGACGACGATGTGCTCGACGTCCTCGATCGTGCCGGTGCGATGGTGCGCGGGAAGGGCGGCGGCACGCTCGATGCTGCTGGAGAGCGCGGTGAACGCCGTGGTCGCGCCCGCGAGTTGGAGGAAGCGGCGCCGGTTGACTTCGGGCATGGGTGAAGGGCCTCTCGTCCTGATGACGGCGATGAGCGTTACGTGACGGAATGGGGGCGCCTGGAGTTTCCCAGGGGTACCGAACGGCACGGAAGGGTCTGGTGGCCTCGGTGTGAAGGTCGTCGGTACACGAGATGAGGGGCGGGCCAAGACCGGCCAACGACGCCTTCAAGCCGGACCCAAGAGACCGCTATGAGTCTGCGGCGCCGTCGGTCCGCCACTCGGCGGGCAGGTTCGGCAGGACGAGGCGGAAGACGCAGCCATGGCCCGGGGCCGTGTCGAGTTCGAGGCGGCCGTCGTGTCCCTCGGCGATGGTGGCGGCGATGGCGAGTCCGAGCCCGCTGCCGCCGTGGGCGCGGGAGCGGGAGGGATCGGCCCGGTAGAAGCGTTCGAAGACGTGCGCGGCGTCGTGCGGGCGGAGCCCCGGGCCCTCGTCGGCGACTTCGACCACCGCCACGGGAGCCCCCTCGGGCAGGGCGGTCGAGGCGCCGGTGCGCCCCTGGCGGCCTGTGCCCACCCGGATGTGCACGGCGGTGCCGGGCGGGGTGTGGGTCCGCGCGTTGGACAGCAGGTTCTCCAGGATCTGCCGCAGGCGGTGCGGATCGCCCACCGTTTCGACGAGTTCGAGTTCGTCGGTGCCGGTGGGGTCGGCCTCGGTGCGCAGCGGGCCGAGGTCGACCGGGTGGGTGGTGCCGTGCAGGGCGGCGGCGCTGACGGCGTCCGCCGCGAGCGAGAGGAGGTCCACCGGTTCGCGCCGGTAGGAGGGTTCCTTGTCGAGGGTGGCGAGCAGCTGGAGGTCGTCGACGAGCAGGCTCATGCGCTCCGCGTTGTGCACGATGAGCCGGTTGGCCTGCCGTCGCTCGTGCTCCGACCGCGCTTCGGGACGCAGCGCGAGTTCGGCGTATCCCTGGATCGCGGTGAGGGGCGTACGCAGTTCATGGCCGGCGTCGGCGACGAAGCGCCGCATCCGCGCCTCCGACGCCTCCCCTTCCCGCAGGGCCCGCTGCAGCCGGTCGAGCATGGTGTTGAGGACCCTGCCCAGCCGGCCGATCTCGGTGCGCGCGTCGGTGTCGGTCAGCCGCAGGCCGAGATCGCCCGCGGTGATGTCCTCGGCGGTGCGTTCCATACGGGTCAGCGGCAGCAGCCCCAGCCGGACCACCCATCGGCCGAGGGCGATCAGGCCCAGGACCGTGACCGCCAGCAGGCCGAGGTTCAGCCACCCGAGCCGCGACAGGGCGCCCTCGACGGTGTCCAGCGGCAGCGCCACCACCGCGCTCATCCCGTCCGGGCCCGAGTACCTGACCACCCGCCAGTTGCTGTCGCCGTCCGCCGCCGGGACGCTCGCCGGACGTGCCTCGCGCAGCCGGAGACCGTCGGCGGAGTCGGGAAGCCGTGGCCCGGCCCGCTTTCCCGTACCCATCGACAGGTTCAGGCGTCGGCCCTCGGAGTCGTAGAAGTAGACCCGGAAGTCGGAGGGCAGCGTGCCTGCGCCAGGGCGGGCGTCGGGGAGGTCGTCGCGGAGCGCGTCGGTGTAGGCGCGTGTCGGCGGGTGGAAGTCGGCGAGCTGCTGGTCGACCCGGTCCAGCAGCCAGGAGCGCAGCACGGCGAAGCCGATCAGCTGGGAGGCCAGCACCGCCGCCGTGGCCAGGACGGTGACGCCCAGGATCAGCCGTGTGCGCAGCGAACCGGGCGGCCGGTGCACAAGTGGTCTCACCGGCCGTCGGCTCCTGTCCGCTCGCGGGGCAGCCGCAGGCAGTAGCCGACTCCGCGCACGGTGTGGATCAGCGGTGGATCGACGCGGTCGATCTTTCTGCGCAGGTACTTGATGTACGTCTCGACGATGCGTGCGTCGCCCGCGAAGTCGTACCCCCACACGTGGTTGAGGATCTGGGCCTTGCTCACCACCCGGGTGGCGTTCTCCATGAGGTAGCCGAGCAGCTTGAACTCGGTGGGCGAGAGCGGGACGTACGCGCCTGCGCGGTGCACTTCGTGCGCGTGCTCGTCCAGCTCCAGGTCGGCGAAGGCCAGCCGCTGTTCCTCCTCGGCGGGCGGGAGCGCGGCGCCGGTGCGGCGCAGGATCGCCTCGATGCGCAGCAGCACCTCCTCGATGCTGAAGGGCTTGGGCACGTAGTCGTCTCCGCCGGCGCCCAGTCCGGTGAGCCGGTCGTGGAGCCCGGTGCGGGCGGTCAGGAACAGCACGGGTACGTCGTTCCCCGCCGCCCGCAGTCTCCGGGTCACCTCGAATCCGTCCAGGTCGGGCAGGGTCACGTCCAGGAGGAGCAGGTCCGGGACGAGGCGCTCGGTCTCCGCGAGGGCCGCTCGGCCGCTGTCGGTGCTGGTCACCTCGTATCCCGTGAGGCGGAGGGTGGACTCCAGCAGGGTGCGGATGCTGGGTTCGTCCTCCACCACGAGAAGCCTGCGCCGGGCCTCGGCCGCGGTCCGTTCGGTCATGACGCCGGTCCGTCCGTTCTGTGGTGCCGTCGTACGTGGTGGCTCAGTCGGCGGCGCAGTCGTACAGCACGGTGGCGCCGCCGAATCCCGTCGTGCCCGCGCCGTCGGCCTGGGACGACGTGCCGCCGTACGACGAGGCGGGCACCTCGGCGCAGTTCTCCGCGAGCCAGTCGGAGCGCTGCTGGGACGGGCCGCCGGACGCGCCCGGGAGTCCGCCGCCGCCCGACTCCGAGCCCAGTACGTAGCGTAGGTCGCCGTTCTCGGTCCACTTCTCCAGCTGTCCGACCGACGGCGCGTCGTCGGAGCCGGAGAAGCCGCCCATGCCGACGACCGTCTCATCGCTGCCGAGGATGAACACGCTGGTGGTCATGGCGCCGCCCTCGACGGCGAGCTTGATACGGGCGTCGGGCGCCTGCTCGACCACGTAGGTGAGGATCTTGCGCTGATCGTCGGTCAGTTGCGCACCGCCGCCGAGGCCGCCGAGTCCTGCGCCTTCTCCGGCTCCGGCACGTGCGCCGGAGCCGTTGCCGTTGCCGGGGAAGGTGGGCAGCCCACCGGACGGCAGCTCACCGGACTGCCCCGGGGCCGATCCCGATCCCGTTCCCGTGCCGCCGGGGAGGTCGGGCATGCCCGAGGGCATTCCGGACGGCATGCCCGAGGGCCGACCCCCTCCCCCGCCGAAGCCCAGCACCGTCGGCCCCGCCGTCGGGTTGGTCCCGCCCATCGCGCTAGTCGAGGCGGGCACGCTCACCGCCCATGCCCCGGGGGCCAGCAGCACCGACACGACCGCCGCGCCGGCCGCCGCGGTGAGCGGCCGCCCGCCCCGCCGGGACAGCAGGAGCAGGGTGATCGCGAGGCAGCCGGACAGCAGTACCGGCCAGACGAGCCAGCCGTTCCAGTCCTGGTCACGGCGGACGAGCGCCACCGCCCAGCCGACGCTCACCGCGACCGCGGCGACACCGACCAGGGGGACCCAGCGCAGTCCGGCACGGTGGGCCCGTACGAGCGTGGCCACCAGCCCACCGCACAACGCGCCGATGGCTGGGGCGAGTTGGGTCGTGTAGTACGGGTGGAAGATGCCCTGCTGGGTGGAGAACACGGCCGCGCAGACCACCAGCCAGGTGCCCCACAGCAGCCAGCCGGCGGCGGGCAGCGGTACGGAGTCCGGCAGTCGGCCGCGTCGGCGCAGCACCGCGCAGCCCGCCGCGACGGCCAGGGCGACCGCGCAGAGGGGCAGCAGCCAGCTGATCTGCCCCGCGACCTGATCGTTGAAGAGACGCCCGAGGCCGGAGGCACCGCCGAACCCGCCGCCCCCGAATCCGCCACCGCCGGGGCCCTGGCCTCCGCCCTCGGAGCCGAAGACGCGGCCAAGTCCGTTGTAGCCGATCACCAGGTCCCAGGCGGAGCCGTCCTCGCTGCCGCCGATGTACGGACGGTCTCCCGGCCACAGGGCCACCATGGCGACCCACCACAGGGAGGACGCCGCCAGGACGGCGCCCGCGCCCAGCAGCCGCCGGACTCGCGGTGCCCAGGCGCCGCTTCCTGCCACGAGCCAGGCGACGGCGAAGGCGGGGACGACCATCCAGGCGGCGAGCATCTTGGTGAGGAAGCCGCATCCGATCAGGAAGCCGCTCGCGCACAGCCACCGGGTCGCGGTCCTGCCGTCGGCCTGCAGCGCGCGGGTGAGCGCGTACGCCGCCGAGAGCAGAAGCAGGACGAGGAGGGTGTCGGGGTTGTTGTCCCGGTTGATCGCCACGGTGATGGGGGTGAGCGTGAGGACGAGGGCGGCGGTCAGCGCCGCGGCCTCCCCCGCCCAGCGGCGCACGGTGCGGTGCAGGACGAGCACCGCGGCCACGCCCTCGATCACCTGAGGCAGGATCAGCGCCCAGCCGTGGAGGCCGAAGATCTTGGTGCTGACGACCTGCGGCCACAGGGCGGCCGGCGGTTTGTCGACCGTGATCACGCCGGCCGGGTCGTAGGCGCCGAAGAGGAAGTTGGTCCAGCTCCGGCCCATCGACTTCACGGCCGCCGAGTAGTAGCTGTTGCCCCAGCCGAGGGAGCCGAGGGCCCAGCCGTAGAGGGCGGTCGCCAGGACGAGGATCGCGGCGAGGGCTGCGGGCGCCGCCCAGGAGGGCAGGGCGCGGCGGGCGGGGCCGGGGGGCCGGTCGGAGGCGGGTGCCGGGGAGGGCAGGGTGTGCGTGGAGTCGCTCATGAGGAGGGGGGTCGCTCTCGTCAGGACGTACGGCGGTGGGGGCTGCGGAAGACGGCCGAGCGCAGGACGGTGAACCGCACGACGGTGACGACGACGGACGCCACGGCCAGTACGGCGGTCTCGGCGGCCGTCGACGCGCCGGGAACGGCGTGCGTGAACCACAGGACGGCGGCCGAGGTGACCAGGTAGCCGAGCACGAACAGGCCTCCCGCGCCGAGATGGGCGCGGGCGGGCGGGGCCGCCGTGTGCCGGAAGGTGAGCCGGCGGTTCGCCTCGGTGTTGAGGACGGTGAGCGCCAGCAGCGACACGAGGTTGGCCGTCGCGGGTGACCACCAGGAGCGCAACAGCCAGTACAGCAGGGCCTGTCCGAGGGTGGAGACGATCCCGATCGCGACGAAGCAGCCGACCTCCCAGGACAGCGCGCCGCGTCGGCCGGTGGGCGCCAGGACCGCGTCGGGGTGCTCGGCGGCCGGTTCGGGACGGCGGGGCAGTTCGACGCGTCCGGCGCCGGACGCCTTCAGCCGGGCCATGGTCCACAGGCCGCGCAGATCGTCGGTCGCGGTGGAGACGACGTCCACGCGGGTGTCGACGTCCTCGACCCAGTCCACCGGCACCTCGTGGACGCGCAGTCCGTTGTGCTCGGCCAGCAGCAGGAGTTCGGTGTCGAAGAACCACGCGTCGTCGCGGGTCACTTCGAGCAGGGGCCGCAGTACTTCCGTGCGGGCCGCCTTGAATCCGCACTGGGCGTCGGTGAACCGTACGCCGTGGGTGAGCCGGACGATGCCGTTGTAGCAGCGGGAGATGAACTCGCGCCGGGGTCCGCGCACGGTACGGGCACCGGCGGCGAGGCGGCTGCCGATCGCCAGGTCGGAGTGGCCGCTGGCCAGCGGGGCGACGAGCGGGAGCAGTCCGTCCAGGCCGGTCGACAGGTCGACGTCCATGTACGCCACGATGTCGGCGTCGCTGCCGGCCCACACGGTGCGCAGCGCCAGACCGCGGCCCTTGCGGTCCAGGTGTACGACGCTCACGCCGGGCAGTTCGTCCGCGAGACCGTGGGCGGTGGTGAGCGTCGCGTCCGTGCTGGCGTTGTCGGCGACGGTGATCCGCCAGGGGAAGGGAAAGCCGTCGCCGAGGCGTGCGTGCAGGGTGCGCAGGCAGCCGGGCAGGGCGCGCTCCTCGTTGTACACGGGGATGACGATCTCCACCGTGGCGGTGGCGGTGCCGGGGGCTGGTCCGAGTGAGCGGGAGGCGGGCTGGAACGGGGCCGGGCGGCTCCTGGCGAGGGCGCGTGTGGGGGCGTGGGGTGTGGGTGTCATGGCTTCCTCAGGCATGAGGGGACGGCAGGGGCCCTGATCGGGGTGGCTGCGCGGCCACTCTTCCGGCTTCGCCTGTGGGCGTCGGGGGAGGAAGCAGGGAACTGACGGGGAGTCAGGTGCGTGCACACGCCGAGCGCACCGGGAACAGCGCCGGACCTTTTGTTGGGACGTCCTGACATACCCGTTGACATCGCCGTTGGGCGGCTCCATAGTACGGGCACTAGAGCGCGCTACTAAAGCGCTCCAGTGGCACCGGCGGGCGGCCCCGCCGATGGCCTTTTCCCATCCTGACCAGCACAGCGAGGTGCACGGGACATGCGCAGAATCCAGCGAGCCACCGGCCTGACCGCCACCGTTCTGGCCGGCGTGCTGTTCGCCGCCGGCTGCTCCAGCGGCTCCGGCGGCAAGAAGTCCGAGGAGAGCGCGGACGCCGCCTCGGCCGGGAAGGCGACCACGCCCCGGATGACGGTCGCGATGGTCACCCACGCCGCCCCCGGCGACACCTTCTGGGACCTGATCCGCAAGGGCGCCCAGGCCGCCGCGGCCAAGGACAACATCAAGCTGATCTACTCCAGCGACCCCAGCGCCGGGAACCAGGCCAACCTGGTGCAGAACGCGATCGACCAGAAGGTCGACGGCATCGCGCTGACCGCGGCCAAGCCGGACGCCATGAAGGACGTGGTCGCCAAGGCCACGGCGGCCGGCATCCCGGTCGTGGGCTTCAACTCCGGCCTCGACAACTGGAAGCAGCTCGGCATGCTGGAGTACTTCGGCCAGGACGAGAACATCGCCGGGCAGGCCTTCGGTGAACGCCTCAACCAGCTCGGCGCCAAGCACGCCCTGTGTGTCGTCCAGGAGCAGGGCCAGGTCGCCCTGGAGGCCCGCTGTGCCGGTCTGAAGAAGGGCTTCAGCGGCAAGACGGACAACCTCTACGTCAACGGTACGGACATGCCGTCCGTGAAGTCGACGATCACCGCGAAGCTCACTCAGGACCCCTCGATCGACGAGGTGGTCACACTCGGCGCTCCCATCGCGCTGACCGCCGTCCAGTCACTGACCGACGCCGGGAGCAAGGCGAAGCTCGCGACCTTCGACCTCAACAAGGACCTGGTCAAGGCGGTCCAGGACGGGACCGTGCAGTTCGCCGTCGACCAGCAGCCCTACCTCCAGGGCTACCTCGCCGTCGACTCCCTGTGGCTGTACAGGACCAACGGCAACTTCAGCGGCGGCGGCACCGCACCCGTCCTCACCGGACCCGCCTTCATCACCAAGGAGAACGCCGACTCCGTCGCCGCGTTCGCCGCGAAGGGCACGCGCTGACCGGCTCAGGCCACCCCTTCCGGGGGTGGCCCGCTGGAGCCCCGTACCACCAACTTCGGCTCCAGCACCGCCTCTTGGGGCGCCAGCTCCGGGTGCTCCAGCCGTCGGACGGCGAAGTCCACCGCGTGCTCCGCCATCAGCACCGCGTCCTGGCGGACGGTGGTCAGGCCGATCGGCATCAGGTGGGAGAGATGACTGTCGTCGTATCCGACGACGGACAGATCGCGCGGGACCTCGACGCCGCCCCGGGTCAGGGCCATCAACAGGCCCATCGCGCTGCGGTCGTTGCCCGCGAGGACGGCGGTGGGCAGCGGCTGCCCCTGGTCGCGTTCCGCGAGGAGCAGCTGCCCGGTCTCGATGCCCGACCGCTCCGTGTGATCGCCGGGAATCACCCGGACCTCGGGCTCCAGCCCGTGCCGGCGCATCGCCGCCCGATAGGCACGCCGGCGGTCGGCCGAGCCGGGGCCGCGTCCGCCGTCGATGTGTGTGATCCGGCGGTGCCCGAGTTCGACGAGGTGGTCCATGGCCTGCCGTACGCCCTTGCCCTCGGCGCTGTGCACGAAGTCCAGGGGGGCGCCGGGAACGCGGCGGCTGACCGAGACGACGACCGTGCGCCGGCCCAGCGCGTCCAGGTAGGCGGCATCGGCGAAGGAGCCCAGCACGATGAGCGCCTCGCAGCGGTGACCGAGCAGGGCCTCGACGGCCTTGGCCTCGCTGCGGCCCTGGGCGGCGGCGGAGAGCAGCACGTCGTAGCCGAGGTGTTCGGCGGCCGGGTAGATGCCCTCGATCAGGTCCGTGTGGAAGGCCTGGTGGACGGTGAACATCACGCCGAGGGTGCGGCTGCGGCCCCGGGCGAGGAGCCGGGCCGCGTTGTCGGGGCGGTAGCCGATCTCGTCCGCGATCCGGAGCACCCGTTCCCGGGTCTCCTCGCCGGCTCCCGGCTGGTTGCGGAAGATGATCGAGACGAGCGCCCGGGAGACGCCCGCCTTCTCGGCGACGTCCGCCATCGTGGGCCGTTGCCTGCCCGATGCGTCCACCTGTGAACCAACCCTCCGAAGCCATTGACAGGACATTTGAACAGGGGTCATCGTACTCGCAGCAGCGAACTAGCGCGCGCTAGTAGAGCGCGGCAGAGCGATAAGGGAACCCTGTGTGTCCCCGCGGAAAGGAACACCACTCATGACTGTGCGTGTAGGCGTCATCGGCGCCGGCTGGATAGGCAAGGAGCACATCCGGCGCCTCACCGACACCGTCACCGGCGCACGTGTCACCGCGGTCACCGACATCGACGCCGCGCGCGCCGAGCAGGCTGCGCCGGCCGGGGCCCGGGTGCTGCCCGACGGGGCTGCCCTGATCGGGGCGGACGACGTGGACGCGGTCCTCGTGACGTCCTGGGGCCCGACACACGCCGAGCACGTACTGAACGCGGTGGCCGCCGGGAAGCCGGTGTTCTGCGAGAAGCCCCTCGCCACCACCGTCGAGGACTGTCTGCGGATCGTCGAGGCGGAGACAGCACTCGGCCACCGTCTGGTCCAGGTCGGGTTCATGCGGCGCTACGACGCCGGGTACCGGAAGTTGAAGCAGGTCATCGACTCGGGCCGGATCGGCGAGCCGCTGATCGTGCACTGCGCCCACCGCAACCCGACGGTCCCCGAGTCGTACACGTCGGCGATGGCCGCCCTGGACACGGCCGTGCACGAGGTCGACGTACTGCGCTGGCTGCTGGACGACGAGATCGTCTCCGCCCAGGTGGTCGTCCCGCGCGCCACCGGCAAGCGGTTCGACCATCTCAGGGACCCGCAGATCATGCTCTTCGAGACCGCCAAGGGTGTCCGTATCGACCTGGAGGTCTTCGTCAACTGCCAGTACGGCTACGACATCCAGTGCGAGGCGGTCGGCGAGGAGGGCGTCGTCAGGCTGCCCGACCCCGCCTCCGTCGGGCTGCGCAGCGCGGGCCGGCACAGCACGGAGATCCTCACGGACTGGGTGGACCGTTTCGCGGACGCCTTCGACACCGAGTTCCGTGAGTGGATCGCCGGTGTCGCGGCGGGCGCGGAGCCCACCGGCCCGTCCGCCTGGGACGGCTATGCCGCCACCGTCATCACCAGCGCGACCGTCGAGGCCCTGGAGTCGGGCACCGTCGTCGCCACCGACCTCAAGCCCCGGCCCGCGCTCTACGGAGGTGCCGCGTGAAGATCGCCCTCGACCCGTACATGTTCCGTGCGCTGCCGATCGACGACATGGTGCGCACGGTGGCCGAACTCGGCTACGAGTACATCGAGTTGTCGCCGCGCGACGACTTCATGCCGTTCTTCCTGCATCCGCGCGCGGACGACGAGCGGATCGCCGGGCTGAAGAACTCCCTGCGCGCGCACGGTGTGAAGCTGTCGTCCGTGCTGCCGCTGTACAAGTGGTCGTCACCGGACGAGACCGAGCGGCAGGCCGCCGTCCGCTACTGGAAGCGGATGATCGAGATCGCCGCCGACCTCGAATGCCCGCTGATGAACTCGGAGTTCAACGGCCGCCCCGAGCGTGCCGCCGAGAGCGAGGCCGCGTTCTGGCGCTCGCTGGAGGAGTTGCTGCCGCTGTTCGAGCGGGAGGGCATCGCGCTGAACCTGGAGGCGCACCCGGACGACTTCTGCGAGGAGAACACCCCGGCGGTCGATCTGGTCCGCGCCGTCAACAGGCCCTGGGTGAACTACCTTTACTGCGCCCCGCACTCCTTCCATCTCTCCGGCGCGTCGGAGGTCGGGGCGGACATCGCGGCGATGATGCGGTACGCGGGCGACAAGCTCCAGCATGTGCACATCGCGGACTCCTTCAACCACAAGGGTTCCTCGGGCCTGCGCTACATCCTCAACCCGCCCGGCACCACGGCCCGTATCCACCAGCACCTGGACATCGGCCAGGGCGAGGTCGACTGGAGCGCCTTCTTCGGCACCCTGCGCGAGCTGGACTTCGACGGTGTCGCCACCGCCTGTGTCTTCGCCTGGGAGGAACGGGCCCACGAGTCCTCGGCGTTCATGCTCGACCGCATCCGCAAGGAGCTGGGGGCGTGAACTGCCGCCCCACCGGCGGGAGTCGACGGTGGGGCGGCCCGTGAGTCAGGTGTTCACGGAGTACGAGTGCGCGCCCGTGCCGGCGAGCGCGCCACCGTCGACGATCAGATACTCGTCGCGGATCGGCCGCCCGCCGAACCACGACTCCAGGATCTCGCGGGTACCCGCCGCGTAACGGGCCTGCGCGGAGAGCGAGGAGCCGGAGATGTGCGGGGTCATGCCGTGGTGCGGCATCGTGCGCCAGCGGTGGTCGGCGGGGGCCGGCTGCGGGTACCAGACGTCACCCGCGTAGCCCGCCAACTGCCCGCTGCGCAGGGCGCGTTCGACGGCGTCCCGGTCCACGATCCTCGCGCGGGCGGTGTTGATGAGATAGGCCCCGCGCTTCATCGTGGCCAGCAGCTTGTCACCGAAGAGGCCCTCCGTCTCCGGGTGCAGGGGCGCGTTGATCGTGATCACGTCGCAGTGCGGGGCCATGTCGACGGCGCTCTCGTGCCAGACCAGCCCCAGCTCGCGCTCGATGTCCTCCGACAGCCGGTGCCGGTCCGTGTAGTGCAACTTGACGTCGAAGGGCGCGAGGCGGCGCAGGACGGCGAGTCCGATGCGCCCGGCGGCGACCGTACCGACGTGCATGCCCTCGATGTCGTACGAACGGGCCACGCAGTCCGCGATGTTCCAGCCGCCGTCGAGCACCACCTGGTGGGAGGGCAGGTAGTTGCGGACGAGGGACAGCGTCATCATCACCACGTGTTCGGCGACGCTGATGCTGTTGCAGTACGTCACCTCCGCCACCGTCACACCGTGCGCGATGGCCGCGTCCAGGTCGACGTGGTCGGAGCCGATGCCGGCGGTGACGGCCAGTTTGAGGTTCTTCGCGGCGGCGATCCGCTCGGGGGTCAGATAGGCGGGCCAGAACGGCTGCGAGATGACGATGTCGGCGTCCGGCAGCTCCCGGTCGAAGACGGAACCGTCGCCGTCCTTGTCGGAGGTGACGACCAGGGTGTGGCCGCGCTCCTCCAGGAAGCGGCGCAGCCCGAGTTCACCGGAGACGCTGCCGAGCAGCTGTCCCGGGGTGAAGTCGACGGCCTCGGGGGTGGGGGCCGTCTGGCCGCCGGGATAGTGGTCGATGCGCGGGAGGTCGTCGCGGGCGTACGAGGTCGGGTATCCGTCGGTCGGGTCGTCGTACAGGACGCAGAGCACCTTTGCCATGTCGCGGCTCCTCAACTCCGTTGCGGGAACGTGCTCTTCACGATCGTCGGAGTCGATTGCGCAGGTCAAAGCGAACGTCGCTATGTCGGGATAGCCGCCGCCTATCAACTCTCACCGACCGCTCGTCAACTCCCGTCGCCCAGGTAGCTGTTGAGGAGTTCGTCGAGGGCGTCCCGTACGCCCGCCTCCCGCGCCACCTTCAACAGCGCCCCGGCGAGCACGGACTGCGGCTCGTCCCGTACGACGACGAGCCCGACCCTCGGGCCGTGCGCGGGCCCTTCCAGCGGGACGACCCGCATGCCGTCCGGTACGCCGAACATGTGCAGCCAGGCGTGCGAGATCACGCTCGACCAGCGGCCGCCCGGCAGATGCGCGTACAGCCCGGCGACACTGTCGGACTCGATGGCGGGCGCGGCCGTGGCGCCGTCGGCGGCGAAGCACTCGTCGATGATGCGGCGGTTGCGCATACGGGAGTTGAGCAGGCACAGCGGGAGGTCGGCGGCCTGCGCCCAGCGGGCCTCGGAAGTACCGGCGAGGGGGCCGTCGACCGGGGTGAGCAGCATGTACCGCTCCTCGTAGAGGGGGAACCGGCGTACGTGGCGGAGGCTGTCGTCGTCGAGGTACGTCATCGCCGCGTCCAGCTCGAACTCGGCGAGCCCGTGGGTGATCTCGGCGGACGACAGGGACTCCAGGCTCACCCCGGCCCGGGGATGCCGGTCGCAGAACGGGGTGGTGAGCAGGGAGGCGGCGGGCAGCGCGGTGGGTACGACACCGAGCCGCAGGGTCCCGGTGAGGCCGCCGCGCATCGCGGCCAACTCCTGCCGCAGGGCGTCCTGTTCGGCGAGGATGCGATGCGCCCAGGCGAGGACGACCTTACCTTCGGGGGTCAGCCCCTCGTACCGCCTGCCCCGCCGGACGATCGGCACGTCCAGTTCGTGTTCGAGCCGCCGGATCGCGGCGGACAGGGACGGCTGGGACACGAAGCAGGCGGCAGCGGCTCGGGCGAAGTGCCGCTCCCGGGCGAGCGCGACGAGGTACTCCAGCTGACGGAGCAGCATGTGCCACCTTCCGGGCGGGTCACCAGGGCAGGGTCTGCGTGACCCGTCGTACAGCATCGGGTGTCGCGCCCAGGACGGGTAGTCGACGAGGGGACCAGTCGGACCCTCAAGGCGACACCCGGACCCTCTGGGCGACACAGAGCCACGCGCACCCGGCCTGACCCGGACCCCGCGCCCGCCCCGGTTAGCTTGAGGTTCACAAAAACACCAAGGCCGACATTCCGTACCCACTCCCCCCCCTGTGAGGCGTTCCGCCATGAGCCTGAGCATTCGCAACCAGATCCCCGGTACCGTCACGGCCGTCACCACCGGAGAGGCCATGGCCACCGTCAAGGTCCGTCTCGACGGCGGTCAGGACATCACCGCCGCGATCACCCGGGAGTCCGTCACGGAACTCGGCCTCGCCGAGGGCACCGCCGTGCGGGCCCTGGTCAAGTCCACGGAGGTCTCGTTGGCCACCGCCGCCGTCAAGGGCGTCTCCATCCGCAACCAGCTCCCCGGCACGGTCGCCGGCATCACCACGGGCGCCGCCATGGCCTCCGTCAAGGTGGCCGTCACGGGCGGCGAACTCACGGCCGCGATCACCACGGACGCCGTGCAGGACCTGGGCCTGGCCACCGGTTCACCGGTCGTCGCCCTGATCAAGTCGACGGAGATCTCCCTCGCGACCGGGTGAGCGGACACGAGCCACCGGACGTTCCCGACCGCTGTGGCGCACGGTAACCGGAGACTGTCGTCCGGTTGCTAGGCTGGACGTATGGCTGCGACGGAGAGCACGAAGGCGGGCGAGCGGGGGCTGCGGGCCGACGCGCTGCGGAACAGGCAGCGGATCGTGGCGGCCGCTCGCCGGATCTTCGAGGAGCAGGGGCTCGACGCGCCGCTGGACGAGGTCGCGGAGCGCGCCGGGGTGGGCGCCGGCACGCTGTACCGGCGGTTCCCCACGCGCGGGGAGCTGGTCGAGGCGGCCTTCGAGGACGAGTTGCGGAGCGTGGCGGCCATCACCGAGGAGGCGCTGCGCTGTGCGGACCCCTGGGTCGGGTTCAGCACGTACGTCGAGCGGCTCTGCGAGGCCATGGCGACCGATCGCGGCCTCAGCGACCTGTTCACCCTCCGGCTGCCCGACTCGGAGGTCGCGACGATGCTGTGCGACCGGCAGTCCGATGCCCTGAACAGGCTCGTGCGCCAGGCCCAGGAGGCCGGAGCGCTGCGGGACGACTTCGTTCCGGAGGACGTTCTCCTGTTCCTCCTGGCCAATGCCGGGGTCGTCGGGGTGACCCGGTGCGCCGCGCCGCACGCGTGGCGACGCCTGGTCGCGTTCCTGCTGACGGCGTGCAGGGCGGACCGTACGGATCCGCTGCCGGCCGCGCCGACACCGTTGCAGGCGGAGCGGGCCCTGCTCAGCCACGCGGAGACGAAGGGCCTGGGCTCGAACCGGCCGTGACGGCCACTCTCAGGGACCGACTCCGCGCGCCCGATTCGATGTCTCGCACATCACACCCACCACACCCATCTCACTCCTCGCGACGGGAATAAGCGGAGACTTCAGTCCAGTTACCTGATCCAAGGACAGGGTGTCGATGCGTCCACCGAGGTGACGCGTCCTCGGCCGATCAGGAGGCTGTCGGACGATGAGCTGCATCACCGCGTGTACCCCTCGCCGCCGCGCACGCCGCACGGAACTCCCGGGGCGGCTCGCGCCGCCGAAGGTGATCACGGGCAGGAGCCTGCGGCGCGGGGCGGCGGGTGTGGCGGGGACGGGTCTGGTGTACGGCGGCCTGCTCGCCGTGACGGCGGACGACAACCCGATCTTCGGTACCGGCTGGGTGGGGTCCGCCGCCGAGAACGCCCGTCCGTTCGGGGCCGCCGTGACAACCGGCTGGGCGACGTTCAGCCAGGCCACGACGGCGGCCCTGGGCCGCGTCGAGACCTTCGCCGCCTGGCCCCTGATCGCGCTGGCCCTGCTCTGGCTGGCCTCCCGGAATCAGCCGGTCTATCTGCGCGGCGCCCTCGCGCTGTTCGTGTCGAACGCGGCCGGTCTGGCCGTCTTCGCCTCGGTCCGGGGCTTCCCGGCGGACGAGGCGGCCCTCGTCGGCGGCTACTTGGCGTTGCCGGGGGTGCGGGCGGGCGGGTACGTGCTGATGGCGCTGGCGGTCGTCGCCCTCACGGCGAGGCGCCCGGTACGGGCCGCGGCGACGGCCGTCGCACTGCTCGCGGTCACGACGGCGGTACTGACCCCGGACCACCACGTGCTCGGCACGCTGTCGGCCGCGGTCGCGCCACTGCTGGCGTGGTACGGCGTCGCGGCAATCGAGTCCCGCCGGTCGGCCGGGCGCCGAACCGTCGAAGCCGCCTCGCCCGTCACCGTGCCGGAGGCGGGCGTGCTCCCCCTCCGGCCGCGCACCGAGGCAGCCCCGGAGGAAGGCGTCGACGCCGGTCCCGTACGGCTGCCGAGGGCGGGCTGACGCCCGTCACGTCCGGCCCTGACGCCCATTCACACCCATTCACTTTGCTGATACACGCACGCAACAACAGGGTGCTTTGCCCTATATCTTCCGATAGTTGATTGATCAATCGTGTAAGTTTCATTGCTTGCTGTTGCGATCCAACCGGAGCCCTGTACCCGGCCGTTGGCCCATGCAAGGATTTTTTTCGTCCGGGGCACGACCCTCATCGGAAGGGGCTCTGTACTTTGATTCACTCCGGCCTTGCGAGAAATTCTCATCTGTCGGACGCGCACGCGGAGCGATTGCGGTTGGTCGAAGGGGGATTCACCTCGGAGTTAGTCTCCGAGAGCCAGCGGAAGAAATTACGGAGCCTTTGGGAGAGGGCTGATCAGAGTCCCTACTACGCGGCGCATCCGGCGATCGGAAGACGACTTCTGGCCGATGTCCCGATCACCCCCAAGGCCGCACTCAAGAAAGACCCCGCGGTGTTCCTTCGACACACCGATGCTCCTTATCACAAGTACTACGAGACATCGGGTTCGACGGGCCTCCCGACGCCGACTCCCCGGCTGCCGGAGGACACGATCTGGAACACCGTCTCCGTCGCCACGATCTGGAGCCGTGTTCTCCGTCCGGGCGACCGGGTCGCCGCGCTGCTGCCGTCCGATGTGGCGCCGGTGTGCGACCTCGTGGCGGGGGTGACGGAATACCTCGACTGCACCATGCTGCGCGCCTACCCGTTCACGCAGGGAATCTGCGACTGGGACCGGCTGGAGTCGCTGTTCACCACCTACCGGCCGCAGCACGTGTTCGCGGCGCCCGGTGTGATCCTGCAGTGGACCCGCCTACTCAAGCGCCGTGGGCGGCTCGCCGAGATCAGCGACGGCGTCGAGTCCCTGATGCTGCTGGGCGAGGTGAGCAGCCGGTCCCTGCGGGCGCGCCTCGCGGAGATCTGGGGCGCACGCGTCATCGACGTGTCGTACGGCAGCACGGAGACGGGAACCATCGCCGCCGGCTGCGAGGAGGACCGGCTGCATCTGCTGCTGCAGAGCCATCTGGTGGAGGTGCTGGCGGATGACCAGGCGGTTCCGGCCGAGGCAGGGCGGACCGGCGAGCTGGTGGTGACGACGCTCAACAACTTCGCCCGGCCGCTTCTCCGGTACGCGACCGGTGACCTGGTCACGCTGCACAGCGCGCGGGACTGCGGCTGCGGCCTCGGCCTGCCGGTCGTCACCGTCCACGGCCGGAACGCGGAAGGCATCACGGTCAGCGGTGTTCCGCTGTCGGCGGCGGCGGTCGAGGAGATCGTCTACTCGACGCCCGGGGTGACCGGGTATCTGGTCCAGCTCAAGCGTCCCGACGGCGCCTCGGCACGACTCGTCGTGGAACGGGACGTCGACTTCTCCGGGGATCCGTCGGATCTCCACGAACAGCTGCACAAGGAATTCGCCGACATCGGTGTCGAATGGACGCAGGTCATCTCCGTGGAAGAACTCCCGCAGCTGAACAAGTCCGGCGGCAGCCAGAAGAACTGGAAACGAACCAACATCCAGTGGGTGGGATGAAGCAGTGCCTCTCGATGTTCTTCCATTCAGCGAATTACGGACGTCCGACGGCGGGGCCCGGCAGGGCACGGCCGATCTGTGGTGCACCTACGCGGCCGTCCGTACCCTGACCTGGCTCGGTGAGAAACCGGCCGATCCCGAGAAGACCGTACGATTCCTTTCCGCCGCGCAGAACTCCGACGGCGGATTCGCCTGGCAGAAGGGCCTGACCTCGGACGTCTGGGCCACGTACTACTCCACCCAGGCACTCTCCGACCTGGGCGCCGAGATTCCGCACCTGGCGGAACTGAAGGAATGGATCGGCACCACACGGGATTCCTCCGGCGGATTCGCCATGACCCCCGGACAACGCCCCGACGTGTGGGCCACCTATTACGCCACCCGTACCTATGCCGAGATACTCGGCACCGGAATACCACGGCCGGACGACCTCAAGTCCTGGCTCGGTTCGCTGCAAAGGACCGACGGCGGCCTCGGCTGGTATCCCGGCGCGGGCGAGTCCGACGTACGGGCCTGCTACTACGCGGCGACGGCCTGGCGGGCGTCCTTCGGTGACGAACCGCGGCCGTGGGCGCATCCGGCGCTGGTCGGATGGCTGGACGAGCGGCAGACCCCGGCGGGCGGCTTCGTGTTCGACGAGTCGGCCAAGGCGGACGACCTGTGGGCCACGTTCCGCGCCGTACGCGCGCTGGCGGCACTCGGTGAGAGACCGGACCGCGAAGCGGACTGCGTGGACTGGGTCATCAGCAGACAGCCCGCCGCAGGCTCCTTCACCCGCTGGGACGACTATCCGGACGCCGACGTCTGGGCGGCCTTCAGCGCGGTCGGCGCCCTGCAGACGCTCGGCCGCACACCCCGCGACACGGCGGCCGTGGTCGCCTTTCTCCAGGAGTGCGAACTGCCGGAGGGCGGTTTCACCTATCGCCGAGCCGGCGACGCCGGGGACAGCCTGGCCACCGCCGCCCTGCTGCTGACCGGGACGGCGAACGGCGGTGGCGCGGATCGGAACCTGGACACCCTGGACGGCCTCGCCCGTTGGCTGCACGCGGCTCATCTGCCGTACGAGGGCGGCGTGATGTACATGCCGGGGCGGGGTGCGGAGGTCCGGTGCACGCTGTGGGCCGTATCGGCACTCGCCGCCGCCCGCCGGGAGCAGCTCGACGCCGACCGGCTCGTCGCCTGGCTGCGGCTGCTGCAGAACACCGACGGAGGCTTCGGCTACTGGCACGGCAGGGCCTCCGACATGGTGGCGACCGTCTCGGCCCTGGACATCCTCGCCGCGCTGGGCCGCCCCGCCGACGAACTCGACACCGCGGCGCTGCGCTCCTTCGCCGACTCCTGCCGGACCGACACCGGCTATCGCTACTCCCCCGGCGCCGCCGTGACCGCCGCGAGCACCGCCCAGGCCCTGCGGCTGCTCCACCTGCTGGACGACGGCCGGGACACGGACGGCCTCCGCACGATCGCGGGCCGGCTGCTGTCTCCGTACGCCTCCCGCCTGGGCGGCTACGCCTCGCAGTCGCGCGGAATCCCGGACCTGGTCTCCACCTACCAGGTCGTCCTCACCCTCCAGGCGCTCGAACTGCCCCTGGACGGCCCGGAGTTGAGCCGCTTCCTGGCCCGAGTGCGGTTACCCGACGACACGTTCGCCTGGAGCCCGCTGGGCCGGCGCGGTGGCGGTCCGCTCGCCGGGGCGCTCGGCACGCTGCTCACGCACTCCTCGCGGCTGCCCGCGATCAACCTCTGACGGACATCCAACTCCCCGAAGTCTGAAGGAAGTTCATGCCCACCATCACGGTCGACCTCTCCGCCGACGACCCCGCGCTGCGGAAGGCCTTCACCAAGAACCTCAGTCTCTGGCTGCGCACCCAGGGCGTGGACATCAACCATGTCATCACCCGGTTCACCCAGCTGCGCGACCACGACGTCTTCAGCGGCCCCTTCCCCCTCACCACCGGTTTCGCCTTCGTACGCCTGACCGTCGACCGGGCGCGCACCGCCGCCTTCCGCCGGGAGCTGGCGGAACGGGTCGTACGGGAACTCGGGCCCCGGATCGCGCCCGAACGCGTCTTCGTGCAGTTCGACCCGGTGGACCCCGGGCTGCACTTCACCGGGGCCTCCCTGGCCGAAGGGGCGCCCCATGAGTGACATCGAGCGGGCGCTGCGCGAGGCGGTCCGGGACGTCGTCGGGGAGGTGCTCCGGGTCTCCCTGGACCCGGAACAGGACGACCTCGCGCTCAGCACCCTCTACGAGCAGTACGACAGTCTCGCCGTCATCGACTCCGTGGCGGGCGTCGAGAAACGCACCGGGGTCATCGTCGACCTCGTCGAGGACGACCTGCGGGTGACCTTCGCGAGCGTCACGTCGATCCTCCGGCTGGTGCTGCGCAAGCAGGCGGCGGCCTCGGTGCTGGAGAGCGGGTTCTGATGCCCGGTGAATCCGTACGGCCCACACCGCAGGAGTGCCTCGAAGGAGTGCTGGCCCGTCAGGAGACCCCCGTCGACGGCATCGTGGACTGGTCCCGGCTGGGCATCCGGGACCCCGCCGACCTGCTCGGACTCCTCCCGGCCGAAGTCCCCTTCGCCACCTCCGGATCGACCGGACCGCCGGCCGTGTGGCTGCGTACCCGCGATCAACTGGTGGCCGAGACAACGGCGTTGGCCCATGCCCTGACCGGCGCCGAACCGGACACGTTCGTCGTGCACGCCCCGCTGCACCACCTGTACGGCATGCTGTTCGGCGCACTGCTGCCCGCGCTCCTGGGCCGTCCCGCGTACTACACGCGCACCGTCGATCCACTGCCCGTCGACCACGGGCGCCTGCTGGTCGTCGCCGTGCCGTCGTCCTGGTGGCTGCTCGACCGGTACGCCGGTCAACTGGGCCGGTACGAACGGCTGGTGGTCACGCACAGCACCGGACGGCTGCCGCCCGCCGCCCGCCGGGTCCGTGAACGACAGCCAGGCATCGGGCTGTTCGAGGTGCACGGCTCGACGGAGACGGGCATGGTCGGGCTGCGCGAGGACGACCGCCAGGACTGGACACTCGCCCCCGACGTCTCCCTCACCGAGCCGCCCGTACCGGGCCGACAGGCACTGCTGTCCGTACGCGGCCCCCGGCTGGCCCGGCCGGCCGGCGGCGGTTTCCCCACCGAACACACCCTGGACGACGTGGTGGAGACGACCGGCGACCGGACCTACCGGCTGGTCGGCCGAGGCGGGCGCATCGTGAACATCAACGGCCGCAGGGCCGATCTGCGGGCCGTCGAGAACAGTCTGCGCGCCGCGGTGCCCGCCGCCGCGCCCGTCTGTCTCCTCGTCGACGACCCGGTGCGCGGCGAGTGGTACGAGGTGCTCACCCGCGGCGGGCCCGAGGCGCGACAGGCCGTGGAAGAGGCCGCGTTCCGGCTGCTGCCCCACTGGCAGACACCGCGCGCGGTACGGGCAGACGCCCACCACCCGAGCCATTCGAGCGAATTGAAGCTGAAAGGGACACCCCGATGACACTCGTCGCCTCCGGTCTGCCGTACGCCACCCTGCGGGACGTCCTCGGCAGGGTCGCGGCCGTCCCCGAACTGCGCCCCGTCTACGAGAAGTTCCTCACGGACGACACCGTGACGCTCACCGATCTCCCGGTGCTGACGAAGGAGCGGCTCGCCGACGCCCTGGCGGGTGTGGTGCGGACGGCCCGCGCCCGGCCGCACGGCGCGTACGTGTACGGCAGCGGCGGCACGACCGGCACGCCCCGCCTCAGCCTCGTACCGACGAGCATGTTCGTCCCGGAGATCGTCCCGCACTGGCAGCCCCTCGCCGCCGACGACATCCTGGTCAACTTCAACACACCCGGCCGTATGTGGTCCTCGCACAACTTCTTCAACGCCGTCGCCCACCACGCGGGCGCCGTCACCGTCCCGCTGGGCTCGGTCGAGAACGACGAACTCGCGGACTGGCTGGACTTCGTCGGCCAGCTCGGCGCGACCGCGCTGGACGCCACGCCCAGCCAGATCGCCCGCATCCTGGAGTTCTGCGAATCCACCGGCCGCCCACTGCCCGCGTTCCGCAAACTTCTGTGGACCGGCGAGGGCTACAGCCGGCGAGCGGCCGAGATCACCCGGCGGCTGATGCCGGACGGCCGCCTCTACGGCGTGTACGGCTCGACGGAGAGCTGGGTGATCGGGACCAACGAGCCCGACTGCCCGGTCGACACCTTCCATGTACTGCCGTACCAGCACGTCGAGGTCGAGGACGGCGTCGTCCTGGTGACCAACACCCACCCGGAGTGCGTCAACCCGATCCTGCGCTACCGGGTCGGTGACCTCGGCCGGTTCGTCGACTGCCCGTGCGGGCGCCCGGACCGCGCGCTCCAGGTGCTCGGCCGCGACGATCCGCAGCTGAAGTTCGTGAGCATCCTGCTGCTGCCCACCGACATCACCGAGGTGGCCCGTGCCGTACCCGGCGTCCGGGACGTGCAGCTGGTGCTGTTCCGGCACGGCCGGCCCGACGAGCGCATGGAGGTACGGCTCCTGGTCGAGCCGGGCACCCCGCGCGAGGCCGTCGAACGCCTCGCCCACCAGCGGATCCTGACGCAGGTCTACAAGCTCGGCTGGGCCGTCGGATCCTCCCCCGACCGCTTCACCGTCCGCGTCGTGGACGAACTCGTGGTCAACCGGCAGACACAGAAGACACCCCTGGTCGTGAAGGCGGAGACCACAGCCGATCCGGCACCCGCCGACGAGAACTGACGAGAACCGAGGAAGAGAGAGCCATATGTCACGCGTAGTCGTCGTCAGCGGAGGCGGCACCGGTATCGGCCGGGCCGTCGCCGAGAGGTTCGCCCGGGACGGGGACCAGGTGGTCGTCGTGGGCCGGCGCACCGACGTGCTCGACCGTACGGCGGCCGAGATCACGGCGGCCGGAGCCGAGGTCAAGGTCGCCGCGGTGGCCGCCGACCTCGCCGAGGCCACCGAGGCCGACCGGGTCCGGGACATCCTGAACGAGCGGTACGGCAGGGTCGACGTGCTGGTGCACAGCGCCGGCGGGAACACGGCCCTGGGCGTTCCGCCGACACCGGGCAGCCCGGCCGAGCAGGCCGCCGCCCACTGGACCGGCAACTTCCGGGCCAACGTCCTGACCACCGTCCTGCTCACCGAGGCCCTCCGGGACCTGCTCACCGGGCCCGGCGGACGCGTCGTCCTGCTCAGCTCGATCGCCGCGTACCGGGGGTCGGGGTCCGGCTCCTACGGGGGAGCCAAGGCCGCGCTGCATCCGTACGCCTACGATCTCGCCGCCGCGCTCGGCGGCCGGGGCATCACCGTCAACGTCGTCGCCCCCGGGTACATCGCCGAGACGGAGTTCTTCCGGGGCGCCCTCTCCCCGGAGCGCGAACGCACCCTCGTCGGCCAGACGCTCAACGGGCGGGCCGGAACTCCGCAGGACGTCGCGGAGACGGTCCACTGGCTGGCGTCCCCGGCGGCCGGTCACGTCACCGGCCAGATCCTCCAGGTCAACGGCGGCGCGGAGCGGGGACGTTGACCCCCGTCACGCCGACCCCGACGGCCGCCCGGCCCGTGGGAGTAGCCGATCCCGATCCCGGTCCCCCGCGTCCTCAGCCCCCCGGAGACCTTCGGCTCCCGCTCGCCGAGCGGGCCCGGCTGCTGGCCTCGGGACGGCTCAACGCGGTGGCCTGGCGGGCCACGGCCAACAGGTGGGCCACGGACGCCGACCAGGTGTACCGGGCGACCACCGAGCTGCGTACCGTCCCGCCCACGGGGCACGATCTGCGGGTCGGGGTGAAGGACACCGTGGACGTGGCCGGCTTCGCCACGCGGCTCGGGCTGCGGCGCTACCGGCACCATCCCACCCGGTCCGCCGCGCCCCTGCGGGAGCTGCGCGGCGTGTCCGTCGTCGCGAAGCTCGTGACGCCGGAACTGAGCATCGGCCAGGAGCACGGCTGCTCGAACCCGCTCTTCCCCGCCGTCGATCCGTCCGGTTCGAGCACCGGCAGCGCGGTGGCCGTCGCCGCGCACATCTGCGACGTGGCACTGGGCACCGACACCGTCGCGTCCGTGCGCTACCCGGCCGCCGCCTGCGGCGTCGTCGGGCTGCGGCTAACGCACCAGCCCCAGCTGCTCGACGGGGTGTTCCAGCTCTCCCCACCGCTGGACGCACCCGGCTGGCTGGCCAGGACCGCCGACGACCTCGCCTACTTCTGGTACCGCACCGGACTCGGCGGGCTGGGCACCGCGCCCGGACCACGGGACGACACGCGGCTGCGGATCGGTGTCGTGCGGGAGGCACTGGAGAGCACGCTCGCCCCGGAGATACGGGCCGGCCTCGACGCCGTGCACGACGCGCTGGCCCGGGCGGGCCACGACCTGGTCCCGGTGCGGCTCGGGGAACTGTGGCGGCACCGGGCGACCACGTACGAACTGTGCGTACGGACGGCCTGGGACGCGTACCGGGCCGCTCGTGACCGGCTCGACGACCGCCTCTCCGCCTCGACCCGACTCGCGCTGGAGGCCGGCGCGGGTATCGGGGCGGCACGCTACGACGAGATACGCACCGCGCTCGACCGGACCCGAGCCCGGGTCCCCGCCCTCTTCGCAGACCAGGGGGTGGACCTGTGGCTGCTCCCGGTGGACCCCCGGCTCCCCCGGGCCCCGCAGGAGTCCTCGGCGTCCGCGTCCACGATTCCGCACCCGGACGACACCGACTTCGACCAGCGCGTCGGCTTCTCCCCCGTCGCAAGCTTCGCCGGACTGCCGGCGATCACCTTCCCCGTCGCGGTAACCCCCGAGCCACGCGTTCCCGTACCCCTACAGGCGGTTGGGCCCGCTGGCAGCGAGCCCGTGCTGATCCGCTTCGCCCAGGAGATCGCCACGGCCGTCGGCGACCTCGGCCTCTTCCCCGCCCCGCTCGGGTCTCCGGGCCCGCCCGGACAGCCGCACCCGCACCCGCTCGGAAGGACCGCGTCATGACCCGCCCGAGTGAGCAGCCGACGGTCACTGCTTCGGCCGGTGGGCCGGCCGTTCCGGTGGGTACGGGGCCGGGGGTCGGACCCTTTGTCGGGGTGTGGGTGCCGAGCGTGGTCACCGTCATCGGGACCGGGCTGGCGGTCTTCGGGTTGAGCTGGTGGATCAGTCGGGCCCCGGGCGGGGGTGCCCATCTGGGGATCGTCGTCGGGCTCGCCAGTGCCGTCTCGCTCGTCAGTGTCCTGCTGCTGGCCGGAGTGATCGACTCCGCCGACCGTCGGCGCACCGTCGTCACGGTCTTGTTGGCGCTGCTCATCCCCCTCGCGGCGCTGCTGCACCTCTTCGGCCTGAGCCCGGGCGGCACTCTCGCCCTCCTGGCCGCGGGCGCCTGCTACGTGCTCGTCTACTCCCTCCAGCAGATCTACATGGCCGCCGTCGAGAACATCGGCGCCGACCTCGCGCCGACCTCCTGGCCACCGGCCCGGACCGCTCTGCTCACCCAGATCCATCCCCAAGTGGCCCGGGTCATCGCCCCGTTGACCGCCGGCGCGCTGCTCGCCTACGGCAGTCTTCGCTGGGTGGCCCTGGCGGCACTGGTCTGCGCACTGCTCGCCCTGGGCGCGGTCCCGCTGCTCGGCCGGGCGGTCGCCGCATCGGCGGCGGCCGTACCGCAACCGCGCGCCGACACCCGTACGCCCATCACGGCGAACTCGCTGAACCCGGTGAACCTGCTGCGGAACGTGTGGCGGGACGCCGCCGGATCGCTCCGGCTCATCCGGAGCTACCCAGAGCTGGTGTTCCTGGTGTTCTTCGGGGCTCTGGGCAATCTGATCGTCTTCCCCTTCTACTCCGTCCTGCCCGCCTTCAACGCCGAATACGGCATCTCCACCGGCCAGCAGGCGGCCCTGTACAGCACCGCGTCCTCGGCGTACGGCGTGGGCATGCTGGTCGGCTGTCTGGTCCTGGTCCGGGTCCCGCCGCCGGCCGACACCCGGGCGAGCCTGCGACTGGCGAGCATCGCCTTCGCTCTCATCCTGACCGTGCTGCTCGTCACCACGATCGTGCCCTGGCCCGCGACCGTCGTCGTGGCGATGGCCGCCTCCGGCGGGCTGTTCTCCGTCCTCGTCGCCGTCGGCGGTGCCGTCTGGCTGCGGCTGACTCCCGCCGCGATCCGCGTCCGTGTCTTCAGCCTGCGGCGGCTGACCGTCTTCTCCACCATTCCGCTCGGTTCGATGCTCATGGGCATCGGTGGCTCGGTCCTCGGCTACCGGGTGTTCATCCGCGGCATGGTCGTCTTCACCCTCATCGCGCTGGCAGTGGTCTGGAACCGGTACCGCCGCGCCGCACGGCCCCCGTCACCCACCCCCGCCTGAGGAGAAACAGACCGTGCAGACCTTGCTGGAGTCCCAGGGCGGCGACCTCCGGAGCCTTCCCGCCGGGCCCTATCTCGACCTGGGCACCTGCGTGAACCGGTACGGGCCCCCGCCGTCCGTCGCGACCGCCCTGCGCGACATCGACCCCAAACACATCCTCGCCCACCCCTACGGCTCCGAGGAGGCGTTCACCGAGGCCTACGCCGCGTTCATGGGAGCCGACCCGGAGCGGCTCGTACCGGGTCGCGGCATCACCGAGTTCATCCGGGTCCTCGCCCAGCTGCTGCCGACCGACCGGGTCGCGGTGATCACCCCCGACTACACGGACACCATCCGCTGGTTCCCCACCCATCTGCCCCCGCCGCCCGGAACCACGGAGACCGTACGGACCCGCCTGGAACGGGTCGGCCGGGCGCTGCGGACCCATCCGTACGTCTTCCTGTCCAACCCGAACAACCCGCTCGGCCTCTATCTGCACCGCGACGACCTGACCGCGCTCGCCCGCGCCAACCCCCGGTCCGTCCTCATCGTCGACGAGGCCTACATCGAGTTCGTCCCCGACCACCACGAGCTGTCCATGGTGCGCGGCGGGCTGCCCAACGTGGTGGTCCTGAGGTCGCCGAACAAGCTGTTCGGCATCGCGGGCACCCGCACCGGTGCGCTGTGGACGCTCAACGACGACATCGCGCGCCGGGTCGCCGAGCGCAAGCTCAACTGGACGCTCTCGCACATCGACAGCGTGCTGGCCACCGCCGCCCTCACCGACCTCGCCTGGGTCGACCGCACCCGCTCGGCCCTGCTGCGCGACGCCACCGAGCTGGAGGGGATCCTCGCCGAGCGGTTCGACGGTGTGGTGCGCGGAGTCCCGGTCCACTACCGGTTCGTCGCGGTCGACGACTCGCTCGCCGCCCACCGGTTCTTCCTGGACCGCGGTGTGGTCGTCCGCGCCTTCGACGGGACGAGCCCCGGGCGTGTCTCCGGCGTACGGATCACCGCCCCCACCAACGTCGAGCTGACCGAGCTGCGCGGCTCCCTCCGCTCCCACTGACCACTCCTCCCCGACACGAGAAAAGGCAGACAGGTGCCAGAAACCGCTCTGACGCTCGACGACATCCTGCGGCTCCTCGCCGAACACGAGGAGGAGGCGGGCCGGACCCTGAGCATGGTCCCCTCCGAGAACGCGACCTCGGGCCTCGCCAAACTCCCCCTGTTACTCGACCCGTACCACCGCTACTTCTTCAACGAGAGCGGCCAGGACGACCGCTGGCACTTCCGTGGCGCTGAGCGCCTGCGCGACCTGGAGACGGCCCTCACCGTGCCTCTCCTGGAGGAGCTCGGAGGGGCCCGCTATGTGTCCGCCCGGCCGCTCAGCGGACTGAACGCCATGACGCTGGCGCTGGGCACACTCGGCGGGGAGCCCGGCTCCACCGTGGTCACGATCGCCCCCGAGAACGGCGGCCACTACGCCACCCCCAGCGTCGCCCAGCGGCTGGGACTGCGTGTCGAATACCTGCGCGGGCCCGACCCGCACAGCCTCGACCTGGACCACGCGGCACAGTTGCTCGGCCGGGTGCGGCCCGCGCTCGTCTACGTCGACCAGTCGCACTGCCTCTTCCCCGTGGACGTGGCGAGCCTGGTGGCCACCGTGCGCAAGGCCTCCCCGGAGACCCTGGTGCACGTGGACGCCAGCCACTGGTTCGGGCTGATCCTCGCCGGGGTGTTCCCCAATCCGCTCGACCTGGGCGCGGACAGCTACGGCGGCTCGACGCACAAGACGTTCCCCGGGCCCCAGAAGGCGGTCCTGCTCACCAGGGACCCCGACATCGAGAAACGCATCCGGGACACCCAGGACTTTCTGATCAGCAGCCATCACTTCGCCGCCACGATCAGTCTCGGCATCGCCCTGCTGGAGTTCCGCGACTTCGGCGGCATCGAGTACGCCCGGAACGTGGTCGCCAACACCAAGGAGTTCGGCCGGCTGCTCACCGAGCGCGGCCTCACGGTCGTGGCGGCCGACCGGGGTTACTCCGCAGGGCACCAACTGTGGCTGGACACCACGGCCGACGGGATACCGCCGAAGACGGCCAGTGACCGGCTCGCCGCGGCCGGTATCAAGGTCAACTTCCTGGACGGGCTGCCTGGGTTCACCGGACAGGGCGTACGGATCGGC
Organism: Streptomyces sp. NPDC002680; assembly: GCF_042889145.1. NCBI lineage: Bacteria > Bacillati > Actinomycetota > Actinomycetes > Kitasatosporales > Streptomycetaceae > Streptomyces > Streptomyces sp. NPDC002680. The sequence goes on from NZ_JBIAQP010000013.1 coordinate 78,580, forward strand.
CTGAACGAACCCACGTATCAGGGCCTGTCGGGCACCGACCTCGTCGAACTCGCCGACGTGTTCTCGGCCGCCGTACAGGGAGACGGATCGTACGGGGAACTGGCCGACCGCACCGCCCGGCTCCGCCGCCGCCCCCGGGTCGGCGCCCGCCTCGACGCGGACTCCCCTCTCCTGCGTACGGCCCTGGCCCTCGCCTCGAACTCGCTGCGCACCCTGCGCGAGGGCGGCTTGGACTCCGTGGGTCCGGACACGGTGGGTCCGGACACGGTGGGTCCGGACACGGTGGGTCCGGACACCGTGGCGCTGGACGCCGTGGGGGTGGCCTCATGAGCCGTCGCCCCGTCATCGGCATTGCCGCCTATCGCGAGCAGGCCCGCTGGAACATCTGGGACACCGACGCCACGGTCATCCAGCAGTCCTTCGTCCACGGCGTCACCCAGGCCGGCGGAAGAGCCGTCGTGCTGCCGCCGGACGACCGGGACGCCGATGTGCTGGACCGGCTGGACGGTCTGCTCCTACCCGGGGGCGCGGACATCGACCCGGCGCACCTCGGCCAGGACCGCCACCCTGCCACGGACCAACCCCGCCCGGACCGGGACGCCGGCGAACTCCTGCTGCTCCGCGCGGCCCTGGACCGGAACCTGCCCGTGCTCGGCGTCTGCCGCGGCCTGCAACTGCTCGTCGTCCTGTACGGCGGCACGCTGCACCAGCATCTGCCGGACGTCCTCGGCCACACCCGGCATCTCCCCCGCGAAGGGGTTCTGGGCGAACACGAGCTGACCTTCGCCCCGGGCAGCAGGGCAGCCGCCGTGTACGGGCCCTCCACGCGGGTCAACTCCCATCACCACCAGGGTGTCGCCGACCCCGGCGGGCTCCGGGTCACCGCCCGCAGCGACGACGGTCTGCCGGAAGCCGTCGAGGATCCGGAGAGACGGTTCGTGGTGGGCGTGCAGTGGCACCCCGAGATCTCCGGCGACGAGGCGCTCTTCGCCGCCTTCGTGGCCGCGTGCTCCGGCACACCGCTCCCGGCCTCGATCGCGCACTCCACCGGTTCCCGGACCCCTGTGCGGCCCGGGTGATCATTCCTCGTAGGCCCACCGAGTACTGGGTCCGGCTCATCGCCGTCGACACCGACGACCGGATACTCCTGGTCGGAGAAGAGCGGCCCGGCACCGCACCGCGTTGGACCCTGCCAGGCGTTCGCCGCCGACCGGACGAATCCGCCGAAGGGACAGCGGACTCCCTGCTCGCCGACCTCGCCCTTCCGGCGACGGAGCCAGGGCCGCGGCACCCGCACCGGCGGACGGTCTCGTCCGTCGTGGCGGGCGAGGTGACCCGACACGAGGAGTTCCTCTTCGTGGTCAGGTTGCGCCGGCCGGGACCACCACGCCACGGCGCACATTGGTGCACCCTGCCGGAACTCTCCGCGCCCACGGGCCCCGCGCTGCCGCCGGACCTGGCTGATCACGTGTCCGAGATCCTCGACGGTCCGGTCCCCGTGGGACGGGCCCCTACCGACTAGTGCACCTGCGGGCAGCAGCGAGGGCAGCCACTCCAGCCAGGGGTGGCTGGACGGCTGGCGCGCCGAACCGTGTCGCGGCGCGCGTCCCGTTCCACGGCTCGGCCGGCCGGGGCGGACGCGGGCGCAGGTCGCCGAGCGGGGCCGCCGCGTAGGGGATGCCCCGCCAGGTGACGATCCCGTCGTCGATCTCGATGCCGCTGACCTTTCCTGCCGTGGTGGCGACGATGGGGGCGGTCATGGTGTGGTTCCTTCCTGGTGTCGGGGCGGGGTACGCGCGACGCGGTCGATGCCTTCGTCCAGGGCGACGCACCGGACCTCCGGAGCGGCCGTCACCAACAGGTCGACGAGTACGTGTCCCGGGGGCAGTTGGACCCCCCGGGGGGCGCCGAGTTCGACGGCCGGTCTGGTGGCGTCGTACCACCGCACGGCGCGGACGACAGCCTGAGCTGCCCTTGCCGAGGCCTGCGGTCTGCCGCGGCCGTCGCCGGCCTGGTGGGTCAACTTCCGGGTCATCGACGAGGGCAGCTGGGGCCCGAGCGGCGGCGTCCTGTCCATCCTCACCCTCTTGGCCGGCGGCGTGTTCACCGAGGAGAAGGCCAAGGCGATCCGCGCGGCGATCGACGCCTGACCCGGTAGAACCGCGCCGTCAAGCCGGTCCGTCGAGCGCGCCGACGACAAGGGTTTCGAGCTGCTGCGCGACCTGATCCAGGGGTCGCGCGCTGCGCTTGGCGCGGCACATGGCGGTGGCGCCCTCGACCGATGCCACGACCAGGGCCGCGAGACCCTCGGCCCGGTCGGGGGCCACTCCGCGCTCGCGCAGCGACGCGGTGAGCAGTCGCTCCCAGTCCTCGAACGCCTCGGCGGCGGCGACGAGGGCGGGCGGGATCCCGTCAGCCGGCGGTTCCTCGACGGATACGGCCAGTACGGGGCAACCGGCACGGAAGTCGCTCTCGACGACGATGCCGCGCCACAGGGACAGGAAGGCGCGCAATCCGGCGACCGGGCCCTCCCCCAGCTCCTTGCGCAGGATGCGCGAGACGGTCCCGCCCGCGTACCGCACCGCCTCGGTGGCCAGTTGCTGCTTGCCCTCGGGGAAGTAGTGGTAGGTCGAACCGAGCGGCGCCCCGGCGTGTTTGGCGAGGTTGCGGATGCTCGCGGCGTTCAGGCCGCGCCTGCTGATCAGGTCGGCCGCACCGGCCACGATGCGCTCGCGCGACGGCGTGCTGGATTTGGCCAAGACCGTACTCCCATCTGGATATAACGCTCGTCATAGTCTAGCGTGATCTCCGGTTATAACGATCGTCATAGCCCGCGCGCCCGCCGAAAGGAGATCTCCTCATGCCGATGATCCGGCTCACCGTCCCGCACGGTTCCCTCACCGAGGGGAGCCGCAAGACCGTCCAACGCGACCTGGCCGCCGTCCTGCTGCGCTGGGAAGGGGCACCCGACACCGCGTTCTTCCGCGCCCAGGCCTGGAGCTACCTCGTCGAGCTGCCCGAAGGGGCGCAGACCACCGCCGAGGACGACACACCGCGCTTCCTCGTCGACGTGACGGTTCCGCAGGGCGCGCTGTCCGAGCGGCGTAAGGCCGGCCTGGTCGAGGACGCCACCAGGACCGTGCTCGACTCGGCCGGGCTCTCCCCCGCCGATGCCCTACGCGTGTGGGTGCTGGTGCACGAGCAGCCCGACGGCACCTGGGGCGCCAGCGGCTCCGTCATCCGCTACGCCGATCTGGTGGCGCTGGCGAAGGGGCAGCAGGCCGATGCGTGAGCTGAACTACGTCGCCCGGAACACCGTCGAGTGGCGTGAGGCGCCCGACCTCAAGCTCCAGGCCGACCGGGAAGCGATCGTCGCTCCGGTGGCCGCCACCTCCTGCGACGTCGACTCCATGATCCTGGCCGGCCGGGGCTTCATCGACCCGCCTTTCGCCCTCGGCCACGAGTGCGTGGCCCGGGTCGTCGAGACCGGCGACGACGTCACCACCGTGACCCCGGGTGACCTGGTGGTGGTCCCCTGGTCCATCAACTGCGGGACCTGCGACCACTGCCTCGCCGGACTCACCGCGCACTGCACGGCCGTACCGCACATGGCCATGTACGGCGCGCCGCTCGGCGGCAGTTGGGGCGGACTCTTCTCCGACCTGGTCCGCGTCCCGTTCGCGGACGCCATGCTCGTACCCCTGCCAGCCGGCCTCGACCCGGTCGCCATGGCCTCGGCCAGCGACAACTGGTCCCTGTCCTGGCGCCTGGTCGCCCCGCACCTCAAGAACAAGCCCGGTGCCCGCGTCCTCGTCGTCGCCCGCGGCAGCATCGGCCTCTACGTCTGCGACATCGCCCGCGCGCTCGGCGCCTCCGACGTCCTGTACGTCGATCCCGACCCCGTACACCGCGAACTCGCCCGGGGCTACGGTGCCGCCACCGCCGAGACGCTCGAACCGGTGCGACACGGCTTCGACATCGCCGTCGAGGCCACCGGCCGCGTCGACCAGCTCGCCCTCGCCGTCAAGTCCCTTGCTCCCGAAGGCATTTGTGAGTCCGCCGGCAACCACTTCCGCCCCGGCGAACTACCCCTGCTCGACATGTACCTCACCGGCGTCACGCTGCGTATCGCCCGAGACAACGTCCGCAACCACATCCCCGACGCCCTCGAACTCGCCGCCTCCGGCAAGGTCTCACCGGAACGCGTCGTCTCCCACGTCCTCGACTGGGAACAACTCCCCGACGCACTACCGGAGAAGCACCTCAAGCCCGTCTTCGTACGCGACACCCCCCTCTCCCCCACCGCAGGCTGACCCCACACCACCGAGCCGCGGCACACGGCACAAGGACACCCAGACAAACCGATGAAATCACCCCTCGACCACCACTCCACGACGAGCACCGTCCAGGAACGACCGGCGCGGAAGGAACCGGACCACGAACGGGCGGCGATCGCCGTACTGGGTCACGAACTGCGTGCCCTGGTCGACGCCACCGTCCGTACCGCGGCCTCGCCGGACACCCTGCACCGCGTGGCGGACGGAGTCCGCACGCTCACCGGTCAGCTGACCGGGCGACGCCGCGCCCGCGCCGAGATCCCGTCGGTGGACGAGTTCCCGGGAGGAGTGCGGATGTACAGCCCCGTCACCGGAGCCGGCAGCCCGCTCGCACCCCCCGTGCGCGTCGCACCGGCCGATGGCGGAGTCGCGGGAACCTGCGTCCTCGGCATCGCCCACGAAGGGCCGCCCGGTTACGGACACGGAGGCATGAGCGCCATGCTCCTGGACGAGCTGATGGGGTGGGCCTGCGCCGCGGCCGGGATGCCAGGGATGACCGTCTCTCTCCAGACCCGCTACCGCCGTCCCGTTCCCCTGCAGACGCCCCTGCGCGTGTACGCCCGGGTCACCGGGGTCGAGGACCGCAGGATCTCCGTGTCCGGCACCATCACCACCGAAGAGGACCTCTCCACCGTCCTGGTGGCAGCGGACGGCGTCTTCGTCTCACCGGACCCCGACCGCGCCCGCGCGCTGTTCCCCGGCCTGCGAGGCACGTGACACGGTCCGTCCTGGCCCTGATCCACACGGCGACGTCCACGTGTTCCCGCTTCAGCACGGCTTGCGCCACACCCCGAGTTCCAGTCGCTTCTGCATCGACGACAGGTTCAGCCGCCGCGACTCGGCGCAGAAACGGCCCGTCGGAACGGCGTACTCGACGTGGAACACCGCCTTGCCGGCCGCGACGAACGGCGTGAGTTCCGCGCACTCGTCGTACTGGGCGCACTCCTCGTTGACCGCGAAGTCGAAGTCGGAGAGGAGCTGGGGGATCTGGGGCAGGTCGTTCTTCAGGCCCACCGACAGTCCGCGGTCGTGGGCGATGTCCGCGATCACGCGGTTGTAGCGGAGCTGGTCGGTGGCGGAGAGCGGGAACCCGGTGTCGTTGTTGTAGCCCTCCACCAGGTCCGGCTCCACCGCGTCGAAGCCCTTGCCTCGGCACATGTCGAAGCGGCGTTCCATGATCGGCCGCAGCACGGAGAGCTTCCGGATGTCCAGCCAGCGTTCGCCCGCCCAGCCGTTCTCCTCACCCAGCACCGACTTGGGGAAGGCGGCCCGGTCGGGCCGGAAGTCCTCCCACGCGCCGACGTTGACGTAACAGATGACCTTGCGGCCGTCGCGGTGCAGCCGGGCCACGTCCGCCGCCGTGTTCTCGAAGCCGTCGATGTCGTAGACGGGCACGTCCACCGACGGGTCCACCCTGCTGTCGAGCTGCCACTGCCAGTCGAGCCCGGGGCCAGGCTGCCAGCGGCCGTCCTCCGGCTCCGTGCCGGAACAGCCCGCCAGCGCCAGGGACAGGGCCAGTGCCAACAGGATCGCTCGTGCCGTGTGCCTCATTGATCCGTTCCGGTCAGTGCGGGCGTCAACTCGGCCCAGGGGTTGGGTAGTCCACCGGTCACGGGGCCGCTGATCCCGGCGCCCCGCTCTCTCGCGGTGCGTACCGCGAGCGGCACCAGCGCCTCGGGAACGCCGTACACGAGGTGGCACAGCCGCTCGGGCGGCAGGCGCATCGCCCACGACGGGCGGCTGAACACCGACACGTACGTCGACCAGTGGCCCTCGAAGGTGACGGTCAGGTCGGCCAGCTTGGCGTAGCCGGGTGCCGGGTGCATCCCGTGGTTGAGGACCAGCGTCCCGGCGCCCAGCTTGCGCAGCGTCCGCACCAGCCGTCGGCAGGCGGGCAGCGCGTGCGGTGTCGCCGTCACCCGGTCGAGGAAGCAGCCGTCGACCGCGTACCACTCCTGGTGCCGCCGCAGGTCCGCCGCGACCTCGGCCCGTGGGCGCACCCCGTAGTCGGTGTCGACGTAGCCGAGGAGCCGCGCGCCGCCCTTCCTGAGCGCCCTGGCCGCCGCGGTGAACGAGGGGTCGGGATGCTCGCCGGGCCCGTTCGCGGGGTTGAGGACCACGCCGTACGTGTGCCGCCCGGCCGTCTGGATCAGGCGGTGCCAGGCGGCCGGGTCCTCGGTCGGGTGCACATACAGCGGGACCAGCAGACTCACGGTGAGCCGTCGCTTTCCCACAGGGCGGCGAGCGCCTCGTCGAGGGTGTGGAGGGGGTGCCAGCCCAGGGCCTCCTCGGCGGCGCCGATCGCGGAGCACTGCCACGACACCTCGCTGGAGCGGATCGAGCGTCCGCTCCCGGCGTTCTCCTCCACCCGGCCCCGGAAACCGGCCTTCGCCGCGAGGCCGTGCGCCAGTTCGCGCACCGGGACGGCCCTGCCGGAGCCGATGTTCAGCACCGGTGGCAGCGGTTCGGGCGCGGTGACCGCGAGTTGGACCGCCCGCGCCACATCGCGTACGTCCACGAAGTCCCGGTGGGTGGACAGGTCGCCGACCCGCAGCACCGCGTCGAAGCCGCGGCCGGCGTCCCGCAGCAGCGCGGTCAGCCGACCCGGCAGCCCGGCGGGCGGCGCCCCGGGGCCGACCGGATTGCCCACCCGCAGTACCACCGAGTCGAGTCCGGAGGCGGTGACGGCGACCGTGCCCGCCAGTTTGGTCGCCCCGTACGGGCCTGTCGGGCGGGTCGCCGCGGACTCCGTCACCAGGATTCCCGGCTCGCCCGGCCCGTACTCGGCGGCCGAGCCCAGGTGGACCAGCCGGGCCTCCGGGGCCGCCTCCCGCAGCGCGGCGCACAGTACCGCCGGGCCACGGGCGTTGACCTCGGCGAGGGTCACGGCGTCGCCGCCGGTCGCGCCGGCGCAGTTGACCACCGCGTCGGGCTCCACCGAGGCCAGGGTCTTGGCCAGCTCCTCCGGACGGACGGAGGCGAGGTCGACGCCGTGGTCCGCGTCGGAGGAGCGGCCGGCACCGAGGACCTGAGCGCCCGGCAGGGCGCGCAGCCGTTCGGCGACATGGGCTCCGAGAAAGCCGGTGAAGCCCAGGACGAGAATGCGCATGTTTTGCTCAGGCCCCCTTGAGGAGATGGGACTTGCGGGAGGTGAACTCGGCGTTGGCCCGGTCGTAGTCGTCGGGACGCCCGATGTCGAGCCAGTAGCCCGCGAAGTCGTACGCGTGCGGCTGGTTCTGATCCCGTATCAGGTCCAGGACCAACTCGTCGAAGCCCAGCGGCAGTCCGGGCGTGTAGCCGTCCAGGGTGTCGCGGGAGACTCCGTAGACACCCATGGAGACGCGGTAGTCCATGCTCGGCTTCTCGGTGAAGGCGACCACCTTCGACAGGTCGGTGGTCAGCACCCCGAAGTCGATGTGCACCTTGCGGGCGTACGTGGCGATGGTCAGCGGCGCCCCCGACTCCTCGTGCGTGCGCAGCATGTCCGCGTAGTCGAGGTCGGTCAGGACGTCGCCGTTCATCACCAGGAACGTCTCGGGCAGCTTCTCGCGCAGGGTGAGCAGCGGGCCCATGGTGCCCAGCGGGCTCTCCTCGGTGGCGTAGTCGATGTCCATGCCCCACCGGGCGCCGTCGCCGACGTAGGCGCGGATGATCTCGCCGAGGTGGCCGATGGCGATGGTGACGTGGGTGAAGCCTGCCGTGGCCAGCTGGCGCAGCACGATCTCCAGGATGGCGTGCTGGTCGCCGATGGGGACGAGCGGCTTGGGCAGCGCCGTGGTGTAGGGCCGCAGCCTGACACCCTTGCCTCCCGCCAGGATCACCGCGTGCATGGGACTCCTCCTTCGTGGGGTTGGTGAGGTTCGTGAGGGCGGTGCCCGACGGGTCAGATGTTGTAGATGCCGGTCTTGTAGCGGGCGAGGTTGGCGGGGTCGCGGAAGAACTCCACGGTGTGCGCCAGGCCTTCCTCCAGGGTGTGCAGGGGCTGCCAGCCGGTCGCGGCGGTGAGCCGGCTCGCGTCCGCGATCAGCCGCATCACCTCGGAGTTGGCGGGCCGGACGCGTGCGCTGTCCTCGCGTACGTCGAGCGCGGTGTCCATCACCTTGCCGATCAGCGCGACCAGGTCGCCGACCGAGATCTCCCCGCCGGTACCGGCGTTGAAGGTGCGTCCCACCACCCGCTCGGCGGGCGCGGTGCCGACGGCCAGGAAGGCCTGCGCGGTGTCCTTGACATAGGTGAAGTCCCGGGTGGGGCGCAGGTCGCCGAGGGTGATCGTCCGTTCCCCGGCGGCCACTTGACCGATGACGGTGGGGATCACGGCCCGCATCGACTGACGCGGCCCGAAGGTGTTGAAGGGCCGCAGTGTCACCACGGGCGTCTCGAAGCTCGCGTGGTAGCTGTCGGCCAGCCGGTCCCCGCCCGCCTTCGAAGCGGCGTACGGCGACTGGGTGTTGATCGGATGGTGCTCGGTGATCGGTACGGTCAGGGCGGTGCCGTACGTCTCGCTGGTGGAGGTGTGCACCAGCCGGGGTGTGCCCAGGGCGCGGACCGCCTCCAGGACGTTGAGGGTGCCGGTGACGTTGGTGTCCACGTAGCTGTGGGGTGCCTGGTAGGAGTACGGGATCGCGATGAGGGCGGCCAGGTGGTAGGCGCAGTCGGCGCCTTCGAGGAGGCCGCGGACCGAGCCGGGGTCCCGTACGTCACCGAGGACGATCTCGACCTGGTCGAGGACGTCGCTCGGCAGCGTCTCCAGCCAGCCGTAGGAGGAGAAGGAGTTGTACTGGGCCATGGCCCGGACCCGGTGCCCGGAGGCGACCAGTGCCTCGGTGAGATGGGAGCCGATGAACCCCTCGGCTCCGGTGACGGCGGCGATCGGTGCGGAGGTCAACTCGGTGGTCCTTCCGATGAGTTGAGGTGTGGGGAGGTGAGCGGCGAACGCGTGTGGGGCGGGCCGCTCACGCGTGGGGCGCGGGACGGCCGAGCAGCCACAGCGCGCAGGCCGACAGATACAGCGCGGCGGTGCCGCACCACAGGGCGAGCGCGTCGGCCGGGCCCGGCGGCAGGCCGAGCAGTGTCACGGCCCCGGCGCCGCCCGCCGCGGTGAGGCAGACGAGCGCCGACGGCCAGGCCGCCCCGAACGCCTGGAGCAGCAGGGCGATCCACAGGACCGCCGCGAGCGACAGCAGCGCGGCGGGTCCGACGCCGGTGAGCAGGGCCACCGGCCACAGCGGGAGCAGGTGGCCGATCAGGCAGAGCGTGAGGATGCCGGCCGTGCGCAGCAGGAACTCCGCCGGTGTCGCGGCGGCGCGCAGCGCGGCCACCGACAACCCTCGGTAGCGGTACAGCAGCCACTCCGCAGGCCCCATGCTGACGGTCAGCACGATCACCGCGTACGGCTCCTGGCGCGCCTCCAAGAGCACCAGCACCCCGGCCGCCAGGCCGAACAGGCCGTACGGCAGGGAGGACCGCACCCGCGGCCGGACCGCGCCGGGCACGGCGGGCGTCGCGAGGGGTTCCCTGAGCGCCCGGACGGCCGCGACGAGCGTGCCCATCAGGGCCAGCGTCGGCAGCTCGGCCCGCACGAGGTCCCCGGGCTCCCACCAGGGCAGTACGGCGGCCCCGGCGATCAGCGGGGAGAGCGCGGCCAGCAGCAGTCGCTCGCGGCCCAGCACCAGCAGCACCCCGGCCGCCGCCAGATACACCGACTGCGCTGCCGCCGCCAGGAGCAACGGCCCGCTGTCGGCGAGCGGTGCGGCAGCCGCGGTGGCCACCAGCGCACCCAGGGGCGCACCTGCCAGCAGGGTACGGCCGCCTTCGCGCCGTCCGGTCGCCAGCCGCAGGTGGGCGCGGTGACCGAGCGCCTGGCCCCAGGCCCAGGACACCAGCCCCGCCATGATCAGCGCGGCGGCGTGCTCCCCCGCGTTCCACAGCGGCGCGGTGAGCAGGTACGCGAGGCCCGGCAGGGCGAACAGCACCCCCCGCAGCAGACAGCGCGCCGTGTCGGGACGCCACGGGTCGGCCGCCGGGGCCGGTTCCGCGAACGTCCGTGGCACCAGCTCGAACAGCGCGGCGGCCAGCGAGAACAGGTCGGGGTGGCCGTACCGGTTCCTGATCGTCGATGCCGAAAGGCCCTCCGCCTCCAGGATCGCGGCCACCTCGTAGGGGTGGACGGCGGGCCCGATACGGTCGGCGAGTTCGGCGGCGAGGCGGCTCACCGCCTCCTCGTCGGGACCGAGCCAGGGCAGCCGGATGGTGAGCGTGGAGTCGTTCACGGCCCAACGCGGCCGACGGCGTGGCGGCTGGAGGTCGGAGAGCCGCAGCATCAGCGTGTCCTGCTCGGCACCGCTGGGCTCCAGGAAGATCGGCCCGCTCATCCGGCGACCCCGACGAGGGGCTCCGCCAGGACCGGTACGCACTCGAACTCGCGGTCCAGCGTGGGCAGTTCACGATAGATCGCGCGGAAGGTGTCGATGGTGTGGCGCAGCGTGAACTGCTCGATCACCCGCAACCGCGCCGCCTCGCCCATCGCCCGGCGCCGCGCCGGGTCGCCCAGCAGTTCCAGCGCCGCCGCGGCCATCGACGCCGGATCACGCGGTGGCACCACGAATCCGGCGTCGCCGACCGCCTCCCGTACGCCCCCCACGTCGGTGGAGACGGTCGCCCGCCCGCACGACATAGCCTCGATCAGGGTGAACGGGAAGCCCTCACTGATGCTGGACAGCATCACCACGCTGCCGGCCGCGTAGGCGTCCCGGATGTCGTCGACGCGGCCCTCGAAGGTGACGGCGTCGGCGTGCCCGAGTTCGGCGGCCAGCGCCTCGCAGCGCTCCCGGTAGGCCTCGCCGCCGCGCGGTGTACCGCCGAACAACCGCAGCCGGGCGTCCGGGAGTTGGGCCCGTACGAGCGCGAAGGCGCGGATCAGGGTCTCCAGGTCCTTGATGGGGTCGACCCGGCCGGCCCAGCTGAGGGTGAGTCCCTGCGGCTCGGGTCCGGCGGGTGGAAAGGCCGTCGGGTCCACGCCGTTGTAGACCGTGCGGATCGACTCCGGTGCGGCGCCGCCCTGTTCCTCCCACAGCCGGTTGTAGCGGTTGCCGGGGGTGATCAGGGCGGCCCGCCGGTAGCTCTCCTGCGCCAGCAGCCGGAAGAAGCCGAGCACTACCGCCTTCACCGGCCAGCGGTAGGGCGCGATGCGGTAGCCCAGGTAACGCTCGCGCAGATAGACGCCGTGCTCGGTCAGCAGCAGGGGCACACCGTGCTGGTCGAGTGCCGCGAGGCCCGGCAGGACGGCGAGACCCCCGCTGACCGCGTGCGTGACACCGGTGCGCGGGAGCGGTACGGCCAGCGGGCGCAGGGCGTGTTCCAGGAGGGCGGTCGCGGTGAGCGCGTCGTGCAGGCTCGGGGCGGCCTCGCGCACGGCCGGTCCCGGCCGGTTCCACACCGAGGTGAGGATCGTGATCGCCCGGTCGCCGCGCAGGAAGGGGCTGAGGGTCCGGCCCGCCGCCGCCCGGGCCAGCACGTACAGGGCGCGCGGGAAGCGGGCCTCGGCGTGCGGGTCGAGCAGGGCGGTGAGGAACTCCTCGTAGGCGTCGGCCAGTCGGGCGCGGGCACGGCCCCGGGGCGCGCGGCCCTCGGGCGGATCGCCCCACATGGGGACGGAGCTGACCCGCGAGACGTGCGTGGGCAGTTCCCAGACGAGCGGTTCGCGTCCGGTGCCGGTGACGGCTATGACGTCGAAGTCGAAGTCGGGCATGCCCTGGACGAGTTGGTCGCACCAGACGCTCACGCCGCCGTGGCTGTGCGGGTAGGTGCCTTCGGTGAGCAGGGTGACGCGCGCCCGGCTGGGGCGTCGCGCGTCGTGGGGAACGTGCATCAATGGGCTCCACGGCCGAGGTGTGGGGTGGTTCCCGCCCGGTGCGCCCCCGGTGGAGGGGCGCACCGTTCGGTCCTGTGCGTGGGTCGGTGCGCCGTTCAGTTGGTCGCGGTGTCCGGAGCCTGCTCGGTGACGCCTGCGGGGACGCGGGTGTCCGGGGCGGGCGTCGTCGCCGTGAGGCTCCCGGAGGCGACGGTGGCCGTGGCGGAGGCCGGGACGGTGAGCGTGACCGGGAGGCCGTTGGAGATGTTCCAGCCGGAGAGCCGGCCCGCGTACGGCGTCCCGAAGGCAACGCCGGCCACGGTGGTCCCGATCGGCGCGGAGCCGCTGACGGCCAGCCCGAACGGTGCCTGGACGGTGACCGCGTTGCCGATGCGGTAGGCGGTCACCTGGCCGGCCTGGAGTGCCTTCTGCCAGGCGGCCCTGCGCTGGAGTTCGATGCCGATGTCCTCCATCCGCGGGTTCACCACGGGGGTGTTGTCCGCGAACAGGGCTCGGTAGCCGTCGAGGACGCCGTTGAGGACCGGGTAGGCGAGGCGGTCCTCGGTGAGGTTCGACTGGTGGATGAAGTGCGGCTTGGGGTCGCCCGAGAGCACGTGCCCGAGCGCGGCGCGGACCTCCTGCGGCACGATGTGGCCGGCGTAGCCGGTGGCCGTGTTCAGCGGTGCCGGCAGGCAGGTGGTGGTGGCCGGGTTGTCCTCGCAGATGCCGCTGCCGCCCTGGGCGCGCCTGGTGTAGATCCAGTTGTACTCGTCGACCTGCTCGGCCGCGCGGCCCGCGTTGTAGAAGACGTTCACCGGGTAGCGGGGCACGGTCGTGGCCGGGCCGAGCAGACGCTGGGCGGGCTCACGGGAGTTGTCCGAGCCGAGCCAGGTGATGCCGTTCAGGGAGAGGGCGAGGGCCAGGTTGGGGTTGTCGACCGGCTGCTGCGGCAGCACCTTCATGCCGGAGTGCTCGCCGGTGACCAACTCCTTGTTGTTCAGCGGGAGTCCGGCGGTCTGGCCCCAGGCGCGGTTGGTGGCGATCTCGGTGGAGATGTCGGCCGTACTGACCCACTTGGTGGTGCCGTTGGCGTTGGTGTCGCACTTCCACGGCACCACGGTGATGTTCTGCACACAGCCCAGGAAGGCGTGGGTGTAGGTGTGGTTGATCCAGCGGAACTGGGTCTTCCTGGCGAGGAGCGAGTCGGCCAGGAGGTCCACGCCGTTGTTGTCGGCGCGCTGGTCGACGGTGCCGACCGCGTTGTAGGCCAGGTCCAGGGTTAGGCCCTGCCGGGTCTGCCAGTCGGTGGCGAAGGTGACGTCCGCGGCGGTCATGCGGATCGGGTCCGAAGTGGCGTTCGGGTCGGTGCAGTCGACGTCGCCGGGCGTGCAGTTGAGGGTGCTGTTCCAGCGGTCGTCGGACGCGAAGACATCGTCCACGTGCACGGCGAAGTAGTTGCGGGTGGCGCCGAGATGGACCCCGCCGGTCATCCACTCGACGATGCCGCGGGCCAGCAGCCGGAACTGCTGCTGGTTCTGGTTGTAGACGAAGGTGACGACGAGTTCGCGCCGTCCGTCGTGCCGGTACTCCCCCACCAGCGAGCCCCGCGTCGACTTCCCGGGGATCGGGGCGTCGACGTACGACGTGAAGTCGGCGCCCGCCGCGGGTGTCGACAGGTACGCGTAACTCTCGCTCACCGTAGGGGAGTTGTTCTCGAAGGGGACCGGGCCGTCGAGGTAGCCGAAGGGGCCCGCCTTACCGGCCGTGGTCACCGCGGCCTGCACGCCGTCGACGGTGCCCGCGTAGCCGCCCTGGGCGACGTCCTGCAGTCCCGCCGCCGGGCGGGCATAGGTGTACGCGTCGACCTGGGGGATGCCGTACGTCCGCTCGTAGGCCGCGAGCGCCGCCATCTCCGCCGAACCGGCCGCGAACGGGTTGTCGTTGGGCAGCACGACGGCCTGGAACTTGGCGCGCGGCAGGCCGCCCACGGTGTCCGCGAGGAAGGCCGCGTTGATGATCGGCCGGCCGGCCGCACCGAGGTCTATCTCCGTGTACGGCGTACCGACGGTGTCGAGTTCCGCCGTGATGGCGTCGGTCGCCGGTCCCCCATCGCTCACCACGAGGACCCGCAGGTCCACTCGGGGTGTCGTGTCGGCGTGTGCCGTACCGGCGGGCAGGCCGAGCGCGGCGATGAGCGCGCCCGCCGCCAGTGCGGCAGTGCGTGTGGTCCGCTTCATGCGGTGAGGTTCCCTCTCGGGGCAGGGGGGAGCACGGCTCTCTGGGAGCGGACATACTCCTTGCGCGGGACGGAGTTCGGCTCCTTGGGAGCGGACGTAACTCCTGGGCGGGACGCCGGCATCTCCCTCAGGGGCCAGCCGTTCCGCTTCGACTTGGTCAACATAGTGGAGAAACTGTGAGCCCTTTGTGGCCGCACTGTGAGACATGGCGGAAAACCACAGGTGTTCAACAGGTCGACCAGGCAACCGATTCGACTGTTTCCCGTCGGGGCTGCCGATGGGGCGGATAGGGCGCGAGGGGCTCAAGTGCTGGTCAGCACGCCGTTACACGAGTAGGTGAGCCCGGCGGCCCACCCACCGAACATCGATGGTCCATACCACTGAAGCAGGTATGGAACCGGCCGAATAACAGCCATGCGCACCCCGGCCCAGGGTGGGGCCTGAGGAGCGGCGGGACCCACGTCTCGCACCACTGATCAGCGCAGGTCGTGACGCATGGCGTGGGCGACGAGTTCGCCGATGAGGACGGCCGTGGCCGCGGGGCCGCGCACGGGTGCCTCCGGGAGGATCGACGTGTCGGCGACGCGGAGCCCGGCGATGCCATGGACCCGGCCGTACTGGTCGACGGCGGTGGCGGGGTCGTCGGCCGGTCCCATCGGTGCCGTGCCGCAGGTGTGCTGGGCGGTCCCGAGGTGCGCCGAGATCCACGCGTCGAGGGCACGGTCGTCGGCGAGTGTGCCGGGGTCGGGGCCGAGGAGGATACGGGACACCTCGCCGAATGCGTGGGTGGCGGTCAACGACGCCGTGGCGCGGACCACTTCACGCAGTCGGCGCCGGTCCTCGGGTGCCCGCAGATAGCCGTAGTCGATGCGCGGGGGCGTCGCGGAGTCGGCCGAGCCCAGGCGCAGCCTGCCCGTCCGCCGAGGGGTCTGGGCCGACACCAGGAAGGCCAGAGGGGCTCCCGGGGCGGTCACGGTACCGCCGACCAGGGCCGCCATCGGGGCCAGGGACTGGAGGACCTCCAGATCACCGGGGTGGGCGCCGTCGGAGGTGGACAGGTGGAGGCAGCCGCCGAGCCAGGAGTCGGTGGGGTCGGGCAGATCCTGGCGCGGGGCCCATTCCAGGACCACCTGGGGATGGTCGCTGAGGCGGGCGCCGACGGCGGGGGCGTCCTTCGCCACAGGCAGGCCCAGGCGTTGGAGATCCGCACGCGGTCCGACACCCGACAGGAGCAACAGGTGCGGGGTGGCGAACGCCCCGGCGCAGAGCACGACTTCGCCCGCCTCCAGCACGGTGCGCCGCCCGCCCCGTTCGACGAGGACCCCGGTGGCACGGCCCCCGGTGATGACCACCCTCAGCACCGGGCAGTCGCCCACCACCGTCAGGTTCGGGCGGTCGAGGGCAGGCCGCAGATGGCCGACCCCTGTGTTGCGTCGCAGCCCGTCGACGGCGTTCGACGGCACGGGGCCGAATCCCGGTGTGCCCTGGGCGCTCTTGTCCAGCTCGTGGGGCCACGTGCGGGAACGCGGCAGGCACGGGCCGTGGTGACGGCCCGTGCCTGCCGCGCTCCGGGATCGGTCTACAGCGGGCAGGTGCTCTCGAAGACGACCGTGTTGGGGTCGTTCGGGTTCGGGCAGAGGAACTGGTCGTAGCGGGTGTCGTTGTCCACGAAGCGCTTCAGCCAGGACAGGCTGTACTCGGCGACCGTGGTGTTGGGGCTCGCGAAGGTGAAGTGGTCGGCGCCCTTGAGTTCGATGAACGCCTTGTCGTGGGCGTTCGTCAGAGCGTTGTAGGCGGGCAGCGCGAAGGTGTCGACGGAGGCGACGGTGTCGCCGTCGGCACCGAAGATCATGGTGGGTACGGTGATCTGATCGCCGACGTTGGTGACGTCCCAGGGCGCCAGCGGGATGACCGCCTTGAGCGAGGGCGTGCTCGCCGCGCTCTGCAGCGTGCCGCCGCCGCCCATCGACCAGCCCATCAGGGCCAGCCGAGACGGGTCGATCCTGCTCTTCACCGCGCTGCTGGTCGTCAGATAGGTGAGCGCGGCGAGCTGCTGCCGGCCGCGGTCGGCCGGGGGGTCCCACGGCGCGTTGCTGTCCAGGGTCATCACCACGAAGCCCTGGGAGGCCAGCCGGGGCCCGTACCAGGCGATCTGCGACTGCGAGGCGAAGAAGCCCGGCATGACGACGATGGCGCCGAAGGTGCCCTGGCCGGTGTCGGTGGGGTAGTAGACGGTGCCGTTGTTGAAGCCCGGGCCGCTGCCCGACGGCACGTTGACCGAGGTGATGGCGAACGGGCCGGTGACAGCGGTGATGCTCGCCCAGGTCGGGTCCGGGCCGCGCTGGTAGGGGTTGGCGGATATGGCCTGGGCGGGGGTGGCGAGGCCGAGGGTGATCGAGGCGACGAGCGCCAGGACGGCGATGAGCGCCCTCTGCGGGAACGGTTTCACGGGAGTCCTCCCGGACGGCATGTCAGTTGGTGTAGATGGCGGGGGCGCCGCCGACACTGCTGTCGACCACGGGCGCGTACGTGGCCGTGAAGTAGCCGTTCGCGTTGCACAGCACCGAGCCGGAGACCTTGGTGAACGCCTGGTTGGTGAAGGTCAGGCTGTTGGAGCTGTTGGAGCTCACCGCGGAGAGGCTGGGCGCCTGGTAGACGCAGGTGACGGAGCCCAGCAGGGTGGCGAGGACCACCGTGGTCCGGATCGTGCCGCCCGAGGACGGGGTCACCGTGACGGTGCCGTCGGAGGAGGCGGAGGTGGTGTAGGGCAGGCCGTTGACCGTGATGCTCCGGACCGAGGTGACCCCGAGGACGTTGCTGGTGCAGCCGCTGAAGGTCTGGGAGGTCGCGGACTCGGTGGCGGTGCCCGGCGCGGCGGGGTTCGACGTCACCGTGGCGGCGAGCGAGGAGCCGGTGCAGGTGATGCCGGAGGTGCCGCTGCTGCTGGAGGCGAGGGTCGCCGTGGTGCCGCTCGCCAGCGAGGCGGTGAGCACGTCGCCGACGGAGACGGCGGTGCCGGCGGCGCTGCCGTGGGTGAGCACGGCGCTGTCCGCGGAGACGGCCGTGCCGGGGAGGAGCGCCAGGGCCGTCAGGGCGGCCGTGGCGGCGAGAGCGGAGACGGTGTTTCTGCGCATGCGGGTGTCCTAGGGACGAGGGTGGGCGGTGCGGCCGGGTCGCCGCCCTCCCGACTCGGGGCGAGGGCGGTGCCCGGGCATGGCGGTCCCCGGGCTACGGGAACGGCCGGACCGGTGCGCGTTCCTGATCCGACGTCAGGGACGCGGGTGACTTGTTGGCGGCCTTGCGGGTGCGTGAAACTGGCGGCGCCGGCGGCTTCCCCGCCGGAGGTCCGCGCAAGAAGAAAACCTGTGAGAGTTGTAAACCTGACGGGTATTCAAGTCAAGGCACACTGCGTGCCAATTCCCGAGAAGGATGTGGAATGGCCACAGGCACGTCGGCGCAACCGCCCCTGGTGCTGCCCGGCACGCGCACGGGACGTGACCCGGAGCGCTCGCTGCGGCGAGGTCCGCGACGTACCCCGCCCGAGGTGGTCGCCGCGAACCAGCGCGACCGGCTGCTCGACGGCTTCGTCCGCACCGTCGCCCAGGCCGGCTACGCCCGCACCCGGGTCAGCGACATCTGCCAGGCGGCGGGCGTGACCAGGCCGGTGTTCTACGAGCTGTTCAAGGGCAAGGAGGACGCCTTCCTCGCCGCCCACCGGTACGGCACCGCCCTGGTCGTCGAAGCCATGGAGGAGGCCCACGCCCAGGCCGCCGACTGGCCGGGCGCGGTGCGCGCCGGGCTCGGCGCGCTGCTCGGCATCCTCGCGGAGGCGCCCGCGTTCGCGGTCATGGCCATCGTGGAGATCGACGCGGTCGGACCCGCCGGGTGGGAGGCCCGCGAGGCGCTGCTGGCCCGCTTCCGGGACTTCTTCACCGACCTTCCCGAAGTCGAACTGCCCGTGCCCGCACAGGAGTTGGTCGACACGGTCGTCGGCGGGGTGTACTCCGCGATCCACCGGCGGATCGCCGCCGGCCGGACCGCCGAACTGCCCGGACTCCTGCCCGGACTGACCTTCTCCGTGCTGGCTCCCTTCCTCGGCCCGGAACGCGCCGCCGCCCACCTCGCCGACCCGGCGCCCTCGGCCAATCCCCTCCCGGTCTGTCTGGCCCCGGACGCCTGATCCCCGGGCAACGGCGAGCCCCACGGCCCGGGGGTCAGGCGTCGGTCGGGTGCAGCGGGGAGACCGGGGAGCGGACGGATTCCGGTGCCGTTCGGGCGTGCTCGCGCGACGGCCCGGAGGCCGCGCCGGCCCGCAGGGCCACTTCCAGCTCGAAACGGGTCTCCGAGTCCCGCAGGGCCTCACCGAACAGTTTCTCCAGTTGGCGCATCCGGTACCGCACGGTCTGCGGATGGAGGTGCAGTCGCTGGGCGGTGCCCCCGACACTGCTCTCGCTCTGCAGCCACGCCAGCAGCGTCTCCGCCAGCCGGTCGCGCTGAGGGGCCGGAATTCCGGCCAGCGGCGCGAGAACCCGGTACGACAGGGCCCGTACCAGGGGCTCGTCCGCGTACAGGATCAGCGTCGAGAGATGGTCGGCGCACCGGATCAGGCCCTCGGCGGGCAGCACACCGCGCCGCATGAGGGAGAGAGCGCGGGCCGCCCAGCGCAGCGAGTCCGCGATCTGGGCGAGCGGGACCGTCGGGCCGACCGCGGCAAGCCGGCCATGCAGTGCCGGGGCGAGAGCGCGCCCGTGCGAGGGGCCGGTCGTGTCCGGGTCCGGGATGACCAGCCGGGCCGGGCGGGCGGTCATGTCGGCCAGCACTCCGGAAGGCAGCAGCAGTCGTTCGTCGTCCTCCCGTTCGGGCCCGCCCACGGCGATGACGGCGACCCGCTGCGGCAGCGGCCAGCGCGCGGTGCGGGCCAGTTCCCCGACCGCCTCCGCCGAGGCCGGCGGATCGGCGAACAGCAGGTCGAGGAGGCGCTGTCGGCGCCGTTGTAACTCACCGGTGCTGCGCAACCGGGCCTCGGTGTGGCCTTCGGTGGCCGCCTGCATGATCTCGTGCATGTGGGTGAAGGCCGCGTCCGCGAGCGCGGCCACGTCGCTGGAGTCCAGGGCGAGTTCGTCGGCGGCCTTCATCATGCGCCGCCACGCGGCCCGCCCGCCGAGCCGGAGCGCGGCCTGGAGCACTTCGAGGCCACGTCCCTCACCGGATTCGCCGCGCCCGATCTCCTGGTAGGTACGGACGACGCGCTCCCGGTCGTGCTCCTGGCCACTGCCGGCGATGCGGTCCACGAAGAGTGTCAGGGCCTGGGTGACTCCGGCCCTGATGGTCCGCACGTACGTGTCGTCGGCCGGCCGTGCGTACTCGGGCACCTCAAGCTGCACCTCGCGGGCGACTTCGTCGGCGATCTCGTCGAGATGCGGGCGCAGAAATTCTGCCAGTTGGCGGGGGGCAACGGCGAAAGGGTCCATACAGTTTGCTCCTAGCCGTCGGTCAGGCGGCACCACCGACGATATCCCCCACCCAACTGCCCTGGCCTGTACCGGAGTTACAAGTCGAAACCCAGGTGTTGTCCGAGCGTGACAAAGCCGTACGGACAATTCCGTACGGGTCAGACCGGCAGCCCGAGCGCCCCGGCGAGGACCGGCCATGAGGCCGTGAACTCCCGCTGCCAGTCGCTCCATTGGTGCCCGCCGCCCTGGTAGAGGTGCTGGGTGGCGGGGATGCCCAACTGCCCGAGAGCGGTGACGAAGTTCTGCGTGGAAGGTGCCACCAGGCTCTCCAGGACCCCGGGCAGCACAGCTGCGATGCCGCCGCTGATGAGCCGCGCGAGGGCGATGACGGTGTCGAGCCCGCCGGTGAGGCTGCCGGTGCCGACGGAGACGTAGAGCGCGGTGCCGCGCAGGGCGCTCGCACGTGCCACGGGGTTGAAGTCCTGCCAGGTGGCGGCGTCGAGCGCCGGCGCGCCCCACAGCGACAGGGGGTTGAGGCCCTCCCGGCCCACGATCGCCTGGACGATCGTCGGCATGTTCGTCACGGTGGTGGCGGGTATTCCGCTGTACGACGCCGCGGCCACGAACGTTCCCGGATGGCGGGCGGCGTGCGCCATGGCGCCGTATCCGCCGGTCGAGACCCCGGCGACGGCCTGGACCGTGGAGGCCCGGTAGGCGGCGCGCAGGACCGCGGTGACCTCCTGGAGCTGGAAGGTCTCGTAGTCGGGGCCCGTCTTCCAGCGTGTGGGGATGCCGGTGGGCCCGCCGTCCGGCATGGCGACGATCAGATCCCGGTTCGCGGTGAACGCCTCGATGTCCGTCTCACGGGTCCACGAGTTGTAGTCGTCGTGCGCGCCGTGCAGCAGATGGAGCACCGGCCAGGTGCGGTCGGGCCGGGCGGCGTAGGAGGTCGGCAGGATGATCCGTACGGGCGCGGTGCGGCCCAGTGCGGCCGAGGGGATGCCCAAGTCGTAGGTGCGGGGCCCCAGTTGGGTGACGGTGACGTCGGCGGCCGAGGCTCTCCAGGTGCCGGTGAGCGCGCCCGCGACACCGAGGGCGGCGGCCTTGGCGAGGGTGCGGCGGGACAGGCCGAGGCAGGGAACGGACGGGCGGTCGGACATGACGGGCGGCTCCTTGCGGTGTGCTGTCGGGGAGCGGGGTGTTCAGCCGAGCACCCGGTTCAGGTGGTCGGCGATGGCCTGGGCGTGCGGCGGGTCGAGCAGCGACAGGTGGTGTCCGGGGATGCGGACGATCTCCAGGTCCGGGCAGAGTTCGTCCCAGCCGAGGGCGTCGTCCGTGCGCTCGTACGCCGGGTCGCGCACGGTGTGCGGCGCGGGTTCGGTGGCGCGGTAGAGGATCACCCGGCCGTCGTAGGAGCGGGGGGTGTGCGCCTCGCCGGTCCGCAGGTCGAGGTACGAGGTGCGCTGGTGCTCCAGCGCGGCGGGCGGGATGTCGGCGACCGCGCTCAGGGCGTCCAGCACCAGGTCGATGCGGGCCCGGTCGTCGAGCCCGGCGAGTTTCCCGTACGGCAGGTCCAGTCGGGCGCCGTAGGTGCGGGACACATACGCGGCGAAGCCTTCGAAGTGCTCGCGTGCCACGTCCCACGCGGTCCGGCCGGGCGGGCGGGGCAGCGGGCGTACGGCGTCGATGAGCACCACCGCGTCGGGGGGTGCGAACTCGGCGGCGAGCAGCCGGGCGGTCTCCTGGGCCACGAACCCGCCGAAGGACCAGCCGCCGATCCGGTAGCGGCCGTCGGGCCATGCCTTGCGGATCGCCTCGGCGCACAGCCGGGCCTTCGCGTCGACGGTGTCCGCCTCCTCGACCCGGTCGAGGCCGTACACCGGCTGCCCGGGGGCCAGCAGCGCGGCGAGCGGCCGGTAGACGTCCGGGGTGCCGCCGGCGGCGTGGGCCAGGACAAGCGGCGGGCGGTCGCCGTCCGGCCGGAGGGCCCGCAGGGGGTACGGCATGGACCTGGCCGCCGGGCGGGGAGCGGCCGGCAGGCGGTCCCGCCGGTCGTCGTGCGGGGAGAGGGCGATCACGTCGGCGGCGGCCTGCACGGTGCCGGCCAGCAGCAGGTCGCTCAGCGAGAGCGGGGCGCCGAACTCACGCACGGCGGCCTCGCGCAGCCGTACGGCCATGAGGGAGTCGAGGCCGAGGTCGGTGAGCGGGGTGTCGGGGGTGATCCGCTCCGGGGGGTGTCCGGTGACGGCGGCGATATGGCGGATGAGCCGTTCGGTGACCGACCCGGCACCCGTACCGGTCCCCGGCTCCGGCGGCGGCAGGGAATCGGCCACCGGGAGCGTGCACTCGTTGTGCGTCCACCAGTGCCGGGTGTGGCGCCAGGACGGGAGGGGTACGTCGACGACCTCGCCGTGCGGGTGGAGGAGGCGGGCCGGGAAGGGGTGGCCCGCGGCGTGCAGGGCGGCCAGTTGGGCACGGAAGGTGAGGGCGGGGTCGTTGCCTCTGCGCAGGGTGGGCAGGTGGAGGGCGTCGGGCAGGTTCTCGGCGAGGGGGTGCAGGAGCACGGGGTGCGGGGAGATCTCGATGAAGGTGGTGTGCCCGTCCGCCGCGGCGGCGGCCAGCGCACCGGCGAGCCGGACCGGGTTGCGCAGATTCGCCGCCCAGTGCGCGGCGTCGAAGTCGCAGGGGCCGGTGGGGTCCTCGTGGACGGTGGAGTAGACGCGTACGGCACCGCCGGTCCGGCCCCGGATGCCGCTGAGGCGAGTGGCCAGTTCGAGCAGCAGCGGCTCGACCTGGGGCGAGTGCCCGGCGCCCTGGACGGGCATGACGCGAGCTGTTCGGCCGAGCGCGGTGAGGTGTTCGACGAACCGGGAGACGGCCGCTGCCTCACCCGTGACGGTCTTCTGTCCGGGCGAGGTGTGCACGGCGACATGCACGCCCGGGAACTGCCTTACGAGGTCGCCGAGTTCGTCGTCGGTCAGGTCCACGACCGCCATCGCCCCGCCGCGCAACGTGGCGAGCAGCCGGGACCGTACTGCGATGACGCGGGCGCCGTCGGCGGGGTCGAGCGCTCCGGCGACGACGGCTGCCGCGACCTCGCCCATGGAGTGCCCGATGACGGCGGCGGGTTCGACGCCGTAGGAGCGCCAGAGTTCGGCCAGCGCCAACTGGGTGCCGTAGAGGAGGGGTTGGGCGGTCTCCACCCGTCGCAGGTCGTCGTCCGTGCAGGTGTCGAGCAGTTCGCGGAGGGAGATGCCGCACCCGGCCGCGAGGACCGGCTCCAGTTTCTCCACGGCGGCGGCGAACGCGGGCTCGCGGTCGAGCAGTTGGCGGCCCATGGCGGCCCACTGGGTGCCGTAGCCGGAGAAGACCCAGACCGGGCCGGGTCCGAGCCGGTCCCCGTCGCCGGTGCTGACGTACGGATGGGGGCGGCTTGTGGCCAGTGCGCGCAAGGCGGCGGTGAGTGCGAGGCGGTCGGGGGCGACGACGGCCGCGCGGGCGGGGCCGCGGCCCGCGCGCCCGGCGAGGGTACGTCCGATGTCCTGGAGCCTGGTGGCGCTCCCGTCGGGTGTGTCGAGCCAGTCGGCGAGCCGTCCGGCGGTGTGCCGGACCCGGGCCGGATCGGCGTCGCTGAGCTGCACCAGGGTGGCGGTGCCGTGGACGAGGGGGGTGCGTACAGGTGCGGGTCGGCCGGGCTGCCACTCCTCCAGTACGGCGTGCGCGTTGGTGCCGCCGAAGCCGAAGGCGGAGACTCCGGCGGTCGCGGTGCCGCCGTAGCGGGGCCAGGGTTCGGGTTCGGTGACGACCCTCAACGGCTGTTCGTCCAGGGCCGGTCGGTCGCAGTGCAACGAGCCGGGGATGACGCCGTGGTGCAGGGCGAGGACGGCCTTGACCAGCCCCGCCAGCCCGGCGGCCGCCTCCAGGTGGCCGAGGTTGCCCTTGACCGAGCCGAGCAGCAGCGGCTGGTCGGGGTGACGGGTCCGGCCCAGGACGGCGGCCAGCGCGCCTGCCTCGATGGGGTCGCCGAGCGGGGTGCCCGTGCCGTGCGCCTCCACGTAGTCCACGATCGCCGGATCGATGTCGGCGCGCGCGTACGCCGTCTCCAGAAGGGCGCGCTGGGCCGCCGGGTTGGGTGCCGTGAGGCCGTTGGAGCGGCCGTCGGAGTTGACGGCGGTGGCCGTGATGACGGCGAGGACCCGGTCGCCGTCGCGCAGCGCGTCGCTGAACCGCTTGAGGACCACCACGGCGCAGCCCTCGGCGCGGCCGATGCCGTCGGCGGTGGCGGAGAACGGCTTGCACCGGCCGTCGGGCGCGAGGGCACCGGCACGGCCGAACGCGACGGTGACGACCGGGGAGAGCAGGACGTTGGCCCCGGCGGCGAGCGCGGTGTCGCAGTCGCCGCCGCGCAGTGCGACGCAGGCCTGGTGGACGGCGACGAGGGAGGAGGAGCAGGCGGTGTCGACGACGACGCTCGGGCCTCGCAGGTCGTACACGTAGCTGAGTCTGCCCGCCGCGACCGAGGAGGCGGCCCCGGTGGTCGCCCAGGCGTCGACGGCCGCCGGGTCGGCGCTGGTGAGCCGGCCGTAGTCGGGGGCGGAGACGCCGACGAAGACCCCGGTGGCGGTTCCGGCCAGCGAGGCGGCGGGGATGGCGGCGTGGTCCAGAGCCTCCTGGACAACCTCCAGCAGCATCCGCTGCTGCGGATCCATCGCGTCGGCCTCGCGCGGGGGGATGCGGAAGAAGGCGGAGTCGAATCCGGTGAGGGTGGCGTCGTCGAGATAACCGCCCCAGGGACTGGCGTCAGGCGGCACCCGGGTGACGAAGTCCCGCCGCCGCTCCTCGGACACCTGGCCGACGGCGTCGGCGCCCTCGACGAGCAGCCGCCAGTAGTCGTCGGGTCCGCGCACCCCGCCGGGGAGGCGGCAGCCGACGCCGACCACGGCGACCGGTTCCTCTTCTGTGTCGGACCAAGGGATGCGCACGGCCTCCGGACCGGGGGCCGTGCCACCGCCGAGGAGGGTGACCAGCCCGTCGACGGTGGGCGTCTCCCACAGCAGCGTCGCGGGCAGTTCCCGGCCGAGCAGGTCGGCCAGCTCTCCGACGATGGCGACCGCGTCCCGGGAGGACATCCCCAGCTCCGCCAGCGGCCGGTCCCCCGCGATGTCCGCATCGGGCACCCCGGACCAGTGGGCGATCCGTTCGACGACCAGCCGCCGCAGGGCGGCGGAGTCGGCCGGGAGCGCGCTCACTCCGTGCCCCGCTCGACGCTGTCGTAGAAGCCGTCGAGATAGCGCGAGCGGGTCAGCGTACGGGAGACCTTCCCGCTGGAGGTGCGGGCCACGGCCCCGGGCGGGACGAGCAGTACGTCGGCCAGTCGCAGGCCGTGCCGGGCGGAGACGGCGGCGCGCACGGCGGCGGCGACCTCCTTGGGGTCGCGGTCCTGCGGGGGCAGGTCGCGGCCGTGCTCGGCGACGACCACCGCGTGCTCCACGGCGATGGTGGCCCCGGCCACCGGGCCGTCACCGGGGGCTTGGCCGGCGCGGACGGCGAAAGCGGCGAGGCGGTCGGGACGTATCGCCTGATGGGCGGCCTGGACGGTGGCTTCGACGTCCTGCGGGTAGTGGTTGCGGCCGTCGACGATGATCAGGCCCTTCAGCCGTCCGGTGACCACGAGCTGCCCGTCGAGGATCGTGCCGAGATCGCCGGTGCGCAGCCAATGGCCGGGCAGCCGCCCCAGCCGGGCGTGGAAGGTCTTGCGGGTCTGCTGCTCACGGCCCGCGTAACCACGCCCGATGTTGGGTCCCTGGACCCAGATCTCGCCCACCTCTCCTGCTGGCAGGAGGATCGCGGACCCCGGGTCGACGATGCGCACCGACTGTCCGACGGGTTCGCCGCAGGACGCGAGCAGGACAGCGCCGGGGTCGTCGGGAGCGACGGGCAGGGCCTTGCCCGCCGCCAGCGCCTCGCGGTCCAGCACATACCGGCGCAGTGGCTGTCCGGGCCGGTGGGCGCTGACGAAGACGGTGGCCTCGGCGAGCCCGTACGACGGGCAGTGGACGGTGTCCGGAAGGCCCTGCCCGGCGAAGGCCGCGTGGAATCGGTCGGCGGTTTCGGGCCGTACGGGTTCGCTGCCGTTGGCGAGCACGGCGACCCGGTCGAGCCGCAGGCCTGCCTTGTCCTCGTCGGTGACGACGGCCGCGCAGTAGTCGTACGCGAAGTTCGGCGCCGCGGTGAAGGCGCCCGGATGGTCGGAGAGCAGGTGCAGCCAGCGGGCGGGCCGCCGCAGGAAGGCGACGGGGTCCATCAGGACGGACAGCAGTCCGCGTACGAGGGGAGCGGCGACGCTGAGTACCAGTCCCATGTCGTGGTAGAGCGGCAGCCAGCCGACCATGGTGACGGGGCGGGTGTCGGCGCCGTACGCGGTGAGCGCCTGGCGGGCGTTGGCCACGACGTTCGCGTGCGAGATCTCGACGCCGGCGGGGAACCGGGTGGATCCGGACGTGTACTGGAGATAGGCGGTCGCCTGTGTGTCCGGGGCGGGTGGCAGCGGGGCGCCGGCCTGATCATCGGGGACGAGGTCGGTGACGATCAGACGGAGGGGCAGGCCGTGCGCGTCGAGGAAGGCGCGTACGGTCCCGGCCGCGCCGCTGGTGGTGAGGACTGCGGCGGGCCGCGCGTCCGCCAGGACCCCGGCGAGGCGGTCGGCGTGTCCCGGCAGATCGGGGGTGAACAGGGGGACGGCGACGATGCCGGCCCTGAGCGCGGCGAGGAAGCCGATGACGTAGTCGGTGCCCTGGGGGCAGAGAAGCGCGACGCGTTCGCCGGGGGCCACGGTCTCGGCCAGTCGGGCGGCGACCGCGCGGGTTCGTATGTCGAGGCGATGCCAGGTGAGCGTACGGAGGCTGCCGCGCAGGCCGGAAGAGGGGTGGTCGGCGAAGGTGAAGGCGCGGCGGCCGGGTGTGTGGTGCGCCCAGTGCGCGAGATGGGCGGGCAGGGTGGCCAGGTGTTCCGGTGCTGCGGGGGATGTGCTGGGGGCGTGCGGAAGGGCGCGCGCGGGCATGGGGGAGCTCCTCACGTCACTGGTCGTGTCCCCTGGTCAGGGGGTGCTGTTACGGCTGCGCCGCACTCACAGCGGGATGTTGCCGTGCCTCCGGTCGGGGACGGCGGCACGTTTGCCGCGCAGTGTGCGCAGGGCCCGGGTGAGGTGCGCCCGGGTGGTGCTGGGCGCGATGACCGCGTCGATGTAGCCGCGCGCGGCAGCCGCGTAGGGGGTGGCGCAGGCCGTCTCGTACTCCGCCACGAGCTTCGCCCTCAGCTCCGCCGCGGCCTGCTCGCCGACGGCCGCCGCCGCGGCGAGTTCGCGGCGGTGCAGCACGCTGACCGCGCCCTCGGCGCCCATCACGGCGATCCTTGCGGTGGGCCAGGCGAGGTTGACGTCGGCTCCGAGGTGCTTGGAGCCCATGACTGCGTATCCCCCGCCGTAGGCCTTGCGGACCACGACGGTGACCCTGGGCACGGTGGCCTCGGCGTAGGCGTACAGCAGTTTGGCGCCGCGCCGGATGATCCCGGCCTGCTCCTGGTGGGTGCCGGAGAGATAGCCGGGGACGTCGGCGAAGGTCAGCAGGGGGATGCCGAAGGCGTCGCAGAACCGTACGAAGCGCGCGGCCTTCTCGGAGGCGTCGATGTCGAGCACCCCGGCACCGTGCAGCGGCTGGTTGGCGACGACTCCGACGGAGCGGCCCTCGACGCGGGCCAGGGCGCAGAGGATGTTGGGCGCGAACAGCTCGTGCACCTGGAGCAGTTCGCCGTCGTCGACGACGGTGCGCAGGATCTCGCGCATGTCGTAGGCGGCCTCCGGCCGGTCGGGGACGATGCCGTCGAGGCGCAGGTCGTCGGGGGTGGGGTCGAGGGTGCGCGGTGCGAAGGCGTACTCGGGCGGACCCTCCCGGTTGTTCGCCGGGAGGTAGGCGAGCAGGACCCGGACGAGGTCGAGGGCGTCGTCCTCGTCCTCGGCGAGGAAATGGGCGTTGCCGTTCCCGGAGTTGCTGGCGCGGGCGCCGCCGAGTTCCTCGGCCGTCGTACGTTCCCCGGTCACGGCCTCGATGACGTCCGGGCCGGTGACGAACATGTGCGAGGTGCCGTCCACCATCACGGTGAAGTCGGTGATGGCCGGCGAATAGGCGGCGCCGCCCGCGCACGGGCCCATGATCACGGAGATCTGCGGAATGACGCCCGACGCCTGGACGTTGCGGTGGGCCAGCTCCGCGTAGAGGGCGAGGGAGGCCACGCCCTCCTGGATGCGGGCCCCGCCGGAGTCGTTGAGGCCGATGACCGGGCACCCGATGCTCAGGGCCAGCTCCATCGTCCTGACCACCTTCTCGCCGAACGCCTCACCCATGCTCCCGCCGTGGACGGTGGCGTCCTGCGCGAAGAGACACACCTGGCGTCCGCCGACGGTCCCGGTCCCGGTGACCACGCCGTCGCCGTACGCACCGGCATCGGTGCCGGTCCCCGTGCGGGCGCGCACCAGGGCGCCGGTCTCCACGAAGGAACCCGCGTCCAGCAACCGCTCGACGCGTTGGCGGGCCGTGAGCCGGCCACGGGCAGCTTGCCGGGCGACAGCTTGCGCGGAGCCGCCGGCAAGGGCTCGCTGCTGTCGGGCGGCAAGGTCCACGAGACGCTCCGCGGTGGTACGCGCAGCGGGCTCGGACGATCCCAGAGTTTCCGCGATCGAGGTCACAGCCACCTCCTTCGGCGCCTGTGAGCATGGCAGCTCGAGCGGGTGCGGTCTTCCTTTCCGCTGCCAATGTGAAGTTGTTGAGTGACCTGGGGCCGGCGTTCATAGACGGACTACAAGCGGACGGCGATCCTCGCTCCGGCCACGGTCGTGGTGGTCCTCGCACGCGCGGGGTTGGACTCCACCGCCATCGGACTGCACAGGCAGCCCTTGGGAAACGCCGGCCGGGCCACCTCGGCCGTCTGCTCCGGTGACTCACCGGGTTCCGAAAGGTGAGGAGAACCAGAGCCGGAGACGACGGGGTTGGCCACACCCGCCGCGAGCACATGAGCGACATCGTCCAAGCCGTCGACGGACTGCTCCCGCAGGAGCAGACCGCAATCCGGTGCATCGGCTTTCACGTGTGAACCGAGCGCAGATCCGGGGCCCGTTGGCGTGACACGGCCGACCCTGCACAAGGTTGCGATCGGCGTCCCGGAAGTCAGGGACGTGGTTCGCTGAGCGCTGTGGTCACCAGGTCGAGGAAGCGGTCGAAGTCGAGTCCGGACACCGCCTTGATCACGGGCAGATCCTCGCGTCCGTGATGCGCGCGCCGCTCGACGACCGTCATACCTCGGGTCAGTTCACCGCGCCGTTCAATGTCGCAGCGGACCTCGACGCACTCGATGAGGGTGGGGTCGATGAGAGCGGCGACGGCAACGCTGTCGATGAGGGAGCAGTAGGACTGGTAGCCGCGGCCCTCGACGTAGTCGACGACCCGGGCTGCGAGAGCGGCTTCGGGGGTCCGCGCGCGGCGCAGCCGGTCGAG
Source organism: Streptomyces sp. NPDC002680 (assembly GCF_042889145.1). NCBI lineage: Bacteria > Bacillati > Actinomycetota > Actinomycetes > Kitasatosporales > Streptomycetaceae > Streptomyces > Streptomyces sp. NPDC002680. The sequence goes on from NZ_JBIAQP010000013.1 coordinate 108,001, forward strand.
GTCGCCGGCGCGGAAGTTGATGCGGGGATGCGTGGCGATGTCGAGCCCGACGGCCACGAGGTGGAACCCGGCTCTGAAGACCCGGTGGGCCGCCTCGGGGTCGACGAAGATGTTCCATTCGCTGACCGCGTTGTCGCCGGTGGCCTGGGACCAGGCGTAGGGGGTGAGCCCGTAGGAGCCGCCGATGATGACCAGGTCGGTCACCTTCTCGGGCAGCTGCGGGTCGATGTCCAGGGCGAGGGCGATGTTGGTGAGCGGCGCGAGTGCCGCGATGGAGATGTCGCCGGCGTGGGCGTTGACGGTGTCCACGATCAACTGCGCGGCCGGCCGGGGGTCGACGGTCCGGGTCGAGGCCGGGAAGTGGGATTCGGCGAGGCCGTCGCTGCCGTGCGAGAAGGGGTCCACCGGGTAGTCGCCGTCCAGTGGAAGCAGGGGGCCCTGGCCGACCGGGATGTCGTCACGGCCGAGCAGGTCGAGGACGCGCAGCGCGTTGGCGGCGGTCCTGTCCGAGGTCAGGTTGCCGGTCGCGGCGGTGATCGCGCGGGTCCGCAGTTCGGGTGACTTGAGCGCGAGGACGATCGCGAGGGCGTCGTCCATACCTGGGTCGGTGTCGATCAGAAGGTTCTTCATGTGCGCCTTTCCTGCACCGGGCCCGTACCGGGCCTGCGCCCGGTTCGCACCGGGACCGCGAAAGGTATGGTAGGTATAACAACCAGAAGAATCAACGGGCGGTGGCAGCACGCGGAGGAACGACGGTGTCCCAGGGGCTGGTTGCGGTCTTCTCCCATGTGGTGACCGACGAGGTGTACACGGCGGACGGCGCACTGGCGGCCCGCGCGGTCGGAGGGGCCGGGGCCTACGCCGCGGTCGGCGCGAGCCTGGTGTCGGCGCCCTGGGCCACGGCCATCGTGTCGGGCGTGGGCGCGGCGGACCGGGAGCGGTTGAGCGCGTGGTTCCGGCGGCGCCAGATCGACCCCGCCGGACTGTTCGACGTCGGCGAGCACAGTCCCGTCACCCGCGTGCGCTACCTCGACGACGGGGAACGCGTCGAGGAGTCCGTACTCGGTGACGCCCACTTCGCGGCGCACACCCCGTTCCCCAGCCGGTCACCGGTCGGACCGGAACGGCTGACGGGCGCGTATCTCTTCCACGACACCGACGAGCAGTACTGGAACGAGGTCTCCGCGCACCGCCCGCTGTGGAGCGGCCCGGTCCTGTGGGAGATCTCCGCCGACTCATGCACCCCGGCGGGTCTCGCCCGGGTGCGGGAGCTGACCGAGTTCGTCGACGTCCTGTCGCTCAACATCACGGAGGCCACGGCCCTGACCGGGGAGCCCGACCCACGTGAAGCGCTGGCCGCGCTGCCCGGGAACGGGCTCGTGGTCGTCCTGCGGTGCGGCGCCGCCGGGTCCCTGGTCCGGCACGGCCGCAGGACCTGGCGGACGGGGGTGGCTCCCGGACCGGTGACCGATCCGACCGGCGGCGGCAACGCCTACTCCGGCGCCTTCCTGGCCGCGTACGCGGCGACCGGCGATGCCCCGGCATCGGCGCGGGCAGCCGCGGCCGCCGCCTCCCTGACCATCGCCCAGTACGGCGCCCCGTCCGTCGGTCCCCGCGAGCGCGAAGAGACCCGGCGCGCCGCCCGCCAAGTGACGGTGACCGCGATCACCACATGACGAAGGAGCAGACATGCCCGATGCCGCAGGTGCACCCACCGAGCAAGGCATGGCCAAGGGCGCGGTGACCGCCGATGAGACCGGCGCCCGCGGCCCGGGCTGGAACCCCGCCCGGCTCTACGACGAGTACCGCTTCGCCGGTCATCTGCCTCGCCGGGGACTGCTCCGCAACGGCAGGCCGGCCCTGTCCGGCATCGACCCGCGGCGCGTGGCCCGCTATGTCCTGCTGACCGTGCGCGATCCGCTCTGCGCCTACGACGAGTATCCGGCCGAGCAGATCGCGCGGCGGCTCGACGAAGCCCAACGGATCGGCGACTCGGGGATGTTCACGACGTATTCGGGACTCAGCGAGGGCGTGCCCGTGACCGTCGTCGCGGGCGGTAGCGGCTCTCCCGAGGCCGAGCTGATCATGCACGAGCTGCTGGAGTTCACCGACGCGGACACCTTCGTACGGGTCGGCGGCTCGGGCGGCATCCATCCCCGGGTGAACCCCGGGGACGTGGTGGTCAGCACCGGGGTCGTCCGCGACGAGGGGATGACCCGCGCCTACATCCCGGCGTCCTTTCCGGCGGTCGCCCACCACGAGGTGGTCCTCGCGATGTCGCGGGCCGCCGTCGAACTCGGCTGCGCCTTCCACCAGGGGGTCACCAGGTCCAGCGACTCCGACTTCTGCGGGGTGGGCCGCCCCGGAGTGGGTGGCTACTTTCAGCCATGGCATCTGGACATCCTGGAGACCTGGGCCCGGGCCGGCGTACTCAACGGGGACCGGGAGTCCGCGGCCGTGGTGACGCTCGCCGGCCTGTTCGGCAAACGCAGTGGATCGGTCTGTTCCGTCGCCGACAACGCCATTGCCGACAAGCCCTTTGTCGCCGGATCGGGCCATGTGGCCGCCATCGACGTCGCACTGCGCGGAGTGGTCCAGCTCGCCCGTCTCGATGCTGCCAGGGCCGCGTCGGGGGGTGCCCATTGGGTGCCCGCGTCGTTCGAATCGGTGGCCGAGAATCGTTGACACCACAAATCAATGGTCCTATGGTCCTGAAGTCAGTACCAATAACGACGGAGTTAGCGGTGCTCCTGGCGGCCCGGGCACGGGCCGGGTGTGCGGTAGCAGAAGGAGCGGGTACATGAGCAGCAGATCAGGGATCCGAGTGCTCGGCGCGGGACTGGCCGCAATGGCGGCCGTGCTCTCCGCGTGTTCCGACGGCGACTCCTCGGCCTCCGGCGGTCGTCAGACCCTCCAGCTGTGGTTCTGGGGCGCGTCGCCCCAGCAGCAGAAGACCATGCAGCAGGTCCTCGTCGACGGGTTCGACGCGTCGCAGAGCAAGTACGCCCTCAAGGTCACCTTCAACAACGCCGTGGACAAGAACGTCCAGGTGGCGCTGTCCGCCAACGAGGGACCCGACATCGTCTACGGGTCCGGACCCGCCTTCTCGGCCGCCTACGCCGTGCAGAACAAGCTGGCCGACATGACCCCGTACGCGACGAAGTACGGGTGGAAGGACCGGATCCTGGCGCCGATGTACGAGTCGGGGACCGTGCACGGCAAGCTCTACTCGCTGCCCAACTCGATCAACAACCTCGGGGTGTTCTACAACAAGAAGGTCCTCGCCAAGCTGGGCGTCGGGGTGCCCACCACCTACGCCGAGCTGACCGCCGCCATGGACAAGGCCGCCAAGGCGGGCATGTATCCCTCGGTCACCGGCAACAAGGGCTGGAAGCCCGTCAACCAGAACTACATCTCGATGTTCCTGACCCATGTGGCGGGCGGCAAGACCGTCTACGACGCGCTGCAGGGCAAGATCAAGTGGACCGACCCGAAGATCGTCAAGGCCGTCGACGACTCCGCCGCCTTCTACAAGAAGGGCTACCTCGGCGGGAAGGACTACGCGAACCTGAACTTCCAGGAGTCCATGCAGCTCCTGGCCCAGGGCAAGTCGCCGTTCTTCTTCGGCCCCACCCTGGCCTTCCAGTTCGCCAGTGACTCCTTCAACGACGCCGCCGGGAACACCTCGGACCTCGGGTTCGCCCCCTTCCCCAACATCACGCCCGGCCTGCCCTCACCCAGCGGGACCCTGGGCACCACCGCCTCGCTGTCGATCAACGCCCACTCCGCGCACAAGGACGGGGCCGCCGAGGTGATCGACTACATGATGAGCGACAGGTTCGCCCAGCAGATGAACAAGACCTGGCCCGGATACTGGGGCGTCCCGCTGAAGAACTTCGACCTGGACCCCGCCTCCTACACCGGCCTGTCCAAGGCGTACGTCCAGTCGGTCAAGGACACGGTCGCCACCGTCGCCAAGGGCAACTACGGCTTCTTCGCCGGCACCTTCTTCCCGCCGGCCACCGCCACCGCCTTCACCGACATCGACGGGGTCTGGCTCGGCACCGAGAGCACGACCGATTTCCTGGACAAGATCCAGACGACGTTCGCCGCCGAGAAGGCCAAGGGGCTGGTGCCGCCGATTCCCGAGCCCGCCGGCTGACAGCCCGGTCCCACCGACCCAGACCCGTCGGATGCCGCGGGCACGCACAGCGGCATCCGACGCTCGGAGGAATGCGAGCATGACAGCTTCGGCAACTCTGGCGCCCCACCCGACGGGCCACACCCCCAGGCCGGACCCCAAGGCCCGGCGCTCCTACCGACGGCGCCGGTCCCTGGTCAACCATCTGCTGGTCGCACCGGCCCTGCTCCTGTCGGTCCTGGTCGTCGTCGTACCCGGCGTCCTGACCGCGCTGGCCGCGTTCACCGACTGGACGGGCGTGGGCTTCCGCGCGAACTACGTCGGCCTGGACAACTTCCGCGACATCCTGGACGACCCCGTCTTCGCCACCGCCCTCGGCAACAACATCAAATGGCTCGCCCTCTTCCTCACCGTCCCCGCCGCCGTCGGCCTGCTCACCGCGGCCCTCCTGCTCCACAGACGGCGAACGCGCACCTTCTACCAGGTCGTCTTCCTCATGCCGTACGTCCTGGCACCCGTGGTCAACGCGATGGTGTGGCTGAGCATCATCTACAACCCCACCGGCGGGGTCACCGGGGCGCTGCACATCGACTCACCGCTGTCCAGCGTGCACGGCGCGCTCTACGCTGCCGCCGCCGTCGACATGTGGCACTACTGGGGCTTCCTCACCGTCGTCTACCTCGGTGCCATGCGACAGACCCCGCTCGAACACGTGGAGGCGGCCGTCGTCGACGGCGCCGGCTCCTGGCAGGTCTTCCGGCACGTCTACCTCCCCAGCATCCGCCCCACGCTGCTCCTCATGGGCGTGATGACGGTCATCTTCTCCTTCCTCGCCTTCGACTACGTCTACCTGCTCACGCAGGGCGGCCCCGCGCACGGCAGCGAGGTGATGGGCACCTATGCCTACGCCTTCGCGTTCTCGGCGTTCCAGTTCGGCAAGGCGGCCGCCGTCGGAATCATCATGAGCTTCTTCGGACTGATCGCCTCGTGCGTCTACACCTGGCTGAGCCGGAGGCAACTCACCTCATGACCAAGCACAGCATGAACACGCACAGCATGACCAACCGTTCCAAGGGCGTGGTGGCCCACGTCGTGCTCCTGGTGTTCGCCGCCACCGCCCTCTTCCCGCTCCTGCTGGTCCTCCTCAACAGCTTCAAGACCAACGCCGGTGTCACCAGCAGCCCGTTCTCGCTCCCGAAGTCGCTGAGCCTGACGAACTTCAAGACCGCCTGGGAGTACGGCAAGTTCGGCAGCGGCTTCCTCAACAGCGTGCTGCTCACCGGGACCACGGTCGTCGTCGTGCTGGTCTGTTCGTCCCTGGCCGGGTACGTCCTGGCCGGACAGAAGATCCGCATGTGGCCCGCCGTCATGGTCTACCTGACCATGGCCATGACGGTCCCGATCCAGCTGTTCATCTTCCCGCTCTACGCCGGCGTCGCCGAACTGGGCCTGCTCGACAACGTCTTCGTGGTCGGCGTCATCCTCGCAGCGATCAACATGCCGTTCGCGACCTTCCTGATGCGCACCTTCTTCCTCAACGTCCCCAAAGAACTCGAAGAGGCGGCACGCATCGACGGCGCCAACCTCTTCCAGCTGATCCACCGCGTGCTGCTGCCTGTCGTACGGCCGGGGCTGATCACCGTGGGCGTCATCGTCGGCCTCAGCGCCTGGAACGACTTCCTCATCTCCTCGACCTTCCTGCACGAGCCGTCCGACCAGACCGTCACCCTGGGCTTCCTGTCGATGAACGGCACCTTCTCCACGCAGTTGGGCGCCATGATGGCGGGCGCCCTCATCCTCATCCTCCCGGTCCTGGGCGTCTTCATCGCCCTCCAGCGCTATGTCGTGGACGGCATGGCAGGCAGCGCGGTCAAGGGCTGACATGACGACACATCCCGTACGGCACACCCGGACCGCCGAACGCGACCGATACGCGGAGCAGGTGTACGCCGGAGTCCTCGGCAAGATCATCGGCGTCTATCTGGGGCGCCCCGTCGAGGGCTGGCCCTACCAGGACATCACCGACCGGTTCGGCGAGGTCGGCCGGTACGTCAACGACGACCTGGGCGTCCCGCTGATCGTCGCCGACGACGACATCTCCGGCACCCTCGCCTTCGCCCGCGTCGTCCTCGACAACCCGGGCCGGACCCTCGAACCGGCCGACGTCGGCGACACCTGGCTCAACTACATCATCGAGGACCGCACCATCCTCTGGTGGGGCGGCATGGGGCGCTCCACCGAGCACACCGCCTACCTCAACCTGCGCAACGGCATCCCGGCACCGCGCAGCGGGTCCGCCGCCGTCAACGGTCGCACCCTCGCCGAGCAGATCGGCGCCCAGATCTTCAGCGACGCCTTCGGTCTGATGTGTCCCGGTGACCCCGACCGCGCCGTCGCCCTCACCAGAGCCGCGGCAGCCGTCAGCCACGACGGCGACGCCCTGGAGTCCGCAGGACTGCTCGCCGCCATGCGCGCGCTCGCCTTCGACGAGCCCGAACTGGACCGCCTCCTCGACGCAGGCACCACCTACGTCCGCTCCCCCGCCGTCCGCGCCCTGTTGGACGACGTCCGCGCCCACTGCTCCGCCGACCGCGACTGGCGCGACATCCGCGCCTGGGTCGACCGCCACTACGGCTACGCCCGCTACTCCGGCCCCTGCCACGCGCTGTCCAACCTGGCGATGTCGCTCGGCGCGCTCCTCGGCGCCGGCGACAGCTTCCCCGCCTCGGTGACGATCGCGTCGTCCGTCGGCTTCGACACCGACAGCAACGCCGGGACCGTGGGCTGCCTCAACGGCGTACGCCTCGGACTCGACGCCCTCAGCGACGGCCCCGACCTCAGAACGCCGGTGGCCGACCGGCTGCTCGTCGTCACCGCCGACGGAGGGGAGTGCGTCAGCGACGCCACCCGCGAGGCCGACCGGATCGTCGCCTCCGCCGCCGCCCTCTCCGGGACCCAGCTCCCGCCGCCCCGGCCCCGTTTCACGTTCGCCCACCGCGGCTCGGTCCAGGGATTCACCGGTTGCCCGTACCACCCGGGCGCCGACGTCCACGGGACGGGGAACGGTCTACGGGTGCGATTCGGCGGCCACCCCGACGCGGTGACAGGACACGTGTCCACGCCCACCTTCCTCGACCCGGCCGAGACGAGCGGCAACTTCTCCACCCTCGCCAGCCCCACGCTCTACCCCGGCCAGACACTGACCGCCCGGCTGTCCGCCGCCCGCGAGGGCACCAGCGTTCGCCCCTACGTCCTCTACTCCGGCGAGGGACGGCCCACGACGGTCCTCGGCGAAGCGCACCTCCTGGGTCCTGCCCCTCGTACGTTCCGCTGGCAGGTCCCGCCGCTCGGCGGCCCGGTCCCCTTCCGGGTCGGATTCGCCTTCACCCCCGATGCCGCCGCCCTCCCCACCGGGACGGAGGCGTACCTGCACGAGCTGGACTGGCAGGGCGCACCGGAGCACTTCGAACAGAACGGCGTCCTGCTCTCCTCGATCTGGGACACCGAGCCCCCGGCCCTCGCACCCTGGGTGAGCTCGGCGAAGAACTTCGAGGCCGACTTCGCCGTCACCTACTCCGTCTCCCACCCCGACGCCCTCGGTGTGGTCACCACCGGCACCCGGGACTGGACCGACTACGCCATCACCAGCCGGCTCATCTTCTCCCTGCACGAGACCGCCGGCCTGGTCACCCGCAGCCGGGGCCACCGCCGCTTCCACGCCGGGGTGTTCACCGGCGGAGACCGCCTGCGCCTGCTCCACCAGCACGACGGCACACGCCACATCCTGGCCGAGACCCCGTTCCCGTACGAGCGCGACCGCCCGTACGCGGTGCAACTGCGCTGTCGCGGACGGGAGTTCGCTCTCTCCGTCGACGGCACCACCCGCCTCACCGCCACCGCACCCGACACCCTCGGCGGTGGCACCGGCTTCCTCGTCGAGCGCGGCACCGTCGCGGCCGACGGCGTACGCATCTCACGCCTCGCCGCGCCCTAGAACCCGACCGGCACGGCGAACGAACCCGCACCCCACAGCATGGACACGAAAGGCACCTCGATGAGCACTCCCCCCGCGATCGGCACATGGCAGCGCTTCAGCGTGAACACCAAGCCCGCCGACGGCTTCGCCGCTCCCGTCGGTTTCACCGATCTCACTCCGCGGCTCAGGGACGCCGTCCCGCCGCAGCTGGGCGACGGGACGCTCACGGTCTACCTGCCGCACACCACCTGCACGCTGATCCTCAACTCCGGAGTCGACGGCACCACGCTGCACGACATCCGGCTGTTCATAGAGGGGCAGATACCCGTGACCCGCCCCTTCGTCCACCTGCACGACGGCCCGCAGGACGCGGCCGCACACGTGCGGTGCGTGTTCGGCGCCCAGTCGCTGACCCTGCCGGTCGTCGACGGGGAACTGGGGATCGGGCACAGCCAGGGCGTCTACCTCCTGGAGATGGACGGACCGCGCGACCGCACGATCCAGTACGCCTTCTCCCGGTTCTCCCAGTGACACTGGTCGGCGTCCACGCCGGCCTGACGGTCGATCATCTGGTCAGCGAGCCGGCCGGGGCGCGGTTCTCGTGCCCCGGCGGACCAGCGCTCTTCGCGGCACTGGGCGCACGGCTCGTCACCGGCACGGACGTCCGGTTGAGCTGCCCGCTGCCCCAGGACGATCCCAGGTTCACGCGGATCTTCGACGAGCTGGGCGTGGACCGGGAGCACTGCCGCCAAGTACCCACCGTGCCGAGGCTGTGGATCCTGAACTCCGCCCGAGGACGCCGCATCGTCGCCCAGGACGCGCCGACCGACACCGAACTCGGGGAACAGGGGCGCGAGTTGGAGGAGGAACCGCTTCCCGAGCCGACGGCCGGTTTCGAGAACGGCCTCGACGGACTGGTGGCGTCCTCCCCCACCAAGCGGCCCACCGCGGATCCGAAGACCCGGATCGGCCTCGACCCGCACCAGACCCTGGTCGCCGAACAGGGCCTCCGCCACCTGCGCCAGGTGGCCTCGCCGACGACCGTACTGCTCCCGAGCAGAGTCCAGTTGACCCTGCTCGACACCGACCCGCGCCGCGCCGCACGTTCCCTGGCAGCCGGTCTCGGCCTGCCGGTGATCGCACGCCTCGATGCCGAGGGCAGCTACGTCGTCACGGCCGACGGCGTCTGGTCGGTACGGGACCGGTCGGTCACCGTCGTCGAGACGACCGGCGCGGGGGACGCCAGTGCCGCCGCTGTGGTGGCCGCGCTGGCCGCCGGCGCCGACCTGGTCGAGGCCGCCCTGTTCGGCACCAGTGTCGCCCGCATCGCCCTCGCGGACTGGGGTCACGCGGCACTCGCCGCCGCTACCCCCCTCTCACGCCCCTTCCCCGACATCACCACCCTCAAGGAGAACTAGATCCATGTCCCCCGCACCCCCCACCTCGGCCACCTACGACTCCGCGTCGGCGAGTGCCGCGCTGCACGCCGCACTGCTCGCCACGGCTCCGGTGGTCACCGCCGGCGCCCCGGACCTGGGGCGCGCGGTCTTCGTCGGCTCGGGGGACTCCCTGGCCTCCGGCCTGATCGCCACGGGCTTCGGCCACCGTGCCGTGTCGGCGGGCGACGTCGCCTGGAGCGAGGCCCTGCCCGCGGCCTGCGACACCCTCGTGGGCATCTCGCACTCCGGAACCTCCGGCGCCACCGTCAAGGCCCTGCGGATGGCACGGACCGCCGGACTCAAGACCGTCGCCATCACCTCGCAGGCCGCCTCGCCACTGGCGGACAGTGCCGACGAGGTCCAACTGGTGCCCACACTGCAGGTGGAAGAGATCGTGCCCTGCGCCGGACACGTGATGCTCGCCCAGGGGGTGGCCGCCGTATGCGGGGTCGACACGTCGTCCTTCAACGAAGCCCTTGCGCAGAGCCTGGACCGGGTTCGTACGACGATCGACGCGCAGGTGCGTGCGCTGCCCGACACCGCGCCGGTCGCCATGTCGGTCCTGTCCCTCCCCGAGCTGTGCAGCGGCGCGGACTTCTGGGTTCTGAAGCTGATCGAGGCGTGCGGACTGGCGGTGCGCGGCGTGCCCCTGGAGGAGAGCGGGCACGTCGACTACTTCATCGGCCCTGAGCAGCACCTCGCGCTCCAGCTCATGGGCCCACACGGCCGACCGCGCTTCGACCGACTGGCCGAGGCCCTGCGCACCACCGGCCAGACCGTCCGTCAGGTCGACGTCCGCGATCTGATCGACCCCGACATGCGGGACGCCGACATCCTGCGCGACATCGCCACAGCAGTGGCGGGTACCTGGTTCGCGCACGGTGCGGCGCTGCGGTGGGGCCGTCCGCCGTTCCGCGGCGGTGCGGTCAACATGGACGCACGGCACATCAAGCTCGACTCCTGAGACGCGTGCCGGTACCGTCGCGCGACCCGCCCCTTCCATCAACCGTGCACGATAGGTGATAAGATTAAGACCAATTGTGCGGCGTGGATCGGCGGCGCGCGAACGGTGAGGGGAGTCTGTCGGTGTCCGTCGTCGATGGCGGGAGGACCGGCCCGGGCCGCATGTCCGTGCACCCGGTGGATCGCAGGTCGCCCATGCCCGCATGGGCGCAGGTACAGCGCGATCTACGTCGTCAGATCGACCAGGAACTCCCGACGGGCTACCAGCTGCCGACCGAGCGCGAGCTTTCCGAACTCTACGGTGTCAGCCGCATCACCATCCGTCAGGCGCTCGGCGCCCTGTCCACGGACGGATACATCGAGCGCAGGCAGGGCGCCGGAACCTTCGTCGCCGACATCCCCGAACCGGTCCAGCACGACTTCGCGCTGACCACTCCATGGCGGGACCGCTTCCATGCCGCGGGCCAGGCTGCGCAGTCCATCCACCTCACCGACGAGCCCATCGCGCCCGAACCCCATGAGCTGACGAAGCTCATCACCTCGGAGGAAGTGTCCGCCAAGCGCCTTCACCTCAAACGGCTGCACGTGGTCAACGACCGCGCCATCGGCCTCACGGACTCATGGGTCCCCGAGTCCGTCGCACCCGGGCTGGCCGATCAGGTTCTCATCGACGGCTCCCTGTCCCGAACCCTTCGCGAGGCCTTCGACCTGGTCCCCTCCGACACCAACCACTACCTCGAAGTCGGCGCGGCCAACTCCCACGAGGCCCGCCTGCTCAACACCACTCTCGACGCGCCGCTGTTCGTGGTGTGGTCGGTCGCCCGCCTCAACGACGGCCGTCTGCTGGACACCACCAGGACCGTGTGGCTCGGGAGCAGGGTGCGCTTCCACTACACCGTCTGACCACCACCTGCGGCCAGGTCTGCGAGGTGTTGCTCCGCGACACCATTCGCCTGGGGTCAAAGGGATGCCAAAGCTTCCACTCCCGGCCGACGAGGAACTGGACGGCCTCCCAACATGCCCTGGTCTTGCCGGTTGACGATGTGCCCACCAGTACGACGATGCGGCTCCGACCCGTGTTCGTCAGTGTTCATCTTCATCCGGCCGAACCCGCCGAACAGCGTTTCCAGGACCTTGGTGCACGTCAACACCTCACCATCCTCAGAGAGTCTGTCGTGTCCGTGCTCGCTGTCGTTCTGCTCGTTGTCGGGCTGCTGCCTACTCTGGCCCTACTGGCCGCCTGATCAGGAAGCGTCGCACCCTTCAAGGCCACAGCCTCAGCAATCGGTCTCGCACTGCCTGCCATCAAGCCCTCTCACCCGGCTCCTGACCTGCAGCTACACGCTGGAGAGGCGAAAGAACGGCATCAAGGTTGATCTGCGGCAACACACCTTCTCCCGGTGTACCACCAGCAAGGTCGTCGGTCCAGCGCACTCCAAATGTCACCCCCCCCCCAAACGAGCACCCACCCTGACCAGGCAGTTTCCCCAGCCCCTTCCGTGAGGCGGAAGAGGTATTGCGCCCCCGCGACACCCTTCCGGACGATGTCGCCATCACCCAACGACGGGAGCCGCAACGATGCCGCACACCACCGCCTTCGCCAGGAACCAGTGGTACGTCGCCGCCTACAGCCACGAAGTGGGCCGGGAGTTGCTCGGACGGACGATTCTCGGCGAGCCGCTCGTCTTCTATCGCACCGAGGGCGAGGGCACGCCGATAGCCCTGCACGACCGCTGTGTGCACCGCCGGTACCCGCTCTCCGAGAGCGGACTCGACGGCGACCGGATCGTGTGCGGCTACCACGGCTTCACCTACGACACCACGGGTACGTGCGTGTACGTGCCGGGGCAGAAACGGGTGCCGCGCACCGCCCGCGTCGCCTCCTACCCGGTGGTCGAGCAGGACTCGCTGATCTGGGTCTGGATCGGCGACGCGGCGCTCGCCGACCCGGGGACCATCCCGCGCGCCCGGCACCTCGACTCCCCCGGCTGGACCACCATCCAGGGCATGGAGCCGATCGACGCCGACTACGGACTCCTGGTCGACAACCTCCTCGACCTCTCCCACGAGACCTATCTGCACGGCGGCTACATCGGCACCCCCGAGGTCGCCGAGACGCCGATCACCACCGAGGTCGACGAGGGCGCCGGGATCGTACGGGTCAGCCGGCACATGGCCGACGCCGAGTGCCCGCCGTTCTACGCGAAGTCGACCGGCATCGAGGGGCGGATCACGCGCTGGCAGGACATCGAGTACCACGCGCCGTGCCTGTATCTGCTGCACAGCCGGATAGCCCCGGTGGGCGTGGTGCCCGAGGCGGACGGCAGCGACCCGAACGGCTTCCACACCGAGATCACGTACGCGATCACGCCGTCGTCCGACGGCAAGGTGTACGACTTCTGGATGGTCTCGCGGGACTGGGCCACGGACGACGACGAGGTCACCGAGTTCCTGCGGAGCAACAACCACACGGTCGTCATGCAGGACGTCGTCGCGCTCAACCTCCTTCAGGAGACGCTCGGTTCGGAGCGCACCGGCTACCAGGAGCTGAGCATCAACATCGACACCGGCGGTCTCGCCGCCCGCCGTATCCTCGCCCGGCTGGTCGAGGAGGGCGACAAGCCCGTGGAGAAGGTGCTGTGAGCAGCCCCACGGGCGAGGTCTACCGCATCGACTGGCTGCCGGGTACGGACATCCTGCACGGCACCTGTCACTGCGGCCGTGAACACAGCTCGCAGGACCCCATCGAGATGTGGGAGTGGATGCTCTCCCACCCCCAGGGACATCAGCCGCAAGGAAGCGACTCATGAGCGTGTACGAAGCCGAACTCGTCGTTGATCGGCGCGAGTTGGCCGCCGATGGCGTGCTCGCGCTCACTCTGCGGCATCCGCTGGGTGAAGAACTCCCGCCGTGGGAACCCGGCGCCCATGTCGACGTCGTGCTCGGGCCCGAGCTGGAGCGCCAGTACTCGCTGTGCGGCGACCCGGCCGACCGGTCGGCGTGGCGGATCGCGGTGCTGCGCGAGCCGGACGGGCGCGGTGGATCCGCGTATGTGCACGGGCAGTTGGGGCTCGGCGACAAAGTACGGGTGCGGGGGCCGCGCAACCACTTCGCGCTCAAGCCCGCTCCCCGCTACCGCTTCGTCGCGGGCGGTATCGGCATCACCCCGATCCTGCCGATGCTCGCCGCCGCCGAGGCCGCGGGCGCCGAGTGGACCCTGCTGTACGGCGGGCGCACCCGTAACTCCATGGCGTTCACGGAGGAGTTGGGGCGGTACGGGGACAAGGTCACGTTCGCTCCGCAGGACGAGACCGGGCTGCTCGACCTCGACTCGGAGGTCGGGCGGCTGGCGGAGGGCACCCTCGTCTACTGCTGCGGTCCGGGTGCGCTCCTCGACGCGGTGGAGGCTGTGTGTCCGGGCGGTGCGCTGCATGTCGAGCGGTTCACGCCCAAGGCCCAACAGGGCGGTGACGAGCGCGAGTTCGAGGTCGTGCTGCAGCGCAGCGGTCGTACGCTGACCGTGCCCGTCGATGTGTCCGTCCTCGACACCGTGCGCGGGGCCGGGGTCGAGGTGCTCTACTCCTGCACCGAGGGGACCTGCGGCACCTGTGAGACGGATGTCCTCGAAGGCACCCCGGACCACCGGGACTCGGTGCTCTCGGACGAGGAGCGGGAGGCCGGCGAGACGATGCTCATCTGTGTGTCCCGGTGCCGTGGTCCGCGGCTCGTCCTCGACCTGTAGCCATCGCCAGGTCCGCCTCGATCCGGGCGACGGTGGCCAGGAGGTGGGGCAGCAGGTCCCGGCGTACCGACTCCAGGGAGTTGCGGCCGGCATGGACGGGGATGTTCACGCCGGCCACCACCTCGCCGTCCCGGTCCCGCACCGGGGCGGCGACCGAGCGCAGCCCCTCCTCCAGTTCCTGGTCGACAACGGCGTACCCCTGTCGCCGTACGCGCTGAAGTTCCGCCCGCAGTAAGGCCGTTGACGTGATCGTCCGGTCGGTCAGCGGGCGCAGGTCGGCGCGGGCGAGGCGGGCGTCCAGCTCCTCCTCGGGCAGATGCGCGAGGATCACCCTTCCCACCGAGGTGACGTGGGCCGGGAAGCGGGTGCCGACGGTGATGGCCGCGGTCATGATGCGGCGGATGGGGACCCGGGCCACGTACACGATGTCGTCGCCGTCCAGGACGCACAGCGAGGACGACTCCCCTACCTGCGCGACGAGTTGCTCCAGATGCGGCTCGGCGATCTGCGGCAGGGTGAAGGCGGCGAGGTACGCGTAGCCGAGTTCCAGCACGCGCGGGGTGAGCCGGAAGAGCCGGCCGTCACTGTGGACGTAGCCGAGGTCGGCGAGGGTGAGCAGGAAGCGGCGGGCGGCGGCTCGGGTCAGTTCGCAGGCGCGGGCGACCTCGCTGAGCGTCAGCGCCGGGTGTTCGGCGTCGAAGGCGCGGATGACGGCCAGGCCGCGTTCGAAGGAGCGGACGAAGTGCGGGGCACGGGCGGCAGCGGACATCGTAGCCTCCACAGGGACGTACGAGCGTGCGCTGTGCGCACGCTATGTGTGTGCGTCGTGTACGTCAACGACCGGGTACCACAAGGGCATTGACCCTGGCTGGCGTGGGGCCCTACGTTCCCGCTGAGACGTTCTCCCTGAGCACGCCCGTGCTGTCTGCGCACAATCCGCCACCATCTGGCACAACCTGTCGGAGTACCAGGATCGGTCCCACAGGAGGAGTCATGCGTCGTCTGTTCACCGGCCTCACGGCCGCCACGCTCCTGGTCACCGCGACGGCCTGTGGTTCGTCGGACGGTTCCGGCTCGTCGGACGGCACCACGTCGTCCGGCGGCACCACCACGGTCAAGGTCGGCATCATCCCCATCGTCGACGTGGCTCCCCTCTACCTCGGTCAGCAGAAGGGCTTCTTCAGCAAGCACGGGCTCAAGCTGTCCCTCACCCTCGCGCAGGGCGGCGCGGCGATCGTGCCGGGTGTCGTCAGCGGCCAGTTCCAGTTCGGCTTCAGCAACGTGACGTCGTTGATGATCGCCCAGTCCAACGACGTGCCGGTCAAGGCCGTCGTCAACGGCATCGCGTCAACTGGCGTGGCGGGCAAGGACTTCAGCGCGATCACCGTGAAGAAGGACAGCCCGATCAAGTCGGCGAAGGACCTGGAGGGCAAGAAGGTCGCCGTCAACACCCTCAAGAACATCAACGAGACGTCGGTGCGCGAGTCGGTGCGCAAGGCGGGCGGCGACCCGGACAAGGTGACGTTCGTCGAGCTGGCCTTCGACCAGATGCCCGCCGCCCTCGACAGCGGCCAGATCGACGCCGCCCAGGTGGTCGAGCCGGCCCTCGCGACCATCAAGAGCCAGGGCGGCACCGAGATCGCCTGGCCGATGGTGGACGTCGCACCGAACTGCACCGTCGCGATGTACTTCACCTCGACCCAATACGCCCAGCAGAACCCGGAGTTGGTGAAGAAGTTCCAGGAGGCCACCGCCGAGTCCCTCGCCTACGCCGACGCCCATCCGGACGAGGCCCGGCAGGTCGTCACGACGTACACCAAGATTCCGGCGGACGTACTGGCGAAGGTGACCCTGCCGAAGTGGCCGGCCGAGGCGAACCGTGCCTCGATCGAGGCGCTGATGAAGCTCGGCGAGGAGGACGGGCTCTTCAAGAAGACCCCCGACCTGGACAAGCTGCTGCCGTGAGGGGGACGAACGCCGTCCTCGGCGCGACCGGGCTCGCGGTCTTCCTCGCCCTGGGTGAGGCGGTGCCGCGGCTCGGTCTCGTCAAGGAGGCGTACTTCCCGCCCGTCGCCCGGATCGCCGGCGCCCTCGGCGACGAGCTGTCCGACGACGCCTTCTGGACGGCGCTCGGCGACACGCTCACCGGCTGGGCGCTGGGCCTCGCCATCGCGGTGAGCGCGGGCATCGCCGTCGGGGTGCTCGTGTCGGTCGTGCCGTATCTGCGCGAGGCCACGGCGTCGACGATCGAGTTCCTGCGCCCGATCCCGTCGGTCGCGCTGATCCCGCTCGCCGTCCTCCTCTACGGCAGCGAACTGCGCTCGGTCCTGCTCCTCGTCGTCTACGCCTCCTTCTGGCAGGTGCTGGTCCAAGTCCTGTACGGCATCCAGGACTTGGACCCGGTCGCGGACGAGACGGCACGCTCGTACGGTCTGGGCAGCTGGGCACGCATCCGGTACGTGCTGTGGCCCACCGCCCTGCCGTACGTCATGACCGGCGTACGACTCGCCGCGGCCGTCGCGCTGATCCTGACCGTGACCGCCGAACTGGTCATCGGGGCACCGGGGTTGGGCGCGCGCATCGCCGTCGCGCAGAACTCGCAGGCGGTGCCCGAGATGTACGCGCTCATCGTGGTCACCGGGCTGCTCGGGCTTGTCATCAACGTGGGCGCGCGTACGGTGGAACGGCGGGCGCTGGCCTGGCACCAGTCGGTGCGCGGGGAGGTGGCGGTGTGACCCGGTTCCTGCTCCGGCTGGTCTTCGTGCTCGCCCTGCCCCTCGTGCTGCTCGGGCTCTGGTGGCTCGCCTCCGACGACAGCACCAACCCTTTCTGGCCACCCCTGCGGACGATCCTCACGGCCTTCCCCGACGTCTGGACCCCCGAGCGGCTGCGCGCGGACGTGCTGCCGAGCGTGCTGCGACTGGCCGCCGGGTACGCGGTGGCGGCCGTCGCCGGGGTGGCCCTCGGCACGGTCATCGGCTCCTACCGGCGGGTGCGGGCCCTGTGCGAACCGGTGCTGGAGTTCCTGCGGGCGATCCCGGCGCCCGTCCTGATCCCCGTCATCATGCTGTTCGCGGGCATCGACGACACCATGAAGATCACCGTGATCGCGAGCGGCTGCGTCTGGCCGATCCTCCTGAACACCGTCGAGGGGGTGCGCGCGGTCGACCCGGTGATGGCCGAAACGGCACGTTCGTACGGGATCAAGGGCGCCGCCCGGCTGCGGAACGTGGTGCTGCGCTCGGCGAGCCCGCAGATCTTCGCGGGGCTGCGCCAGGCGCTGTCCATCGCCATCATCCTGATGGTCATCAGCGAGATGTTCGCCGCCAGCAACGGGCTCGGTTTCACCATCGTGCAGTTCCAACGCAGCTTCGCCATACCGGACATGTGGACCGGGATCCTCGTCCTGGGCCTGTTCGGCTTCGTCCTCTCCGTCGTCTTCCAGCTGGTCGAGCGGCGGGTGCTCGGCTGGTACCACGGTCTGCGCGCCTCGGCCCGGCGGTCGCAGTGAGCCTCTCGAACGTGAAAGGGCGGTCCATGGGCGCGCTTCTCGATGTATCCGGGCTGAACAAGGTCTACGAGGGGTCCGGGCGCCGGGTCGAGGCGGTGCGGGACCTCACCTTCGGCATCGAGGCGGGTGAACTCGTGTGTCTGGTGGGGCCGTCGGGGTGCGGCAAGACGACGCTGCTGAAGTGCGTCGGCGGGCTGATGACACCGACGGCGGGCCAAGTGACGCTCGCGGGGCGGCCGGTGAGCGGTCCGCCGCCCGGGATGGCGTTCGTCTTCCAGGAGTACGGCCGCAGCCTGTTCCCCTGGATGCGGGTCGGCGACAACGTCGAACTCCCGCTCAAGCAGAAGAACTTGTCCAGGTCCCGGCGCCGTGAACTGGTCGCGGACGCCCTGCGCTCGGTCGGGCTCGCGGACGCGGCAGGGGCGTATCCGTGGCAGCTGTCCGGCGGTATGCAGCAGCGGGTCGCGATCGCCCGCGCGCTCGCCTACGAGCCCGAAGTCCTGCTGATGGACGAGCCGTTCGCGGCGGTCGACGCCCAGACGCGCGCCGATCTCGAAGACCTCGTACGGGGGCTGTGGCGGCAGCGCGGGATCACGATCCTGTTCGTCACGCACGACATCGACGAGGCCGTGTACCTGGGTCAGCGGGTGCTCGTCCTGTCCGCGTCCCCGACCGTCGTCAAGGAACAGCTGACGATCGATCTCCCGGACGAGCGCGACCAGTTGCACACCCGGGTCGCCCCGCGCTTCGCCGAACTGCGCACGCATGTCTACGAGCAGATCCAGGCGGCCAAGCGCGGAACTCCGGCACACGAACCGTCGGACAGGATCGAGGTCATCGAGGACAGGGCCGTGGACAAGAGCTGAGGCAGGGTGACAGGGCGGCGGCCCCGGTGCCGTCGGCGACCTGAACGCCGACGGTTCCGGGGCCAGGTCCCCGTGTCACGCCTCCGGGGCCGGCACCACACTCAGGTGGCTCGCCGAGCGCCGCGGGCGGCGTGGTCCTCTCGCGGCGTCCGCCGGGCGCCGCGTCTCGCGGAGCACCAGCGTCAGCCTCGTATAGCCCATGTCCTCAAGGGACTTGGAGGTCTCTCCCACGACCCGGCACTCGGTGGCGCCCCAGCGCGGGTCGGGGTGCAGCAGGGGGCGTACGGCGGCGTCGTGCTGGACTGCCTCCGCGCCGACCGCCCGGATCCAGTGCGGCAGGCCCTGCCGGTAGGCGGCCTCCATGATCGGGTCCTGGGCGATGTCCCGGCGGATCGACTGCAGGCCGCGGTCCTGGCTGTGCCGCTCCACGGCGGCGGCGAAGTGCGCGAGCATCGGCAGGCACCAGCTCGACTCGTGCTCGCCGAGGACCGTGCCCGCGTCCGGGTGGAAGAGGACGAAACGGAGGAAGTTGTCGCCGGGCATGGCCGTGGGATGCGGGCCGACGGCGCGGAAAAGTGTCTCGAACGCGGTGTTGGAGAGGACCACGTCCCACCGGTGGTCGAGGACGACGGACGGAAAGGGCGCGGCCTCCACGAGCCTGGCGTAGTCCCGCAGATACGCCTGGGCCTCGGGACTCTCGGGGACTGGCCGCGGCGCCGGCCGCTGCCCTCCTGCCTGAAATGCCATCGGGAGGTCACCCCTCTTGCCTATGCGGCCTTCACGCGGCGCCCTGATCCTGATGCCCCGGTACGAGCCGTGTCAACTATCGTGGCATTTCATGCCTGTTGACGGCTGAATCTGGCCACAGATGTGGCGAGAGCTGGATGTGAGTTCGAACAACCCGCTACTCTCTCCGGGCAGTTCGCGGCAACAGCGATGCCGGACGAAGACGAAGACGGACCAAGACGTGGGAGACCTGTCGGTGACGGATGGCTACGAGGTTCCGGGCGCCACGGCGACGGTTCTGCTGTCCGCCGTAGTGGCCCGTGTCACCGCGCTCTCGGACCGGCTCGGCGTGCCGCACGCCGAGGTCTTCAGGACGGCGCAGCTCTCCACCGCGTCCGGTGTGCCCGAGAGCGTCGTCAAGGCCCTGCTGAGCGGCCAGAGCGCCGGCGAACCCGATCTCCAGGCCCGCTTTCTGCAGCGGCTGGGCCTGCTGCGCCGCACCCGGCTCAAGCCGAACGGCCGCAAGTACACCCAGCAGGAGATCGCCGACGGCGCCGGTATGTCGCGCCAGCAGGCGGGCGCCCTCATCAACGGCGACCGGCGCCCCACGATGGAGCACTGCGACGCCATCCAGCGCTTCTTCAGAGTGCACGCCGGCTTCCTCACCGCGGAGGACCCCGAGGCGCTCGCGGGCGCTCTCCAGCGCACCGAGCAGGAGCTTCTGCAGCAGCTCGCCGACCGTGAGCGCGAGGCGGCGGCGGCCGCCTTCGACCCGCTGGAGCGGCTGTTGCAGGACCACGGAGTCCGCGGAATCGCCTGGCGGGCCGCGCAGCTGCCCTCCGACCAGCATCGCGACAAGGTCGCCGAATGGCTGGACATGCTTCTGGAGAGCGTCAAGCGGCCGGAGTCGTGATCCGAGGGATGACTGTGAACATCGGCAAGGAAATGCGCCGTCTGTGCGGCGAGTTGGTCACCGAGCTGAAGCTCCCGGTACCGGCGGAACCCGCCGACCTCTATGCCGCCCTGTGCGATGCCATGAGCAGGCGCCGAGGCCGTCCCGTCCTGTTCCGCGCGGCGCCCTTCCCGCCCGGTACCGCCAGCGGGCTGTGGCTCGACATGGCCGACCAGGATCTCATCGTGGTCGAGGAACGCACCGCGCCCGACCACCAGTTGGTGATCCTGGGCCACGAACTGTGGCACATGCAGTCCGGGCACTGCGGCCATCACGTCGACGGCGCCGCGGTCGCCGCCCGGCTGCTCAGCGACACCGCGGACCTCCAGGCCACGGTCCGCAAGGTGGCCGCCCGTACCCGCTTCGACCTCGCGGACGAGCAGGACGCGGAGAGCTTCGGCCTGCTGCTGGCCAGCAAGTGCCGTACGTGGCTGGCCGGTTCGGCACTGCGCAAGCCGGTCCAGCGGGATCAGCTCGCGGGCCGGATCGAGGCATCCCTCGGCTATCGCGGGCCGCAGAGCTGAGGCGGCGCCCGGCGTGAACGACTCCAGCTACTACGTGCCGTCCGCCGCGATGGTGATCGTCCTTCTCCTCAAGGGCCGGGCGGTGCTGCGCGCCTGGCGGGACCCGCTGCTGCGGTCGGTGTACGCGCTGCTCCTCCTCTCCGTACTGGTGTTCCTCTTCGCGGCCCCGCCGACCATCTCCTGGGTCAACCGCGTCACCGCCGTCCCGAACATCTCGGCGCCGCTCGTGTACTGCCTGCTGAGCGCCTTCAGCGCCTCCTGCCTCGTCCTGATCATCAACTGGCGCGGCGGCCCGCCCGAGTCCACCCGACGCGCCTCGCGCCGCTGGCTCGCCGGGTACGCGGTGGTGATCGTGGCGACAGCGGCCCTGTTCGCCCTGGGCAACGCCCCCGAGCAGCGCCTGCGCGACTTCGACACGCACTACGCGAACACGCCGTACATCCGCGAAATGATCGTCCTCTACCTCGTGGCCCTGACAGTCGCGAACATAGCGATGAACATGATGTGCTGGCCGTGGGCACTCCAGGTGCACGGCTGGCTGCGGGTCGGCCTGCTGGTCATCGTGGCCGGCTTCTTCTGCAACATCGCCTTCGCGGCGGCCAAGATGACGGCCGTGATCGCCCGCTGGAACGGCGAGAACCTCGACTACCTGAGCACGTACGTCGCCCCCGCGATGGCCGCCGCCGCGGAGGTGGTCACCGCGGCCGGCTTCTGCATCCCGCTGGCCTTCCAGCGCGTGGGCGACGTGTGGAGCACCTGGTCGACATACCGCCGCCTGAGCCCCCTGTGGCGGGAACTGGCCCCCCTCTCGGACCACGGCGACCGCGGGGTCCGGATCGCCTGGTGGTCCCCGGCCGAACTCCAGGTCACCCAACGGGAGTCGGACATCCACGACGGCATGCTCAGCCTCTACCCGTACTTCGACCCCACGGTCCGAAGCAGGGCCTACGAGGCCGCCGTCGCCGCCGGTTCGTCCCCCGAGGGCGCCAAGGCGGAGGCAGACGCGGCGATGGTGACGGCGGCGATACGGGCCAGGGCAGCGGACCCGGAGGGCAGGGTGATCAACGCGGCGGCGACGGAGAACGGCGCGTCGGCGGCGACAGCCGAGGGCCCTCGCGACTTGGTTGCCATGTCCCACGCGTTGCGGAGAT
Source organism: Streptomyces sp. NPDC002680 (assembly GCF_042889145.1). Lineage (NCBI taxonomy): Bacteria > Bacillati > Actinomycetota > Actinomycetes > Kitasatosporales > Streptomycetaceae > Streptomyces > Streptomyces sp. NPDC002680. Next base: position 129,992 of record NZ_JBIAQP010000013.1, read on the forward strand.
CACCAGTGGTGGCAGAGATACGGGAGGGGAGGAGCGTTTAGGGGCGCGGGGAACTGCGCGACCAGCCACGACGGCGCCGCACCCGAAAAACTACGTCGCACTACGCTCACTCACCTCCCGCAACTCCTCCTCCCCCGCCCCGTCCCCCACAGGCCGCCCATCCACCAACAACTCCCGCCAATGCTCCCGACTCCAGTCAGCCGGCGCACTCCCCCCGGTGAACTCCTCCACCAACTCCACAAACCGCGCCGGATCACTGTGGAACGGAAAATGCCCCGCCCCCTCGAAGATCTCCAGCCGACTACCGGGCATGGCCTCATGCGCCCCATAAGCGTGCCGCACCGGCACCACACTGTCCCGGTCCCCCCACAGCAGCATCGTCGGCATGCCCTCGGTCAGATAACACCGATCGAGCATGGTCACGACCTGCCCCCGCCAGTCGACCACAGCACGCAGCGTACGAATGAAGGCGTTGCGCGAGGTCTCGTCGGGCAACGCATCAACGAGCGTGAGCAACTCGGGCGCGTCCTGCCCCAGATCGGTGTCCAACAGCTTCATCAGCCGTACGACAAGCCCCACTTGCAACCGCATCCCCGGCAACCGCAGCGCGGACAACGCGAGATGGGCACCGGGCAGTGACACGGCCCGCAGAACCGGGTTCACCTCACGCCCCACACCCCCCGCGCTCACGAGAATCAGCCGCTCGGTGCGCTCGGGGAACTGATAGGCGAACTGCATCGCCACCCCGCCCCCGAGCGAGTGCCCGACGAGCGTCGCGGACTCGATGCCGAGTGTGGTGAGCAGATCGCGCACGCCGTTGGCGTAGGCGGCCACCGAGTAGTCGGCGCGCGGTTTGTCGGACGCGCCGTGGCCGAGCAGGTCGGGGGCGATCACGGTGTGGCTGCGGGCGAGGTCGGGGATCAGCTCGGCCCAGGTCGCCGAGGAGTCGCCGATGCCGTGGATCAGGACGAGCGCGGGGCCCGAGCCCGCCATACGGAAGGCCCGACGGTACCCGTGCACGACGCGGTACCGCAGTTCCAGTTCGTCGTCGCCCACCGGACGCAGCCGTACCGCGCGTGCCGGTCCGTGACGCGGAACGTCCGTCACTCCGCTCACCTCCCCGTTTCCTGTGCACCGACTCCTTGCTGAAAACCTTTTCCCCTCAGCGTAGAACCCCATTCTCACGAGGCGTTTCGAGGAGGTTTCGCCTCCGCTAAGCGAGCGAACCGACGCGTACGGGAACCGGATTGTCAGTGGCGGGCGGCAAGCTGGGAGGTGCAGGAATGACGCCGACACGGGGAGAGCCGACCGATGCCGACAGCCGTACTGACCGACCGTGAGCGCACCGCCGTACAGGCCTACTTGAGGCTGCTGCACACCGTCCGCGCAGCCTTCGACGTGCCACCGGGGAGCCGCCGACCACCCGTCGTGCCGCCCGCCGTCCTCGCGGAGGCGGAGGCGGCGCTGACGGCGGCGGGCCTGAAGGGCAACGAGGAGCGGTTCTTCGAGCTGCTCAGGCAGGCTGATGCGGCACACTGACCGCCGTGCCGAGCAGCCCGCGCCGCACGGTCCAGCGGCCGTCGAAGTACCCGAGTTCGTGGCCGTCGACGACCGGTCCGGGCACCAGCAGCCGGGCCCGGAAGGTGCCGTACGGGTGCGGGCCGGGGGCGGTCGTGAACGCGATGTCGGCCTCGCTGAAGTCCAGCCACTTGCCGGTGAGGGGGAACCACGCCTTGTAGACCGATTCCTTGGCGCTGAACAGCAGCCGGTCCCAGTGCACGGGGATTCCGTGCGCGCCGGGGCCGTCCTCGGCGAGCAACCGCAGGTGTTCCCGCTCCGTGGGCAGGGCCACGGAGTCGAGGACGCCCTCGGGCAGCGGCTGGTGGGGTTCGGCGTCGATGCCGATCGAGGCCAGGTCGGTGGCGCGGACCAGTGCGGCGGCGCAGTAGCCCTCGCAGTGGGTCATGCTGCCGACCAGCCCGGCCGGCCACTGCGGTGCGCCCCGCTCGCCGGGCAGCACGGGCTGCGGCGGCACACCGAGCTTCTCCATGGCCCGGCGGGCACAGGCGCGTACGAGGGTGAACTCACGCACGCGCTTGGGCACCGCCCGGGTCACGAGCGCCTGCTCCTCCGGATACAGCGTCGCGCCGCCAAGACCGCCTGCCCCAAGACCGCCGGTCCCCAGGCCACCGCCCCCAAGACCGCCGGCGCCCAGCCCACCGGCCTCTAGGCCACCATCGCCCAGCCCACCGATCCCGTCCCCACCGGCCCCGTCCCCACCGCCGACGACCTCGTCACCGTGTGCCTCCACGGCCACCACCGTGGCCGGAAGCAGCTCCTCGATCACCGGATCCGACCTCCATCGGCAGTATGCGGCGCAGCCTCCCCGGGTCTCCGGGGCGCTTCTGCCACTCGCGGGGGTAGCCCACCGACACTTCTTCGAAGCGGACGCCCTCGTGCCAGGTGGTCCGAGGGATGTGCAGATGACCGTAGACCATGGTCGCGACGCGGAAGCGGCGGTGCCAGTCGGCGGTCAGCGTGGTGCCGCACCACATGGCGAACTCGGGGTGCCACAGCACGTCCGTCGGATGCCGGTCCAGCGGATAGTGGTTGACGAGCACCGTCGGCAGGTCCTCGGGCAGCTCCGCGAGCCGCCGCTCGGTCTCCGCGACCCGGGCCCGGCACCAGGCCTCACGGGTCGGATAGGGGTCGGGGTGCAGGAGGAACTCGTCGGTGCAGACGATGCCTGTGCTCTCCGCGTAGGCGAGGCCCTCCGCCTTGGTGGCGCAGCCCTGCGGCAGGAAGGAGTAGTCGTAGAGGAGGAAGAGCGGCGCGACGGCCACGGGGCCGCCGGGGCCCTCCCACACGGGGTACGGGTCCTCGGGCGACACCACACCCAGCTCGCGGCAGAGGGCGACCAGGTGTTCGTAGCGGGCGACGCCGCGCAGGGTGACCGGGTCCTTGGGGTGGGTCCACAGCTCGTGGTTGCCGGGTGCCCAGATGACCTTCCGGAACCGGCCGGCGAGGGTTTCGAGGACCCAGCGGATGTCGGCCACCTTCTCCGACACGTCGCCGGCGACCAGGAGCCAGTCGTCGTCCGACTCGGGGTGCATCTGTTCGACCAGGGCGCGGTTCTCGGGGTAGCCGATGTGCAGATCGCTGATCGCCAGCAGCTGTCCGGCACCGCCGGCCGTCGTCTCCACCTCAGCCCCTTCCGCATCCGAACTCCGCCCCCGCGGGCGCACGTTCGGTCCACAACAACACATCCCCGGCGACCGGACAAGTACGGCTCTCCGCGCCCGGGAAGCCCCCTCCACAGAGATCCACGAGCGGCGCCGAAGATCACTACAGGGGGCCACTGCCGGTGCACAAGGCAACACACGGTGTACTGCTGTCAATTCCGTAACACGCACGTAGCAGTATCAAGGTCTGCGGAGCCTTATGATCGCCTCAACACTTCCGCCACAAACCCGGTTCGCACCCGGCGGCTTGTCGTGTTCCCAACTCTCCCCTGGCCGGGCTCGGCCTTGCTCCGCCGTGCCCGTGATCCTTGAAAGGTGGCCCCTGCATGGTCTCTCGCGTACGCGTCTGGCTCAACCGCACGTACGCGGAGAACGTGTTCTTCATTGAACAGGTGCGGAAAAATCCCAGCGACCGTGCGGTGTCGATCCACGCCACCCACGGGGACGCCGACTCCCCCGTCCTGGCCGCCGCCGACACCGCCGCGATGGAGCCCGAGGGCCTGTCCCCCGCCGCGTATGTCGAATACGCGCTCGACCAGTGCGACCGCCGTGAGATCGACGTCTTCGTGCCGCGACTGCACCAGGACGCGATCGTCGAGCACCGCGCGGACTTCGAGGCCGTCGGCACCAAGCTGCTCGCACCGACACCCGAGGCGGTGGCCGTCTTCCAGGACAAGGCGACCGCGTACCAGGCCGTCGAAGCGGTCGGCGTGCCGGTGCCGCCGTGGTGGCGAGTGCGCACCGCCGACGAACTCCTCGCCGCCGTCGAGCAGTTGGAGGCCGACGGGCACAAGGCGTGCTTCAAGCCGGCGGCGGGCGCGGGCGGTGTGGGCTTCCGGGTGATCACCCGCGCCCCCTTCTCGATGGCGCACCTGAACGGGTTCCCCAGCCCCTACGTCCAGTTGGACATGGTCCTCGACGTGCTGCGGAACTCCGAGGACGGCGTCGACTGGCTGGTGATGCCCCGTCTGGAGCAGCCCGAGGTGTCCGTCGACTGCCTCACCGGCCCCGACTCGCGCATCCGGATGGCGATCGGCCGCACCAAGAACGGCAGGCGGCGCGGCTTCACGCTCGACGAGGCCTGGCTGGAGCCCGCGCGGCTCATCGCCGAGGGCTTCGGACTGCACCACCTGAGCAACATTCAGTTCCGGATGTACGGTGACCGTCCGGTCCTGATGGACGTCAACACGCGCCCGGCCGGCGGACTTCACCAGCTCCAGCTGTGCGGTGTCAACGCCCCTTGGGCCGCAGTGCAGTTGGCGCTCGGCGAGGACCCGGGCGACCTGGTGCCGCCGTTCCTCGGCCAGGACTACGCGGTGGTCTCCGCACCTCGCCCGGTGCGCACGGCCTCGGTTCCGGCCCACGCGGACGAGGTCCCGGCGCCCACACTGTCCGCCGTACCGGCACCGATGTCCGTCGAGGAACCGGTCACGGGAGCGACAGCTGAGGCATCGGCGGGAGCGCCGGCAGCGGCCACCGCGTAAGTACACCCTCCTTCACCAGGCACATCCACATCGGTCTGGACCAATCGGCGCGCAGTCTCTTGACAGCCCGACTGGTCCAGACCAACTTTGTTGCGCACCCCTTTGCATACCCGTGCACTCCCGAACACCCCCATGACTTCAGGGAGATCGCTGTGCGCTTCGTCAACCTCACGCATCCCGGAAGATCGCTCCGGCACCGTCTGCTCGCCCTGTTCGGCGCCACCGCCCTGGCCCTGGCCGGGGCGATCGCCCTGCCAGGCACAGCCCAGGCGGCCAACGTCCTCACCAACCCCGGCTTCGAGTCGGGCTCCCTCTCCCCCTGGTCGTGCACCGGCAACCTCGGCTCGATCGCCTCCTCGCCCGTACACAGCGGGGCCAAGTCCCTTGCGGGCGCGGCCAGTTCGAGCGACAACGCCAAGTGCTCCCAGACCGTCGGCGTCCGCCCGAACACTGCCTACGTCCTCAGCGCCTGGGTGCGCGGCTCGTACGTCTACCTGGGCGTCGACGGCGGCCCCTCGACCTGGACGACGTCCGCGTCGGCGTACGCGCAGCTGTCGGTGTCCTTCACCACCGGGGCCGCGCAGACCACCGCCACGGTCTACACCCACGGCTGGTACGGCCAGGGCACCTACAACGCCGACGACATCAGCCTCGACGGCCCGGGCGGCAGCTCGGACACCCAGGCCCCGACCGCGCCCGGCAGCCTCCGCTCCACGGCCAAGACCTCCTCGACGGTCTCCCTGGCCTGGAACGCCGCGTCGGACAACGTCGGCGTCACGGCGTACGACATCTATCGCGGCGCGAGCCAGGTGCTGAGCGTCTCCGGCACGACGGCCACGGTGAGCGGCCTCGCGGCGAGCACCGCGTACTCCTTCACGGTGAAGGCGAGGGACGCGGCGGGGAACGTCTCGGCGGCCTCCAACGCCGTGAGCGTCACGACGGACGCGGGCAGCGGCGGCGGGACCGGCTTCAAGCAGGCGGCACCCTATCTCTACCTCGGCTGGGGCGACCCGCCGAGCGCGACCTCGGTGATGAGCGCGACGGGCGTCAAGTGGTTCACGATGGCGTTCATCCTCTCCTCCGGCGGCTGCAACCCCGCCTGGGACGGCACCCGTGCGCTGACCGGCGGCAACGACCAGACCGTCATCAACTCGATCCGCGCGGCGGACGGTGACATCGTCCCGTCGATCGGCGGCTGGAGCGGCAACAAGCTCGGCCCGAACTGCTCGACACCGGAGGCCCTCGCGGGTGCCTACCAGAAGGTGATCGACGCGTACGGGCTGAAGGCGATCGACGTCGACATCGAGAACTCGGACGAATTCGAGAACGAGGTGGTGCAGGACCGCATCCTGGGCGCCCTGAAGATCGTCAAGGCGAACAACCCGGGCCTGCGCACGATCCTCACCTTCGGTACGTCGACCACCGGCCCGACCTACTGGGGCAACCGCCTGATCGAGCGCGCGTCGGCCCTCGGGGCCAACATCGACGTGTTCACGATCATGCCGTTCGACTTCGGCGGCGGCGCCGACATGTACGCCAGCACCGTGAACGCCACGGAGGGCCTCAAGACGAAGCTGAGGTCGACGTTCGGCTGGGACGACGCCACGGCGTACGCCCACATCGGCATCTCCGGCATGAACGGCCTGTCCGACCAGCAGGAGCTGACCAGCCCGACGACCTGGACCCAGATCCGCGACTGGTCCAACTCCCACCACATCGCCCGCCTCGCCTACTGGTCGGTCAACCGCGACCGCCCATGCCCCGGCGGCGGAGTGGTCAGCAACTGCTCAGGCATCAACCAGACCACCTGGCAGTTCACATCGATCACGGCCGGCTTCACAGGCTGAGCAGCCGTAGAAAGAGGCAGCCGCAGAAAGAGGGGCGAGTCGGGCCGCATTGAGAGGGGCGGGTCGAGCCGCGTTGACAGGGACGGGCGGGCCGCAAACAACACGGCCCGCCCGTCCCACCTAGGGGCGCGGGGAACTGCGCGACCAGCCCCCACCGACCCGCAGCCGAAGAACCGCCTAACCGGCGGAGCCGACAGCCAACCGGAACGTCTGCACCTCGAACGGCCGCAGCGTCACAGCCACCGTGTCACCCTCCACCTCAGCCTCCGACAACGGTCGTTCCAACAGATCCGTGATCTTGGCCCCCGCCAACGGGAACCCGGTGCACAGAACACCCTCCGCACGACCACCACGCGACTCGTACAGGCGAACGACAACATCACCGGACGCGTCATCGGCCAGCTTCACCGCCTCGATCGTCACCCCGTCCCCGTCCGCCCACACCACCGGCTCCGCCACACCCGCCGCATCAGCGACACGCAACGGCAGATTCAGCGAGTACCCCTCGGCCACCGCGTCCTCGATGCTCGCGCCGGGCAGCAGCGAGTACGTGAACCGGTGCTTGCCCTGGTCGGCCCCGGGGTCCGGGATCCGCGGGGCGCGCACCAGGGACAGCCGGACCGTGGTCGTCGTACCGCCGTCCTCGCGGACCGTGCGGGAGACGTCGTGGCCGTACGTCGAGTCGTTGAGGACCGCGACGCCGTAGCCGGGCTCGGCGAGGTGCACCCAGCGGTGGCCGGAGACCTCGAACCGGGCCGACTCCCAGCTGGTGTTGGTGTGCGTGGGCCGCTGGACGTGGCCGAACTGGATCTCCGCCGACGAGTGCGCCGCCCGGATGTCCACCGGGAAGGCCGCCTTGAGGATCTTCTCGGCCTCGTGCCAGTCGATCTCCGTCTCGAAGTCGATCCGGGGGCTGCCGGCCCGCACGGTGATCGTCTGGACGATCTTCGAGTCCTTGCCGAAGGCACGCTCCACGCGGATGGCGCCGAGAAGCGGGTCCTCGTCGACGACCGTCACGGAGGACGTCTCCAGCAGGTCCGTGTAGCGGTTCTTGTAGTGCTTGTCGATGTCCCAGGCGTCCCAGTAGTTCGGGAGGTCGGTGTGCAGGCGGAGCAAGTTGCCCTTGTCGGCGAGGACTTCGCGGTTGGCCCGCAGGTCGCGGACCGACGACAGGGTGCCGTCCTCGGCCACCTCCACCCGTACCAGACCGTTGTCGAGGATCCGGCCGCCCGTGACCGTCACCGGCTGCGGGGGCTCCGCGACGGCCAGCGGGGCGCTGCCGTTCGCCGGGACCTCCACGTACATGGGGACACCCGTCGAGGTGCGGACCACCTCGGCCCGGTCGTACGGGCTGGTGTTGAACGCACGGGACTCACCGCCGCCGAGCGCGGCCACCGCCTCTGCGGTCAGCGCCTCCAACTCCTCGGCCACGCGGGCGTATTCGGCCTCCGCCTCGCGGTGCACCCAGGCGATGGACGAGCCCGGCAGGATGTCGTGGAACTGGTGCAGCAGGACCGTCTTCCAGAGCCGGTCCAGGTGCTCGTACGGGTAGGCGTAGCCCGGCGCGTGCAGCGCGGCCGTCGTCGCCCACAACTCGGCCTCGCGCAGCTTGTGTTCACTGCGCCGGTTGCCCTGCTTGGTGCGGGCCTGGGAGGTGTACGTGGCGCGGTGCAGCTCCAGGTACAGCTCGCCGACCCAGACCGGGGCGTCCGGGTACTCCTCGCGGGCCTTGGCGAAGAAGTCGTCGGGGTGCTCGATCTCGACCGTCGCCGAGCCTTCCAGGTCGGCGAGCCTGCGCGCCCGTTCCATGATCTCGCGGGTGGGGCCGCCACCGCCGTCGCCCCAGCCGAAGGGGGCCAGCGAGCGGTTCGCGACGCCCTTCTCCTGGTAGTTGCGTGTCGCGCGGGACATCTCCTCGCCGCTGAAGCGGGCGTTGTAGGTGTCGACCGGCGGGAAGTGCGTGAAGATGCGGGTGCCGTCGATGCCCTCCCACCAGAAGGTGTGATGGGGGAACTTGTTGGTCTGGTTCCAGGAGATCTTCTGGGTGAGGAACCAGTCGTTGCCGGCGAGCTTGGCGAGCTGCGGGTAGGCCGCGGTGTAGCCGAAGGAGTCCGGCAGCCACACGCCCTTGGTCTCGACGCCGAAGTGCTCGATGAAGAACCGCTTGCCGTGGATGAGCTGGCGGGCCATGGCCTCGCCGCCGGGCAGGTTGCCGTCGGCCTCGACCCACATGCCGCCGACCGGCGCCCACTGGCCCTTCTTCACGGACTCCTGGATGCGCGCCCAGACCTTGGGGTAGTTGTCGCGCACCCACTCGTACTGCTGGGCCTGCGAGCAGGCGAAGATGAAGTCCTCGTACTCGTCGGCCAGCGAAGTCACGTTGGAGAACGTGCGGGACGTCTTGCGCTTGGTCTCGCGGATCGGCCACAGCCACGCCGAGTCGATGTGCGCGTGTCCGACACCGGAGATCTTGTGGGCGCTGGCGTTGGCCGGCTTGGCCAGCGTGGGCGCCAGGGCCGCTCGTACCGCCGCCGCCGAACCGGCCACGTCGTCCAGGTCGAGCAGGTCGAGCGCGCGGTCCAGGGCGTGGGTGATCTCGTGGCGGCGCGGGTCGTGCTCGCCCAGCTCCAGCATCAGCTCGCGCAGCACCTGGATGTCGAGGTCGAGGTGGAAGACCTCCTCGTCCAGGATCGCGAGGTCGGCGCGCTGGAAGGTGTAGATCGGCTTGTCGCCGGCGGTGAGGATGTCACCCATGGGGGTGATCTTGGAGAAGTTGTCGGCGAGGATGTCCGGGTTGGAGGCCGCCTCGACCAGGTAGTCGATCTCCTCGCCGCCGACGGCGGGGTTGGCGATCGGCACGTACTGGTTGAGCGGGTTGACCGCCTTCAGCGGGGTGCCGTCGGTGAGGTGGACCAGGGCCTCGGCCTGGTTGCCCGGCCAGTCGCCGATGAAGCCGAGGTCGATGACCGCCTCGACGCGCCGCCCGGCCCACTCGGCGGGCACCTGTCCGCGCATCCGGAACCAGGTCGTGCCCCAGGGCGGGCCCCAGGGGGTGTCCATGGCGAAGGGCGTGTACGGCGCGGCCGCCGCCTCCTCGAAGGAGACCGGCTCGCCCGGCGCCTGCCAGGCCTCGACCGTGAAGGGCACCGTGGCCGCGTAGATCGCCGCCTTGATCCGCTGGTCGTGGAGGCGCTGGACGCGCTCCTCGATCCGCTGGCGTTCGTCGTGCATGAGAAGTCTCCAGATACGAGCGGGGGAAAGCGCTTACTTAAGGTACGCCAGGCCGGGGTGGACCGCGGTGTATCCGTCGACCAGTCTGCGGGCCACGTTCACGGAGTCGACGAGCGGGTGGAGCGCGAACGCCTTGACCGCCGTCGCGCGGGAGCCGGACTCGGCGGCGGCGAGCACCTCGCGTTCGACCGCCTTGACCGAGCAGACCAGGCCTGAGGCGTGGTCGGGCAGCGGGTCGACGGTGACCGGGTGGGCGCCGTTGGCGTCGACCAGGCAGGGCACCTCGATGACGGCCTCGGCGTCGAGCACCGAGAGCGTCTTCCGGTTGCGGACGTTGAGGATCAGTGTGGTGCGCTCGTCGCGGGCGATGGCCCGCATCAGGGCGAGGGCGACCTTCTCGTAGCCCCCGGACAGGTCGTCGGCGTCCCGTTCGCCGGCGCCCGCCGTCTCGCGGGCCTCGGCCATGTAGGTCGCCTCGCGCTCGGCGCGGGTGCGGTCCCAGGCGGTGAGGGCGGCGGCGTCGGGCCGCTTCATCTCGTCGTAGAAGCCGGCCTGCTGGTCGCGCAGGAAGGCGCCGCGGGTCTTCTCGGCCTCGCTGTAGGCGCGTACGGCCTCGCGGTTGAAGTAGTAGTAGTGCAGATACTCGTTCGGGACGGCGCCCAGGGACTGGAGCCAGTCGGTGCCGAAGAGCTTGCCCTCCTCGAAGGAGCCGAGGAGGTCGGGGTCGGCGAGCAGACGCGGGAGTTCGTCGCGGCCGTTGATCCGCAGGCCGCGCACCCAGCCGAGGTGGTTGAGGCCGACGTAGTCGATCCACGCCTCGCCGGGGTTGGCGCCGAGCACGCGCGCGATCCGGCGACCGAGGCCCACCGGGGAGTCGCAGATGCCGATGACGCGGTCGCCGAGGTGGCGGGACATGGCCTCGGTGACCAGTCCTGCCGGGTTGGTGAAGTTGATGACCCAGGCGTCCGGGGCGACCCGGGCCACGCGCCGCGCGATGTCCTCGGCGACCGGGACCGTGCGCAGGCCGTAGGCGATGCCGCCGGCGCCGACCGTCTCCTGGCCGAGGACGCCCTGGTCGAGGGCCACCTTCTCGTCGTTCGCCCTGCCCTCCAGGCCGCCGACGCGGATCGCGGAGAAGACGAAGTCGGCGCCGGTGAGCGCCTCGTCGAGGTCGGTCGTGGCGCTCACCTCGGGGGCGTCAGGCACCCCCGCCGCCTGCTCGGCCAGGACGCGGGTGACCGCGGAGAGGCGGCCCGCGTCCAGGTCGTGCAGGGTGACATGGGTCACCCGGCCCTCGGCGTGGTCGCCCAGGAGCGCCCCGTACACGAGCGGCACACGGAATCCGCCACCGCCCAGAATCGTCAGCTTCACGCTATTGCACCTTTCCTGCCGTGATGACCTGCACCCCGGCCTCCTGCAAAGAGGTCTGCGTCGCCGGGTCCACCGGCGCGTTCGTCACCACCATGTCCAGTTCGTCCGGGCCGCAGACCTTCGCCATCCCCGTGCCGGGGAACTTGGCGCGGTCGGCCAGCAGTACGACCCGGTCGGCGGACTTGATCATGGCGCGCTTGACCGGTACCTCGACGACTGTGGTGTCCATCACCTGACCGCCGGGGCGGACGCCGCTGGTGCCGAGGAAGAGCCAGTCGGCGTGCAGCTGGCGCAGGTTGTCCTCGGTGAGGAAACCGACCAGGGAGCGGTACTCGCGCCGGACCATGCCGCCGAGGAGCACCAGCTCGATGCCCTCGTCGTCGACCAGTTCCTCGAAGACCACCAGGTTGCTGGTGATCACGGTGAGCCGGCGGCCGTGCAGCTGGCGGGCCAGCCGGTAGGCGGTGGTGCCGATGTCGAGCAGCACGGACTCGCCGTCCGTGACGAGCGACGCGGCCTTGGCAGCTATCGCGTCCTTCTCGGCGACGCGCACCTCTGCGACCTCGGCGAAGGGCTGGTCGCCCTCCTCCACCACGGCGCCGCCGTGGACACGGGTGAGCAGACCCTCCTCCTCCAGTCTGACCAGGTCACGCCGGATGGTGGCGGGGCTCACGCCCAGTTGCTCGGAGAGATCGGTCACGGCCGCGGGGCCGCCCGAGCGCAGGGCCCGCAGGATGAGTTGATGTCGTCTTTCTGCCAGCACGCGACGAACAGTACTAGTCATCTTCAATCATTTCTATGCTCAGTTCTGCTCGACTCTTGCCAAATCTTCTGAAGACGCGCACGATTCCGGTCATCAAACTCATCAAACTGACGAGTTTTGACGAGAGGATGCGCGCGTGGACGACGAACGGCCCGATGTGCTGCTGACCGGGCTGCTCTTCTTCGACCTCGTCCTCACCGGCCTGGGCAAGCCCCCGACGCCCGGCGAGGAGATCTGGACGTCGGGGATGGGCACCAGCCCCGGCGGTATCGCGAACCTCGCGGTGGCCGCCTCCCGGTACGGTCTGAAGACCTCGCTGGCCACGGTCTTCGGCGACGACGCCTACGGCGCCCACTGCCGTGCGGTCCTCGTCGGCCAGGAGGGCGTCGACCTCTCGCTCTCGCGCACCGCGGACGACTGGCACACCCCCGTCACCGTCTCGCTCGCCTACGACGGCGACCGCGCCCTGATCACCCACGGGCAGCCGCCGCCGTACTCCCAGGACGCCCTGCTGGGCGACCCGCCCGAGGCGCGCACCGCCCTCGTGCACATCGAGGCCGAGCCCCACCGCTGGCTGGCCAAGGCCGCGGCGAACGGCACGCAGATCTACGCGGACGTCGGCTGGGACCCGACCCAGCAGTGGTCCTCCGACCTGCTCGACCAGCTCGCCCTGTGCCACGCCTTCCTCCCCAACGAGACCGAGGCGATGGCGTACACCCGTACCGACACCGCGGTGGCAGCCCTGGGCACGCTCAGCGAGCTGGTCCCGGTGGCCGTCGTCACACGCGGCGGGGACGGCGCGGTCGCCGTCGACCAGACGACCGGCGAGTACGCGGAGGTCCCGGCGCTGCCCGTGGACGTCGTGGACTCGACGGGCGCCGGTGACGTCTTCGGCGCCAGTTTCGTCGCCGCCTCGCTCGGCGGCTGGCCGCTGGAGGAACGGCTGCGGTTCGCCGTACTGGCCGCCTCCCTGTCCGTGCGGCACCACGGCGGCGCGCTGGCCGCGCCCGGCTGGTACCACGTCCACCGCTGGTGGCACACGCTCGACGACCCCGAACTGCGGCGCGCCTACGGCTTCCTGGCCGACCGGCTGCCGGCCGATCCGGGACCGCCGGTGCGGTTCGCGCCCGTCACCCCCTGAGACCCCCACACACATTCCCTTCCCCCCTTAACTCCCCTTGCGATTCCCCCCTTTACGCACGTACCGAACAGATCCGAAAGGCGGTGGGAGCTGTGCAGCTCTCACGAAGAGGCCTACTGCGCGCGGGCCTGGCGGGCACTGCCGCCACCGCGCTCGGCGGCCTGGCGAGCGGCTGCGCCGTTCCGACCGGCTCCACCGGGCGCAACATGGTCCTGTGGTACTGGAGCGGCGGTCTGAGCGACACCGTCGTCAAGAACGCCAAGGCCCGCTACGACAGCTCGGTCGACCTCCGGGCGATCCAGATCGGCGGCCAGTACCGCTCGAAGCTCATCACCACGATCACCGGCCAGGCCCATGTCCCCGACATCGCGGGGCTCAAGGGCGAGGACATGGCCGCCTACCTGCCTAACGCGGACCAGTTCATCGATCTGCGGACGCTGGGCGCGGAGAAGTACAAGAGCCAGTACCTGCCGTGGAAGTGGGACCAGGGCATCGCCGACGACGGCACGATGGTCGGCTTCCCGATCGACTGCGGCCCGGTCGCGCACTTCTACCAGTACGAGGTGTTCCGCAAGGCGGGTCTGCCGTACGAGCCCGCCGACGTGTCGAAGGAGCTGAGCACCTGGGAGGCGTTCTTCGCCGCGGGTGAGCAGCTCGGCAAGCGCGTGCCGGGTGCCAAGCTGCTCACCGACGTCAACTCCGTCTTCGAGAACGTCGTACAGCAGGGCTCGAAGCGGTACGTCGACAAGGACCGTCACTTCATCGGTGACGAGCAGCATGTGCGCGACGCCTGGGCACTGGCCGTCGAGGCCAAGCGGCGCGGGATCGTGTCGGACCTGGTGAACGGCACCCCGGACCAGCTGTCGGCCGTACAGGACGGCAAGCTGCCCAGCCAACTGGGCGCCTCCTGGGCGACGTTCGACCTCAAGAACGGTGTGCCGAAGACCAAGGGCCGGTGGCGGATCGCCGACATGCCGGTGCGGCCCGCGAACAACGGCGGCTCGTTCCTGTCGATCACCAAGGCGTGCCGGGAGCCCGAGCAGGCCTTCCAGATCATCACCTGGATCCTCAACTCGGCCAACCAGGCCCAGGGTTACGTCGACGCGGGCCTCTTCCCCTCGACGCCCGCCTCCTACGACCTGAAGCAACTCCGGGAGGCCGACCCCTTCTTCGGCGGCCAGGTCACCACGGACGTCTTCGGGCCCGCCGCGCAGAAGATCGTGGTCGCCTACAACAGCCCGTACGACATCGCGCTCGGCACCCCCATCAAGGACGAGATCAAGAACGTCGGCGTCCTCGGCAAGGACCCCAAGAAAGCCTGGAGTGACGCCATGAGCAAGTGCCGTCGCATCGCGAAGCACCTGGGGGTGAGCTACTGATGGCGGTCATCGAGCAGTCCCCTCCGGCTGTGGCCCAGCGGCCCTCGCCGGCCGGGCCGAAGAAGGGGTGGCGCAAGTACTGGCACCTCTACGCCGCGATCTCGCCGTTCTATCTGATCTTCCTCGGCTTCGGCCTGTTCCCGGTGGGCTTCTCGCTCTATCTGTCGTTCCACCGCTGGGACGGCCTCGGCTCGATGGAGTGGGCCGGGCTCTCGCAGTACCAGTACCTGCTGACCGACAGCGACTTCTGGAACTCGATCGGCAACACGATCATCATCTGGGCGCTGGCCACCTTCCCGATGATCCTGCTGGCGATGGTTCTGGCTGTGATGCTCAACTCCGCGGTCCGGTTCAAGAGCTGGTACCGCGTCGCGTACTTCCTGCCGAACGTCACCTCGGTCGTCGCCATCGCGATCGTCTTCGGCTCGATCTTCTCCACCAACAACGGCGTGGTGAACGCCGTCCTGCAGGGCGTGGGGATCGACCAGATCGCCTGGCTGAACACCCCGTGGGGCATCAAGGTCACCATCGCCGCCCTGATGACCTGGCAGTGGACCGGCTACAACGCGATCATCTTCCTGGCCGGGCTCCAGACCATCCCGGGCGAGCTGTACGAGGCGGCGCGCATGGACGGCGCCGGCCCGATCCAGACCTTCTTCCGGATCACGCTGCCGCTGCTGCGGCCCACGCTCCTGTTCGTGCTCGTCGTCTCGACGGTCACGGGCCTGCAGAGCTTCTCCGAACCACAGGTGCTGCTCCAGACCTCGTCCAACGACTCGACGTTCGCGGGCGGTCCGGGCCACTCGGGCCAGACGATGGTCCTCTACTTCTTCCAGCAGACCTTCGACAACAACGACTTCGGGTACGGAGCCGCGGTGGCGTGGGGCATCTTCCTCGTCGTCGTCCTCTTCTCGATCATCAACTGGCGCCTCGTGCAGCGCCGGGGCGACTAGGAAGGGCCCGCAAAATGGCATCCATCAAGGGGTCCCGCCGCAGAGGGCTCGCGCTGCACCTCCCGCTGATCATCGGCACGCTGATCTCGGCCTTCCCGTTCTACTGGGCCGTGATCATGTCGACGCACAGTTCGTCGGAGATCTTCTCGTACCCGCCGAAGCTGCTGCCGGGTACGCACTTCCTGGAGAACGTCCGCAATCTGTTCGACGCCATCGACTTCTTCGGGTCGATGTGGAACTCGCTGCTCGTGGCGACGGCGGTGACCTTCCTGGTCCTGCTCTTCGACTCGCTCGCGGCGTTCGTCTTCGCCAAGTTCGAGTTCCCGGGCAAGAACGCGCTGTTCGGGCTGCTCATGGTGATCTTCATGGTCCCGGCGCAGCTGTCGGTCATCCCGCAGTTCGTCGTCATGGCGAAGATCGGCTGGATCGGCTCGATGACCGCGCTGATCGTGCCGGCCGCGGCCAACGCCTTCGGCATCTTCTGGATGCGCCAGTACATGAAGACGGCCATCCACGACGAGCTGCTCGACGCGTCCAAGCTCGACGGCGCCAACTTCCTGCGCCAGTACTGGCATGTGGCGCTGCCGGTGGTCCGCCCCGGTCTCGCCTTCCTCGGCATCTTCACCTTCATGGGCCAGTGGAACGACTTCGCCTGGCCCCTGATCGCCCTCACCAACCCCGACAACGTGACCCTCCAGGTCGCGCTGTCCCAGCTCAACGGCACCCACGGCACCACCGACTACGGCATCGTCATGACCGGCGCACTGCTCGCCCTCGTCCCGCTGCTGATCGTGTTCGCCATCGGCGCCAAGCAGATCATCGGCGACCTCGCGAAAGGAGCCGTCCGCGGATGACGAGCGATCCCCTGCTCGCCCTGCGCCCCTGGGAGTCACCCGAGGTGACTTCCTGGGGGCGCCTGCCCATGAACGCCGTCGACCGGCGTTCCGGCGCCCTCTCCCTCGACGGCGACTGGCGCTTCCAACTGCTCCCGACACCGACGACACCTGTCGGCGACGACTGGTCCACGGCCCAGGTCCCCGGCGCCTGGACCCTCCAGGACACCGACGACCTGCCCTGGTACACCAACGTCCAGATGCCGTGGGGCGACTTCCCGCCCGCGTCGCCTGACGCCAACCCGACGGGTGTGTACGAGCGTGAGTTCGACGTTCCGGCCGAGTGGGCGGGCCGGCGGATCGTGCTCCAGGTCGGCGCCGCCGAGAGCGTGCTGCTCGTGCACGTCGACGGGCGGCCGGTCGGCATCTCCAAGGACTCCCATCTGGCGGCCGAGTTCGACCTCTCCGACGTCGTGTGGCCGGGCCGCTCGGCGACCGTGCGGCTGACGGTGGTCAAGTGGTCCGACGCCACCCACATCGAGGACCAGGACCAGTGGTGGCACGGCGGCATCACCCGCTCGGTGCTGCTCTACGCGACCGACCCGCTGCACCTCGCGGACATCACCGTACGGGCCCCGGCCTCCGGTGAGCTGCGGGTGGACTGCCGAGTGCGGGACGCGGGCGGCGCGCTGCCCGACGGCTGGTACGTCAGCGGCGAGATCGACGGTCAACTCCTCGTCCAGGACGCCGAGTTCGACCGCCTCAACGCCGAGGACGACCGGGTCTCCGACTTCCTCGGCGAGCCCCGGATGTCCGCCCAGGTGCCCGACGTACGCACCTGGACCGCCGAGACGCCCGAGCTGTACGGCCTGACCGTCCGCCTGCACCGCGCCGACGGAACGGTCGCCGACACCTCGTACCGGCGGATCGGTTTCCGGGACGTCGAGATCGTCGGGCGGGACCTGCTGGTCAACGGCGAGCGGATCTACGTCCGGGGCGTCAACCGGCACGACTTCCACCCGCTGACCGGGCGGACCGTGTCGTACGACGACATGCGCGCCGATCTCGTGCTGCTGAAGCGGTTCGGGTTCAACGCAATCCGCACCGCGCACTATCCGAACGACCCGACGCTGTACGACCTCGCGGACGAACTCGGTTTCTACGTGGTCGACGAGGCGGACATCGAGTCGCACGACCACGCGCACGAGATCGCGGACGACCCGCGCTATCTGAACGCCTTCGTGGACCGCGTCTCGCGGATGGTCCTGCGGGACAAGAACCACCCGTCGGTCATCATCTGGTCGCTGGGCAACGAGTCCGACTACGGCGCCAACCACGACGCGGCGGCGGGCTGGCTGCGCCGTCACGACCCGACCCGGCCCCTCCAGTACGAGGGCGCGGCCAAGACGGGCTGGGCCGATCCGGCCGTGGCCTCCGACATCGCCTGTCCGATGTACGCGCCGCTGGAGGACTGTGTCGCGCACGCCCTGTCCGGCGAGCAGACCAAGCCGCTCATCCAGTGCGAGTACTCGCACGCCATGGGCAACAGCAACGGCACGCTCGCCGACCACTGGGCCGCCATCGAGTCAACGCCGGGTCTTCAGGGCGGGTTCATCTGGGAGTTCTGGGACCACGGAATCCTTCAGTCCGTGAACAGCGGCAGACCTGCCGGGCGCACGGGCGCCGGGCTCTATGACAACGGTGTCGCCGCCCCTGGCATGCGCTGGGCGTACGGCGGCGACTTCGGCGAGACGATCCACGACGGCGCCTTCATCGCCGACGGGGTCGTCTTCCCCGACCGCACGCCCAAGCCGGTCATGTACGAACACCGGGAGATCGCGGCTCCGGTGCGCCTGGAGGCCTTCCGGCACGAGGGGCTCGTGGTCGCCAACCACCAGTGCTTCCGGGGCCTGGACTGGCTCGCGGCCACCTGGGAGCTGACGCTCGCGGACGGCCGTACCCTGACCGCGCCCGCCGAACTCCCCGATCTGCGACCGGGCGAGACGGCGGCCGTACCGCTGCCCTTCGAGCTGCCTTCCGACGGCGGCGAGGCCTGGCTGACCCTGCGGGTGACGACGGCCGACGACGAGCCCTGGGCCCCTCGCGGCACCGAGATCTGCGTACCCCAACTGCTGCTGCGTGCCGCACCGGAGGCACCGGAGACGGTGGTCGCCGGACCGCGCGTCCAGGTCGACGGCGACGGACTTCTGGTCCACCCGCTGCTGACCTCGGCGCCCACGCTGTCCCTGTGGCGGGCCCCGACCGACAACGACGAGCTGGGCGGCATGGCGGCCCGCTGGCAGGACTGGGGCCTCGACTCCCTCGTACGCAAGGCCGTCGACGTACGGCGCGACGGCGGCCGGGTGACCGTGCTCGCCGAGTACGCCGGGACCGCTGGCGTCATCCGCCACGAGCAGGTGTTCACTCCGGTCCAGGGCGGTATCCGCGTCGAGGAGCGGGCCGAACTGCCGGACGCCTACGCCGATGTGGCGAGGGTCGGTTCCGTGTTCGAGACGGTGTCAGGGCTCGATCTGCTGGAGTGGTACGGGCAGGGCCCCTGGGAGTCCTACCCGGACCGCGCCGCCGGAGCGCCCGTCGGGCATCACTCGGCGCCCGTGGACTCCCTGTTCACCCCTTATCTGCGGCCGCAGGAGAGCGGCGGACGGCACGGTGTACGGCAGTTCAGGCTGTCGGCACCGGACGCCACCGGTCTCTCGGTCGTGCTGGACCGGCCGTACCAGGTCTCCGTGACCCGGTTCCGCGCCGAGGATCTCGCCGCCGCCACCCACCACGACCAGCTGGAGCCCCGGCCCGGCTGTGTGGTGCACATCGACGCGGCACACCGGGGGCTCGGCACGGCGTCGTGCGGCCCCGACACCTTCCCCTCCTATCTCGTACAGCCGGGCACCCACCGCTGGGCCTGGACTCTTCGCACGCTGTAACTCCCCCCACGCACTCCCTCCCACCTCACGGAACCACTTACGGAGTCAGTTGTGTGCACCTCGCACGAGTCCGGGCACGAGCCTGCCCTGGAAGCGCCCCAGGCGGGCGCGGGCCGGCGTAGTTTCCTGCGGGCGACGGCGCTGATCGGGGCGGCGGCGACCACGTCCGTCGCCCTGCCGACGGCCGCCGAGGCCCTGCCGGACCAGGCGCGTTCGTCGTGGCGGCCCGACACCGAGAGCCGCCGGTTCACGCTCGCCGTGATGCCCGACACCCAGTACCTCTTCGACGGGCCGAGCATCAACCCCGCGCCGATCGAGGCCTCGCTGCGCTATCTCCTGGAGCACGGCAGGGACGAGAACATCGTCTTCCTCACGCATCTGGGCGACATCACGGAGAACGGCGCACAGGCCGAAGTCACCGCCGCCGGCAAGGCGTTCGAGCTGCTCGACCGGCGCGGGGTGGGGTACAGCGTCCTCGCGGGCAACCACGACGTCCGCTCGTCCACCACCGACCAGCGCGGGGCGACCCCCTACCTGGACGTCTTCGGACCGGAGCGCTTCCACGGCAAGCGGACCTTCGGCGGCGCCTCGGCCGACGGATACAACACCTTCCACATCTTCAAGGCGGCCGACCGCAAGTGGCTCGTCCTGGCCCTGGACTGGCGGCTGTCGGACAAGGGATACGCCTGGGCCGAGAGCGTCCTCGCCCAGCACCCGACCCTGCCGGTCGTCCTCACCACGCACGAACTCGTCTACGAGGACGACACGCTCTCCGCGTACGGGCAGCAGCTGTGGGACAAGCTGGTCAAGAACCACGACCAGATCTTCCTCACCCTCAACGGGCACTACTGGCCCGCCGCCCGCGCCACGCGCAGGAACGCGGCCGGGAACGACGTCCATCTGCATCTGACGAACTATCAGAACCGTTACTACGGCGGCGCGGCGATGATCCGCCTCTACCACTTCGACCTCGACCGGAACACCATCGACGTCGAGACGGTCTCGCCGTGGATCCTGGGCCGGGCCGCCAAGGGGCTCAACGAGCTGGAGCGCGAGGAGATGGAGCTGTCCGGCGACGCGGACCGCTTCTCCGTGGACATCGACTTCGAGCAGCGGTTCGCGGGATTCGCGCCGGTCGCTCCGCGCGCGGCCCGGCCGGTGGCGAAGATGCTGGTCCCCGGGACGGTCGCGTACTGGCGCTTCGACGGACAGCAGGACGGCGCGGCCGTGACCGGCACGGTCCGTGACCAGTCGGGCCGGGGCAACGACCTGACCCTCGTCACGGTCGGCGCCTCCTCCCTCACCTGGTCCGCCGACCACCACCCGGACCAGCCGGGCCACGGCAGCCTGGAGTTCCAGGGCTACAAGTCCCCGCTGCGGGGCACCTATCTGCGCACGGTCGACGACGCGCCCCTCAACTCGGCGACGTTCAAGGCCGGTTACACCATCGAGGCGTTCTACCGCCTGCCCGCCGACTGGGACCCCGCGCACCACGCCTGGGCCGGGCTCGTCAGCCGTATCGGCACGGGCGGGGCCGCGGGCAAGACCGCGGACGACCCGGACGAGCCGCTGGTCACGCTGTCGCTCTCGGACGGGCCCGGTCCGCAGTGGGCGGTCCGGCCGCTCAACCAGGAGGGCATCGCCACCAACTGGGGCGACGAGACCCGGCGCGAGGTGTGGTGGCACGTGGCCGTGGTCAACGACGGCCGGCACACCACGCTGTACGTCCAGGGTTGCCCCGTGGCCCGCAATCCGCACGCCACCGCGATCGGGCTCACCTCGGTCGGGCTGCCGTGGCTGCTCGGCGGCTACACCTACGCGGGGAAGATCGACCAGATCCTGCACGGCCGCCTCGGTGACGTACGGATCGTCGAACGGGCGCTGCCCGTCAGCTCGTTCATGAACCACTGACCCGACCGGCTCATCCCCTCCCACCGATCCGCTGATCCCAAGGGACTCTCACGACCATGACAGAGCAGCAACTGCCTGCCTGGGCCGACCCCGCCGTCTCCCCCGCCGGTCTTGACGCCCAGGGCGTCTCCCGGCGTCAACTCCTGCACCGGGCGGGCCTGTTCGGTGCCGCCTTCGCCGCCGGTTCGCTGGCGACGCCCGCCGCCGCCTCCTCCGGCCCGCGCCGGCTCGGCGGCAGCGATCCGCGTCTCGCCTATCTCGTCGGCGACCATCACATCCACACCGTGTACAGCCACGACGCCAAGTACACGTTCTCCCAACTGGCCGCCGCAGGCGAGAAGTTCGGCCTCGACTGGATGGTGTTCACCGAGCACTCCAACTTCGGGCACGCCCAGTTCGGTGCGCCGCTGGAGCACGCCGAGATCCTCAAGGCGCGTAAGGAGAACCCGCGTCAGCTGATCTTCCAGGGCCTGGAGTGGTACATCCCGGGTGCCGAGCACTGCACGGTCTTCTCGCCGCCCGGCAAGCACGAGGTCGATCTGCTCACCAAGTTCGAGAGCGCCTTCGACGGCAAGCTGCTCGGCTACACCGAGGGCTCGGCGGGCGCCACGGACACGGCCCGCAACGAGGCGCACGCCGTCAAGGGCATCAAGTGGCTGGCGGAGCAGCGCCGTACCGGATACGTCGACGACGTGCTGGTCCTCGCCAACCACCCGATGAGGCTTGGGATCGACTCCCCGCACGAGATGCGCAACTGGCGGGACGCGGCGCCCGAGATCATGATCGGCATGGAGGGCGCGCCCGGTGCCCAGGGCGCGGCCATCCCCGGCTGGCGCGGGGCGACCTCGATCCGCGGCGAGTACGAGAACAAGCCCTCGGCGCAGTCCTGGGCGGGCTATCCGGCGGACGGGTATCTGACGTACGGCGGTTTCGACTGGGCGACCGCGACGGTCGGCGGTCTGTGGGACTCGATGCTGGCCGAAGGCAGCCTGTTCTCGATCACCACGAACTCCGACGCCCACCGGATCGTCTTCGACACCTGGAAGAACGGCGACTGGCCGGCCGGGCAGAACTTCGACAACACCGGCAAGTTGCCCGACCCGGTGAACACCGACACCCCGCAGCCCGGCAGCGACTTCTGGCCCGGCCAGTTCAGCCGCACCCACGTCGGCGTCACCGGCTACGGCTACCGCGCGGTGATGGCCGGTATGCGCGCGGGCCGGGTCTGGCTGGACCACGGTCATCTGCTGGACGGGCTCGACGTCCGCCTGACCCGGGACTGCGAGTTCGGCCGGGGTGTCACGCTGGGCGGCCGGCTCCGCGTCCGCAAGGGCGAGAAGCTCACGCTGAACATCACCGTGACCTCCGCCTCGCGGCTCAACCCCCAGGGAATCCTGCCCGAGTTGGCGCACGTGGACGTGATCCGGGGCGCGGTGCGCGGCCCGGTCACCGACCGCGACACCTGGAAGGCGCCTGACACCAAGGTCGTCAAGTCGAAGGACGTGTCGGGGCGCACGGGGACGTACACCCTGCGCGTGCCGCTGACCGTCGGCGACGAGTCGTTCTACGTCCGGCTGCGCGGCAGCGACGGCAACCGGCACGCGGCTGGTTACCTCGGTGCCTCGGTCGACCCGCACGGCCCGATCCCGCACGAGCCCGGAAACGGTGACCCGTGGGCCGATACGTGGTTCTATTCCAACCCGGTGTTCGTCGACGTCGTAGGCGGCTGATCTGATGAAGCGTCAACTCCTGTCCCTGGCAGCGTTATTAGGCCTCTCGGGGGCGTTCGCGCTCGGCGGCGGTGGCATGGCGTCCGCCGCCGACGCGTCGTGGACGGAGACGGGTTCGGCCCAGGTCGACACCCTGGGGAGCGGTCAGGGGCTGGCGTCCCGCGCGGACGGCACGCTCCTGTACCGCGGCCTCACCTCCATCCCGCTGGATCTGCGGATCGCGGGCTGGGGCCACATCGGTGACCCGGACATCGCGAACGGGTACGTGTTCGACGCCTACCAGGGCTCGGACACGGCCACGTCCAAGATGTTCGCGGTCACCACCCCGGCCGGGCAGAGATACACGTACGTGCACACGCTCGACCCGGGCGAGAAGCTGAACAACTCCTTCGCCACCGTCTCGCCCGACGGCCAGTGGCTGGTCTCGGGCGAGTGGGGCGACCAGGGCCGCCTCCAGGTGTTCCCGGCGCCGCTCCTGAACGCGTCCACCCCCGCCACGGGCGGCGCGCTGACACAGGCCGGGCAGATCACCCTGGACAGAACGGTGCGGGACATCCAGGGCTGCGACTTCGTCACGGCGACCCGGCTGCTCTGCGCCTCGGACGACGACTCGGGCACCCTGTTCCCGGAGAGCCGCCCGCTGCTCCAGGTCGACCTGGCACGCGCGGTGGACGGACAGCCGGTCACGGGCCATGTGACCAGCCTGTTCGCCCTCCCGCAGCGCAGCGGCTGCACGGGGACGGCGTACGAGGCGGAGGGTGTCGACTACGACGTGAACAGCGGCACCCTGCGCGCCGAGGTGATCCCGCCCGGCATCTGCGCACTGGCGACCACCGTGTACTCGTACCAGCAGGTCACGGGCTGACGTACTGATCGCCGGGGCGTACCGTTGGCCGCGTGACCACCGAAGAGTCGCTGCGGCCGCAGTCCCTGATGCTGACGTTCCTGGGCGATCAGGTGCTCGGGCGTGACGTCTGTGTCTACTCGGGCAGCGTCATCGACGTGTTCGCGCGGGCGGGCGTCGGCGAGCAGGCGACCCGCTCGACCCTGACCCGGATGGTGAGCCGGGGTCTGCTGCGCCGCCAGCGCGAGGGGCGCCGGATGTACTTCGGGCTGACCGGGCGTTCGGCGGACGTGCTGGCCGACGGTGAACGGCGCATCTGGCACACCGGCGCGGTCAACCGGCAGTGGGACGGCACCTGGACGCTGCTCGGCTTCTCCCTCCCGGAGTCCTGGCAGCGCCAACGCCACGATCTGCGCTCGCAGTTGACGTGGAGCGGCTTCGGCCCGCTGTTCAACGGCCTGTGGATCGCGCCGGGCGAGGTCGATGTAGCCGCCCTGGTGGCCGAACTCGGCCTGTCCGCCCATGTGAAGGTGTTCCGGGCGCACGCCGATTCGGGCATGGACATCGGCGCGATGATCGAGGAGACCTGGGAACTGTCCGAACTGGCCGCGCGCTACGAGGCGTTCGTACGGCGGTGGCAGCCCTGGGAGAGCGAGCTGCCTGCGGCGGACGACGCCCTCTCCCTGCGCCTGGTCCTCCAGGCCGAGTGGCTGGGGATCATCGGCCGCGATCCGCGCCTCCCGGTGAAGCACCTCCCCGACGGCTGGCCGGCGGAACCGGCCGAGAAGACGTTCCGGACGGTGTACGAACGGCTCACACCGCTCGCCCAGGACGTCTCGGAACGCCTGATCGACGTGGTGCCCGTACGCGAGGATCCTCCGGATCGGCGGAATCAGGCGTAGAAGCGGGACAGGCTCTGCAGCACCGCCGCCGGCTTGGGGGCGCCCTCGATCTCGATCGTGCCGTCGACGGTGATCTGCACTCCGCCCGGCACGTCCTCGACGTCGGCCAGCCTGCCGACCAGGCGGATCTTCGAGCCGACCTTCACGGGCGAGGGGAAACGCACCTTGTTGAGGCCGTAGTTGACCTTCGTGGTCACGCCCTGGACGTCCAGCAGCTCGGTGAAGAGCGGGATGAAGAGGGAGAGGGTGAGGTAGCCGTGCGCGATGGGAGCGCCGAACGGGCCCTCGGCGGCCTTCTCCGGGTCGACGTGGATCCACTGGTGGTCGCCGGTGGCGTCGGCGAAGGTGTTGATTCGCTCCTGTGTGACCTCGATCCACTCACTCGTGCCGAGGTCGCTGCCGGCGAGCTTCTTGAGTTCGTCGATGCCGTTGACGGTGATGCTCATGTTGTGTTCCTTAACTGGGAGTTGGGCTGAGAGAGTGTCTTGTCCTCGGGCCGGTGGGGGCTGGTCGCGCCCGCGCGGCGGAGCCGCAGATTGGATACAGCCCCGCGCCCCTTACGGGGCACCCGCGCCGTAGGCCTTGCGCACCCGGGACTTGAGGAGTTTTCCGGAGGCCGTGCGGGGGAGTTCGTTCGCGAGGACGACCGACTTGGGGATCTTGTACTTTGCTAGCCGGCCGGACAGTGAGGCCAACACATCGTCCGCGTCCAGTGCCGCGCCCTCGCGGAGCACGACGACCGCGCGCGGCACCTCGCCCCACTTCTCGTCGGCGACGCCGATGACCGCGCACTCGACGATGTCGGGGTGGGCCAGGAGCAGATCCTCGATCTCGGCGGGGTAGATGTTCTCCCCGCCCGAGATGATCATGTCCTTGATGCGGTCGACGATGAAGACGTATCCGTCCTCGTCGATCCGGGCGGCGTCCCCGCTGCGGAACCAGCCGTCGGTGAAGGAGGCGGCCGTCTCCTCGGGCAGCCCCCAGTAGCCCGGCATGACATGCGGGCCCCGGACCACGATCTCGCCGGTCTCGCCGACCTCCGCGAGGGCCAGGTCTGGCCGTACCACGCGGACATCGCTGAAGAAGTGCGGTACGCCCGCCGAACCGGCCTTGCTGACGGCGTGCTCGGCGTCCAGGAACAGGGTCCCGGGCGAGGCCTCGGTCATGCCGTAGCCCTGGAGGAAGGTGAGCCCGCGCTCCTGGAACCGGGCGATGAGCGGGGTCGGTACCGGTGAGCCGCCGCAGGACAGCATCCGCAGCGAGGACAGATCGGCGTCGGCCCAGCGCGGATGTCTCGCCACGTGGTCGAACATCGTCGGCACGCCGAACATGAAGGTGATCCGGTGCCGTTCGATCAGGTCGAAGGTCTCCTCGGGGACGAAGGACTCGACCAGGACGCACAGTCCGCCCTTGAGCAGCACGGGCAGGGTGAGCATGTTCAGCCCGGCCGTGTGGAACAACGGGGCGGACACCAGGGCGCGTTCGTCGGTGACGACGTCCTGGTCGACGAGGACGTTGACGGCGTTCCAGGTCAGGTTGCCGTGCGTGAGCATGGCACCCTTGGGCCGGCCCGTCGTGCCCGAGGTGTACATGATGATGCAGGTGTCGTCGGCGGTGACGGGCGCGTCGATCGGCTCGACGGAGGCCCCGGCGAGCGCCGCCTCGTACTCGGCGCCGACCTCGACATACGTACGCACGTCCGAGTTGCCCGGCAGTCCGGCGACGAGACCGGCGTGCGAGGGGCCGTAGACGAGGGCCTTGGTGCCGGAGTCGGCGAGCTGGTAGGCGATCTCCGGGCCCGCGAGGCGGGTGTTGAGCGGTACGAAGACCGCGCCGAGTGTGCCCGCCGCGAACAGTGTCTCCAGGTAGGAGGGGTGGTTCGGGCCCAGATAGGCGATCCGGTCACCCCGGCGCACACCCCGCTCGCGCAGGGCGTGTGCGAGGCGGGTGGTGCGCTCGTACAGCTGTGCGTAGCTGATCGTGGTGTCGCCGTGGATCAGGGCGGTGCGTTGGGGGGTCTTGCGGGCCCGGCGGGCGGGCCAAGACCCCAGTCCCTCGTTGCGCATCGTTGCGCCCCTCTGCTGAGTTACGAGATACGAGTTGCGGAGCTGTGGCTATGGCTTGGTGAGCCCGAGCAGGCGGGCCGCGTTCTCCTTGAGGATCTTCGGCCGGACCTCGTCCTTGATCGGCAGCTTCTCGAAGTCGGCGAGCCAGCGGTCCGGGGTGAGCACCGGGTAGTCCGAGCCGAAGAGGACCTTGTCCTTGAGCAGGGTGTTGGCGTACTGCACCAGCTGCGGCGGGAAGTACTTCGGCGACCAGCCGGAGAGGTCGATGTGCACGCCCGGCTTGTGCGTGGCGACGGCGAGCGCCTCGTCCTGCCAGGGGAAGGAGGGGTGCGCCAGGATGATCTTCATCTCCGGGAAGTCCGCGGACACGTCGTCCACGTGCAGCGGATTGCTGTACTTGAGCCGGATCCCGCCGCCTCCCGGCACCCCGGCCCCGATACCTGTCTGGCCGGTGTGAAAGAGCGCGATCGTGCCGGTCTCCTCGATCACCTCGTACAGCTCGTACGCGATCGAGCGGTCGTTGGGGAAGAAGCCCTGGATGCTGGGGTGGAACTTGAAGCCCCTGACTCCGTACTCCTCGACCAGCCGCCGGGCCTGCTTGACGCCCGCCCGGCCCCGGAAGGGGTCGATGGAGGCGAAGGGGATCAGCACGTCCGGGTTGGCGGCGGCGGCCTCGGCGACCTCCTCGTTCGGGACGGGCTCGGTGCCGGTCGCGGACTCGGCGTCGACCGTGAAGATCACCGCGGCCATCTTCCGCTCGCGGTAGTACGCGGCGGTCTCCTCCAGGGTCGGCTTCCGCTTGCCCTCGACCTTGAAGTAGGCCGACGAGGCGTCGTGCAGGTCGTCGTCCAGGGACGAGGTGCCCTTGGAGGAGATCTCGGCGTGGGTGTGGACGTCGATCGCGACGAGTTCCTCGACGTTGAGGTTCGCCATGGTTACGCCTCCGGGAACTTGGGGGCGGGGATGCCCACCGACTGGAGTTCGGCGCCGACCGAGGTGGACCAGGTGTCGGCCAGGGCCTCGGGGGTCCAGCCCCCGTCGGCGTACGCCGTCCTGATCTCCTGCGGATGCGACCAGAGTGCCACCTTGTCTCCGCCGATGCCGATGGCCTGGCCGGTGATGCCCCGGGCGGCCTCGGAGGCGAGGAAGGGCACGAGGGCCGCGCAGTCCTCGGGGGTGCCGAAGCCCTCGCCCTTGCGCAGGAAGGCCGGGAACGGCTCGCCGTTCTTCAGCGCCTCGACGTAGGGCGCGAAGGCGGGGATCGTCTCGGTCATGGCGGTGGCGGCCACCGGCACGATCGCGTTGACGGTGATGTTCGCGCGGCCCAGCTCCATCGACCAGGTGCGGGCGAAGGCGGCGATGCCGGCCTTGGCGGCGGCGTAGTTCGTCTGGCCGAAGTTGCCGCGCTGCCCGGCCGGGGAGCCGACCAGGATCAGCGTGCCGCCCTCGCCCTGCTCGCGCATGCGTACGGCGGCGGCTCGGGCGCAGGTGAAGGTGCCCTTGAGGTGGGTGGTGATCACCGCGTCGAAGTCGTCGTCGGTCATCTTCCACAGCACCTTGTCGCGCAGGATGCCCGCGTTGGTGACCAGGATGTCGAGCCGGCCGAACTCCTCCACCGCGCGGTTCACGAGCCGCTCGGCGGCCTCGGTCGTACCGACCGGAACCACCTCGGCGACGGCGGTGCCGCCCGCCGCGGTGATGGACTTCACGGCCTGCTCGGCCACGGTCTCGTCGATGTCGTTGACGACCACGGAGGCGCCGGCGGCGGCGAGAGCGTGCGCGTAGGCGAGGCCGAGGCCACGGCCACTGCCGGTGACGACGGCGACCTTGCCGGTCAGATCGATGCTGGGCACGAGGTGGTCCCTTCACATGGGGTGCGGCTTCACAGAGGGTGCGGCTTCGAGATCGAAGTTAGGAGCAATAATTGTTGACGTCAATAGTTGTTGCCATCAGACATGTGCGTCATGCTGAAATCAGCACATGGAACCGCCCCGCCCGGGGCCTCGACGAGGGAGCCCGCCATCGCACGCCAGCAGGACGTCCAGAACCCCGCCTCGATCGACGCGCACGAGCCGTGGATGCGCGGGCTGCACGGGGACACCGGCTATCTGCTCTACCGCCTCGGCCTGCGCTCGGGTCAGCTCTTCAACTCCTTCCTCCAGGAGTCCGGCCTGCGGCTGCGCCACTACGCGGTGCTGCGCTTCCTGAGCACCGCCGAGGGCACCCTCCAGCGCGAGCTGAGCGCGCGGCTCGGCTACGACCCGTCCGCGATCGTCGGCCTGGTCGACGACCTGGAGAAGCAGGGCTTCGCCGAGCGCCGCCCCTCCCCCGACGACCGCCGCAGCCGGATCGTCGTCCTGACGGAGGACGGCCGCGCCTTCCTCCGGGACACCGACGAGGCCGGCCAGCGCGTGACCAACGACCTGCTGGGCCCGCTCGACCAGGCCGAACGGGAATCCCTGCACACCCTGCTCCAGCGGATCGCGGAGGACGGGCTCGGCTGATGCGAGTGATGCGGGGGAACTAATGTTGTGCAAGTTATTGACTGCCGCACAACTGATGCCTAACTTCACCCGGGCACCGGTTCGATCCCCACACCGGTGACGTCCCCCACGGCATCGGCACCAGGGAGCACCCCGTGCAGCCAACCCGCTCATCCGACATCAGGGAGCTGCGCCGCGTCGCGCTCTCCGGACTACTGGGCACCACCGTCGAGTTCTACGACTTCCTCGTGTACGGCACGGTCGCCGCGCTCGTCTTCGGCGAACTGTTCTTCCCGCAGGCCGACCCGGCCGTCGGCACGATCGCCGCGTTCGGGACCTTCGCCGCCGGCTATGTCGCCCGGCCGCTCGGCGGCATCGTCTTCGGCCACTTCGGCGACCGGCTCGGCCGCAAGTCGATGATGCTGCTGACGATGACCCTGATGGGCTGCGGCAGCTTCCTCATCGGACTGCTGCCGACGTACGACGCGATCGGCGTCTGGGCCCCGGTCCTGCTGGTCGCCCTCCGCGTCGTCCAGGGCCTGGCGATCGGCGGCGAGTGGGGCGGCGCGACCCTGATGGTCGTCGAGCACGCCGAACACACCCAGGGTTCCCGGCGCGGTCTGTGGTCCAGTTCCACCCAGCTCGGCGCCCCGCTCGGCTCCGTGCTCTCCGCCGGAGTGGTCACCCTCGTCGCCACGCTCCCCGACGACCAGTTCCGCTCCTGGGGCTGGCGCGTACCGTTCCTGCTCAGCTTCGTGCTGCTGGGCGTCGGCATGTTCGTCCGGCTGCGGGTCGCGGAGAGCCCGATGTTCGCCGAGGGCGGGCGGAAGCGGTCCGCCACCCCTCCCATCCTCGATGTGCTGCGCCGCCCGAAGCCGGTCCTGCTGGCCTGCTGCGTCGGCATCGGCGCCTTCACCGCCCAGTCGCTGCTGACCGGCTTCATGATCTCCTACGCCACCGGCATCGGGTACAGCCGGCCACAGGTCCTCACCGCGGTGACCATCGCCTCCTGCGTGGCGCTGGTCGTCCTGCCCACCGCCGCCTCGCTGACCGACCGCGTCGGACGCCGTCCGGTGGTCCTCGCCGGAGCCGTCGCCTCGGCCGCGCTCGCCTTCCCCGTCCTCGCGCTGGTCGACTCCGGCTCGCCCGGACTGCTGATCCTCGCGCTCGTCCTCGGTCACGGCATCGCCCAGTCCACGATGTACGGACCGCTGGGCGCCCTGTTCTCCGAGATGTTCGGCACCGAGGTCCGCTACACGGGCGCCTCGCTCGGCTATCAGGCGGCGACGCTGGTCGGCGCCGGCTTCTCGCCGCTGATCGCGAGCAGCCTGCTCGCCTCGAACGGCGGCGGCAGTACGCCCGTCTCGCTGCTGCTGTGCGGCGGCGCGGCGATCACCGCAATCACCGTCTGGCGGATGCGCGAGACGAACACCGACACGCTCGACTCCCCCACGCTCCCCCAGGAAACCCCCACGCCCGAAGGGATCCGCCCGTGAACTCCCGTGTGCTCGCCGTCCTCGCGGCAGCGTTACTCGCCACACCCCTGTTCTCCGCACAGGCCGCCACAACAGCAACCGCCGCCGAACGCGTGGAGGGTCAACTGCCCTCCGGTGCCGCCTACTTGATGGAGATGCCGGCCGACTGGAACGGGACGGTGCTCCTGTTCAGCCACGGCTACCGCCCCGCCGGCGCCCCCAACCCGGCCCAGAACACGCCGAGTTCGGACGTACGGCAGCAGCTGCTCGACTCCGGGTACGCGCTCATCGGGTCGTCGTACGCGACGACCGGGTGGGCCGTCACCGACGCCGTGCCGGACCAGCTGGCCACGCTCGACCTGTTCACCGCGCGCTTCGGCGAAGCCCGGCGGACACTCGCCTGGGGCCAGTCGTACGGCGGCTTCGTGACGACCGCCCTGGCCGAGCGGCACGCCGACCGCTTCGACGGCTCGCTGTCGATCTGCGGTCTGGTGCAGGGCGGGGTCGCCAACTGGAACAGCACGCTCGACCCGGTCTTCGCCCTGCGTACGCTGCTCGCCCCCGACTCGGGCATCCAGCTCACCGGATTCGCCGACCAGGCCGCCGCCCAGTCGGCCGCCGGGGCGCTCGCCACGGAGGTCACGGCGGCCCAGCAGACGCCGGAGGGCCGGGCCCGGATCGCGCTCGCCGCCGCGCTGCACAACATCCCCGGCTACAACGACGCCTCGCAGCCCGTCCCCGGCCCGACGGACTGGGCCGCCCAGCAGGCCAACCAGTACGCGGCGGTCTCCGGCCTGATCCGGCTGCCCGCGTTCGGCTGGCGCCAGGAGGCGGAATCCCGGGCCGGCGGGAACCCGTCCTGGAACACGGGCGTCGACTACACCCTGATGCTGCACCGGTCCTCGGTATACAAGGAGGTGACCGAGCTGTACAAGGAGGCGGGACTCTCGTTGCGCGACGACCTGAAGACGCTGAACAAGGCCCCCCGGATCACCGCGGACGCCAAGGCGAAGACGTGGATGACCCGTACAAGCGCGTTCACGGGCCGCCTCACCGATCCCCAGCTGAACATCCACACGACCGGCGACGCGCTGATCCCCGTACAGGCGGAGAGCGCGTACCGGCGAGCGGCGACCAAGGGCGGCTCGGGCGCGCTGCTGAGCCAGGCCTATGTCGACGGCCCCGGACACTGCACGTTCACCACCGGCGAGACCGTGGCCGCCGTACAGGCCCTGGAGGACCGCCTGGACACGGGCCGCTGGAGCACGTCGACCGCCACCCTCAACTCCCGCGCGGAGCAAGCGGATCCGACAACAGCGGGCCGCTACGTCACCTACCGCCCGACGGAGTACCCCCGCCCGTACGACGTAGCACGACCCCCGGGAGCTGCCCGCCCATGACCACCCGCTCCGCGCCCGACCGGCTGCTGTCCGTGCTCAGCGCCTTCGACCACGAGCACCCCGCGCTGTCCCTCACGGACATCAGCCGGCGGGCCGGGCTGACCCTCACCACCACCCACCGCCTGGTGGGCGCCCTCACCGACTGGGGCGCCCTGGAGCGGGACGAGGCCGGCGTCTACCACGTCGGCCTCCGCCTGTGGGAGGTAGCGGCACTCGCCCCACGCGGCCTGGCCCTGCGCCAGATCGCCCTCCCCTATCTGGAGGACCTGTACGAAGCGACGCACGAGAACGTGCAGTTGGCGGTGCGGGACGGCGGCGAGGTCGTCTACATCGAGTGGCTGTCGGGCCGTTCGGCGGTCGGCGTACACATCCGCGTCGGCGCCCGCTGGCCCCTGCACGCCACGGGCGTCGGCCTGGCCCTGCTCGCCCACAGCGACGCCGATGTCCAACAGGCCTACTGCGAGGGCCCGTTGACCGCCTTCACCCCGCACACGATCACCGACCCGGCCGAACTCCGCCGAGTCCTGGCCGAAGTCCGCCGCACAGGCGTGGCGATAAGCAGCCGCCAGGTCACCGACGACGCCCTCTCGGTGGCGGCCCCGGTACGCGGGCAGACCGGCGGGGTGGTCGCAGCGGTATCAATCGTGGTCCCCCAATCAGACGCCCAGGTACCGGTGTTGGTCCCGGCGGTAAGACTGGCGGCAAGAGGCATCTCCCGAGCCCTGGGCTGGCGCCCTTGAGGGAAGGGGCGAAGCCCCCCACCCGATAGGGGCGCGGGGAACTGCGCGACAAGCCCCCACCGAACCCGCAGCCAAAATCCCCCACACCGGCGAGGACACACCCACGAACCCCCAGCGATACTGACCCGGCCCCTTGCCCCGAAGGAGCCGACATGCCCCCACCCACCTGGACCTCATCGGCCCTGGCCCGCCTACGAACAGCGAACCCCTACGCCGTCGATGCCGCCCTTGCCGCACTGGTCCTCTTCGCCGCCTCCCTCCAGTGGATGTTCCCCGACGAGGGCGACGACCGACTCACCTGGCAGGGCTGGCTCCTCGCCGCAGCCACCGCACTCCCCCTGGTATGGCGCCGCCGAGCCCCCTTCGCGTGCGCCTGCGCGGTCTCGGTGGCCACCCCGGCGATGGCCGTCTACCACGCGCCACCGCCCGACGTGGAGTACGCCGGCCTCGTGGTCCTGTTCACCATGGCCTCCCAGGCCCCGCCCTGGCAGCGCCGCTCCATGCTCGTGGGCTGGGTGACCGGCGGCATCCTGGTCATGCAGCACAAGGAGAACGCTCTTCCCTTCGAGTACGCCTTCCATCTGACCAGCCTGGGCTGC
Organism: Streptomyces sp. NPDC002680; assembly: GCF_042889145.1. NCBI lineage: Bacteria > Bacillati > Actinomycetota > Actinomycetes > Kitasatosporales > Streptomycetaceae > Streptomyces > Streptomyces sp. NPDC002680. The sequence goes on from NZ_JBIAQP010000013.1 coordinate 163,328, forward strand.
GCGTACGGCCTCGGAGTACTGACCCGCGTGCAACGCGCCTACACCGCCGCCGTGGAGGACCGCGCCCGCCGACTCGAGCGGGAGAAGGCCGCCGACACGGCGCGGGCCCGCGCCCAGGAACGGGCCAGGATCGCCCGCGACATGCACGACATCCTCGCCCACGCGGTGAGCCTGATGGTCGTACAGGCGGAGGCCGGACCGGTCGTCGTACGCAGCGATCCGGAACGCGCGGAGGCTGCCTTCGACGCGATCGCCGGGGCCGGCCGGGACGCGATGCGGCAACTGCGGCTCATCCTCGGGGTGTTGAAGGAGGAGGAAGAAGAGGGGCGGGAGAGAACGCGGAACGGGAACGGGCGCCACCTCCCACAACCCGGCATCGCATCCCTGCCCACCCTCATCCAGCAAGTACGGGACTCCACCGCTCTGCGCACCGAACTGCTCACGACAGGCACCCCCCACCCCCTCCCCCCGGACACGGAGGTGGCCGCCTACCGTGTGGTCCAGGAAGCCCTGACCAACACGGTGAAACACGCGTACGCTGCGAGCGCGCGGGTCGAACTCGACTGGGGGGAGGACGAGTTGAAGCTGACGGTGACGGACGACGGCCGTGGCCCGGACCAGGACGCGCACGACAGCGGCCACGGTCTGATCGGCATCCGGGAACGAGCGTCCGCGTGCGGAGGCAGCGCGACCGCGGGCCCCGGCCCGGACGGCGGCTTCCGCGTCGTCGTCCACCTGCCGACCGCCGGGGACCGGCAGACGGCCCCGGGGTGACGCGATGAGCATCCGGGTGGTGGTCGCCGACGACCAGGAACTCGTCCGCAGCGGCTTCAGCATGATCCTGGAGGCGCAGCAGGACATCGAGGTGGTCGCGGAGGCCGGGGACGGCGCCGAGGCCGTCGCGGCGGTCGTCCGCCACACCCCCGACGTCGTCCTCCTGGACATCCGGATGCCCGGCATGGACGGCCTGGAGGCGGCACGCCGGGTGTGCGCCCAGTCCACCTGCAAGGTCGTCATGCTGACCACCTTCGACCTCGACGAGTACGTCTACGAGGCCCTGTACGCGGGCGCCAGCGGCTTCCTCCTGAAGGACGTACGCCGCGACGACCTGGTCCACGCGGTACGCGTGGTGGCGGCCGGCGACTCCCTCCTGGCCCCCACGGTGACCCGCCGTCTGGTCGCGGACATCGTCCGCAGCCGCCGAGAGAAGGCCACCGCCGAGCCCGTTCCGCAGCGCCTGGAGGTTCTCACGGGCCGCGAGGAGGAGACGTTGCGGCTGCTGGCCCGCGGCCTGTCCAACGCGGAGATCGCGACGACCCTGTTCGTGAGCGAACACACCGTCAAGACGCATGTGAGCAACGTACTGAGCAAGCTGGGTCTCAGGGACCGGGTGCAGGCGGTGATCTGCGCATACGAGACGGGGTTGGTGGCGCCGGGCTCCCCCTAGGGAGTGAGACGGACCTCCACCTCCCTCCTGCGGGTGAGCCCCCGAAACCCCTCCCCCCGGCGATCCCCCCAACCCCCGCCCGGCAGCAGCCTGTTCGGTGACGCCATGTCCACCGATCCCGTGGGAGGGACCGTGCTCGCCACCGTCACCCGGGCGACAACTCGCCGCCCGCTCACCGTAATCGCCGTCTGGGTGCTCTTTCTGCTGCTGGGGTTCGGTCTCGGGACCGGTGTCTTCGGCAAACTGTCCGACGATGTTCCGGACGTCCCGGGGACCGAGTCCGAGGTGGCCGCCGCCTATCTCGACGGCGTGTCCCCGACCGGGGAGACCCTCACCGGTGTCGTCGCCGGACTCGCCGTGTCCGACCCGGGACTGCGCGCCCAAGTCGAGCGGGCCGTCGCCGAGTTGCGTGCCGTCGACGGTGTCGCCGCCGTGCCCGATCCGTATGTCACCGAAGGGCTCGTCGCCGAGGACGGGCGGGCCGTGATCATCCCCGTCACTCTCAAGAGCGGGCTCGACGACGATGCCGAGGACTCCGTCATCGACTCGGCCGTAGATCGGATCGAGGCGATCGACGCGCCCGAAGTACATGTCAGCGGCGGTCCGTTGCTGGGGAAGCAGTTGGGCGGGCAGGCGCAAGAGGACGTCAAGAAGGCCGAGTTGATCTCCCTGCCGGTCGTGCTGGTGCTGCTGTTCCTCATCTTCGGCGGGCTGCGGGCCGCCGGGCTGCCCCTGTTCGTCGCCGTAAGTGGCATCGCGGGCGCGTTTCTCGCGCTGTTCCTCTTCAGCCAGGTCACGGACATCTCCGTGCACGCCATCCAGGTGACGACCATGCTGGGACTCGGACTCGCCGTCGACTACGCCCTGTTGATGGTGGTCCGGTTCAGGGAGGAGCGCCGGCACACCGACGACATCGTCGAGGCCGTGCACCGAACCGTCACCCGCGCCGGGCGGACCGTGCTGTTCTCCGGGCTCACCGTCGCCGTCTGTCTGACCGGGCTGCTGATCTTCCCGAGCACCTTCCTGCGCAGCATGGGGCTTGCCGTGGCCGCTGTGGTCGTCGTCGACATGCTGGCCGCGCTCACCCTGCTGCCCGCCCTTCTCACCCGGTTCGGTGCCAAGATCGCCCCGGCCAAGGTGCGGGCCGACGGTGAGGAGGGCAAGGTGTTCGCCCGGCTCGCCACCTTCGCCACGCGCCGTCCGGTCGCCGTGCTCGTGGCGGTCGTCCCCGTGCTGCTCGTCCTCGCGCTGCCCGCGACCGGGATGAGGATCAACCTCGGGGACGCGACCCAGCTGCCGACCAGCAGCGAGGCACGGCAGTTGCAGGACACCGTACGGGCGCACTTCCCGCCCGGTGTCGGGGTCACGCCCATCACCGTCGTACTGAAGCCGGGCGCCGACCCCGCGACCGCCGACCGGATCACCGCCCTCTCGCCGACCACTCAGAGCCGTTCGCTTCCCGGCGGGACGACCGTGCTGGAACTCCAGCCGAGCGGCAGCGTCGACGGGAAGGCCGCGACCGATCTCGTCGAGCGGATCAGGGACGTACGCGGTGCCGAGCCCGTACAGGTCACCGGTCCAGCCGCCCAGTTGGTCGACTTCCGGGAGATGCTCGCCGGCCGGGGGCCCTGGGCCGCCGCCACCGTCCTGATCGGCATCTTCGCGCTGCTGTTCGCCTTCACCGGGTCGGTGCTGATCCCGCTGCGGACCATCGCCACGACCCTGCTCAGCCTCGGTGCCGCGCTCGGTGTGGTCGTCTGGGTGTTCCAGGACGGGCATCTGGCCGGGCTCCTCGGCTCCGAGGGGCTGGGCTCGCTCAGCCTGACCGCGCCGCCGCTGATCATCGCCATCGCGTTCGGGCTGGCGATGGACTACGAGCTGTTCATCCTGGCCCGGATGCGCGAGGCCCGCGCCCAGAGCGGTGACGACCTCGATGCCGTGGTGACCGGGCTGCGCCGCTCCGGCCGGGTGGTCACCTGCGCCGCGCTGCTGCTCGCCGTCGTCTTCGGCGCCTTCATGACGGGCGGCTTCGCGCCCATCCTGCAGATCGGGCTCGGGCTGACGCTGGCCGTGCTGATCGACGCGACGATCGTACGGATGCTGCTGGTCCCGGCGACGATGGCGCTGCTGGGACGCCGGGCCTGGTGGGCGCCGCCGCCGCTGCGCCGCCTGCACGACCGGTTCGGGCTGCACGAGGAGGCGCCGGCCCCGGAGCGGGTGACGGCCGACGCCTGAGCCCCCGGAGCGCGGGGCGGTCCCTGGCCAGGGACCGCCCCCTTGGCGCGCTCCGGCGTCCTTACCTGAATCTCAGACGGCGAGCCCCCATTTCAAAGAACAAACCCATACAGACAGCGCACCATGCACGCGCAGCATCGATCACTCCTGGTCGTTTCAGAAAGGCGTGCCGTGGGCGTTCCGCACATATCGAACCCGTCCGAGCCGAGCGGGCAGGGGCCTGCCAACTGGTCCCGACGCGGGATCCTCGCCGCCCTCGGTGCCTTTCCAGCCGCCGCCGTGCTCACCGGCTGCAGCAGCTCCGCCGACGCCTCGGCGGCGACCAGGGCGAGCGCGAGCGCCTCCGCGAAGGCCGCCAGGAAGGCTGTCGTCACCGTCACCCCGGCCGACGGCACCCAGCACGCCGACTTCGCCGCCCCCGTCGAGGTCACCGTCACCGACGGCACCCTCGCCTCCGTCACGGTCACCGGCGGCGACGGCAGTGTGCTGGCCGGGGCCCTCGACGCGGCCCGTACGAAGTGGACGTCCACCGGGAACCCGTACTCGGGGACGACGTACAAGGTATCGGCGCAGGTCACCGACGCCGCCACGCACACCGCGACCTTCACCACCGCCTCGCCGTCCGCGACCTTCGTCGGGTACTTCACGCCGGAGGCCGACTCCACCTCCGGCGTCGGTATGCCGGTGTCGATCAACTTCACGGAGGCGGTCACCGACCGGGCCGCCGTCCAGAAGGCGATCACCGTGACCGCCGAACCGGCCGTCGAGGTGGTCGGGCACTGGTTCAGCGACACCCGGCTGGACTTCCGCCCGGAGACCTACTGGGCCGCCGGTACGAAGATCACGCTCGGGCTGCGGCTCAAGGACGTCGAGGGCGCGGACGGGGTCTACGGCACCCAGTCCAAGGACGTCACCTTCCACATCGGCCGCGAGCAGATCAGCACGGTCGACCTGGCGGCGAAGACCATGACCGTCCAGCGGGGCGGCGCGACCACGGCCACCTATCCCGTCTCCGGCGGCGACGCCGAGCACACCACCTGGTCCGGGATCATGGTGATCAGCGAGCGGTTCAAGCAGACCCGGATGGAGTCGTCGACGGTCGGGCTCGGCGACGAGTACGACATCTCCGACGTCCCGCACGCCCAGCGCCTGACCACCTCCGGCACCTTCGTGCACGGCAACTACTGGGCCTCGACCTCGGTGTTCGGCAGCACCAACACCAGCCACGGCTGCGTCGGCCTGCACGACACGAAGGGGGCGAACGACACCTCGGTGCCGGGCTACAAGTTCTACGACAGCTCGATGCTCGGGGATGTCGTGATCGTCAAGAACTCGGGCGAGGTAACGGTGGACCCGGCCAACGGCCTCAACGGCTGGAACCTGTCCTGGGCGGACTGGGAGGCGGGCAGCGCGGTTTAGCACGTATGCGGTGTTCATGACGTGAACTTCCGTACCCGGAAAGGACTTTCCCTGCTTTAAGTCTTGACGGCCCCGGTACCGGAGAGCACATTGGGCCCACTTTGAGAGCGCTCTCAAGCGTTCTCAAGGACACCCGCGCTCACTTCTCCGTACCCGAGAGGCACCCCCATGAGTGAAACCTCCGGCATACCCAGACGGCGACGGGCTCTCGTCGCCGTCCTGAGCACCCTGGGTCTGGCCGCCGTCGTGGCGACGGCGGCCACCCTCCCCGCCGACGCCTCCGCGCCCACACCCCCCACCGGCTGGACGCAGGTCTTCGTCGACGACTTCAACGGCACTGCCGGGACCGGCGTCTCCACCACCAACTGGCAGTACGCGACCGGGACTTCGTACCCCGGCGGCCCCGCCAACTGGGGCACCGGCGAGATCGAGACGATGACGAACAGCACCAACAACGTCTCGCTCGACGGCGGCGGCAACCTCCGCATCACCCCGATCCGCGACTCCGCGGGCAACTGGACCTCGGGCCGCATCGAGACCAACCGCACCGACTTCCAGCCCCCGGCGGGCGGCAAGTTGCGCGTCGAGGCCCGTCTCCAGGTACCGAACGTCACCGGGGCGTCCGCGCTCGGCTACTGGCCCGCGTTCTGGATGCTGGGTGCGCCCTACCGGGGCAACTACCAGAACTGGCCGAGCGTCGGCGAGCTGGACATCATGGAGAACACCCAGGGCCTCAACACCATCTGGGGCACCATGCACTGCGGCACGAGCCCGGGCGGCCCCTGCAACGAGACGACCGGCCTCGGCGGTACGACCACCTGCTCCGGCACCACCTGTCAGGCCGGCTTCCACACGTACAGCATGGAGTGGGACCGCTCGGTGAGCCCGGAGGCGATCCGCTTCTACGTCGACGGCACCAACTACCACACGGTGACCGCGAACCAGGTCGACGCGACGACCTGGTCGAACGCCACGAACCACGGCTTCTTCATCATCCTGAACGTGGCGATGGGCGGCGCCTTCCCGGCGGCGTTCGGCGGCGGCCCCGACGCCAACACGGTCTCCGGGCGCCCGATGGTCGTCGACTACGTCCAGGTGCTCCAGTCGACCAGCGGCGGCGGTGCGACCACTCCCCCGCCGACCGGCTCCCGGGACGCGTACAGCGCGATCCAGGCCGAGTCGTACAACAGCCAGTCGGGCACCCTCACGGAGACCACCACCGACACCGGCGGCGGCCAGAACATCGGCTCGCTCGCCAACGGCGACTGGGCGCTCTACCAGGGCGTCAACTTCGGCTCCACGGCGGCCACCCAGTTCGTCGGCCGGGTCGCGAGCGGTGCGGGCTCGGGTGTGAGCGGGCTGGTCGAGGTGCGTCTCGACAGCCGTACGAACACCCCGATCGGCAGCTTCTCGATCGGCAACACGGGCGGCTGGCAGAGCTGGCGGACGGTACCGGCGAACATCAGCTCCGTCACCGGCACCCATGACGTCTATCTGACCTTCACCAGCGGCCAGGCACAGGACTTCGTGAACGTGAACTGGTTCAACTTCGGTCACTGACACGGAGGTTGTACGAGCGTTGACGGAGGGGCGGGCCGCCAGGTCCGCCCCTCCTCCCTTTCCGTCTCCCTCAGCGCAGCTCCGCCCGGAACGCCACCGGCGTGGTCCCCGTGTGCAGTTGGAAGAACTTGGAGAAGTTCGCCGCGTCGGGAAAGCCGACGGCCACGCCCACCCGCCCGATCGGCAGGGACGTATGGGCCAGCAGCCGCTTCGCCTCCAGGACCACGCGCTTGTCGATGAACCCCTTGGGCGTCTCACCGGTCGCGGCGCGCACCGCGCGGACGAGGGTGCGCCGGGAGTAACCGAGGGCGTCGGCATACGCGCTGACGCTGTGATTGGTGGCGAAGCCCTTCTCCACCGCGTCCCTGAACAGGGTGAACGTGGTGTCCGTCCGACCGCGTGCCGCCTCCGCCGAACTCGTCGCGAGATGGGACAGGCGCAGCAGGAACGCGGTGAGGGAGTGGCGCAGTACCGAGGTGTGCACGCCTATCGGAAGGGTCGCCGTGTCCTCGTACTCACGGCCCAGTTGCGCCAAGGCCGCCTGCAGACCCACGAGTTGGGGAGCGTCCGGGCGCAGCAGCGGCGGCAGGTCGTAGCGGTAGAGGCCGGTCGCCTCGACGGTGGCACGGGGCAGGAAGCCGGGCTGCATGGTGAGGACGGTGCCGTGGTACTCGCTGGTGCGGGAGAAGCGGTGGACCTGACCCGGGCGGATCCAGAGCAGGTCGCCCGCCGTCACCTCGTACTCGGCGAAGTCGATCATGTGGGTGACCGGGCCCTCGTCGAACAGCATCACGACGTGGAAGTCGATGCGGTGGACGCGGTCGAGCGGGGCGTCCTCGTGCCAGGTGCGTTCGGGTGACATCGGGCCGACCTGCATACCGACGCCCAGGACGCTCAGCCCGACCGGAAAGGGAAACGTCCTGATGCCGTCGCCGTCCCGGAGAGTGTCCCGGCCGGTGTCTTGGATGGTTCTGTCCGCCATGTCCTTCTCTTGCCGGCTCGACCCCGCTGTCCGTGTCCCACTTTCACCAAAGGGTGACACACAGGCACCTGGCCCCGTAAAAGTCAGACTTTTAAGTTTGAACACGCCCGAGCAGTTCGTAGCAGTTCGTTCGCCCCTATCGAGGATTTCTTGAAGATGAGTACGCAGACATCCGACAGCCTCCAGTGGACCGATCTCGACCGACGTGCCGTCGACACAGCCCGTGTACTCGCAGCTGATGCGGTACAGAAGGTCGGCAACGGGCACCCCGGCACGGCGATGAGCCTCGCCCCCGCCGCGTACACGATCTTTCAGAAGGTGATGCGTCACGATCCCGCGGATCCCGAGTGGACGGGCCGCGACCGCTTCGTCCTCTCCCCCGGGCACACCTCGCTGACCCTCTACACCCAGCTGTTCCTGTCCGGGTACGAGCTGGAGCTGGACGACCTGAAGGCGTTCCGGACGCACGGCTCGAAGACGCCGGGTCATCCCGAGTACGGTCACACGGCCGGCGTCGAGACCACCACCGGGCCGCTGGGTCAGGGTGTGGCCAACGCGGTCGGCATGGCGATGGCGGCTCGTTACGAGCGCGGTCTGTTCGACCCCGAGGCGCCGGAGGGTGAGTCGCCCTTCGACCACACCGTCTGGGCGATCGTCTCGGACGGCGACCTGGAGGAGGGCATCTCCGCCGAGGCCTCCTCGCTGGCGGGCCATCAGAAGCTCGGCAACCTGGTCTTCGTCTACGACGACAACCACATCTCCATCGAGGGCGACACGGCGACGGCGTTCTCCGAGGACGTGCTCAAGCGGTACGAGGCGTACGGCTGGCACGTGCAGCGGATCGAGCCGGAACTCGGCGGCGACATCGACGTGAGCGCGCTGTACACGGCGCTCAAGGAGGCGCAGGCCGAGACCGCGCGCCCCTCGATCATCGCGATGCGCACGATCATCGCCTGGCCCGCCCCGAACGCCCAGAACACCGAGGCCTCCCACGGCTCGGCCCTCGGCGCCGAGGAGATCGCGGCCACGAAGCAGGTTCTGGGCTTCGACCCGTCACGCTCCTTCGAGGTCGCCGACGAAGTCCTCGCCCACGCCCGCCAGGCCCTCGACCGGGGCGCCGAGGCGCACGCGGCCTGGGACAAGCGGCTCGCCGAGTGGCGCGGCGCCAACCCCGAGCGTGCGCAGCTGTTCGACCGGGTCGTCGCAGGTCAGCTGCCCGGGGGCTGGGAGGACGCGCTGCCGGTGTTCGAGGAGGGCACGTCCGTCGCGACCCGCGCGGCGTCCGGCAAGGTGCTCCAGGCGCTGGGCCCGGTCCTGCCCGAGCTGTGGGGCGGCTCGGCCGACCTGGCCGGCTCGAACAACACGACGATCGACAAGACGTCGTCCTTCCTCCCGGCGGGCAATCCGCTGCCGGAGGCGGACCCGTACGGCCGTACCGTCCACTTCGGTATCCGTGAGCACTCGATGGCCGCGGAGATGAACGGCATCGCGCTGCACGGCAACACCCGTATCTACGGCGGCACCTTCCTGGTCTTCTCCGATTACATGCGCAATGCCGTACGGCTGTCGGCGCTGATGCAGCTGCCCGTGACCTACGTCTGGACGCACGACTCCATCGGCCTCGGCGAGGACGGTCCGACCCATCAGCCGGTCGAGCACCTGGCCTCCCTGCGCGCGATCCCGGGTCTGAACATCGTGCGCCCGGCCGACGCCAACGAGACGTCCGTCGCCTGGGCCGAGATCCTCAAGCGGCACGCCACCAATCCGGCCCCGCACGGCCTCGCCCTCACCCGTCAGGGTGTACCGACGTACGCCAGGAACGAGGACGCCGCGAAGGGCGGTTATGTCCTTCGCGAGGCCTCCACCGGCACTCCGGACGTCGTTCTGATCGCCACCGGCTCCGAGGTCCAACTCGCCGTCGGGGCACGCGAGGCGCTGGAAGCCGAGGGTGTGGGTACGCGTGTGGTGTCGATGCCGTCCGTGGAGTGGTTCGAGGAGCAGCCGCGCGAGTACCGGGAGAGTGTCCTGCCGCCGTCCGTGAAGGCACGCGTGGCGGTCGAGGCCGGAATCGGTCTCACCTGGTACCGGTACGTCGGTGACAACGGACGCATCGTCTCCCTCGAACACTTCGGCGCCTCCGCCGACGCCAAGACCCTGTTCGCCGAGTACGGCTTCACCCCCGAGAACGTGGCCCAGGCCGCGCGGGAATCTCTTGCCGCCGCCCGCGGTTGATCCGATCGCCAGAAGGAAGATGATCATAGTGACCACCGAAACGACCACCACCGCGGGAACACTCAAGCGCCTCTCCGACGAGGGCGTCTCGATCTGGCTCGACGACCTGTCCCGCAAGCGCATCACGTCCGGCAACCTCGCCGACCTCATCGACACCCACCACGTGGTCGGCGTGACCACCAACCCGTCGATCTTCCAGACCGCCATCGGCTCCGGCGAGGGCTACGAGGAGCAGCTCGCCGACCTGGCCGCGCGCAAGGTCACGGTCGACGAGGCCGTACGGATGATGACGACCGCCGATGTCCGCGCCGCCGCCGACATCCTGCGCCCGGTGTACGACGCCACGGCCGGCCGGGACGGCCGTGTCTCGATCGAGGTCGACCCGCGGCTCGCCCATGAGACGGCGGCGACGATCGCCGAGGCCAAGCAGCTGGCCTGGCTGGTCGACCGGCCCAACGTGATGATCAAGATCCCGGCGACGAAGGCCGGTCTCCCGGCGATCACCGAGGTCATCGGCCTCGGGATCAGCGTCAACGTCACGCTGATCTTCTCCCTGGAGCGCTACAACGAGGTCATGGCCGCCTACCTGGCCGGCCTGGAGAAGGCGCAGGCCAAGGGCCTCGACCTGGCGAACATCCACTCCGTCGCCTCCTTCTTCGTCTCCCGTGTCGACTCCGAGATCGACAAGCGCCTGACGGTCCTGGGCACGGACGAGTCCCTCGCCCTCAAGGGCAAGGCGGCGCTGGCCAACGCGCGGCTCGCGTACGAGGCGTACGAGGATGTCTTCGGGGGCGACCGCTGGACCGCCCTCGGCGGCGCCCACGCCAACAAGCAGCGCCCTCTGTGGGCCTCGACCGGCGTCAAGGACCCCGCGTACAAGGACACCCTGTACGTCGACGAACTGGTCGCGCCCGGCACCGTCAACACCATGCCGGAGGCCACCCTCAATGCCACCGCCGACCACGGCGACATCCACGGCGACGCGGTGAGCGGCGGGTACGCCCAGGCCCGTGCCGATCTCGCGGCCGTCGAGGGGCTCGGGATCTCGTACGACGAGGTCGTGAAGCAGTTGGAGGACGAGGGCGTCGCGAAGTTCGCGATCGCCTGGAACGACCTGCTCGACGCCGTGACGAAGTCGCTGAACAGCAAGGGAGTTGACGGGGAATGACCGAGGCACCGACCCTGCCGGCCGCCGACATCGAAGCAGTTGTCGAGGCTGCCGCCGACTGGGAGAACCCGCTGCGCGACCGCGGCGACCGCCGGCTCCCCAAGATCGCCGGGCCGTCCGGGCTGGTCATCTTCGGGGTGACCGGTGACCTGTCCCGCAAGAAGCTGATGCCGGCCGTGTACGACCTCGCCAACCGGGGTCTGCTGCCGCCGGGCTTCTCGCTCGTCGGGTTCGCCCGCCGGGACTGGGAGGACGAGGACTTCGCACAGATCGTCCACGACTCGGTGCGCGAGCACTCCCGTACGGAGTTCCGCGAGGAGGTCTGGCAGCAGCTCGCCGAGGGCATGCGGTTCATCCCCGGCGACTTCGACGACGACCAGGCGTTCAAGCAGCTGCGCTCGGCGGTCGAGGAGCTGGACGCGTCCCGGGGTACGAGCGGCAACTACGCGTTCTATCTCTCCGTACCGCCGAAGTTCTTCCCCAAGGTCGTCCAGCAGCTGAAGAAGCACGGGCTGGCGAAGGCGCCGGAGGGTTCCTGGCGGCGTGCGGTGATCGAAAAGCCGTTCGGGCACAACCTGAAGAGCGCCCGCGCGCTGAACAAAGTGCTGCACGACGTGTTCGACCCGGAGCAGGTCTTCCGGATCGACCACTATCTCGGCAAGGAGACCGTCCAGAACATCCTGGCGCTCCGCTTCGCCAACCAGATGTACGAGCCCATCTGGAACCGGTCGTACGTCGACCACGTACAGATCACGATGGCCGAGGACATCGGCATCGGCGGCCGGGCCGGGTACTACGACGGCATCGGGTCCGCCCGTGACGTCATCCAGAACCACCTGCTCCAGCTCATGGCCCTCACCGCCATGGAGGAGCCGCTCGCCTTCGACGTCGACTCGCTGCTCACCGAGAAGCTCAAGGTTCTGAAGTCGGTGAAGCTGCCCGAACACCTGGGCGAGCACACCGTACGCGGGCAGTACGCGGGCGGCTGGCAGGGCGGCGAGCAGGTGCTCGGCTATCTCGAAGAGGACGGCATCAACCCGAAGTCCAGCACCGACACCTACGCGGCCGTCAAGCTGGAGGTCGACAACCGCCGCTGGGCGGGCGTCCCGTTCTACTTGAGGACCGGCAAGCGGCTCGGTCGCCGGGTCACGGAGATCGCGGTCGTCTTCCAGCGCGCCCCGCACTCCCCGTTCGACTCGACGGCCACCGAGGAGCTCGGCGCCAACGCGATCGTGATCCGCGTCCAGCCCGACGAGGGCATGACCGTGCGCTTCGGTTCCAAGGTCCCGGGTACCTCGATGGAGATCCGGGACGTCACGATGGACTTCGCCTACGGCGAGTCCTTCACGGAGTCCAGCCCGGAGGCGTACGAACGGCTCATCCTGGACGTCCTGCTCGGCGACGCCAATTTGTTCCCCCGTCACCAGGAAGTGGAAGAGTCCTGGAAGATCCTCGACCCGATCGAGGAGTACTGGGGCACGCACGGCAGGCCCGCGCAGTACGCCTCGGGCAGCTGGGGCCCGGAGGAAGCCGACGAGATGCTCGCACGAGACGGACGGAGCTGGCGCAGGCCATGAAAATCGACCTCACCGACACCACGGCAAGCAAGATCAACAAGGCACTGGTGAAGGGGCGACGAGCCATCGGCACCCCTGCCGTGGGCATGGTCCTGACGATGGTGATCGTCACGGACGAGGAGAACGCCTACGACTCGATCAAGGCGGCCGAGGAGGCCTCGCACGAGCACCCCTCGCGCACCCTGGTCGTCATCAAGCGGCACGCCCGCAGCCCGCGCGACCGCACCAACTCCCACCTCGACGCCGAGGTACGGGTGGGCGCGGACGCCGGCACCGGCGAGACGGTCATCCTGCGGACGTACGGCGAGGTGTCCGACCACGCCGACTCGGTCGTCCTGCCGCTGCTGCTGCCGGACGCGCCGGTCGTCGTCTGGTGGCCGGTGGACGCCCCCGAGGTGCCCGCCAAGGACCCGCTGGGCGCCCTGGCCCAGCGCCGGATCACCGACATGTACGCGGTCGAGAAGCCGCTGATCGCGCTGGAGGCCCGGGTGCGGTCGTACGCGCCCGGCGACACCGACCTGGCGTGGACACGGCTCACCCCGTGGCGCTCGATGCTCGCCGCCGCCCTCGACCAGGCACGTACGAAGATCATCTCGGCGGCCGTCGAGAGCGAGGCCGAGAACCCGAGCGCCGAACTGCTGGCCCGCTGGCTCGGCGCCCGCCTGAAGGTCAAGGTGGACCGGGTCGTCACCCCCGGCCCGGTCGTCACGGCCGTCCGCCTCGGCACCGACAAGGGCGAGATCGTCATCGACCGCCCCGAGGGCCCGCTCGCCACGCTCACCCTGCCGGGGCAGCCCTCCCGCACCCTCGCGCTGAAGGTGCGCCCCACCTCCGAACTGATCGCCGAGGAGCTGCGCCGCCTCGACGCCGACGAGATGTACGCCGTCGCTCTGCGGGCCAACGGCACCAAGGAGGCCGCCAAAAATGTCTGACTCCCCCAGGCTCAGTCGGCGCCCCGAGTGGACCGCGCTGGAAGACCATCAGGCCGGTGCGCTCAACCAACCGCGGCTGCGTGAGCTGTTCGCCGCCGATCCCGGGCGCGCGGAGCGGTACGTCGTGCGGGTCGGCGATCTGCACATCGACTACTCCAAGCACCTGGTCACCGACGAGACCCTCGCCCTCCTCCAGGAACTCGCCGCCGCCACCGATGTGTTCGGGCTGCGGGACGCCATGTTCCGGGGCGAGCGGATCAACATCACCGAGGACCGTGCGGTCCTGCACACCGCGCTGCGGGCACCGCGCGACGCGGTGATCGAGGTCGACGGGGAGAACGTCGTGCCGGCCGTGCACGCGGTCCTGGACAAGATGGCGGCCTTCGCCGACCGGGTCCGCTCGGGCGAGTGGACCGGGCACACCGGCAAGCGCATCAAGAACGTCGTCAACATCGGCATCGGCGGCTCGGACCTCGGTCCGGCGATGGCGTACGAGGCTCTGCGGGCGTTCACGGCACGGGAGTTGACGTTCCGGTTCGTGTCGAACGTCGACGGCGCCGACCTCCACGAGGCCGTGCGGGACCTGGACCCGGCCGAGACGCTCTTCATCATCGCGTCCAAGACGTTCACCACCATCGAGACGATCACCAACGCCACCTCGGCCCGCTCCTGGCTCCTCGCGGGCCTCGGCGGCGACGAGAAGGCGGTCGCGAAGCACTTCGTGGCCCTGTCGACGAACGCCGACAAGGTCGGCGACTTCGGGATCGACACGGCGAACATGTTCGAGTTCTGGGACTGGGTCGGCGGACGCTACTCGTACGACTCGGCGATCGGCCTGTCGCTGATGATCGCGATCGGCCCGGACCGGTTCCGGGAGATGCTGGACGGCTTCGCGTTGGTCGACGAGCACTTCCGCACCGCCCCTGCGGAGGCCAACGCGCCTTTGCTGCTGGGCCTGTTGGGGATCTGGTACGGGAACTTCCTCGGCGCCCAGTCGCATGCGGTGCTGCCCTACTCGCACTACCTCTCCAAGTTCACGGCCTACTTGCAGCAGCTGGACATGGAGTCCAACGGCAAGTCGGTCGACCGTGACGGGCTGCCGGTGGAGTGGGAGACCGGGCCGGTGGTGTGGGGGACGCCGGGCACCAACGGGCAGCACGCCTACTACCAGTTGATCCACCAGGGCACGAAGCTGATCCCGGCGGACTTCATCGGCTTCGCCGAGCCGGTCGCCGAGCTGAGCGACGAACTCCGGGCCCAGCACGACCTGTTGATGGCCAACTTCTTCGCCCAGACACAGGCGCTGGCCTTCGGCAAGACACCGGAAGAGGTGCGCGCGGAAGGAGTCCCGGAGGAACTGGTCGCCCACAAGACGTTCCAGGGCAACCACCCGACGACGACCGTGTTGGCGCGCGAGCTGACCCCGTCCGTACTCGGCCAGTTGATCGCCCTCTACGAGCACAAGGTGTTCGTCCAGGGAGCCGTCTGGAACATCGACTCCTTCGACCAGTGGGGCGTCGAGCTGGGCAAGGTCCTCGCCAAGCGGATCGAACCCGCGCTCACCACCGGTGCCGACGTCCCCGGCCTCGACCCGTCCACCACCGCCCTCGTGGCCACCTACCGCAATCTTCGGCACGCTCAGGAAGTGAACTGACATGCAGCTTGGTCTGATCGGTCTCGGCAAGATGGGCGGCAACATGCGCGAGCGCATCCGCCGTGCCGGCCACACCGTCATCGGCTACGACCGCAACCCCGAGGTCTCCGACGTGGCGAGCCTCGCCGAGCTGGTCGAGAAGCTCGAAGCGCCGCGCGTGGTCTGGGTGATGGTCCCGGCCGGTGCCGCCACCCAGTCCGTCGTCGACGAACTCGGCGGTCTGCTGGAGTCCGGTGACGTCGTCGTGGACGGCGGCAACTCCCGCTGGACGGACGACGAGAAGCACGCCGAGGAACTGGCGACCAAGGGCATCGGCTTCGTCGACGCCGGTGTCTCCGGCGGCGTCTGGGGCCTCCAGAACGGCTATGCCCTGATGGTCGGCGGCGACAAGGCGCACGTCGAGCGGCTCCACCCGATCTTCGAGGCGCTCAAGCCGGAGGGCCCGTACGGCTATGTCCACGCGGGCAAGGTGGGCGCCGGGCACTTCTCGAAGATGGTCCACAACGGCATCGAGTACGCCATGATGCAGGCCTACGCCGAGGGCTGGGAGCTCCTGGAGAAGGTCGACTCCGTCACCGATGTGCGCGAGGTCTTCCGGTCCTGGCAGGACGGCACCGTCATCCGCTCCTGGCTGCTCGACCTCGCGGTCAACGCCCTTGACGAGGACGAGCACTTGGAGCGGCTGCGCGGTTTCGCGCAGGACTCCGGCGAGGGCCGGTGGACGGTCGAGGCCGCCGTCGACAACTCCGTTCCGCTGCCCGCGATCACGGCCTCCCTCTTCGCCCGGTTCGCGTCCCGGCAGGACGACTCCCCGCAGATGAAGATGATCGCGGCGCTGCGCAACCAGTTCGGCGGTCACGCCGTCGAGTCCAAGGAGTAGGAACCGTGGGTGACCTTCTCCTGGTCCGCCACGGCGAGACGGAGTGGAGCGCGTCGGGCCGGCACACCAGCTGGACCGACCTGCCCCTCACCCCGCACGGCGAGGAACAGGCCAAGTCCCTCGCTCCGCTCCTCGCCGGACGGACCTTCGCACGCGTCCTGACCAGCCCCCTCGTCCGCGCGGTCCGCACCGCCGAACTCGCGGGCCTGACCGGGGCGTTGACCGACCCGGACATGCACGAGTGGGACTACGGCGGGTACGAGGGTGTGACGACCGCCGAGATCCATCGCACCCGGCCCGACTGGTACCTGTTCACGGATGGCGTCGCACCGGGCCCGGACGGGCATCCGGGCGAGTCGCCCGACGAGGTGGGCCGGCGCGCGGACCGCGTCCTGACCCACCTCAAGGACGCGCTCGAAGAGGGTGACGTGGTCCTGGTGGCCCACGGGCACTTCCTGCGCGTGCTGACGGCCCGTTACCTCGGGCTGCCGGCCTCCGACGGACGGCTGTTCCAGCTCGCCACGGCCACGGTCAGCAGGCTCTCCACGGAGCACGATCGTCCGGTGGTCGCGGAGTGGAACTCCCGCCAGAGCGCGGCAAGTTGAGCCGACCGTTCGGGTCGGTGGACTGAAGTGACGATCGGGCCCGGGGTGTTGTCCCCGGGCCCGATTGACATGTGTGCCGGGAGCACGTCAAAGTCGCCCCGGTGGAGATCAGCGAACTGACGGCGGCCGAAGTACGGGTGTGGCAGGCCTTCCGCACGGGTGAGCCCGTGGACTTCCGTGAGGCGGGCGGCGACAACGCGGCCGACGGCGCCGACTGGGGACCCGAGCGGAGCGTACGCGCCTCGGTGCTGCGGTTCTTGTTGCTGAACAACCCGCACGTGGAGGGCGAGATCCCCAGGCTCAGGCTGTCGGGCGCCCGCATCACCGGGCAGCTGAACCTGATGTACGCGGTCGTGGACCACCCGCTGCACCTCCGGTACTGCCACTTCGACGAGTCGCCCGACTTCTACGGAACCCGGCTGCGCCAGCTGAATCTGCGCGGCTCGGTGCTCCCGGCCGTCAATCTCGCCAGTACGCGCATCGACGGTCCGCTGCGGATGACGGACTGCCGGGTGCGGGGGCCGGTGCGGCTGGCCGGTGCGGAGATAGCGGGCGCGCTCTTCATGGACGGCGCCGAGGTCACCACGTCCGACCCGTCCGTGCCGGTGCTCCAGCTCCATCAGTGCGTGTTCGGCGACGGCTTCGCGGCGCCGGGGCTGCGGGTGCGGGGCGAGGTGCTCCTCGACGGTGCCACCGTGGGCGGGTCGGTCAATCTGGAGGGCGCCGAGCTGAGCAATCCCGGCGGCCACGCCCTGCGCGCGCAGTCACTTGAGGTGCGGGCCGATGTCCGGGCGCGAGGCCTGCGCGCCGAGGGCGGGGTCGATCTGCGCGGGGCCCGTATCCCGGGTCGGCTCGACCTCATGCGGTCGCGGCTGTCGAACCCCGACGGTATCGCCCTGCGGGCCAGCAGCTGTGTCATCGGCGAGTTGTGGCTCTTCCGCAGCGAGCCGCTCGACGGCATCCTCCATCTTCGCCGCTCCCGGATCGACGTGCTGGGCTTCGAGCCGGAGGTCGTACCGGGCGAGGTGCTCTTCAACAACCTCACCTACACGTCGCTCACCCCGCACGAGCCCGCCGACCACCGGCTGCCCCTGCTGGAACGCGAGGGCGACGGCTATGTCCCCCATGCCTACGAGCAGTTGGCCGCCTCCTACCGGCATGTCGGCGACGAGGGGGCGGCCCGCCGCGTCCAGCTCGCCAAGCTGCGCCGGCACCGGGCGACCCTGCCCTGGCTCGGCCGGGTGTGGGGCCACCTCCAGGACCTGACGGTCGGCTACGGCTTCCGTCCGCTGCGCGCCGCCGTCTGGCTGCTGTCACTGCTGGCGGTCGGCTCGATCGCGTACGCCGCACACCATCCGCGCCCGCTCAAGGCGTCCGAGGCCCCGGAGTTCAACCCGGTCTTCTTCACCCTGGACCTGCTCCTCCCGGTGATCTCCTTCGGCCAGGAGGGGGCCTTCGCACCCGAGGGCGGGTACCAGTATCTGTCGTACGTCCTGATCCTGACCGGCTGGATCCTGGCGACGACCGTCATCGCCGGCGTGAGCAGGAGCGTGACTCGACAGTAGGGCGTGCCGGAGCAACTCCCTTTAGCGGAGCGGGCGTTGTGCGTGCTGGGCGGCGAGGCGCACGGGTGCGTTCTGGGCACCGTAGCCCTGGTAGCCGCCGTCGCGCTGGACCAGCTCGAAGAAGACCCGGCCCACGGTCTGGGTGTAGCAGTGCCTGAACTCGCCCTGAGCGTCACGGTCGTAGAGGATGCCGAGTTCGCGGTAGGTCGCCAACTCGCCCTCGGTGAACTCGTATCGGGCCGCGAGGTCGTCGTAGTAGTTCGCGGGCATCGGGAGCAGTCGGCCACCGGCCGCTCGGAAGCGCCGGGCGGCGGCGACCACGTCGTCGGTGGCCAGCGCGATGTGCTGGGCGCGGGTCTCGGCCTCGGTGGGCGCGGGGCCGACGGCGAGCGCGATCCGTACGCTGCCACCGGAGTTGGTGACGGCCCGGCTGCGGAAGAGACCGTACGGATCGGCGACGTCGACGCTCTCCTGCCCGTTCAGGCCGAGGACGCTGCTGTGGAAGAGGGCGGCCTCGTCGAAGTGGTGCCAGGGCTGGGTGAGGGCGAGATGGTCGATGCGCGCGACGCCGGTCTCGGCAGTCTCCAGGACCTCGAAGTCGGTGCGCCAGTTGGGGAGTTCGGGCCGGTCCGTGGCACAGAAGAAGAGTTCCGTGCCGTCGGGGGCGGCCACCGCGTCGAGCGGGGCGTCCTCGGGGGCGCGGCGGCGGGGCAGAACGGGGGCGAGGAGAGCCTCTGCCCTGCGGGCGGCGCCTGCCGGGTCCGGTGACTCCAGGCCGACGGCGGCGAGTCCCGTGCCGTCGCGTCGGGCGGACGGTCCGGTGTTGACGAGGATGCGGGCCTCGCCGCGCTCCCAGAGGTCGACGGGCTTGCTGCGATGCCGCGCCGTACGGGTGAGACCGAGCGCGCCGAGGACGGCCGAGACGGGTTCCGCGTCCGGGGTGACGAGTTCGACGAAGGCGATACCGGTGGGGACGACGGGCTCGGGCAGCGGGGCGAGGCCGATGCTCTCCTGGAGGACGAGGAGGGAGCGCCGGGCGTCCACGGCGGTCGGTCCGGCCTCGGCCTGCCGGAAGACGTCGTTGAAGACTTCGAGGGAGAGCGGACCGTCGTATGCGGCCCTGATGACGTGCTGGAGGAGGCCCGCGATGTCGAACCCGCCCTGCCCCGGGAAGCAGCGGTAGTGCCGGCTCCACTGCAGCACGTCCATGGCGAGCAGGGGCGCGTCGGCCAGTTGCAGGAAGAAGATCTTCTCGCCGGGGATGTCCTCGATGCCCTTGGGGTCGGACCCACGGGAGAGGATGTGGAAGCTGTCGAGACAGGTGCCGAGCGCGGGGTGACCTGCCGCTTCGACGATGCTCCAGGCGTGGTCGTACGTACTGACGTGCCGTCCCCACGCGAGCGCCTCGTAGGCGACGCGAACGCCGAACTCCTGGGCCAGGTCGGCCAGTCGGCTCAGCTGGGCGGCGGCGAGGGCGTCGTCGTCGAGGGCGAGCGGCGAGACGCTGGAACAGACGAGCACGGTGTCGGTACCGAGCCGTCGCATCAACTCGAACTTGTGCCGGGCACGACGCAGATTGCGCGCGAACTCGTCCTCGGGCACGGCCTCGATGTCCCGCATCGGCTGATAGAGGTCGATCGTGAGCCCAAGGTCCGCGCAACGGGCGCGGATCTCCTCGGGAGTGAGGGGACTGGCAAGCAGATCGTTCTCAAAGATCTCAACCCCACCGAACCCGGCCCGGGAGGCAGCGGCGAGCTTCTCGGTCAGAGAGCCACTGAGCGACACGGTGGCGATGGATGTACGCATGGGAACCGGCTCCTTCAAAACGCCGCCGACATTTGGCGCCCCGACAGGGGCGCGGGGAACTGCGCGACCAGCCACAACCAACCCGCAGTCGCCACACCACCTAACCCACCGAGCTCTCCGCAGCCCCAGCCAACTCCGCGATATCAGCCAACATCCGCCCGCAATCAGGCTCACGCCCAGTAAAGAGACGGAACGCATCCGCAGCCTGAAACACAGCCATCCCACCCCCATCCAACGCGGCGCAGCCAACCGCCCGCGCCGTACGCAACAGCTCCGTCTCCAACGGCCGATAGACCACCTCGGCCACCCAAAGCCCGGGATGCAGCAGCTCGGCCGGGAAGGGCAGCCCAGGATGGGCGGCCATCCCGGTGGGGGTCGCGTGCACGATGCCATCGGCCCGACTGATCAGCGCCGGCAACCGATCAGGTGTCGCGGCGGTCGCCCGGCCGACACCGAAGTGCCGATTCAGGGAAGCCGCAAGATCAGCCGCCCGGTCGGGCAGAGCGTCGACCACGGTGACCTCCCCCGCGCCGAGCGTGAGCGTGGCATGCGCGACGGCCGCACCCGCCCCACCCGCACCGAGCTGCACAACCCGCTCCAGCGGAGCATCGGGCAACCCACGCGCGAAGGACGCGGCGAAACCGGTCACGTCCGTGTTGTGGCCGACCGCGCGGCCGTCCTCGAAGACCACGGTGTTGACGGCACCCAGCGCCTCGGCCTGCGCGTCGAGGCCGTCCAAGTGCTCGATGACGAGCTGCTTGCACGGGTGCGTGATGTTCAGTCCGTCGAACCCGAGGTCACTTGCGGCCCGTACGAGATCGCCGACCGCCTGCGCCGGAACGCCCAGCGTGCCGATGTCGATCAGCCGGTACAGATAGCGCAGCCCCTGCCGGTCGGCCTCCCGCTCGTGCAGCGCGGGGCTCAGGGACGGACCGATGCCGGAGCCGATGAGCCCGACGAGAAACGAGTCCTTGGCCACGACCGACCTCCACTAATGTACGAACTAGTACGTTAGCTATATCAGCAGCACAGGGCCACAGGGAAGCCCCCGGCGTGCTTCTAGAATTCACGGCACTGGCCCCTCGCCCGAAGGAACCCGATGACCAGCGTCGAAGAACCGGCACACAACGGCGGGCGCATCCGCGACGCCGCCCGCACCAAGGCCGAGATTCTCGACGTGGCCACCAAGGAGTTCGCCCGGGCCGGTCTGGCGGGGGCCCGGGTGGACGAGATCGCCGCCCTCACCCGCACCACCAAGCGGATGATCTACTACTACTTCGGCGGCAAGGAGCAGCTGTTCACGGCCGTCCTGGAGCACGCGTACTCGGTGATCCGGCAGGCCGAGCAGGACCTCGACGTCGAGCACCTCGACCCGGTCGCGGCCATCCGGCGCCTGGCGGAGCTGACCTTCGACCACCATGAGGCGCACCCCGACTTCATCCGCCTGGTGAGCATCGAGAACATCCACGAGGCCCAGCACATCGCCGGCTCGGAGCAGCTCGGGCGGATCGGCTCGCCCGCGCTGGAGGTGATCCACCGGATCCTGGAGTCGGGCCACAAGTCGGGCCTGTTCACGGCCGATGTGGACGCCGTGGACCTGCACGCCATGATCAGCTCCTTCTGCTTCTTCCGGGTGGCCAACCGGCACACCTTCGGTGCGCTGTTCGGCCGCGATCTCACGGCCCCGGACCAGCGGGAGCACTACCGGGCGATGCTCGGCGACATGGTCATCGCCTACCTGACGGCGGACCGCACGGCCTGAGGACCGGCGGAAAGATCCTTCGGCACGACCTCTTGACACCCGGGAAACGTGAGCGCAACATCCGTAGCCAACCGCTACTAACTATCCAGTGGGTTAATTAGCCGGGCAGCGGCAGCTCCCGGCACGGCCGTCCCATCACCCCCCGGGATCCGGCACTTCTCCCCTCCGCTCACTCCGCCTACGTTGGAGTTCCCTCGAAGGAGCACGCCGTGTCCGTCCCCGCAGCACCCCTCGACGCCCCACCGGGCGGCCAGCCAAGGAAAGCCGCCACGGCCGCCTGGATCGGCAGCGCCCTGGAGTACTACGACTTCTTCATCTACGGCAGTGCGGCTGCCCTGATCTTCCCGAAGATCTTCTTCGACGACTCGGACCCGGCCACCGCGACGCTGCTCTCGCTCGGCACCTTCGGTGTCGCGTACGCCGCCCGGCCGGTCGGTGCGCTCTTCCTCGGCCACTTCGGCGACCGGCTCGGCCGCAAGAAGATCATGGTCTTCACGCTGATCCTGATGGGCGTCTCGACGTTCCTCATCGGCTGCCTCCCCACCCGCGACCAGGTCGGCACCCTCGCCCCGGTCCTGCTCGTGCTCTGCCGTGTCCTCCAGGGAATCTCGGCGGCCGGTGAGCAGGCCAGCGCGAACTCCATGACCCTCGAACACGCGCCACCGGGCCGGCGCGGCTTCTTCACCAGCTTCACGCTGAGCGGGACCCAGGGCGGTCAGCTCCTCGCCACGCTGGTCTTCATCCCGGTCGCGGCCATGCCCGAGGACCAGCTGCTGGCCTGGGGCTGGCGGGTGCCGTTCTGGCTGAGCATCGCGGTCGCCGTCGTCGGCTACGTCATCCGCCGCAAGCTGGAGGAGACCCCGGCCTTCGCCCAGCAGGCCGCCTCCGAGGGTGTCGTGAAGCTGCCGCTGCTGATCCTGCTGCGCGAACACTGGGCGGACGTGCTCCGGGTGATCGCGGGTGCGCTGGTCGCCTCCGTCTCGACGATCTTCACGGTCTGGGCGCTGGCATACGCGACCAGCGACGCGGTGGGCATGGACCGCTCGTCCATGCTGTGGGTGGCCGCGCTCGCCAACCTGGTCGCGCTGGCCGCGATCCCGCTGTGGGCCACGCTGTCCGACCGCATCGGCCGCCGCCCGGTGTTCCTGGCCGGCGCCGCGGGCAGCGGGGTCATGATGTTCGTCTACCTGTGGGCGATCTCCACCGGCTCCTACCCGTTGATCCTGGTCCTCGGCATCATCACCTTCGGCGTGGTCTACAGCGCCGCGAACGGCATCTGGCCCTCCTTCTACGGCGAGATGTTCTCGACCCGGGTCCGCCTGTCGGGCATGGCGATCGGCACGCAGATCGGCTTCGCCGTCGCCGGTTTCGCGGTCACCTTCGCCGCCGAGATCGCCGGTCCGGACGGGGACGACTGGTTCTCCGTCGCCCTGTTCACGGCGGCGTTGTGCGTCCCGCCGGTGCTGGCCGCGATCACGGCACGCGAGACGCACCGGGTGCCGACGGAACGGCTCGGTGAGCGTGGCACCGAGAACGTCGCGGAGCGCGCGACGGTCTCCGCCTGACTCTCTCCCCCCAAGTCCCCGAACAGCCCTGGGCTGTTCGGGGACTTGGTCATTTCCATCCGGAGTGCCCCGCTTGATACCTGTCGCATGGTTGACAGTTGACGTTTCACGCAACAACATCGGCCAAAACGAGCACAAAAGAACAGTGCCTCCGCGCGTACCGGCCGATTTCAGGGGCGGCCGGTGCGCGCGGTTCCGCCGTTGACCTTGCCGCTCTTCGACGACGACTTCAGGGTGCAGTTGCTCGCGACCTGCACGGACTCGTCGGTTTTCCGGTCGGGTGTCGAGGAGTTACTGGCGGGGACGGGGGTGCCGGTACTGCCGTGGGTGCGGGCCGTATCGGGGAAGCGGGACTGTTGCCGTCAGCCCCAGTGGGTGGCGAGGGTGCCGATGCCTTCTGGGCCGTGCAGCAGGGCCAGCAGTAGTCCGGCCCGGCACGCGAAGGTGCCAGTGAGCGTGCCACCCTCGGCGAACAAGGTCCAGACGTGGGCGAGTTGGGGATCGTTCCGCACCCGGTCGTGGACGAGGTGGGCGACCTCGGTCAGCTGTCCGGGGGGGCGTGGGCGCGACGACCTCTCGCCCCGCGATACGGCCGGACCAGGTCTCCTGCGGACGAACGTGCACGCTGACGGAGGGTCAGCCACCGTCGTTCGCTCAGCGAGGCGGAATCCCGTACGCCCTCTCCACCCTGATCCGCAGCACGAGCCGCCCGTCCCGGACCATCGCCGCGCGATAGTCGTCCCAGTCGGGATGCTCGCCGCGCACGGCCCGGTAGAGGCGGATCAGCTCCTCGACCGTCTCGTCGCGCGGGTCCTGCGCCACCGGCGTCAGGTCGGCCGTGCCCTCGACCACGGTGTACGCCCAGCGGTCGCCGCTGGTCACGTGGTACGAGACGCGCGGGTCCCGGCGCAGGTTGCGGGTCTTGGCGCGGGTGTCGGTGAGGGAGATCCGGACGGTGCGTTCGTCGGGGTCGTAGGTGTGGTTGACGTTCGAGAGCTGGGGGCGGCCGTCCGCCTTGAGGGTCGTCAGCACTCCGCCGTCGTACTCGGAGAGCAGCTTGAGGAGCGCGTCCTGCGTGTCGTCCTGAGTCATGTCTCCATCAACGGTGCGCCCATGCGACTCCATTCCGAGCTGCGCCCACTTGAGCGCGGTAGACACTGTCTACCGGACGCTGGTAGACAGTGTCTATGAGTGACTCCCTACGCACCCGCCTCATCGACGTCGGCGTCGACCTGGTGACCACGGAAGGCATCCACGCGCTCACCCTCCGGGAGATCGCCCGCCGCGCCGGTGTCTCCCACGGCGCGCCTCGCCGCTACTTCCCGACCCATCTGGAGCTGCTGTCGGCCATCGCCCGCCGTGGCTTCGTCGAGCTGGCGGCCAGGGGCGAACGGGCGATCGAGGAGAGTGGGCACGGGACCGGCGGTACGGCGGGGCCCCGGGAGCAGATCGCCCTGCTCGGGCGCGTGTACCTCGACTTCGCGCTCGCCAACCGGGGCATGCACGAGCTGATGTTCCGTCACGATCTGCTGGAGAGCAACGCGTTGGGACTGCGCGAGGCCAGTCTGCCCGTCTTCGCCCTGCTGGTGGATCGCGTCGGGCAGGTCCGGCCCGACGCCGACGCCCGGCTCGTCGCGGGCGCGTTGCTCGCGAACCTCTACGGCATCGCCCAGCTCTGGGCCTGGGGCAGCCTCCAACTCACCACCGGGGCCGACGACTTCGCGCCCCTGCTGCGTACCGCCCTCGACGCGCACCTCGGGCCGGAGGAACGATGAGCGCGCATCGGCGGGTCGCTCTCGCGAGCAGTGTGATCGGGGCGGTGGTCGTCGCTCTCGACGGCACCGTGCTGACCATCGCTCAGCCCACCCTGCAACAGGATCTGCACGCCTCCTTCGCCGACGTCCAGTGGACGAGCACCGGGTATCTCATCGCGGTCGCGAGTCTGCTCGTGTTCGCCGGGCGGCTCGGGGACCGGTACGGGCATCAACGGCTGTTCGCCATCGGGGTGTTGGGCTTCGGGGCGGTGTCGGCGGGTATCGGGGGCGCGTCCGGCGTGGGCTGGGTGATCGGACTGCGGGTCGTCCAGGGCGTGTTCGGCGCGCTGCTGCAACCCGCCACGCTCGGGATGCTGCGCGCCGCGTTCCCGCCCGACCGGCTGGGGATGCCGATCGCGTTGCGGACCAGTGCGATCGGGGTGGCCGCCGCGGCCGGTCCGCTGGTGGGCGGGGTGCTGGTGACCCATCTGGGCTGGCGGTCGGTGTTCTTCCTGAACGTCGTGCCGGCGCTGCTGCTGGGCGTCCTGGCGCTGGTCGTACGTGCTCCGGGCTCGCCTCAGGCCGCTCCCGAGGCCGGCCGCGCGCGGCTCGACCTCCCCGGTGCCGCGCTGCTCGCCCTGGCCCTCGCCTGCCTCGTGCACACGCTCGTCGGGGTGCCGGAGCACGGCTGGAGTGCCTCAGCCGTCCTCGGGCTGCTCACGGCGGCCGGCGCGGGCCTGCTCCTCGTACGCCATGAGCGGCGTACCACCGACCCGCTGTTGCCGCCCGATGTGCTCGCATCGGCGGCCGTGGGTGCCGCGCTGGCGATTCTCGTGGCCGCGTCGGCTGCGATGTTCGGCACACTCTTCGTGGCCAGTTATGTGCTCCAGGACGAGCTGGGCATGGACCCGTTGCGGACCAGTCTGGCCGCGCTGCCGGGTGGCGTGGCGATGGTGCTGGGGGCGCCGGTGGCCGCCGTACTGCTGCGTCGGTACGGGGCCCGGCGTACGACCGTGGCCGCCCTGGCGCTGCTCGCGCTCGGGGTGCTCGTGCTGTTCCGGGCGGCCGGGACGGGGGCGGTCGGCGGTGGATTCCTGCTGCTCGGAGCGGGTTTCGGCACCGTGATGGTGACTGCGACAGCCGTCGTCGTACGGCATGCGGCGGCCGAGTCGGCGGGGGTGGCGGGCGGGTTGCAGCAGACCGCGATGAACGTCGGACCGGTCCTCGGAGTGGCCACGGCGGCCACGCTCGCCGCCGTCACCGACGGGCTGCGGACGGCGTTGCCCGTGCTCGCGGGTATAGCGGTCGTAGGTGTACTGGGCGCCCGGAAACTGCCGGAACTGGGTGACCAGAGGGCGACGGCCACCCGCTCTCTGCGTCACCATGGGGGTTCTGAGGCCTGAGGTGGTCCTGTCGGGGTATGACAGGACGGCACTTCAAGCGACCGGAGGGGAACGATGGCACAGCTGCGACAAGAGGTCGATCCGAGCGAGGTCGGACTGGATGTGAAGGCGCTCGACCGCCTCGACCAGCACTTCGCCCACTATGTCGACGAAGGGCGGCTGCCCGGCTTCCTCGTGTCCGTGGCCCGCGCCGGTCGCGTCGCGCACCTCACCACGCACGGCCGGCGCGACATCGCGGCCGACCTACCGGTCGAGGCCGACACGATGTGGCGGATCTACTCCATGAGCAAGCCGGTCACCTCGGTGGCCGCGCTGATCCTGGTGGAGGAGGGCCGGCTCGGGCTCACGGACCCCGTGTCCCGCTTCCTGCCGGAGTTCGCCGACCCGCAGGTGTACGCGAGCGGCTCCGGGGACGACCTCACAACCCGGCCCGCCCAACCCCTCCTGATCCGCCACCTGTTGACCCACACGGCGGGCCTGACCTTCGCGTTCTACCACTCGCACCCCGTCGACGCCCTCTACCGCGAGGCCAACCTGGAGTCGTCGGTGGTGCCGGGCTCGACCCTGGCCGAGACCTGTTCGGTGTACGCGGGTCTGCCGCTGCAGTTCGAGCCGGGCACCCAGTGGAACTACTCGGTCGCCACGAACGTCCTCGGCCGGGTCATCGAGGTGGCGTCCGGGCAGCCGCTCGACGAGTTCGTCGCCGACCGTGTCTTCCGTCCGCTCGGTATGACGGACGCCGGTTTCTGTGTGACGGGCGAACAGGCGGACCGGCTGGCCGAGTTGTACGGGGAGACCGAGGACGGCGGTATCGAGCCGACCCTCGGTCTGCCGCTGAAGTCCCGGCCCCGGTTCCTGTCCGGCAGCGGCGGCATGGTCGTCACGGCCCACGACTACCACCGGTTCATGGAGATGCTCCGCCGGGGCGGCGAACTCGACGGCGTCCGCCTCCTGTTGCCCGAGACGGTGGCCCTGATGACCTCCAACCACCTTCCGGACGGCGCCGATCTGCGTACCTTCGGCGCCCGTCCGCACGACGAACCCGGCAACGCGGGCCTCGGTTTCGGCCTCGGGGTCTCGGTGGTGATCGACCCGGACCGCACGCCGGCCCCGACCGGCCTCGGCACTTATGGCTGGAGCGGGGTGGCGACGACGACGTTCTGGGTCGACCCGAGCCGTGATCTGACCGTGCAGTTCATGACCCAGGTGCGACACAGGACGAGCCAGTCGTACTGGCAGGATCTCCGACGGCTTGTGCACGAGGCCGTAACCGATTAGCCGCCGCTCGACAGTTGGCGGGGAGCGCGCCACCGTCAGCCGACGGTGAGCCTGAACTCCAGTCCCTCCCCGCCGAGTTCGCTCAGCCATTCTTCCGAACGCCGTGCCGTCTCGGCGGCGCGGCTCAGGCCCGGCGGCAGCGAACCGTCGAGGATGTGCCGGACGCCCAGGGCCAGTGTGCGCGAGACACAGCGGGCCATCGCGCTCTCGACCGCGTCGCCCTCCAGGTCGAGGAGATAGCGGCCGGACCAGGTCCGCCGCCCCGAACCGTTCTCGCTCTGCCCCTCCCCGTCCACATCGAGGGAGACCGCCAGGACCACGCGGTCGCGGTCGGCGTCGGTCGTCGGGTAGCGCGCCGCCAACTCCCTTGCCAGGGCGCCGATCCGCTCGTCGTCGCCGCCCTTCAACTCCTCGAAGACGGAGTCCCAGGCGCTCAGCCAGCCGTCCAGACGCAGAGTGCCCCGGACGAAGGTCTCCGCCTTCCACGCCGTCGGCAGTTCGTACTGGCCGACGAAGGGCAGGCTGTCCCGGTTCGGGTACACCTCGAAGGTCTCCCCGTCGATCGCGTGCGGACGCGTGACCTCCCAGGGCCGGTCCGCGACCGTCTCGGCGCCGTCCTCGATGTAACGGGCGGGCGAGCGAAGGGCGTTGAGGACTCCGGCGGGCGCCCAGCTGAACCGGTACCTGAAGTCGTTGGGCACCGCGGGGATGCCTCCGCAGTACGAGGTGAGGCGGTACGAGGCCGGTGTGCCGGTGCCGATCGCGTGCTCGGCGCGGGTGACCAGGCTGTGGGCGAAGAGGTGGTCGATGCCCGGGTCGAGCCCGCACTCGGTGAGGACGACCAGACCCGCCGCCTCGGCTGCCGGTACTTGCTCAAGTACCGCCTCCGATACGTAACTTGAGCACGCGAAGTGCGCCCCGCCCTGTACGCAGACCGCCAGCAGCGGGGCGTGTTCGGGCGCCGGGAGCATGGAGACGACCACGTCTCCGGGGGCGAGTTCGGCCGTGAGCGCGGGGAGGGTGTAGGCGCGGGGTTCGGCGCGGCCGGTGAGGCCCAGGTGGGCGAGGGCCTCGGCGGCGCGGTCCTCGGTGCGGTGCCACACGCGGACCCGCCCGGCCGTCTCGCACAGTGCGGCAAGGCCGCCGCCCGTGGACAGGCCCGCGCCGATCCAGTGGACGGTGCCGCCGGCGGGGACCAAAGTGCCCGCATTCGGCGGCGACTGCTCACTCATGGTCCAACTCCTCCTTGACGATGCCGAGTTCACGGCACACCTGATGGAACCGTTCCAGACAGCGCCCCCACGCCCCGCCCACCTCGAAGTCGAGGAGCTGGGGCACCAGGGCTGCCGAGAAGTCCGTGCTCGCCTCGCGGGGCAGCAGGGACGGCAGGTTGTCGATGGCGATCAGGTCGAGCGGGGGCTCGTCCCGGAGGCGGCGCACCGGGGTGTCCCAGGTGGTTGCCGTGTCGTAGACCGGGAGGAGGTTCATGGGTGAGCCGACGTCGACGGTGACGTCCGAGAGGGTGCGGAGGCGGCGGCCGGAGGTGTCCAGGTCGTCGTCGGTCAGAAAGGGCGGGACCGGGCGGGTGGTGAGCACGGTGTTGACCAGCAACTCATGGGCCAGCAGGGCCGGTCGGTCCAGGTTCCGGGTCTCGGCCAGGTCCCAGCAGGTGGGATCGACGCCGGCCTCGTCGAGCGCGACCCGCGCACCCCGGCCGCTGCGGCCCAGGGCGCCGATCACCAGCGCGCTCAACCGGGTGCCGGGTGACCGGAGTTCGGCCTCCAGGGCCTCCTTGGTGGTCGGCAACAAGGGCGTTGTCAGCTTCCCCCGGTGCTGGAGCACGGCGAGTGCGGCGCCGAGATATCCGGCCCAGTAGCCGAAGGCCGCCAGCCGCCTGCCCTGGTCGTCCGCCAGGTACTCCAGGTCCAGCAGGGCCCCGCCCCCGGCGACGAAGCGACGCAGCAGCTCGGCCGCGCCCGGCTGGCCCTTGTAGGCGTGCCCGAAGAAGATGTGCCGGTGGCGCAACTCGCCCGGCTCGTCGGGGAGTTCCTTGAGGCCGACGATCACCGCGTCCGAGGGTGCGGAGACCCAGGACCCGGCGTCGGCGACACCGCAGCCGACCGCCTCGTACTCCTCGATCGGGAAGATCCGCTGCGGGGACTCCTCCACGGTCAGGCGTACTCCCGCCTCGACGAGCCGCCGGGCGTCGAACGGGACGACAGCGGTACGGCGTTCGGTCGTGCGGGTCTCGTGGCGCAGCCACAAGTGGAGCTGGGTCATACGAGGTTGACCTCCGGGCGCAGGGCATCGGCCGCGAAACGGCCGGCGTTCAAGGGGCTGATGTCGACGAAGGGTACGCGTCCGAGGTAGAGGTCGCGGATCACCTCGCCGACCGCCGGGCCCTGGAGGAAACCGTGGCCGGAGAAGCCGGTCGCGTAGAGGAAGCGGGAGACCGAACTCGCCTCGCCGATCAGGGCGTTGTGGTCCGGGGTGATCTCGTACAGGCCCGCCCAGCCGCCGGTGCGGCGCAGGTCGAGCAGGGCGGGCGCCCGGTGTTCCATCGCCTCGTACAGGCGGGGGATCCAGCGGTCGTGGGTCTCGGTGGCGAAGCCGGTCGTCTCGTCGGGGTCGGACATGCCGAGGAGCAGGCCGGGGCCCTCGGTGTGGAAGTAGAGGCTGCTGCTGAAGTCGATGGTCATGGGGAGCGTCGGTGGCAGTCCGGGGACCGGTTCGGTGACCGCGATCTGGCGGCGCAGGGGGTCCACGGGCAGGTCCACGCCCGCCATCGCGCCCACGGCCCGGGACCAGGCACCGGCCGCGCAGATGACTGTGTCGGTGGCGATCCGCCCCTTGTCCGTGACGACGGCCGTGATGGTGTCACCACCGCCCTCACCGTCACCGTCGCGCTCGATACCGGTGACCTCGGTGTGGCGCAGGACGGTCGCGCCGTGGTGGCGGGCCGCGGCGGCGTAGCCGTGGACCACCGCTTCCGGGGTGCAGTGGCCGTCGTCGGGCGAATAGGCCGCCGCCAGCAGGCCGTCGGTGGTGATGAGCGGCGAGAGCCGGCGGGCCTCGGCCGGGGTGAGCATGCGGCTGGGCACGCCGAGGCCGTTCTGGAGTTCGACCCCCGCCTCGAAGGAGGCAACGTCCTCGGGTGTGGAGAGGAGGAAGAGATAGCCGACCCGGTGCAGTCCGATGTCGTGCCCGATCTCCTCCCCGAACCGCCCGAACGCCTCCAGACTCCGCGCCCCGAGCTGGATGTTCAGCTCGTCGGAGAACTGCGCCCGCACCCCACCGGCCGCCCGTGAGGTCGACCCGGACGCCAGTTCGTCCCGCTCGACGAGGACGACGTCCCGTACGCCTGCCCGGGCCAGGTGATAGGCGATGCTCGCGCCCATCACGCCACCGCCGATGACGACCACGTCGGCCCGTGTCGTGGTCATCGGCCCACTCCCCGTGTCGCATGGACAACCGGCCAGGCGGCCGCCACATCCTGTACACCGAGCCCGATGTCGCCCGGGCAGGTACGGACGGACCGCACACCCGCGCCCGCCGCCCCACCGCCGCTCACGACCACGCCCACCCGCGTCATAGTCATCGACCCACTCCCCACGCCCCATGGACAACGCCCCAAGCCGCCGCCACGTCCCGTACACCGAGCCCGATGTCGCCCCGGCAGGTACGGGCGGACCGCACACCCGCGCCCGCCGCCCCACCGCCGCTCACGACCACGTCCGCCCACGTAATGGTCATCGACCCTCTCCCCACGCCCTTCACACCGGACCCACTGTCGTCCAGGCCGGTACGGGCAGGGTGCGCGCCCGCGTCGACCGCAGCCTCGCCCGCCCGCCGCAGGGCGCTCATCGGTTCTCTCCCCGTGCCGCGCGCACGACAGCCCAGGCCGCCGCCGCGTCCTGCACGCCGAGTCCCACGCTGTTGTAGAAGACGATGTCGTCGGGGCCGGTACGGGCGGTCCGGGCGCCCGTGAGGATGTCGCCGAGGCCGATCAGGGCCTCGCGGGGCAGCAGGTGGTCCCGTAGGGCGTCGATCACCGGGCCGGCGTGCTTCGTCGCGGTCTCCGGGTCGTCGACGACCACGGCCGCTGACCTCCGTAGGACCTCGGCGTCGACCTCGCTGCGGGTCGGTTCGAACGAGCCCACGCTGACCACCGTGCAGCCGGGCGCGAGCCAGGCGCCGTGCACGACGGGGGTCTTGCTGAGCGTGCAGGTCGCGACCAGAGAGGCCCCGGTCACCGTCTCCTCCGGGGTCGCGGTCGCCTCGGCGGCGATGCCGAGTTCCGCCGCGAGTCGTTCCGCCGCTCGCTCGCGGCGCTCCGGGGTCGGGCTCCACACCCGTACGGACTTCAGGTGCCGTACCCGGGCGACCGCCCGTGCGTGGGCGAGGGCCTGGGTGCCCGAGCCGATGAGGGCCAGTTCGGCGCTGTCGGCGGTGGACAGCGCGTCGAAGGCCACGGCACTGGCGGCGGCCGTACGCAGGGTCGTGACGGCCGTGCCGTCCATGACGGCGGCGAGTTCGCCCGTCACCGGGTCGAGGGCGGTGATGACGGCGTGCACGGTCGGCAGGCCGGCCGCCGCGTTGCCTGGGTTGACGCTGCCGAACTTCGCCACCGCGCCGGTGTCCTTGGACAGCCGGGAGACGTACGCGAAGACCACACTGTCGTCGAAGCGGCTGGGATGCATGATCTTCCCGGGCAGATCAGGCGTACGGGTACCGCCCGCGCCCAGCGCGCCGAACGCCGCGCGCTGCGAGGCGATCGCCGTGTCGGGGTCGAGGAGGGCCGTCACCTGGTCCCGGGAGAGGAAGAGGACGTCGTCGGTCATTCCCTCTTCCTTTCCGGAATCGGGGCTTCTGGCACCCCCCGCGCGCGTCCGAGTGACGCACGCCCCCAGATCGGACTCCCGGCCGGGTCCCCCGTCAGGTCAGGATCAGGACCAGTGCGCCACCGCGTCCAGGTGCGGCAGGACGTGGTCGAGACGCTCGCGCTTGGTCCGCAGGTAGGTGATGTTGTTCTCGCACGGCGGGATCAGCAGCGGCACGTCCTCGGCGATCTTGATGCCGTGGCGGAGCAACGCCTCGCGCTTGCGCGGGTTGTTCGACATCAGGCGGACCGAGCGGACGCCGAGGTCGTGGAGGATCTCCGCCGCGACCCCGTAGTCGCGGGAGTCGACCGGCAGGCCCTGCGCGAGGTTCGCCTCGACGGTGTCCAGGCCCTCCGACTGGAGCTGCATCGCGCGGAGCTTGGCGAGCAGGCCGATACCCCGGCCCTCATGCCCTCTGAGGTACACGAGAATGCCCCGTCCCTCGGCGACTATCGCGCGCAGCGCGGAGTCGAGCTGGTCGCCGCATTCGCAGTGCTGGGAGCCGAACGCGTCGCCGGTCAGGCACTCGGAATGCAGCCGGGTGAGTACGTCGTCCTCGGTGATCTCGCCGTAGACCAGCGCCACTTGCTCGTCACCGCGATCGTGGTCCATGTAACCGACCGCCTGGAAATCGCCGTACACGGTGGGCAACGGCGCATTAACGACGCGTTCGACTCCCGACGGCTGGGAGGCTTTGCCGAGTACGCCAATTTTTTCTGTCATGATCTGGTTCCTAAGCAGAGACGAAAGGCCGTGAGAACATGGATGATTCGGGAATACGGTTGCCGGTGGACACTACGGAAGACGTACGGACGCGAGCCGCCGGCGTCTCAACGCAGGTCGCCGTTCTTCCGGTCGGGAGCTTCGAACAGCACGGTCCCTTCCTCCCGTTGACGACGGACACCCTGGTCGCGTGTGCCATTGCCCGGGAGATCGCAGCCGCGTACCCGGTGCACCTCCTTCCGCCGGTGACGATCGCCTGCTCGCACGAGCACGCCGCCTGGCCGGGAACCGTCAGCATCTCCTCCGTGACCCTTCACGCGGTAGTACGGGACATCGCCGATTCGCTGCGCCGCTCGGGCGTGGACGCCCTGGTGGTCGTCAACGGACACGGCGGAAACTACGTACTGGGCAACGTCGTTCAGGAATCCTCCGCGCGCGGTGAGCGGATGGCGCTGTTCCCGGCCGCGGAGGACTGGGAGACGGCGCGCGAGCGGGCCGGAGTGGTGACCTCGCTGCTCACCGACATGCACGCGGGGGAAATCGAGACCTCCATCCTTCTGCACGCTCATCCCGAATTGCTCCGTCCCGGTTATGAGACCTCTGATTTCGTCGCCGACGACCGCCGGCATCTCCTCACCCTCGGCATGGCCGGTTACACCGATTCCGGTGTCATCGGCCGTCCTTCACTGGGTTCCGCCGAAAAGGGGAAGGCGTTGCTGGCGAGCTTCGCCGACTCCTTCGGGGCGTATTTCTCGATGCTCACCGAGTCCGGGGACGTCGATTCGGTGAGCACCGAGGGCTTCGCGGAGTCCGCGGGCTTCGTGGACTCCGTGGACTCCGAACGCTCCGTGGGCGACCAGAAGTAGCGGACGACCAGGACGACCGCGCCGGGCAGGGCGGCCACAAAGCTCAGTACTCCGTACACGACGGCGACACTTAGCCCCATGCTCGCGCCCAGCCCCGCCGCGCCGAACGCCCAGGCGGTGACGCCCTCGCGGGGGCCCCAGCCGCCGACGTTCAGCGGCAGTCCCATCGCCAGCAGCGCCAGTACGGCCAGCGGCAGCAGCTCGGCGACGGAGGCCGAGGAACCGGCGACCCGGGCCGCGACCACGAACATGCCGAGGTGGCCGGAGAGGACGATCACCGAGGAGAGCGCCACGCCCGGCAGGTTCTCGCGGGAGAGCAGGGCGCCACGGGCTTCGGCGAGTACGGCGTGCACGGCGCGGGCCTTGCGGGCCGCGACGCTCGGGGCCCGGTTCATCCGGACCGCGACGACGACCGCGAGGGCGCCGACGGCGGCGAAGGCGGCCATCAGGGCGACCCTGCGGGCCTCGGCCATCACCGGCGACGGCTGGGTCAGCAGAACGCCCGCGCCGACGGAGAGCAGCGCGATCTGTCCGGCGGCCCGTTCGAGGACGACCGCGTGGACTCCGCGTCCGACGTCACCGGCGCTCTGTCCGTGCCGTACCGCGCGGTGCACGTCGCCGAGGACGCCGCCGGGGAGGGCCGCGTTCAGGAACAGCGAGCGGTAGTAGTCGGCGGTCGCGGTGCCGAGGGGCAGCCTGATACGGAGACTGCGGGCGACCAGGACCCAGCGCCAGGCGCTGAACACCGTGGTGAGCAGGCCGATGCCGAGGGCGATGAACAGGGTCGGTACGTCGATGCGGCGCAGGCCGTCGAGGAAGACGCCGGTGCCGAGGCGCCAGAGGAGTACGCCGAGGATCGTTGCTCCGGCGAGGGTTCCCAGGTGGGGCCTCAGGGCTCGGGCGGCTCGGCGGAGTCGGCTCGGGGGTGTCGCCTGGGGGGTGACCCTGTCCCCAACGAAGCCGATAACTCCGGCGCGGCCGGAGGACGAACGTACCGCCGGATTGGTAGTTCGTCGGACGCGGGCCGGTGGGGGCTGGTCGCGCAGTTCCCCGCGCCCCTGGCAGGGCGCTGGCGCGCGCCCGCCGATGACAACCTCGGGCGCGTCGACCGTCTGAACGCTCATGACGTCGTCCCGCCCTTCGGCCTCGCCAGTGCCAAGAGGTCGCTGTGGTGGACCTCCACCCGCAACTCCCCCGCCGCGCACGCCTCCAGGCGGGCGGCGAGGTATTTGTCGGCCTTCGGCTTCAGGGCCGGGCGTTCCTCCACCGCTGCCGCGACCCAGCCGCGCAGCCACTCCGCGGTGAGCGGGGCCTCTACGGGGCCGAGGCGCCAGGCGCTCGGGTGGACGTGGACGGTGGCGCCGCGCTGGTCGAAGGCCTCGCAGGCCGCCGTGACCGCGTCGGGGCCGAGCAGTCCCGCCCGTCGCTGGTGGGCGTTGAACGCGTCGGCGATGTCCCCGTCCAGGGGGTCGGGGGTGCCGAACTCGACGCGGCCGGCCACGGACAGGGTCAGCAGAGCCGGGCAGCCGACGCCCGCGCAGGCCGTCGCTAGGGCGTCGACCTCCTCGCGGGTGAGGACGTCCAGCAGGGCGGAGGCGGTGACCAGCGAGGCGCCGACCAGGGCGTCGGAGGTCAGCCGGGCGACATCGCCGCGCCGGGTCTCGACCGTCACGCGGCTGCCGTCGGCGGCGGCGCGCGGGGAGGCCACGGCGGCGAAGTGCAGCAGGTAGGGGTCGCGGTCGTGCAGGACCCAGTGCTGGGCGCCGTCGAGCCGGGGCGCGAGCCAGCGGCCCATGGAGCCGGTGCCGCAGCCCAGGTCGTGGACGACGAGGCCGCCCGCCTTGCCGGGCAGGTTGGCCAGCCGAATCCGAAGCGGGTCGAGCAGTTCGACGGCGCGCGCGGCGGCGTCGGCGCCCTCGCGCAGCTCCAGCCAGTCGGGCGCGTACCGAGGCGGGTCGTCGGGCCCGGCCTCGCGCAGCCGGATCGTGCCCCGCTCCCCCGGATTGACCGGCCCGGCCCCGGCCTTGACGTCCCGGTGCGTGGGCTGCGCCGGAATCCCGGCGGCGGGCTTGGCATTCGTGTCCACCGGAGTCACCGGTCCCCGTCGCTGGATCTCGGACGCCGCCGAAGTCGTGATCGTCGTCGCCTTCTTCATGCCGCGCTCCTTGCTTCTGGGGGAGTCCGCTCCGGCGTCCTCATGAGACTCCGCAGCACGGCCACCCGGCGTCCCCGAGCGGCAACCAGCTCCACATCGGCGTCCACGGACGCCACCGAACCCGCCCGCCCCACCTCCGACCCGGCCGAAACCACCACCGTCGTCGCCTTCCTCATGCCGCGCTCCTCACTCGTCCGGGAGTCCGCTCCGGCGTCCCCACGAGACTCCGAAGCGCGGCCACCCGGCGTGCCCGGACGGCGACCAGCTCGACGTCAGTTGCCACGGATGCCGCCGACCCCCGCGAGGTTCCCGAGGGAATCCGGCCCAGCACCCCGACGGCACTGCGCAGGGCGGCGACCCGGCGTGCCCGGGCGGCGACCGGCTCGATGTCGTCGGCCCTGAGCGCCTCCGGCCCGGCCGAAGTCGTCGTCGTCGCGTTGCTCACGTCGGCCTCCTCGCATCCCGGGAGAATCGCCCGTTGCAGCAGTGCCACTTCCCTGCGTCCCTGAACGGCCGCGGCTTCGGCGTCGGTGGCCACGAGCACCACCAGCCCCGAGCGTCCGGCCGCCGGCATGGTCATCGCCCTCTTCATGCCGCCCTCCGAGGTTCCCAGGGGATCCGGCCCAGTACTCCGGCCAGGCTTCGTGCCGTCGCCGCCCAGCCGTCCAGGGCCGCGCGGCGGCCCCTCGCCGCTGCCTTCAGACGGCGGCGGACGTCCGCCTCGCCGAACCAGCCGCGCAGTTCCGCAGCCAGGGCCGCCGGGTTCTCCGGCGGTACGAGGATGCCGGGGACGCCTCCGTCGGGGGCACGGCCGACCGCCTCGGGGAGGCCGCCGACGTCCGTCGCGAGGACCGGGATGCCGCGGGCGAGGGCTTCCGTGACCGCCATGCCGTACGTCTCCGCGTAGGAGGTGAGGACCATCAGGTCGGCTGCCGCGTAGGAGGCGTCGAGCTGGGCGCCCGCCTGGGGGCCGGCCAGGTGCAGGCGGTCCTCCAGGCCGTGCCTCGCGATCAGGGCGCGCAGGTCGGACACGTATTCCGGGTCCTGTTCGAGGCCGCCTACGCAGACGCAGCTCCACGGCAGGTCGGTCACCGCGGCCAGTGCCTCCACCAGGCGGTGCTGGCCCTTGCGCGGGGTCACCGCAGCCACGCACAGGAGGCGGGAGACGCCGTCCGTGCCGGAGGCGAGGGGGGCGATGTCCGCGCCGGGCGCCGCCATGTGCACGCGGTCCGGGGCGAGTCCGTGGTGGGAGACGAGGCGTCGGACCGCCCAGTCGCTGGTCGCGATCACCGAGGGCACCGCCCGCAGGACGGTCCGCTCCAGGGCGTCCAGCTCGGCCGCGACCGCCGGGTCGAGGCCCGTCTCGTCGCCCAGCGGAAGGTGCACCAGCACCGCGAGGCGCAGCCGTTCGACCTCCGGGACGATGATCTCGGGGACCCCGCAGGCCACCAGACCGTCGAGCAGGACGACCGTGCCGTCCGGCAGCTCGCGCAGCGTCCGCGCCAGTTCCGCGCGGGCGTCGGCGCCGGGCCGGGGCCACTCACCGGCGACGGCGTGCTTGTGCACCTGCCAGCCGAAGCCGGGCAGGTCGAGGCTGATCCGCCGGTCGTAGGCGTTGCCCCCGCTCGGCGTGGCCGGGTCGTCGACGCCGCCCGGCATCACGAAGTGCACGGAGCGCAGGGACATCGGGATGATCGCCGCGTTCTTGAGGGCCGCGTTCTGCACCGGCACGTAGTTGAGCGTCTTCTGCACGTGAGCCTGTACCTGTACCTGAGCCGGGGCGGCCGGAACAGCCGCCGGGGAAAGGGAAACCGCGCGGTCGAGGGTCGTGTCGGTCACAGGGCACGCTCGTAGCTCGCCCAGGCGACGTGGGATTCGTGCAGGGTGACGGCCAGGCCTGCCAGGCCCCGCGCGCCCTCGCCCAGCGCACCCTTCTCGATGCGGGCGGCGAGCCGGTCGGCGATGACCTTGGCCAGGAACTCGGTGGAGGTGTTGATACCGGCGAAGTCGGGCTCGTTGTCCAGATTGCGGTAGTTCAACTCGCTCACCACGGCACCGAGTTCCTGGGTGGCCAGGCCGATGTCGACGACGATGTTGTCCTCGTCCAGCTGTTCGCGGCGGAACGTGGCGTCGACGAGGAACGTCGCGCCGTGCAGGCGCTGCGCGGGCCCGAAGACCTCGCCGCTGAAGCTGTGGGCGATCATAATGTGATCGCGGACGGTGATGCTGAACAACGGACGACCCTCCAGGTGCGGCGCGTCTTGCCCCGTGCTGATCGCTGCCGGAGCATGCCGTGTAGTACGGCTGCTCAGGGCAGCCTGTTCAACGGGTTCAACGGCTTGTTCAATCGGAATAGCGGACGCGGTGGCAGAGGGCCGGGATCTCCCCGGAGGCCAGCTTCGGCAGCACGTCCGGGAGTTCCTCGAAGTCGCTCTCCCCGGTGATCAGGGCGTCGAGCGCCGGGTCCGCCAGCAGGTCGAGGGCGAGGGCGAGCCGGTCGGCGTACGTACGGCCGGGCCGCGCGGACGGTGACACGGTCCCCACCTGGCTGCTGCGCACGGTGAGCCGCCGGGAGTGGAAGGCCTCGCCGAGCGGCAGGCTGACGCGCCGGTCGCCGTACCAGCTCAGCTCGATCACCGTGCCCTCGGCGCCGAGGAGTTCGAGCGAGCGCGCGAGCCCCGCCTCCGTGGCGCTCGCGTGGACGACCAGGTCGCACTCCCCCAAGGCGTCCTGCGGCAGCGCGAAGTCGACGCCGAGCGCCTCGGCGGTCTTCGCCCGCCCGGGATCGGCGTCCACCAACTGCACGCGCACGCCCGGGAAGCGGGCGATCAGGGCGGCCACGGAACAGCCGATCATCCCGCCGCCGACCACGGCGATCCGGTCACCGGCGAGCGGCGCCGCGTCCCAGAGGGCGTTCACCGCGGTCTCCACGGTCCCGGCGAGCACCGCCCGTTCGGCGGGCACCGAGTCCGGCACCACTGTCACCGCGCCGACCGGGACGACGTACCGCGTCTGATGCGGATAGAGACAGAAGACGGTACGGCCGACGAGCGCGTCCGGGCCCTCCTCCACGACACCGACGTTGAGGTAGCCGTATTTCACCGGCCCGGGGAAGTCGCCCTCCTGGAACGGCGCCCGCATGGCCGCGTACTGGCTGACCGGGACCCCGCCCCGGAAGACGAGCGTCTCCGTGCCACGGCTCACGCCGGAGAACAGGGTGCGTACGAGCACCTCGCCCTCGCCGGGCGCCGCCGGCTCGACGTCACGGATCTCTCCGTGGTCCGGCGAACCGATCCAGAACGCACGTGCGGCGCGCTTCATCGGAGTCCTCCTGAACGCTTGGGAAGTTGTTCACGTACCGAGATGTGCACAGTCCGCGCACAGTACGCGGCATGATCCACTCTGTACATACGGCGGAGGACGAGCGGTGGCCCTGAACTACACGTACGACGTAAGGCCGGCACAGCAGGAGACCGCTCTGGGAGCGGGCATTCAGATCCTGTTGCTGGCCCTGCTGGGCTCCGCCATCGGTCTGGGCCCGGCGGGCTGGCTGACCGGGCTGACGTTCGCGTTCGCCACCTGGGCCGTTCTGTCCCGCGCGCTGCACCGGTCCGGGTCGAAGTCCTTCGGCCCCGCCAACCGTGTGACCCTCGGCCGGGCGACCCTGGTCGGCGGGGTGACCGCGCTGGTCGCGGACTCCTTCGAGAGCTCACCGCCGGTCACGCTGTTCGTCGGTCTGACGGCCGTGGCCCTGATCCTCGACGGCGTGGACGGCAAGGTCGCCCGCCGCACCGGCACCTGCTCGACGCTGGGCGCGCGCTTCGACATGGAGGTCGACGCGTTCCTGATCCTGGTGCTGAGCGTGTACGTGTCGATGTCGCTGGGCCCCTGGGTCCTGCTGATCGGCGGTATGCGCTACGCCTTCGTGGCGGCGGCCCGCGTCCTGCCCTGGCTGAACGCCCCGCTCCCCCCGAGCACCGCCCGCAAGACCGTGGCCGCCCTCCAGGGCATCCTGCTGCTGGTCGGCGCCTCCGGCTACCTGCCCCTCGCGGCCACGCAGGCGGTCGTCGCGCTGGCCCTGGGCACGCTGGTCTGGTCGTTCGGCCGGGACATCCTGTGGCTGTACCGGACGTCCCACCCGCGTACGGTGCCGACCGCGTCGTTCGCCGACGTGGAGCAGCAGCTGCGCGCACTGGTTCCGGCCGAGTCCGTGTCCCGCTGAGGTACGGGCCTGGTGAAGGAGGGTGCGCGCAGCGCCCCGACAGGGGCGCGGGGCTGTATTGATCAGCGGCTCCGCCGCGGGGCGCGACCAGCCCCCACCGCCCCGCGGCCGAAGAACTACCCATCCCTTAACTCGACGAACGTGAACCTCGGGTCCTGATCAACGCGAACGCCGCCGCACCAAGCCCCAGCACCCCCACAACCAACCCGGCGATCCCCAACCCACGAGCGGTCGAGTCACTGGCCGAGGCCGAGGCCTGACCGGCCTCGCTCTTGACGGAAGCCACCGCCGGTGAAGTCGCGGCTGTCAGTTTCAGCGTGGGCGCCGGATTCTCCGGCTCCTCCTGCCCCGCCTCAGGCGTCTCGATCCAGCGAACGACCTTGCCGTCGGAGTAGGTCTGGAGGGTCTTGAAGGCCAGCTGATCCGCGTCATCGGGGAGTTGACCGAACGCGACGTCGAAGTCCTCGTACTCCCCCTCCCCGATCTTGCCGCCGGACCAGGTGATCTCGGAGACGGCGTCGGTGATCGTCCCGTCGTCCGTCTTGATCGGCGTCTTGAGCTTGGTGGTCGTGACCTTCGCGGTCCAGCCCTGCTCCGGCGTGACCAGCACGCCGAGGACGGGGTGGTCGGTGGGCAGGAAGACCTGGACCTTCGTGGTGCTCGCCGTGTCCTCCTCGTTGGGGACCCGGAAGGTCAGGACGCCGTCCGTGGCGCCCTTGGCGTAGCTCTCGGGGTGCACGGTGACGTGCGCGAAGGCGGAACCGGCCGCCGCGAGGACACCGGCGGCGGTGAGACCGGCGACGACGCCGGCGCGGCGCAGGGTGATGCGTGTGGGGAACATGAGCGGAACTCCGTATTTCCGTACTGGTGACTGCTGTCGAGGACTTTCAGGGCGTGTACGACAGCCCTGCGGGCGGCCCTCGACCACTCACCGCGTATCGGAGGAGAAGCCGACGCGGCCGGGCGACCGCCGCCGACATGCGCACCGGGACCGGGCGGGGCACCACGGCGGGCGCGTCCCGCCACCAGGCGGCGAGACCCGGCACGAAGGCGACGGCCCAGCTCAGCAGCGACCACAGCGCGGCCTCGCCCCGCCGCAGGCACCAGGAGGCGGCCAGGGCGGCGAGGACGTGGGCGCTCATGACGTGGGAGTGCGCGTGGGCCATCGACATCCCGGGGTGATGCATGGGCGCCATGGTCCGGCCGCGCACCGCCCCGAACGCGAGGTGCAGCCCCGCCTGGGTGGCCAGCGTCAGGGCACCGATCCCCGGCAGCGACCGCTCCCGTCCGCCGAGCAGCCACCCGGCGGCGAACACGCCCGCGAACCCGAGGCCGTCGGCCGTCAGGCCCGGTGGCCGGCCGGTCGCGAGGCCGTGCGCGGCGGCGGCCAGCAGGACACCCACCGCGGCGAACACCACGGCGCGCAGACTCCGTACCGCCGGGGACGCGTCGCTCATCGTGCCGGGATCCTCCCACGGCCGGATTCCGGCACCATGCGACGGGTCGCCCCTCCCGGTCCATGAGCGCCGACCGGGACATTTCAGCCCGTCCGGCGTTTGAGGACGAGCGCGTTCAGCGCGATACGGGGGCCTGGGGGCAGAGCCCCCAGAACGGGACCGCGGAGCCACCCGACTCCGACGGTCACCACCCCCAGCCAGGACCGCGGAGTCATTCTGCTCCTGCGGTCTCCTGATCCTCCAGTTCCTTCGCCAGGCGGCGCAGATGCGGGCCGTACTCCGGGTCGTTGAGCGCTGCCGCGAACTGGGCGGTCAGGTAGGCGAGGGGGTTGCCGGTGTCGTACCAGCGGCCGTGGATCACCTGGCCGTAGACGGCGCGGCTGGCGGCGTAGGCGTTGATCGCGTCGGTGAGATAGACCTCACCGGTGCGGTGGTCGTACCAGCGCTTGGTCTGTTCGCGCAGTTCGTCGATGATGCCGGGCGTGATGACGTAGCCGCCGATGGCCGCGTACGACGAGGGCGCGTCCTGCGGGCGGGGCTTCTCGACCAGGCCGGTGATGCGCAGCAGCCCGTCGTCGAGGTCCTCCTTGACGACGGGGACGCCGTAGCGCTGCGAGTCGCCCGGGTCCATCGGCATCAGCGCGAGGACCGGGGAGTTGGTGGCCTCGTACGCCTTGATCAGCTGCTGGGCGCGCGGGACCTCGGCGACGAACACGTCGTCGGGCCAGAGCACGAGCAGCGGCTCGTCGCCGATGTTGCGCGAGGCGTTGAGGACGGGGGTGCCGTTGCCGTAGGGGCCCTGCTGGTAGAGGTAGGTGATGTGGCCGAGCCGGGAGAGTTCGCCGACCTCCTCCACGGCGTCCGCGTACGCCGACTTGCCGTCGGCGCGCAGCTGGTCGACGAGGCCGGGGTTGGGCCGGAAGTGGTCCTGGATCAGCCCCTTGTCGCCGGACACGACGATGGTGATGTCGGTGATGCCGGAGGCCACGAGCTCCCGGACGGTGTGCTCGATGACGGGCTTGTCACCGACGGGCAGCATCTCCTTCGGTGTCGCCTTGGTGAGCGGCAGCAGCCGGGACCCCAGTCCGGCTGCGGGAATGACTGCCCTGCGAATCGTGGCCATGGGCCCCCCTGTACGAAAACGCGTACGTTTCATCGGTCGGTAGGTCGGTAGTACTTGTTGCTGGTACTTGGTCGTGCTCGGTTGTTCATGGTCCTGCTCGGCGGTGCTCGGCGCCCCTCACCCGCGCGTGTCGGCGCGGGTGGTGTGACGCTACCAATCGGCATGCCCCACCGCCGCACTCCCCAGACCCTGCAGGTGCTCCCCCGGCCACCGGTCAGGCCCGTCGCGGCAGTACGGCGATGGCCGCGAGGGGTACGGCGGCCAGCACCAGCCAAGGGACGGCGGCGGGCAGTCCGGTGTCGAGGAGGGTGCCGGTCAGCGAGCTGCCGACCAGCACGATCAGGCCGGAAACCGACGACAGGG
The DNA here is from genome assembly GCF_042889145.1 of Streptomyces sp. NPDC002680. NCBI lineage: Bacteria > Bacillati > Actinomycetota > Actinomycetes > Kitasatosporales > Streptomycetaceae > Streptomyces > Streptomyces sp. NPDC002680. Next base: position 206,941 of record NZ_JBIAQP010000013.1, read on the forward strand.
CGCCGGTGTAGAGCCCGAGCCGACCCTCTTCGGCGAGGTCGGGGACCCAGGCGCGGGCGACCGGCGCGACCAGCATCTGGCCGAGGGTGAGCAGGACGACGAACCCGGCGGCGGGCAGCAGTCCGACGGTTCCGGTCCAGGCCGCGGGCCTGGCCAGCGCCACGACGGCGAATCCGGCGGAGATCAGCAGCATGCCGACGATCATCGAGCGGCGCAGGGCGAGACGGTCGCCGACCCAGCGGGTGACCGGCAGTTGGGCGGTCACGACGAGCAGGGAGGAGAGGGCGAACAGCCAGGCCAGGGCGGTCTGCGAGCCGGTCGCGCGCTCGACCTCGGCGGGGAGTGCGAGGTACAGCTGGTTGTAGGCGAGGAGATAGGCGCCGTACGCGGAGCAGAGTGCGAGAAACCGACGGTTGCGCAGCAGTGTGCGCACGCCCCCTTTCGCGCGTATGCGCTCCCTGCCGGGTATGTGCTGCGGGAGCAGCCAGGCGTGCCCGGCGAGGACGAGTACGAAGATTCCGGCGCCCGCGAGACACACGACACGGAAGTCGACGGACAGCAGCAGTCCGCCGAGCAGCGGCCCGACGAAGGCGCCCGCCTGTCCGGCGACGGTGAACAGGGCGAGGACGCGGGTGCGTGAGCCGTTGCCCCGCTCCTCCCAGACCACGGCCTGCCGGGCGACCTCGGACTCGACGGCGGGCGAGAAGAGCGCGGCGGCGAAGCCGATGAGGAGGACGGCGCCGATGACGGTCGCGGTCGAGTCGGCGTAGCCGAGCCAGGCGAAGCCGGCGATGCGCAGGGCGCAGCCCGCGAGCACCACGGGCCGGATGCCGTACCGGTCGGCGAGCGCACCGCCGACCACGAACAGCCCCTGCTGACTGAAGGTACGCAGCCCGAGCACGAACCCGACGAGCCAGCCGGCCATGCCGATCGCCTGCCCGAGGTGCTCGGAGAGAAAGGGCAGAACGGCGAAGAACCCGACGTTGAAGGCGAGTTGGGTGAGGATCAGCAGCCGGAGCAGCGGCGACAGCCGCATCTGGCTGGTCGCCTTGCCGTCGGCGATGGTCACTGGAAGACCAACTCTCGTGATTCCGGACGCGGTTGATCCGCCCGCACCGCCCTCCGCGGCCGCCGAACCCTGAGTCCCGCAGCCGTCACTGCCAACGCGCCGAGCAGAGCGAGTACGGCCGCCGGGGAGAGGACCGCCCAGGGGGCGCGTTCCGCGTACGGCTGGTTCTCGGCGAGGAGCAATCCCCATTCCGGGGACGGTGGTTGGGCGCCGAGGCCGAGGAAGCCGAGGGCGGCGAGGGCCAACGCGACTGCGGGCAGGCGCAGTAGGGCGTGCCGGGTGACCGGGGGCAGTGCGGCGGGCAGGAGTTCGTGGCGCAGGACGTACCAGCGGTCGGCGCCCAGACCCCGGGTCGCCGTGACATGCAGCGTGGCCCGTTCCTGGCGCAGCAGTGCGGCGGTGTGCGCGGCCAGCGGGGCCCAGGCGACGGCGGTCACTGCGAGCGCGGGGGTGGCCCCGCCGCTGCCCACTACCGCCGTGACGAGCAGCGCGGCGAGTACGGGCGGTATCGCGTTGACCGTGTCGACGAGCGGTCCGGACACGCGGGGAACCAGCCCCAGCACCAGGCCGATCAGCAACGCTGCGGCGCTGATCGCGGAGGCGAGCAGGAGCGTGTCGAGGGCGCCGTGTCCGACGCGGGCGAGGACGTCGCGGCCGAGCGCGTCCGTGCCGAACGGGTGTGTCCAGGACGGGGGTTGGAGCCGGGCCCGGGTGTCCAGAGCCAGGGGGTCGCGTGGCAGGCCCAGGGCGACGACGCCGAGCAGCACTCCGGCGAACAGGAGGGGTGGGGTGCGGCGGGCGGGCGGGCGGGGGCGGTGCAGGGAGGAGAGGCCGCCGTCACGCAGGGCAGGGCCGATCAGCAGTCGGGCTGTCAGCCGGGTTCCGCCCGCTGCCAGCGCTGCCAGCAGGACCAGGGCGAGGGTGCTCGCCTGGAGGACCGGCAGGTCCTGGGCGATGGCGGCCTGGAGGGCGGTGCGGCCGAGGCCGGGGATGTCGAAGATCTGCTCGACGGCGACCGAGCCGCCGGTCAGCCCGACGACGAACAGGCCTGCGTTAGGCAACAGTCCGGGCAGGCAGCGGCGTACCGCCTGGCTCGCGATCCGCCTAGCCGGGATGCCGCGTGCGGCGGCGGCCAGTGCCCAGGGTTCGGCGAAGGCACCGGGCAGCAGATCGTCGAGGAGCCGGCCGAGCAGCGCCCCGGCGGGCAGGCCTATGGCGAGCCCGGGCAGGATCGTCCACTGGAAGCCGTACCAGCCGAGGGCGGGCAGCCAGCCGAGCTGGACGCCGACGACGGTGGCCAGCACGGACGCGGTGAGGAACTCGGGCAGTGCGGCGACCATCGCCGAACCGCTGCCGCCGGTGCCCCGCCGCCCGGCGCTCCACAGCGTCGGGGCGCACACCAGCGCGGCGACGAGAACGGCGATGGTCAGCGCCACGGCCATCAGCAGCAGCGAGGCGCCGAGGGCCTCCAGCACTCCGGGCATGACCTCGCTCCCGGAGATCCAGGACCGCCCGGCGTCCCCGCGCGGCAGCCCGCCGAGCCACTCCCCGAGCAGCCGCAACGGACCGGCGTCCAGGCCGAGTTGCTCCCGGATGTCGGCCAGCACGGCCGGGGTGGCCTCGCGCTCCGCCGACCGGGCCTTGAGCACGGTGAGCGCCGGGTCGGTGCGGGTCAGCCAGGGCAGCAGGCCGATCCCGCACACGAGCAGCGCGGCGAGCAGGGCACGCCACAGGAGCGTGCCCACACGACCCCGCACGGGTCAGCGCCGGGTTCCGGTACCGACCAGCGTGCGCTCGTACGGATCGAGGAGCACGCCCTGTACGCCGGCGTCGACGCCGGTGATGATCCGCTGGTGGACGAGCGGGACGACGGCGTCGGCGCCGAGGATCAGGGCCTCCGCCGCCAGGGCCGCGTCCTGCCGCTTGGCGGTGTCCTCGATGCCCTCGGCCTCGGCGACGGCCCGGTCGACCTTCTTGTCGGAGAGGAGGGAGAGGTTGTAGCCGCCGTCGGAGGTGTAGTCGCTGGCGAGCACGGAGACGGGGTCACCGGAGTCGAGCATGGTGTTGCGGGCGGCGACGACGGCGTCGAACTTCCCGGCCAGCGCGTCGCTTTCGAGGCGCGAGTACTCCCGTACCTCCAGCGTCACCTTGAACCCGGCCTTCTCCAGCTGCTGCTTCAACACCTGGGCGGCTTCCGGGAGTTCGGGCCGGTTGTCGTACGTGGCGAGGGTGACGGCCGTGCCGTCGGGCGCCGCCGCCTTCGCGCGCCCGGTGGGCTGGACGCGCTTGCCCTCGGCCCAGGTGAGCGCCGGGCCGTAGATGCCCTGGCCGGCGTCGGCGTGGCCTTCGTAGACACCGTCGGCGATGGCGGAGGTGTCCACGGCGGCGCGGGCGGCGGCGCGCATCTCGGCGTCCTTGAACACGCCCGACTTGGTGTTGAGGTGCAGGGAGGTGGTGCGGGCCGTGGCGGTCTCGCGGCGGGTCGCCTTGTCGAGGGAGGCGGCCTGGGCGACGGGGATCGATTCGGCGATGTCGACCTGGCCGGTGCGCAGGGCGTTGGCGCGGGCGGTGCCGTCGGCGATGAACCGGGCGTCGATGCCGGCGGCCTGGGCGCGTCCGCCCCAGTAGTCGTCGAAGCGGTCGAGGGTGGCGGCGGTGGAGCCGGTGGTCTTCGTCAGCTCGAAGGGGCCGGTGGCCGTGCCCACGGGGTCGACGGTGCCCTTCTTCGCGTACGCCTTGGGCGCGAGGACGGCGAGACCGGGGCTGGAGAGGCGCAGCGGGAGCACGGGGTCGGGCTCGGCGGTGGTGACGGATATGCGTCCGTCGGCCGCGGCCTTCGCGGTGAGGGTGACGCCGGTGAGGGCGGCCGGCTCGGGCTCGGCCTGGGTGGCGTGGGTGAGGGCGGCGGCGACGGTGGCCGCGGTGACGGCGGTGCCGTCCTGGAAGGTGGCCTCGCGCAGGGTGAACTGCCAGGTGCGGTCGTCCTGGCGGGTCCAGGACTCGGCGAGCGCGGGGGCGGCGGAGCCGTTGGCGTCCAGGGCGGTCAGGCCCTCGGTGACGCCCAGGCGGCTGAGCAGGGTGGCGTCGGCACCGTACGGCGAGAGGTTCTCGGCGGGCGGGAAGGCGAGCGCGACCTTCAGCCGGGGGCCGGACCCGGCGTCGGACGACGAGTCGCCGTCGTCGCTGCCGCTGGAGGCGAAGCAACCGGTGAGCAGCGGGGCGAACAGCAGTCCGACGAGCAGTCGGCGACGGCGGGGGGTGCGCATGATCCTCAGTTCTGTGAAGGGGGCGGTGCGGCACGGACGGAGGCCGCACGGAAACTGGACCCTATATGATTATCATTTCCAGTAGCCAGCCCGAGCGGCCGCCTGCGATCACAGCTCCAGCGGAACCTCGAAGTGGACGACGCTCTGCCCGCCACCCACGTCCTCGCGCTCGTCGTGCACGACCTTGCCCAGTGACCGCCAGAAGCCCTCGGCGCCGGTCACCGCCGGGTCCGTGTGCAGATACACCGCGCGATACCCACCGTCGGCCGCCGCGAAGGCCAGCAGTTCGGCCACCAGCCGCCGGGCCAGACCGCGCCTGCGGTGCTCGGGACGCACGTACACCCGGCGCAGTTGCGCGGTGGCGCCCGAGGGATAGCGCTCGGCGACATGGCGCGGGTTCGGCGGATGCAGGGGGCCGCGCGAGTCGAGGGCGGCGGTGGCCACGACGTTCGCGTCGCGCTCGTCGACCGCGACCAGGAGGGTGTGGCGGGCGGGCGCGAGATATGCGGACGCGGGGTCGACTATGTCGCCGTGCCAGCGGGGCACGTACCCCGTCCCGAAGTCGCGGTAGACGGTGTCGAGCATGACGGCCCGCGCGCCGTCGAGGTCACCGGGGGTCGCCGTCCTGATGCCGTAAGGATGCACTTGCACATGATATGCATTTAGGAACGTCGAACAAATGGCCGCCCAACTCGACACCGCTGCACCCCAGTTGAGGGCGAGGCGATTTGACAGGACCCCAGGCGCCGCATAAATACTTGCCACATGACATTCATTTTCAAAACGGCTGGCAAAGAGGCCGCCGCCGGTCGAGGAGCTGCCCGGTAATGCGCGTCGCGTTCGTCGGCAAGGGCGGCAGCGGCAAGACCACGCTGTCCGCACTGTTCTCCCGCCATCTCGCACGCTCCGGCGCGCCCGTGGTCGCCATCGACGGCGACATCAACCAGCACCTCGCCGAAGCGCTCGACCCGGTCGGGGGCGAGGCGTTCGCCGCGCCGCCGCTCAGCGCCCACCTCGGTGACATCAAGGACTTCCTGCGCGGCACCAACCCGCGCGTCGAGTCGCGCGAGGCCATGGTCAAGACGACCCCGGCCGGCCGTGGCTCACGGCTGCTGCGCCCGCTCGGCGACGACGAGATCCACCAGCGGCACGTCGAACGGGTGGGCGGCGTACCGCTGATGGCGACCGGCGCCTTCGAGGAGAGCGACCTGGGCGTCGCCTGCTACCACTCCAAGCTGGGCGCGGTGGAGCTGTACCTCAACCATCTCGTCGACGGTCCCGGTGAGTACGTCGTCGTCGACATGACCGCCGGCGCGGACGCCTTCGCCTCGGGGCTGTTCACCCGGTTCGACATGACGTTCCTGGTCGCCGAACCGACCCGCAAGGGTGTCTCCGTCTACCGCCAGTACCGCGACCACGCCCGCGAGTTCGGGATTCCGCTCGCGGTGATCGGCAACAAGGTCACCGGCGAGGACGACCTGCTCTTCCTCAAGGAGGAGACCGGCGACGACCTGCTCACCCACTTCGTCCAGTCCTCCTGGGTGCGCGCCGCCGAACAGGGCCGCGACCAGGGCGAGTTGGAACCGCACAACCGGCACGCGCTGAACCAGCTCAAGGACGCGCTCGACGCCCGCCCCAAGGACTGGACCACCTTCCAGCGGCACGCCGTCGAGTTCCATCTGCGCAACGCCCAGGCGTGGGCGGACAAGGCGACGGGCCTCGACCTGGCGGATCAGGTGGACCCGGAGTTCGTGCACGGGCCCGCCGCCTTCACCTGACCACACCCCACTGCCCCACTGCACCACTTCATGAGATCGAAAGAACAGGACACCCCTTTCATGTCGCTCGACGTCTCGCCCCAGCTCCTCGCCGAAGCCGAGCAGGGTGACATCCGCGAGGACGACTTCGTCGAAACCGTCCGCACCTCCCTCCCCTACGCCTACGACCTCATCGCGGACCTCGCGTCCGAACTCCAGGGCGGCACCGCCGAGTTCGCCGACAACCAGACCCCGCCGCCCTCCGAGCAGGAGCGCGGCCAACTGCTGCGGGCGCTGGCCAGCGACGCGATCCGGGGCAGCCTGGAGCGGCACTTCGGCATCGCGCTCGCCTTCCAGAACTGCCACCGGGTCGCGGCCTTCCACCCCGGCGCGCAGAACGGCGAGACCTACGCCCGCTTCACCTCGCTGCGCTCGCAGGTCCTCAACCAGTCACCGGAGTTCCGCGACTGCTGACGGGGCGATCCCGATCTCCCGGCCCCAAAAAAGTTGATAACGATTCGGCAGCCCTACGGCCCCCTGCCCTCTACGGTCGAAGGGGTGAAAGACCGCATCGTCATCAAGGGCGCCCGTCAGCACAACCTCCGGGACGTCTCCGTGGAGCTGCCCCGGGACGCGCTGATCGTATTCACCGGGGTGTCCGGTTCCGGGAAGTCGAGTCTCGCGTTCGACACCATTTTCGCCGAGGGGCAGCGGCGTTATGTGGAGTCGCTGTCGGCGTACGCGCGGCAGTTCCTGGGGCAGCTCGACAAACCCGATGTCGATGTCGTCGAGGGCCTGTCGCCGGCCATCGCGATCGACCAGAAGACGACCGGCCGCAACCCCCGTTCCACCGTCGGCACGATCACCGAGGTCTACGACCATCTGCGGCTGCTGTACGCCCGTGTCGGCCGCCCGCACTGCCCGGTGTGCGCCGAGCCGGTCAGCCGGCAGACCCCGCAGCGGATCGTGGACCGGCTGCTGGAGCGGCACGAGGGTGCGCGCGTCCAGCTGCTGGCCCCGGTCGTCCGGGACCGCAAGGGTGAACACGCCGAGGTCTTCCGCCAGTTGATGTCGGACGGCTTCAGCCGGGTCCGGGTGGACGGCGTCACCCTGCCCCTGTCGGGCGGAACACCCGTGCTGGACAAGCGAGTCAAGCACTCCGTAGAGGTCGTCGTGGACCGGCTGACGCTGAAACCGGGGGTACGACAGCGGCTGACGGAGTCCGTCGAGACGGCCCTCGGTCTCGCGGGCGGTGTCGTCTGGGCCGACTTCGTGGACCTCGAAGTCACCGCTCCCGAGCGGGAGTCGAGGTTCTCGGAGCGGATGGCGTGCCCCCGGGCCCACGACATCGACCTGGAGTCACTGGAGCCGCGCCTGTTCTCCTTCAACGCGCCCTGGGGAGCCTGCCCCGAGTGCGCGGGCCTCGGCGCCCGTACCGAGGTGGACCCCGAACTCGTCGTAACGGACGCGGAGTTGTCGCTCGCCGAGGGTGCGATCGCGCCCTGGACCAACACCAGCGGCGCCGACTACTTCGCCCGCCTCCTCGAAGCGCTGGCCGCCGAACTCGGCTTCAGCACCGCCACACCCTGGCGCCAACTGCCCGCCGCCGTACGGAAGTCCGTGCTGCACGGGTCCCCGGGGCAGCTGCACCTCTCCTACCGGAACCGGTTCGGGCGCGAGCGTTCGCATCTCACCCGGTTCGAGGGGGTGTTGCCGCACATCCGGCGTCGCCACGCCGAGGCCGACGGTGAGGGGCGGTTCGCGGGCTATATGCGCGAGGTGCCGTGTCCGGCCTGTGCGGGGGCACGGCTGCGGCCGAGCGTGCTGGCCGTCACCGTGGGCGGCCGGAACATCGCCGAGCTGACCGCGCTGCCGATCGATGAACTGGCCCTGTTCATAGGTGAGTTGAAACTCAAAGGCTGGGAACTCCGGGTCGCCGAAACCGTACTGGCGGAGATCACCGAACGGCTCCGCTTCCTTCTCGATGTCGGGCTCCACTACCTGTCCCTGAACCGGCCCGCCGCGAGTCTGTCGGGCGGGGAGGCACAGCGCATCCGGCTCGCGACGCAGATCGGTGCCGGACTGGTCGGGGTGCTGTATGTGCTGGACGAGCCCAGCATCGGGTTGCACCAGCGCGACAACCGGCGGCTGATCGAGACGCTGCTGCGGCTGCGCGACCGGGGCAACACGGTGATCGTCGTGGAGCACGACGAGGACACCGTGCGGATCGCCGACTGGGTCGTGGACATCGGTCCGGGCGCCGGTGAACTCGGCGGACACGTGGTCCATTCGGGCAGTACGGAGGAGCTGCTGGCCCACCCCACCTCCCTCACCGGCGCGTATCTCTCCGGCCGCCGCCGGATTCCGCTCCCGGCGACGCGCAGACCGCGTACCGAGGGCCGTGAACTCACCGTCCACGACGCGTCCGAGCACAACCTCCGAAACATCACGGTGTCGTTCCCGCTCGGGCAGTTCGTCGCGGTCACCGGCGTCTCCGGATCGGGCAAGTCGACGCTGGTCAACGACATCCTCCACGCGGCCCTCGCCAAACGCCTGTACCGGGCCCACCAGGTGCCGGGACGCCATCGGACGATCACCGGGATCGAGGAGATCGACAAGGTCGTCCAGGTCGACCAGTCCCCCATCGGCCGCAGCCCGCGCTCCAATCCGGCGACGTACACGGGCCTGTTCGATCACCTCCGCAAGCTGTTCGCGCAGACCCCGGAGGCGAAGGTGCGCGGCTATCTGCCGGGCCGGTTCTCGTTCAACGTCAAGGGCGGGCGCTGCGAGCACTGTTTCGGCGACGGCACGATCAGGGTCGAGATGAGTTTTCTGCCGGACGTGTATGTGCCGTGCGAGGTGTGTCAGGGCGCCCAGTACAACCGCGAGACCCTGGAGGTGCACTACAAGGGGAAGTCGATCGCCGACGTCCTCGCCCTGACCGTCGAGGAGGCTCTGGCCTTCTTCGACGGGCACGGGATCATCTCCCGGCATCTGGGCGTCCTGCACGACGTCGGCCTCGGTTATGTCCGGCTCGGCCAGGCGGCCACCACCCTCTCCGGCGGCGAGGCGCAGCGCGTCAAGCTCGCCGCCGAACTCCAGCGGCGTACGCGGGGGCGCACACTGTACGTACTGGACGAGCCGACGACCGGGCTGCACGTCGACGACGTGCGGCGCCTGCTGGCCGTACTGCATCGACTCGTCGACGCGGGGAACACGGTCGTGGTCATCGAGCACAACCTCGATGTGGTGAAGACGGCGGACTGGGTGATCGACATGGGGCCGGAGGGAGGGACCGGCGGCGGCCGGGTGATTGCCCAGGGCACTCCGGAACACGTGGCGGCCGAGGCTCGTTCTCATACAGGGACGTTCCTGCGTGCACTCCTGGAGAGGAAGTGAGCACGATGGCGACCGACACCGAGGTGACCGAAGTGTTCGACCCGGCCACCGAGGACGAGAGCGATGCTCCCCTCCCCCGGCTCGGCAACGCGGGAGGTTCGGTCGACCAGGTGCGGGACTATCTCCGGCTCATCTCCCGGGTCCGGCTCCTCAGCGCCGAACAGGAGGTCGACCTCGCGAAGCGCATCGAGGCCGGGCTGTACGCGGAGCACAAACTGCTGGAGGAGCCGCCCGAGGACGCCGTGCTCCGACGGGAGCTGGAGATCGTCGCCGCGGACGGGGAGCGCGCCAAGTCCCACCTCATCGAGGCGAACCTCCGGCTGGTCGTGTCCGTCGCCAAGCGCTACACGGGCCGGGGGCTGCTGTTCCTGGACCTGATCCAGGAGGGCAACACAGGCCTGATCCGGGCGGTCGAGAAGTTCGACTACGCCAAGGGCTTCAAGTTCTCGACGTACGCGACCTGGTGGATCCGGCAGGCGATCTCCCGCGCGCTGGCCGACCAGGGCCGGACCATCCGGATCCCCGTCCATCTGGTCGAGGTCATCAACCGGGTGGCCCGCACCCGCCGCGAGCTGATCCAGGACCTCGGCAAGGAACCCACGCCGGAGGAGCTGGCGGAGAAGGCGGGCGTCGACGTGGAGCGGCTCCCCGAACTGGCCTCCTACACCAGGGAACCCGTCTCGCTGCACACCGCCCTCAGCGAGGACGGCGACGGCGAGTTCGGCGACCTGATCGAGGACCGCGACAGCGTCACGCCCATGGACATGGTCACCTTCCTGCTGCTCCAGGAGACCATCCGGTCCATCCTCGCGGACATGACGCCACGGGAGGCCGGGATCATCTCCCTGCGCTACGGCCTGTCCGGCGGCCGGACGAGAACCCTGGAGGAGATCGGCCAGGTGTACGGCGTGACGCGCGAGCGGATCCGGCAGATCGAGTCGAAGACGATGTCCAAGCTGCGCCACCCGTCCCGCTCCCAGATCCTGCGGGACTACCTCGACGCCATGTGAGCCTCAGACGGTGCCGAGTGCCGTACGCAGGGTGCCGATCGCCTGCCCGATGGCGGCCTCGGCGGCATGCGTCCCGCGCAGGGCGTTGAGCATCACGAAGTCGTGGATGATCCCCTGGTAGCGGACGGCGGTGACGGGTACGCCCGCCTCGCGCAGCTTGTTCGCGTACGCCTCGCCCTCGTCGCGCAGGACGTCGGCCTCGGCGGTGATGACCAACGCCGGGGGCAGACCGGTGAGTTGGTCGGTGGTGGCGCGCAGCGGCGACGCGGTGATCTGGGCGCGCTCGGACGCGTCGGTCGTGTACTGGTCCCAGAACCATTCCATGGCGTCCCGGCGCAGGAAGTAGCCCTCGGCGAACTGGCGGTAGGAGCCGGTGTCGAAGGAGGCATCGGTCACCGGGTAGAAGAGGACCTGCTGGACGAGCGGCACATCGCCCCGCTCCTTGGCCATCAGGGTCAGGGCGGCGGCCATGTTGCCGCCGACGGAGTCACCGGCCACCGCGATCCGGATGGCGTCCAGGTGGTGGTCGGCGCCGTCGGAGACGATCCAGCGGGCGACGGCGTAGTTCTGCTCGATCGCGACCGGGTAGCGGGCCTCGGGCGAGAGGTCGTACTCCGGGAAGACGACCGCGGCCCGTGCCCCGACGGCCAGTTCGCGCACCAGACGGTCATGGGTGTGGGCGTTGCCGAAGACCCAGCCGGCGCCGTGGATGTAGACGATCACCGGCAGTACGCCCTGGACCCCGGCCGGGCGGACGATCCGCGCCCGGACCTCTCCGGTGGGACCGCCGGGGACGGTGACCCACTCCTCGTCGACGGCGGGCTTGGTGATCTCGCCCGACTGCACCTCGTCGACGGTCTTACGGCCCTCTGCCGGGCCGAGGTCGAAGAGGTACGGCGGGTTCGCGGTCGCCTCGGCGAAGGCGGCTGCGGCGGGTTCGAGAACGGGGCGGGTGTCGGTCGTCATGGCGATCTCCTCGGATCGGGTGCGGTTTTCGCCGGGAGCGGCGGGCACATCTGAAGAGTAGCGCTCGATTAAGTCGTACACAACTAATTGGCTCACGACTTATTAGCTGACGACTAATTGGTGTCCGATACGATCGAGGGGACACCGCACGAACACAGGAGTCGCACCGTGAGCGCACCCCGAAGTGCACCGCCGCAGGAGGGCTCCCTGCTCCTCGACGACCAGCTCTGCTTCGCCCTCTACGCGGCCTCCCGGGCGGTCACCGCCCGCTACCGGCCACTCCTGGACGAGCTGGGTCTGACCTATCCGCAGTACCTGGTGATGCTGGTGCTGTGGGAGCAGGACTCGATCTCCGTACGGGACCTCGGCCACGCCCTCCAGCTGGAGTCGAGCACTCTCTCCCCGCTGCTGAAGCGACTGGAGGGCAATGGCCTGCTGCGGCGGGAGCGGCGGGCGGAGGACGAGCGCTCGGTCGCCCTCCGCCTCACCGAGGCGGGTGCCGCGATGCGCGACCGGGCGGGCACGGTGCCTCTCGCCATCGGCGACGCGATGGGCCTGACGCCCGAACAGGACGCGCTCGCCAAGCAGTTGCTGCGCCTGCTGACGGCCAACGTGAGCGGTGGCTGACGGCGGCGCTCCGTCTCAGGAGGATCCGCGGGACATGTAGTTCGTTCACCGCGGGCCGGTGGGGGCTTGTCGCGCAGTTCCCCGCGCCCCTAAAAACCGGGGCACGGGCCGGCTCCCCCGGCTGAACCTTGGTCAGGTGCGGGTGGCGGTCTCGGGCTGCGCGGGTGACGGGTCGGCGGCGGTTCGTGCTGCACCCAGGGGCTGTTCTGTACGGGTGGTCGGTACCAGGAGGGCTGCCAGGGCGGCTGCCAGGCAGAGGAGGGCCAGTAGGGCGAAGCCGTGGGTGTAGCCGGATTCGTACGGGAGGCCCGAGGGCTGGAGGGTGCTCGTGACCAGGACGCTGGTCAGGGCTGCGCCGATCGAGCCGCCGATGGTGCGGACGTTGGCGTTCATGCCGGTCGCCGCGCCGGTCTGCTCGGGCGGGACGCTGCCGACGATCAGGTTGGCCATCGAGGCAAAGGCCAGTCCGATCCCGAGGCCGAACACGCCTGCCACGAAGGCGACTTGCCACTGCTCGTCGTGCCAGAGGGTGAGGAATCCGCAGGCGACGGCGCCGAGCGCGGCACCGGCGGTGAGCAGCTTCTTGGCGCCGAACACCGGGGTCAGCCGGCCGCCCAGCACGCCCGACAGGAACATCGCGATCAGCATCGGCAGCATGAGCAGTCCGGCGGAGGTGACGCTCGCGCCGAATCCGTACCCGGCGGAGGCGGGCGTCTGGACGAAGCCGGGGAGGAAGGACCAGATCGAGTACATGCCCGCGCCGAAGAGCAGCGCGGCGGTGTTCGTGGTCCACACGGCGGGCAGGCGCATGACCTTCAGGTCGATGAGGGGGGTGCTGGAGCGCGCCTCGGTCAGCAGCCAGAGGGCGAAGAGGAGTACGGCGGCCACGAACAGGCCGATCGTCCGGCCCGAGCCCCAGCCCCATCGGGTCGCCTGGCTGAGCGGCAGCAGCAGGGCGACCAGCCACGCCGACAGCAGTACGGCACCGAGCCAACTGACGCGTCCCACCGCCCTGTTGGGCGACTCGGGGACATAGCGGACGGCGAGGAGCGTGGTGACGGCTACGACACCCACGGGCAGCCAGAACAGCCAGCGGTAGTCGAGCGCGGTCACGATCGGCCCGGCGGCCACCATGCCGACCCCGCCGCCGGCCGCGAGTACGGCGGACAGGTTGCTGATGCTGCCGCTCACCTCACCCGGCGGGAACTCGTCCCGGATGATCCCGAACGACAGCGGGAACAGCGCGCCGCCCGCGCCCTGGACGACCCGGGCGAAGATCAGTACGCCGATGTTCGGCGCGAGCGCGGCGAGCAGACAGCTGAGCGTCACGACCACGAGGACGGCGACAAGGGTGCGTTTCTTGCCGATCAGGTCGCCGACGCGGCCGAGGATCGGGGTGAAGACCGAGGCGGACAGCAGGAAGGCCGTCATCACCCAGGTCGCGGTGGACTGCGAGGTGTCCAGGGCGTGCTGGACGGTCGGCAGGGCCGGCGCGATCAGCGACTGGAGCATGGAGAACACGCCCGCACCGGTCGCGAGGACCGCGAAGGTGAGGCGGGTGGAGCGTGTGGCGCGCATGGAGCCAGTGGACTTGCGGGGCATGGGAGAGACATCTCCGAACAGAGGTGGCGGAGGGGAAATGAAGGAGGGCGGCGTTCGCGCATGCCTGCGATGCGCACGGCCGTACGCGTCACAGGGGGAACGCACCCCCGACTGCTAAAGTGGAGGTACGCCTCCACTCTATCGGAGGCCCACCTCCGCTTCAATACCGGAGGCTCACATCCGTTTCGAGCGCGCCGGACCGGCGCCCGGCCAGGGAGGCATCCGTGACGGCACAGCCGTACCCCGTCAGTGGTTTCGCCGCGGCGCAGCGCCCGCACCGCAAGGACGCGGCGCGCAACTACGACGCCCTGCTGGCCGCCGCGCGCGAGGCCTTCGCGGAGCACGGCTCCGAGGCGTCCCTGGAGGACATCGCCCGGCGCGCGGGCGTCGGCATCGGCACCCTGTACCGGAACTTCCCCACCCGCCGCCATCTCTTCGAGAGCGTGTACGCCGACGAGGTGGACGCCCTGTGCCGGTTCGCGCTGGAGGTCGCCGACCAGCCGCCGTGGGAGGCGCTCACGGCGTGGCTGCGCCGTTTCGTGGGGTACACCGTGACCAAACGGGCCGTCCGTGAGGCCCTGAACCACGAGTCGGAGATCTTCCTGGCCTGCCGGGACTCGATGTACCAGGCGGGCGGCCCGCTGTTCGAGCGGGCGCAGGTGGCCGGGGAGGCGCGCAAGGACATGACCTTCGACGACCTGGTGCGTATGCTCGCCGGCATCACCTCGACGAACTTCCTCGACGAGACCCAGCGCGACCGCGTCCTGGCGGTGGCGCTCGACGGGGTCCGGGTGCACATGGCGCGGTAGTTGTACGTTCGTTGTCGTCACCGGTTCGGCGAGTCGCTCGCGCGGCCGTGCCGCCGTACGCCTGATCCTGGCCGGGCGGGCGGCGACCACCTCCGGTCCCGGGCCGCCCCAGAGCCACCGGAGAGCCATGCCAGCCGACGACAGTCAGTCCTCCGAGACATCCTCCGAAACCCCCTCCCCCGCCGCCGTCCGTGTCCAGGCGCGTGCCGGCGCGCTGCTGGGCCGGCCCAAGCTGTGGCTGCTGCCCACCGTCCTGACCGGGCTGCTCGCGCTGCTGCTGTCGCTGCTCTACATGGGCGGCATCGTGAGCCCCAACCGCGATCTGCACGATCTGCCCATCGGCATCGTCAACGCGGACCGGGGCGAGCCGCTGACCGGTCAGCGGGAGAACCTGGGTGCGCAGATCGTCCAGGCCGTCACCACCGACACCTCCGGCGGCGACAAGGCCGAGTGGCGCGAACTGAGCCTCGCCAAGGCCCAGGACGAGCTGGACTCGGGCAAGCTCTACGGAGCGCTGGTCGTGCCGGACGGCTTCACCGCCTCCGTCGCCGCGCTGACCGGCACGAGCGCCACCGCACGTCCGACGCTGACCGTGCTCACCAATCCCGGCAAGGGCAGCCTCGGTTCCTCCCTCGCCAGTCAGATCAGCACGGCAGCCGCCCATCAGGCCTCGCAGAACATCGGCAAGCAGCTCACGGCGAGCGCGACAGGGGCCGATGCGACGGCGAAGCTACTGCTGGCCGACCCGGTCGCGGTCACCACCCAGGTCGGGCATCCCATCGGCACCAACAGCGGCCTCGGCCTGACCACCTTCTACTTCACGCTGCTGCTCGTGCTGGCCGGATTCATGGGCGGCAACGTCATCAGCAACGCGGTGGACACCTCCCTCGGTTACGCCGACAACGAGATCGGCCCCTGGCACACGCGCCGGCCCACCGTGCCCATCGACCGCACCCAGACCCTGCTGCTCAAGATGGGCATGACCGCCGGGATCACCCTCCTCAGCGTCTCCCTGGTCATGCTCGCCACCGTCGGCATCCTCGACATGGACGCCGACCACCTGCCCCTGCTGTGGCTGTACTCGTACTGCGCCACCCTCGCGGTCGGTCTCGGCGTCCAGGCCATCAACGCGGCCTTCGGCGGGATCGGGCAGCTCGTGTCGATGTTCGTGTTCATCGTCCTCGGCCTGCCCTCGTCCGGGGCCACGGTCCCGCTCCAGGCGGTCCCGGGCTTCTACCGCTTCCTGTCCGCCTTCGAACCCATGCGGCAACTCGGCGACGGGGTGCGCGCGATCCTCTACTTCGACGCCCGCGGGGACGCCGGACTGACCCGCGCCTGGATCATGATCGCGATCGGCACCGCGCTCGCGCTGCTCTTCGGCTTCACGATGACCCGCTACTACGACCGCAAGGGCCTCGAACGCCTCACTCCGCAGCCTTCTTGAGTCCTACGGGGCTTCTTGGGCCCTCCCGGGCCGGAGTGGGCGCCAATCGTTGCCCGTTCACCCTTTCGAACGTCGGCCTCGGACTGACACACTCACGAGGGTGCCCGACTTCGACATGCTTGTCATAGGATCCGGTCCGGGCGGCCAGAAGGCCGCCATCGCGGCGGCCAAGCTCGGCCGCCGGGTCGCCGTCATCGACCGCCCCGACATGGTCGGTGGGGTCTCCATCCACACCGGCACCATCCCCTCCAAGACCCTGCGCGAGGCGGTTCTCTACCTCACCGGCCTCACCCAGCGCGATCTGTACGGCCAGAGCTACCGCCTCAAGGAGGACATCACCGTCTCCGACCTGACCGCGCGCACCGAGCACGTGGTCGACCGCGAGGTCGATGTCATCCGCAGCCAGCTGTCCCGCAACCATGTCTCCCTGTTCGCCGGCACCGGCCGCTTCGTCGACGACCACACGGTCGCACTGCGTGAAGTGACCGGCAACGAGCGGCTGTTGAGCGCCGAGCACATCGTCATCGCCACCGGGACCCGGCCGGCCCGCCCGGACAGCGTCGAGTTCGACCAGCAGACGGTCCTGGACTCGGACAACGTGCTGAACCTGGAACGGGTGCCGCGTTCCATGGTCATCGTGGGCGCGGGGGTGATCGGGATGGAGTACGCCTCGATGTTCGCCGCGCTCGGCAGCAAGATCACGGTGGTCGAGAAGCGGGCCGGGATGCTCGACATGTGCGACATCGAGGTGATCGAGTCGCTCAAGTACCACCTGCGGGACCTGGCCGTCACCTTCCGGTTCGGGGAGACGGTCGCGGCGGTGGAACGGCATCCCCGGGGCACCCTCACCATCCTGGAGAGCGGCAAGAAGATCCCCGCGGACGCCGTGATGTACTCGGCGGGCCGCCAGGGCCTCACCGACGAACTCGCCCTCGACAAGGCCGGGTTGTCAGCCGACCGACGCGGCCGGATCACGGTCGACGAGCACTACCGCACCGAGGTCCCGCACATCTACGCCGTCGGCGACGTCATCGGCTTCCCGGCCCTCGCCGCGACCTCGATGGAACAGGGCCGGGCGGCGGCGTACCACGCGTGCGGCGAGCCGGTGGACCAGATGCACAACCTCCAGCCCATCGGCATCTACACCATCCCCGAGATCAGCTTCATCGGCCGCACCGAGGACCAACTCACCGAGGACAGCATCCCGTTCGAGGTGGGCATCTCCCGCTACCGCGAACTGGCCCGGGGCCAGATCATCGGCGACTCCCACGGCATGCTCAAGCTCCTGGTCTGCCCGGAGACCCGCAAACTCCTCGGCGTCCACTGCTTCGGCACGGGAGCGACGGAACTGATCCATATCGGCCAGTCCGTGATGGGTTGCGAAGGCACGGTCGACTACCTGGTCAACGCGGTCTTCAACTACCCGACGCTCGCGGAGTCCTACAAGGTGGCCGCCCTGGACGCGACGAACAAGCTGCGCCAGATCGACAGGTTGCGGGACTGAGTCACGCCGTACGGCTGGGCCTGGCCGAAGGCTCAGCCGTGCGCGGCGTAGCGGACGAACGAGGTCCAGCCTTCGCGGCCTATCGCGAAGTGAGGGCGCGTCAGGTCCTTGGAGTCCCGTACGCAGATGGCCTGTTCGGCGGCGGCGACCTCTATGCAGCTGTCGCCCTGGCTACCGCTGT
This sequence comes from Streptomyces sp. NPDC002680, assembly GCF_042889145.1. Lineage (NCBI taxonomy): Bacteria > Bacillati > Actinomycetota > Actinomycetes > Kitasatosporales > Streptomycetaceae > Streptomyces > Streptomyces sp. NPDC002680. The sequence goes on from NZ_JBIAQP010000013.1 coordinate 224,575, forward strand.
AGCTGGACTTGAACCAGGCGAGTTCCGTCGTGCTCATAGTTCTCCTCGGATTCGCTCCAACAGGCCCCGCGAGTCTTTGGGATTCAGGGCCTGCGAGCGCAGTCTGTCATAGCGCTGGTAGAGGAGGCTCACCTCTTTCGCGTCAGCGATAAGACGGCCGTTCTGCTGGCCTTCCGAGTACGCGAGCCGCCGACGCTCCGGAGTCTCCAGAAGCTGCACGGGACCATCGAGACACGCGTGCAACCCCCCATCCAGCGGCACGACTTGAAGCGTCACATTGCGCGGCGCGCTGTGCTCCAGAACATGGTCGAGCATGGTCCGCATCTGCTCCGTGTCCCCGAACCTTCGCCGGAATACATGCTCCTCGACGATGAAGCTGAACGGGACGGTCGGCCGCTCGTACAGCATCGTCTGCCGCTCCAGCCGCACGGCCAGCAGCGTCTCCAACTGGTCGTCCGTGACCACCGGAATGGTGCCCTCGAACACGGCACGCGCGTACCCCTCCGACTGCAGAAGCCCCGGCACGAGCCGACACTCGTACGTGCACAGGCTCACTGCCATCTTCTCCAGCCGGGCCCAGCGTCGGAACCAGGCCGCCAGCCCGGCACCCCCGCGTGTCAGGAACTTCGCCGACTTGCGCAGCGCCCCCGTGTTTCCCGTCGCGGCCTCCGCCAGTTCCACGAAGGACTCGTCCGCCATCCGGCGCCCCAACTCCACCGACTCCACGGTGTACTTGGAGAACCGGACCTTCTCCCCGAACTCGACCCTGCTGTACCCGGCGTGCTCCCGCAGGGCCTGGACGACGGCCCCGAACGTCCGCAGACTGTCGGAGGGGCCGGGCTCCCGCTCCACCTCACCAGCCGTCGGCTCATCGGCGTCCATGTTCTCCGTACCGTCCGTCATGCGCGGCCACCTCCAGGTGCGTGTCAACTCACCCAGAGTGACGGAAAGATCCGCGTACCGTCTACAGAATGTCCCCGTACGCTGACGCAGCGTACGGAGACCGGGAATTCCGGTGCCGGGTAAACCAGTTGGGCGTTGACGGCTGTATCAGGGTGTCACTGCTGTGATCCTGTGGAGGGACCCTGAAATGGTTGTCGAACCTGTGGTGGTGGTCGTAGTGCTGACCTGCGCACGGCTGGTGTACGGACTGGCGGCGCTGTGGACACGGCCGGCGCGGGAGCGTGCCTGGGCGAACGCGCTGGCCACGGTCGTGCGGGCGGCCGGGCCGGGCGGCACGGTCGAGGTCACGCGCGCCGACGGCGACTCGCTGAGCGCGCGTTCGGCGACGGCTGTCGAGCCTGCCGGGGCGGACCACCGGTGAGCGCGGAACAGGCCGTACGGCCAAGGGACTTCGAGACCTTCTTCGCGGGCGCGTACGGACGTGTCCTGGCGCAGGTGATCATGCTCTGCGGAAGCCGCGAGGACGCCGAGGACGTCACCCAGGAGGCGTTCCTGGAGGCCTACCGGGCCTGGGACCGCATCGCCGAGTACGACCTGCCCGAGGCGTGGGTGTACCGCGTCTCGGTCCAACGTCTGTGGAAGACACAGCGCAGGCGCAGAACCGGCCAGGAACGGCTGCCGGATGTGCCGGTGCCGGTGCGGGCGAGCCCCGAACAGAGTGCGGAGGCCCGCGAGGTGCTGGGACTGCTGGCCGCCCTGCCGCCACGGCAGCGGGTCACCATGGTGCTGTTCTGTCTGCACGGCTGGTCCCAGAGCGAGATCGCCAAGACGCTGCGGATGACGCGCGGCGGCGTCGCCGCGAACGTGTCCAAGGCACGCCGGACGCTCAAGGAGGCGCTGGACATGGCCGCGGACGACACGAACAGGCGCGACCCGTTCATGTCCGGCCCCGAACCGGCCCGTCCGGGCCGACTGGACGTGAGCAGGATCAGCCTCGGCCGCGACCCCGTCGTCATGGCCCTGCGCAACGCGGAGGCATGGCTGCGGGCGGCCGTGGAAGCGGACCCGGAGAGGCTCGGCCGGGCGCGGGCGGCAATGGCCCGCAGACGGGGGGAGAAACGGTGACCGCTGTCCTGGGGTGGTTACGCGGGCTGTTCGCCGTGGGGCTGCTCGCCGGGTTCTACGTCGTGGCGTTCACCCTCCTCGCGGCCGACGCGGCACTCGTCGGCCTCATGCTGTGGGGGATGGTCGAACTCCCGTCACAGGCCGGCAACTGGTCGCTCGCCGTGGCCGGCGGCATCCCGGCGGCCTCCGCCCTGCTGTACGGGATAGCCGCGGTGAGCCGTACGGAGGAGCCCCCGCCCGACGCGGTCTTCCTGCGCCGCGCCGACGCACCCGGCCTCTGGCGGCTCGTCGAGGATCTGGCCGGACAGTTGCGCACCCGGCCGCCCAGCCGGATCTACCTGACGGCGGAGGCCAACGCGTCGGTGTCGGAGGACGCGCGGCTGCTCGGCTTCGCGGTCGGTCAGCGGACCATGTACCTGGGCGCTCCGCTGCTCCTGTGGCTGAAGCCCATGGAGCTGCGGGCCGTGCTCTGCCATGAACTCGGCCACTACGCGGGCCGGCACACCCGGTTCGGCGCGATCGCCTACAGGGGGGCCGCGTCGCTGCGCTCCACCCTGTTCCGGCTGCGGATGACCGCGCATTCGGACCAGGGCCGGGTCGGATACGCCTGGCTGTTCCACGCGGTGATCGGCGCCTATGCCTGGATGTATCTGCGCCTGTCACTGGCGGTGCGCCGACGCCAGGAGCTGGAGGCGGACGCGGAGGCGGCCACCGTGGTCGGACCGGAGGTGACCGCCCAGGCGCTGCGCGCCGTCCATGCGCTCGCCGTCACCTGGGCCGGGTTCGAGAGCCGGTTCCTGCGGCCCGTACAGCGGCTCGGGTTCGTACCCGAGGACGTGTTCGAGGCGTTCGCCGCCATGGTGGGCGACCCGCTGGTGCGGAAGCGGAAGGCCGAGCTGCGCGCGCACCCGGTCGAGGCGGGCCGTTCCCCGCTGGACTCCCATCCACCGCTGGCCAGGCGGCTGGCCCTGATCGAGGCGCAGCCCGCCACGAGCCCCACGACCGTCGTCGACGACGAGGGGCCACTGGTCGCCGACCCGTCACCGCTGCCCAAGGTGCAGCGCAAGATGCTCGGTGAGGCCGCGCGCTCGACGACGGCACTGCCCTTGGTTTCGTGGGCCGACCTGGCCGCCGAGGCGTTCGCCATCGAACTCGCGAGCCTCCTGCTCGACGCGGCACGCGACACCCACGTGAGCGCGCGCCCCACGCTCGCCACCGTTCTCGGCCTGCTGGAACGCGGCGAGCAGACGGAGCTGGTACGCCGTCTCACCGACGCGCCCCATCCCGAGGAGCAGCTCGCCGAGGCCCTGTACGCGCTGACCGGACAGGCGCTGGCCGGTGCGGGCCGGGCGCGCTGGGTGCTCAGTTGGACCCAGGGATACGTCCTGGACTGCCCCCGGGACCCGCGCGGGCGCCTGGCCGATCTCGTCGCTGCCGCCGCACGCGACCGTACGGCGGTACCGGCCCTGCGTGACGAACTCGCGCGCCTCGGCCTGGAAATCGAGGCACCGGTCGTACTGGCCCTGCGTACCGTGACCGCACCGGCCGGACGGACATCGGCTCGGCGGAGTACTCGGAGCGGGTCGAACCTGGTCGTCCAGGAACTCGCGCGGCAACGCACGGTCGCCAAGGTGACCGTGGGTGCGCTGATCGTCGCCGGGGTGGTGTGGGGGATCGCCCTGGTCAATTCGGACCCCTACCAGCCCTACCCGCAGTCCTACCGGACCGAGGAGCCGACGGAGACGTACCCGTGGGCCACATCCACGCCCAGCTACCCCCTTGCCCTGCCGACATCGGGCTCCGGCAGACGGCTGCCCACCCCGTTCATCACCGACCTCGACCCCCCGCTCCCGACGCCCCGCCTCCTCTTCGGCGTCCATGACGTCGTACCCGGTGACACGCTGTCCGGCATCGCCTGCGAGTACGGCACCACCGTCGAGGACCTCCAGGACCTCAACGAGATGGGAAAGAGAACCGACCTCGACGTGGGCCAGAAGCTGTTGGTACCGAAACGGGGCTCTGGGATCGTGTCGGTGGACTGCCGGTGACCGAAGCGCGTCAGCGACGGCGTCGCTTCGGCGGCGGTTCGTCGACGGGCCGCCACCAGGCGAACCGGTCGGCCCGCCGCCACGAGCGGCCCGGATCGTGCGCCGGGAAGGAACCGTCGTACACCCCCTGGTCACCGAAGTGGCCCGCCCCCGCCCCCGCACCCGTGCGCGGGCCGGCACCGGAGGCCCACGTGAAGGTGTCGGCCGCTGTCGGCGGCGGCTCGGCGGAGGTCCGGGGCGCATCGCGCGGCGGCGCCTCGCGGCGGCGGTCGTACGCCCTGCGACGCACCGGGTCGGACAGCGTCTCGTAGGCCCGGTGCAGGTCCTGGAAGGCGTCCGTGTCGCCGCCGACGTCAGGATGGTGGGTCCGTGCCCTGCGGCGGAACGCGCGCACGATCTCGGCCCTGGTGGCATCGGCCGGGACGCCGAGCAGCGCGTAGAAGTCCGGTTCGTCCGCCGAGGTCATCGCACCGCGACCTCGGCCTGCCGGCAGATCAGCCGCCACGACGCGCGGTGTGCGGGACCGGACAGGGCCGAGCCGTGTCCGGACACGAAGGTCACCCACCGGCGTCCGGCCAGGTAGCACCAGACGTCCAGCTCGTTGTCGTCCCCGGAGTAGAAGAAGTCCCCCCGGCCGAACTCGTCGCCGTTGACGAACGGCGACTGCAACCGTGCCTGTGCCTCCGCGGGCAGATTGCCGAGAAATCCGCGCAGGGGCGCCGACAGCGGCAGTTCCTCGCCGTACTCCGGCGGGGCGGCGCCGCCCGACAGCGCGGGACGGGCGGAGCGGGCCCGGGTCGGCTTCTGAACGACCACCGCGTGCCGCAACGACGACGGTACGAACGGCACGACCGTGAGCAACTGCGCGGATCCGCCCCGGTCGTTGACGGTCGGTGTGGCCACGGCGAGTCCGCGCTCGCCGAACACCACCGCGTACGGACGCTCGTGGTCCGTACGGTGGCAGTACGCCCACCACTCGACGATCGGACCGACCCTGGCGACCATCCGGTCACGGGCCGCCACGCTCAGCTGACGCCACCAGTACTCGCGGCCGGGCCGGTCGACGAACCCGAGCGTCGCGGCGTCGTGCAAGGGAGCGTCCACCCTCGCGGCGCGTCCGGGAACAGGAAGCGCCCCGGACCGATCCACCGCACCGACCTCCCCGCCCTTCGGCCGAGGCACGGGTTGCGACGCCATACGGGACCCCCAGGGCTCGGTTCCGCCACACCGGCCGGTCCATTGTGGCCGCGCCGCCTCCGGCAGGGAAGAGTGCCGCCGGACGGCCCGCCTCTTCCGCCTCCTGCCTGTCGACCCCGGACCGTACTTCGGCATCGAGACCGGCTCGTGCCTCCTCGACGTCGACACGTCCCACGCCTCAACTCGCCATCACCTACGACTCGTTGACGCTGTGAACCCCCACCCGCCATATCCAGTGGCCCAGCCCGCCCGAGGACGACCGGATACAGTGCGCGAGACGGCACCCGGGTCCGAGAGGGGAAGCGTGACCGACACCAGCAACACCCACCCCGCCGACAGCGAGGTGCGGGCTCCGCGACCGAGCCGGCTGCACCGCCTGATGCGCTACATCCCCCTGATCGCCCCCGTCCTGCTGTGGGCCGTGCCCTGCTGGGTGCTTCTGTACACCGGCCAGCACTGGCCGCTGCCCGTCGCACTGGTCGCCACCGCCCTGTTCGTCCTCGGCCTCGTCGTGATGCCGCTCGCGATGGCGCGCGGCCACGGCCGACGCCAGCAGGACCGGGCGGCGATCGTCGGTGACACCCTGCTGGGCGCCACCTGGGTCCTGTTCACCTGGTCCGTACTGCTCGGCATCCTCCTGCGGCTCGCCCTGACCGTGGCCGGCGTCGGCGAGAGCCAGGACCGCGCCCGAATCGTCACCTGGACCGTCCTCGGCACGACCGCCGTACTGCTCGCCTGGGGGTACGCCGAAGCCCGCCGCGTGCCACGCGTGCGCCGCCTCGACGTACAACTCCCGCGGCTGGGTGCCGGGTTGGACGGCCTCCGCGTCGCCCTCATCACCGACACCCACTACGGCCCCCTCGATCGCGCCCGCTGGTCGGAGCGGGTGTGCGAGACGGTGAACACACTGGAAGCCGACCTGGTCTGCCACACCGGCGACATCGCGGACGGCACCGCCGAACGCCGCCGCGCCCAGGCCGTCCCGCTCGGTACGGTGCGAGCCACCCGGGCCCGGGTCTACGTCACCGGCAACCACGAGTACTACAGCGAGGCCCAGGGCTGGGTCGACCTGATGGGCGAGCTGGGCTGGGAGCCACTGCGCAACCGCCATGTGCTGCTCGAACGCGGCGGCGACACCCTCGTGGTCGCCGGCGTGGACGACGTCACCGCCGAGTCCTCCGGCCTGCCGGGCCACCGCGCCCACCTCGCCGGAGCCCTGAACGGCGCCGACCCCGACCTGCCCGTTCTGCTCCTCGCCCACCAGCCCAAGTTCATCGACCGGGCGGCAGCCGAGGGCATCGACCTCCAGCTCTCCGGCCACACCCACGGCGGCCAGATCTGGCCCTTCCACCACCTGGTCCGCCTCGACCAGCCCGCCCTCGCCGGCCTCAGCCGCTACGGCACCCGCACCCTCCTCTACACCAGCCGCGGCACCGGCTTCTGGGGCCCACCGTTCCGTGTCTTCGCCCCGAGCGAGATCACCCTGCTCGTGCTCCGCTCCCCGCAGCGGCCCCTTTCGCCGTAGCACTGGGCGGGCCGACACATCCGCGTCGAGCACACACTCACCGCAATCGAGCGGACACAGTCCGATCCGACCACGAAACACGGATGGCGCTGACCGAAACCCGGCCAGCGCCATCCGTGTACGTAAAGAGTGTGTCCGAGGACCGACACGGGCTTTGGACACACGCTCTCACCCAGCAGACGCAGTTCGCGGTGGGCTAGATGGCCGCGCCTGAACCGCAGCGGGTGGGCACTCCCCCGGCCACATCCTCCGAACCCGGATTCACGCTCCGCGCCGTCTCCATCATCATGACGGCCGTCGTCAGCCTGATCTTCCTCTTCGGCTTCGGCAACGTCTGGGCCCTGGCGCGGCACTTGGGCGTCACACCGTGGGTCGCACCGCTGGTCGCGCCAGCAGTGGACCTGTCTGTCATCGGCCTACTGCTGGGCACCTGGTACCTGGCCCTCCACGGCGCACGCTCCGAACTGCTCCGCCCGACACGACGACTCCTCGTCCTCTCCAGCCTGATCACACTCGCCCTGAACATCACCGAGCCCCTGCTGACCGGGCACACCGGAAAGGCCGCCTTCGACGCGGTCGGTCCTCTTCTGCTCATCGGCTGGGCCGAGGTCGGCCCCGGCCTGCTCCAAGCCATCGCCAACACCACTGACAAGGAACAGAACTTGCCGGACCCATCGGCAGCCACGACCAACGGCCCAGCAATCACACCGCAGACGATGGACGGGACCGGCTCAGAGGCTCGCATCTCGCCAGACAGCATCGGGCACTACACGCGACACCATGCACCACGTACCGAACGGGACGACCTTCTGGAGCGTGCCCGCCAAGAAGATGCTCTGCATTGGACCGAACACCACCGCCCAATCTCCGCCGAGACACTCCGCAAGCGCCTCAGCGTGGGCTCAGCACGATCCAGAATGCTCGTGACCATCCTCCGCGGCGATACCGACCGAAACCACGCGATCCGGCAAGGCTGACATTCCCTCGGTAGGCACGGAGACTGCCTCGGGATTCCGCTCCTGGACTGCGACGCGCCGATCATCCTGAGCAGGCTCCGGATCCCCGGCCCCACCGTCCGCGACTTTGATCTGCGGGCACGGAGTGGTCTGCCGCCTGGGCGAGAAACTCCGCCCTCGGCCCTATGACGAACTCTGACCCGATCAAACGAGGTCGGCGTGCAAAGCCGTGTTGCGGGTCAGGTACCGGTAGCTGACCCACTCCTGTGCCAGGCGCTGACCGGCGACCAGCAGGCCGACCGCCTTCGCCCGGTGCGCCGCGGGCATCCACTCGACCAGAGCACGAGCCTCCCCCGCATCGCGGTGCTTGGCCGCGAGTGTGTTGACCGATGCACGGAATGTGCCGTCAGCAGGACAGCAGGCCGTCGCTCCACGGAGAGGTCCAGGCCTGCCACCGCGCAGGGCGAGTGGATCCGTACACCGAACGTGAGCGTCTGGACCATCACCAGACGGGTCAGGCTCTCGCCGCTGACTCCGTACGGAAAGCCCGGATGGTTCTCGATGCGGGCGCTCTTTGGCGGACTGGTCGCCGAGACCGGCACGGTCCAGCAACACACCTCGGCAACAGCTCTGGGCGTCGCGCCGTACTCGGCGAACCGGCGGGACCGCGCGTCGTCCAGGACCGGCCCGCGCTGTACCGCACCGTCGTTCACGTGATTCCTCCGCCGCACCGGACCAGAAGGGTCTCTTGCCGGGGTGCTCGTCGAGTCGAGCCGTTCAGACGCGAACCGGAACAGGCGCCGACTTCACCCGGGCGACGGTCGTGACGTACAGGAGCAGACCCGCGGTGGTGAGGACGAAGCCGGCCCACACGGTGGACAGGGTCCCCCAGCCGGCGTCGAGGGCGACCGCGCCGCCGATCGCGCCGAGACAGTTGGCCAGGTTGAGGGCGGCCAGGTTGAGCGTTCCCATCAGGGTCGGGGCGTCCGGTGCGAAACCGGTCAACCGGACCTGGATGGTGGGGATGGCGAACATCATGGTCGCGCCGACGCCGAACAGGCAGGGCAGCAGAACCACCAGGTCGGCGCCTGCCACGCCGATCACCACCAGGAACGCCAGCGCACCGCCGTAGCCCAGGATCAGGCCCCGGTTCTCGTACCGGTCGGCGACCCGTCCGCCGACGTGGTTGCCGACCGCCATGCCGAGGCCGAAGACGGCGAGCGCGATCGGGATGAGCGAGGCGTCCCGCTGCGCCGCGTCGGTGACGAACGGGCCGATGAACGTGTAGACGGCGAAGATGCTGGAGATGCCGAGCGCCGCGACGGCGACCATCAGCCAGACGTCCCGCCGCCGGAGAGCGCCCAGCTCGCCCGTGAGGGAGCCGCCGCGCAGGTCGTCGGTGCGCGGCAGCCAGGCCAGCAGGGCGGCTCCGGCGAGCAGACCGACGGCGACCACGGTCCCGTACATGACGCGCCAGCCGGCGTGCTGGCCGATGAAGGTGCCGAGCGGCGACCCGGCGATGGTGGCGAGGGTGAGTCCTCCCATGACGGTGGCGAACGCCTTGCCGCCCTTGCCCGGCCCGTACACGTACGCGGCGACGACGGCCCCGGCGCCGAAGAACGCGCCCTGCACGCTGCCCGCGACGAACCGGAAGACGACGAACAGCACGATGTCCGGCGCCAGGGCGGAGAGTCCGTTGCCGACCAGGAACAGTCCGATCAGGCCGAGCAGCAGAGTGCGCCGGTTGACCCGGGCGGCGAGCAGGGTGATCGCCGGAGAGCCGATCATCACCCCGAGGGCGTACGCGGTGATCGCGTAGGTCGCGACCGGAACGGACACGTCGAGATCGGACGCGAACAGCTGGATGATGCCGTTGCTGCCGAACTCGCCGGCGCCGATCGCGAAGGTACCCAACGCCAGTGCGAACAACGTGAGTTTCGGATGCCTGATGGGCGACTTCGCGGAGGTGTGCCGCTGTTCCTCGGCGGTGCACTGGCCGTCGTAGGCGTGTTGATGCATCGTCTCGTCTCTCGTCCTTGGCAGGAGGGTCAGTCGGACGGCGTGCGGGCCGGTGCGGGACGGAGATCAGGTGTGGGGGGCGGGTCGTCGCCCTCCCGGAGGCCGTGGCGGGCGTAGAAGCGCCGCAGGGGCCCCGGCGCCCACCAGTTCGCGTCTGCGAGCAGACGCATCGTGGCCGGTACCAGCAACGCCCGGACGATCGTCGCGTCCACCAGGACGGCGATGAGCATCGCCACCCCGATCAGCTTGATGAACGTGATTCCGGAGACGGAGAACAGGCCGATCACGACCAGGATGAGCAGCGCGGCGCTGGTGATGATCCGGCCGCTGCGCTGCAGCCCGACCGCGACCGCCGCGGTGTTGTCGCCGGTCCGGTCGTACTCCTCTCGGATCCGGGACATCAGGAAGACCTCGTAGTCCATCGACAGCCCGAACACGACCGCGAGTACCAGGATCGGCTGGGTCGCCTCCAGCGTCCCGGTGGAGGTGAAGTTCAACAGACCCGACAGATGGCCGTCCTGGAAGATCAGGACCAGTGCGCCGAACGACGCGCCGAGCGACAGGATGTTCATCACGATCGCCTTGACCGGCAGCACGACGGAGCCGAAGGCGAGGAACAGCAGGACGAAGCCGGCGCCGCCGATGATCAGCGCCATCCAGGGCAACAGGCGCCCCACGGCGTGGAGTTGGTCGGCCAGTTGCGCGGTCTGCCCACCCACCAGCGCCTCACCTCCCGGTGGTGCCGGTACGGCCCGGATCCGGCTCACGAGATCCCGCGACTCGGGCGACATGGGGTCGCCCCGGTACCTGACCGTGACCCTCGCGACGTCGCCGGACCGACCCGTGACCTCGGCTCCGGACACCCCGTCGACAGCCTGGACGGCGTCGACGTAGCGCTCCAGAGCGGCCCGGTCCGACGAGGTCACGATCGCCTCGATCGGCACCTGACCGTTCTGGACGAAGTCCCGGTCGACGGTTTCCGAGACCACACGGCTCTCGGTGCCCGTCGGCAGCACCCTCGGGTCGATGCCGCCGAACTCGACGCGCAGGAACGGCGCGGCGGCCAGCAGCAGGACCGTGAGCACCCCGGTCGCGTAGACGACCGGGCGGCGCATGATGCTGTGCGCGAGGCGGTACCAGAACCCGTGCGCGACCTCGTCCCGCGGGAGAGCCGGCGGCGGACGGCGCAGCAGCCGTCGTACCGAGAGTGCCTCGACCCGGGGGCCGAGGACGGCGAGCAGGGCGGGCAGCACGGTCAGTGCCGCCACCATCGCCACCAGGACCGCCGACAGACCGCCGAGACCCATCGAGCGGAGGAAGGTCATCGGGAAGATCAGCAGTCCGGCCAGCGAGACGGCGACGGTGACGCCGGAGACCGCGACCGTACGACCGGCGGTGGCCATCGTGCGCGCGACGGCGTCCTCGACACCGAGCCCGCGGGCGATCTCCTCCCGGAACCGCCCGACCATGAACAGGCCGTAGTCGATCGCCAGGCCCAGCCCGAGAATCGTCACCACGTTGATCGAGAAGACCGAGACGTCGGTCAGGTAGGTCATCCCGCGCAGCGCGGTGAACGCTCCGAGGATGGCCAGCGCGCCGAGGGCGAGCGGCAGGCTCGCCGCGGCCACGCTGCCGAAGACGACGACCAGGAGCACGAGCAGCACCGGTACGGAGATCGTCTCGGCGAAGGCGATGTCCGCCGCGACCCGCTCGCGGATGTCGCGGTCGACCGTGGTGACGCCGCCGACCCGGGTCCGCAGGCCGGGCGCGGCCAGTTCGTCCTCGATCCCGTCCAGCTCTGCGCCGCGCCGCTCCTCGTCGTCGCCGGCCAGGGTCAGCACCGCGTAGGTGGCGTGCCGGTCCTGGCTGACCAGGGCCGGGCTGCCGGTGTTCCAGTAGGTGACGGTCCGGGTCACCACCTCGTGGGGAAGCGCTCGGAGCGTCTCCGTGACGGCTCGCCGGAACTCCGGGTCGTCGACTGTCGCGCCGGGGCTGGTGTACAGGACCACAACGTCGTTGCCGGTCCGGCCCAGCGTCGCCTCGGCACGTGCGTCCGCGCGCGAGCTCTGGCCGGCCGGGTCGTCGAACCCTCCGGTGGTCAGCGAGCCGAAGACCCGCGTGCCCCAGATGCCCCCGAACACCAGGAAGGCCGCGGCCAGGCCGATCACCCACCACCGTCGGCGGACCGTCGTCCGCCCCAGCCTCTCGAACATCGACATCGCCGCCACCCCCTCCTGGTGTCAGCGCGCGGCGCGCTTGATGAGGGCGGCCGTCGCCGCGGGCCGCGCGATCATCGCGACATGCGAGGTGTCGGCCTCGAAGGTGTGTGCGCCGGCCCGGCGCGCCATGAACCGCTGCGCCGCCGGGGGCAGCACCTGGTCGTCGCGGCCCACGAGGTACCAGGACGGAACGGTCTTCCAGGCCGGGGCGCCGGACGGCTCCCCGAGGGTGCGCACGTCCGCCGGCCGCTGGCCCGCCCACATCAGCTCGGTGGTCGACTTCGGCAGGTCCCCGGCGAACACGTCGTGGAAGAACTCCTTCTTGATGTAGCCGTCGACGAGGCCCTCACCGTAGGGACGGAAGTCCAGCGCCGCCTCGCTGAGTCTGCTGCCCGGGTACTTCGTCTGCAGGCCCAGCAGCGTCTCCCCCTGATCGGGTACGAACGCGGCCACGTAGACCAGCGCCTTCACGTTCGGGTTGCCGGTCGCGGCGTTCGTGACGACGATGCCGCCGTAGGAGTGCGCGACGAGGACGAGCGGGCCGCTGAGGGTCGCGAGGATGCCGGCCAGATAGGCGGAGTCGGAGGCCACGCCGCGCAGCGGGTTGGGCGGTGCGACGACCGGATAGCCGTCGCGGATGAGCCGGGAGGCGACCCCGTTCCAGCCCGACGCGTCGGCGAACGCGCCGTGTACGAGGACCACGGTGGGCTTGCTCGTGGTGTGTGCCTGCGCGGCGGGCGCGTCGAGCGCGGCGCCCACCACGGCGGCGGCGGATCCGGCCAACAGCACCCGGCGAGTTGTCGTCATCGATGTATGCCCTTCGGTATCCGGTGTTCTCGCTGACGAACGTAGAGCCGGTTACTTGACGGGCACTGAACAGAGATCCGGGCGCCTACAGGGGCTGCTTCACTGTCAGTTCCCTGTGGGCGTGCTCGTCCAGGGTGTACCGGCGTTGCAGCACGACGGCGATCGTCATGAGCACGGCCGGCACCAGGGTGAAGCCGTAGCGGACGGCCGCCAGCGCGCCGGAGGACTGCGTGGTGTGCTCGCCCGCGCTACTGGCCACGAACCCGCCCAAGGCCAGGCAGGCCGAGTACACGTACGGCCCCAACGCGCCGCCGGTGGCCTCGGCGGCGGTCCACACGCCGGTGTAACTGCCCGCACTGGCGGTGCCGTTCGGCCCGACGGCGGCGATGACGTCGGGCACCATCGACAGCGGCATGAGTTGCATCGCGGCGAACGAGACGCCCAGCACCGCCACGGCCGCGAGCAGCAGGGGCAGGCCGGCCCCGGCGCCCAGGGCCAGCACCAATGACGCGGCCACGAACGCGGCCTGGGCGACGAGCAGGCTGCGCTGCTTGCCGAGACGCCGGGCCACCAGGACCCACAGGGGCGTGGTCAGGACCGCCGGCGCCATGAACGCCGCGATGAGCACGCTTGTGAGGGAGGAGCGGCCCAGCTCGTACTCGGCGAAGTACGGCATGCCGGCCAGTACCAGGTTCATCGTGATCGCGACGGTCAGATAGGACGCGGTCAGGGCACGGAACTGCCGGTCGCGCAACGCCACAAGGAGGCCGCCCCGGTGGCCCGGCTCGGCCGGGGTGCCGGGCGCGGCCCGGTTGAGGCGGGCGACGCCGGTGATGCCGACCAGCATCGCCGCGAGCATGACCGCGCCGAGCAGCAGGGCCATCCTCGTGTAGTCGCCGACGCCCGGATCGTCCCCGGCGACCAGCGGCGCGGCCACTCCGGCGAGCAGGACGCTCACGATGATCACGACGCTGCGGTAGCCCATGAGGCGGGTCCGCTCGTGGTAGCCGATACCCAGGTCGGCCGGTGTGGCGAGGTAGGAGACCTGGTAGAGCGAGTAGAGCAGGTTGCCGACGACCAACGCCACGGAGACCCAGATCGCGGCGGTCGTCCCGTGCAGATCCGACGGCACGGCGAACAGGGCCACAAAGGCGAGCACCACGACACAGCCGACCAGCATCGGTCTCCGGCGGTGGCCGGTGCGAGCCAGGTCGGCATCGGAGAGCCGGCCCACCGACGGGTGCGTCACGATGTCGGCGACATTCGGCAGCAGGAGCGCGATACCGGCCACGGACGGTGGCACGGCCAGGACGTCGGTCAGGAAGTACAGCAGGAAGATGCCCGGCACGGTGACCCAGATGCCCATGCCGACCGAACCGGCGGCGAACGGGACGAGTGCGCGCAGGGGAAGCCGAACGTCGGTCATGAACGCCTCCAGGAGATCCGCGGTAGGGGTGTCTTCAGAAAGCCAGGGCCAACCGGCGTACGGCCTCCCGCAGTTCCTCCGGGGTGCGGTCGCTGTAGGACAGCCGCAGGTGCCGGGCCGAGGAGCGCTGCCGGGGGTCCGCCGCGAAGTACTCGCCCGGCTGGTAGACCACGCCGTGGGCAGCCGCCCGCCGGAACAGCGCCGCGGGGTCCACGGAGTCGTCGGTGAGCCGCGGCCAGAGGAACAACCCGCCTTCGGGGGGTACGACGTCGAGGGCGCCCGGGAGGTGTTCCTTCAGGGCGTCGATCAGCACGCCCGCGCGTTCCCGGTAGAGCGCGGTGGCGTCGCGCACGATCCGGTCGAACCACTCGGCGTCGTCAATGAGCAGCCGTTCGATGATCGCCTGGGTCACCGAGGACGTGTGGACGTCGAGGCGGTTGCGCAGCCGGGTCACCGGGTCCACGAGGTGGTCCGGCAGCACCAGCCAGCCCACGCGCCAGCCGGGGCCGAGGGTCTTGGTGAAGGAGTTGACGTGGATCGCCCGGTCCGACCGGTTGAACGTGGCGACGCCCTGGTCCCGGCCGCCGAAGCGCAGTTCGCGGTACGGATTGTCGACGATCACGTAGAAGCCGTACCGCTCGGCGAGTTCGATCAGTGCCTGCCGTTTCGGCGCCGAGAGACTGACCTGGGCGGGGTTGTGGAAGTCGGGCACGGTGTAGGCGGCGGCGATCCGGGCGCCGGTGGCGAGCCGCCGGGCGAGGTGTTCGACATCGAAGCCGTCGGCCACGACCGGTACCGGCAGGATCCGTGTCGTCGACACCTCCAGGGCCCAGAGGAATCCCGGGAACACCGGATCGTCCACCGCGACGGTGGCACCGCGCTCGACCACGGTGAGCACCGCCAGGGAGAGGCCGTGCATGCCGCCGTTCGTGACCACGATCCGGCTCGGGTCGACGCCCTCCCGTTGCGCGATCCAGTCGCACAGCGCGGCGGATCCGCGCGCCGGCGCGTACTGCAGGCTCGCCGTCGCGGCGTCGGGGGCCTGCCACAGCTGGGCCGATGCCTTGCCGATCGCCTCGACCGGCAGAGCCTCGGGCGCGGGGATGCCGCCCAGCAGGCGAATCGTTCCGGGGGCGGGTGCGGCAAAGCTGGCGTCGACGAAGCCCTTCGGCGCCGAGAGCCCACGGGCCAGGGCCGTCAGCCCGCTCTGCTCCTCGTCAGGAGCTGCGGTCATGCGTCGCCTCCAGGTCCTGGGAGAGTTGTTCGGCCCGCCGTGCGAACAGGTGCGCCTCGCGTGCGGTGGAGTGCGTGCGGGCCCGTTCGGCGGCGGCCCGGACAGCGGGGTGCGGTGCGCCGCGGGCCTGCAGCAGGCGCGCCCTCAGCAGCAGCAGGAGCCCTTCGGCGTACCGCTGCCCGAAGTCCCATATCGCCTGGTCCGCTCGGTCGAGAGCGGCTCCGGCCCGATCGGGCGATCCGGCTGCCAGCCACATCTCGGCGATCAGCGCGTAGTGGTAGGCGATGCCCCATTGCGGCGGGTCGAGCAGGTGGGCGGTCAGGAGTTCCTCGGCCTCGGTCGCGGCGCCGGCCGGATCCTCGCCGGTGAGGGCACGTGCCCAGCACCAGAACTGGCGTATGTAGAGGTCGATGTTGGCGCTGAGCCGCACGAAGCCGACGGCGGCCCACCGCTCGCCCGCTCGCCGTGCCGTGTCGGCGTCCCCGGCCATGGACGTGATCATGATCGTGTAATAGACCCAGACCGAGGCCGCGTACGGGTCCGTCGGGGTGTCCCAGGTGTCGACGAAGGCCAGCGCCGTGTCGACATCACCGTGCAGTGCAGTCATGACCGCCCGCCAGCCGGGCCCTTCCCCGGGAATGCCGCCGTCCCGCCGGAGCGGTGTCTCCTCGTCCGGGGCGAGGGTGCCGCCGACAGCGGCGGCATCCTCCTTGGTGAGGGACCGGTACGCCTCGCCGATGTTGCCGATGTCCCACTGATGCAGGCCCCAGGCGTGCCGGCCGTAGCGTCGGACGGCCGGATCGGAGGACACCTGGCCCAGCTCGTGCAGTCGGCGGGCCAGCTCCCCGCGGCCCTCTTCGACGGAGGTGTAGGCGCCCATCATGCGGATGAAGAGGAAGTCGGCGGCCTCCGCCTCCCGGCCGAGGGTGCTGGCCAGGTACTCGGCCCGCTCCAGCAGATCGAAGGTCGAGGCGTCGTACCCCGAGTGTCGCCTGACGACGATGGCGAGCAGCGTGAGGGCGGCGAACTCCAGTTCCATGAGTCCGGAGGCCCGGGTGACCTGTACCGCGGAGCGCAGCTGCCGGTCGGCGGACTCGAAGGCGAGTTTGGCCGCCGCGCGGCGCCCGGCGCGGATCAGCGCCTCCGCGACGCGCACGGGCTCGGCGAGGGGGCCGGCGGCCCACAGGTGGTACGCGAGGCGTTCGGCGACGTCCTCGTCGTCGGCGTGGATCTGTTCGAGCGCGTCCGCGACACGCAGATGCAGCTGCGTGACCCGCACTTTGGACGCGGTCTCGGAGACCGACTCGCGCACCAGGTCGTGCGCGAAGCGGAGCGAGGACGGGTCATGCGGCCCGGGTTCGAGCAGCCCGAGCGTATGCAGCGGTTCCAGGCGGTGGAGGCAGTCCGCGACGTCCACACCGGTGGCGCGGGACAGCAGTCTGAGATCGACGTCGCGGCCGATGAGCGCGGCCACCCGCAGCAGGTCGCGGGCGCGGTCGTCGAGCCCGGCCATCCGGTCGCGGACGACGTCATGGACGGTGGACGGGACCCCGGCCGGGGCGGTCGTGTCGCCGTCGCCGATCGCGCCGTTCCCGCTGAGGAGCCGGGACAGTTCACGGACGAAGAACGGATTGCCGGAGGTACGGGCGTGGATGGCGCGGGCGACGGCGTCGCCGGGATCCTGGCCGGCCTCGTGGCGGACGAGTTCGGCCACGTCGGCCGGACCGAGCGGACCGAGCCGGAACCTCCGGTGACCGGGCAGCCGGCTGGCGGCGGCCAGCACCCGGGAGAGGTCCGGGCCGAGTACGGGTGCGCGGTCACGTAACGCGCCGATGATCGCGGCGCCCTGGGGCAGCCGTCCCGCCAGGTGCTGCAACAACTGCAGGGAGGTGACGTCGGCCCACTGGAGGTCGTCGAGTATCAGGAGTGTCGGCCGCCGCGCCGAGGCCTGTCCGACCAGGGCGACGACCTGTTCGAACAGCCGGAACTGGGCGTTGCCGTCGGGAAGTTCCCGGGTCGCGTCGTCCCGCGCCGCGAGGAGGCTGCCCAGCCCGCCGGTGAGCCACTGTTCGCTCGCCGGAGCGGGCAGGCTGTGGACGACCTGGCTCAGTGCCTGCTCCCACGGCCACATCGCCGGTGTCCCGTCGCCCTCCAGACAGGAGCCCCAGACGGTGAGCGCGCCCAGCCGGCCCGCCACGGCGGCGGCCTCCTCCAGCAGCCGGGTCTTGCCCGCGCCCGGTTCGCCCTCGACGACGCCGATCGCGGTGTCACCGGCGAGTGCGCGCTCCACGACGCGCCGCAGCGTGGCGAGTTCCTCGGTCCGGCCGAACAAGGTGGTCGCCGTGGTCCGCCCGGCTTCCTCGTCCGCCTCCCACACCAGCGGCGGCGCCGGGAGCTGGGTGAGTATCCGCCGATGTGCGTCCTCCAGTGCCGGACCCGGGTCGATGCCGAGTTCGTCGGCGAGCCGGTCGCGGACCTGCCGGAACACCGCCAGCGCCTCCGCCTGGCGTCCGGCGGCGCCGAGAGCGCCGACGAGACCGGCCAGCACGGGTTCGTTGAACGGTGCCATCGACGCGGCCAGTCGCAGAGCCGCGAGCACCCGCTCCGGTTGCCCCATCGACACGGCAAGCTCCCCTGCCGTCGTGCACGCGTCGTAGAACTCGTTGTCGAGTGCGGCGAAGACCGTCGTGGCGATCGTCCCGTCGGCGCTGCCGTCGCCCGCCGAGCCGTGCCAGAGCCCGAGCGCTCCGACGTAGTGATCGAGGGCCGCCTCGTGATCGTGCCGAGTCAGCGCGGCCCCGGCGGCGGCGACGAGTTCCCGGAAGGCGACGAGGTCCAGCGTGGCAGGGGCGGCGGTGAAAAGGTAGGAATTGCCGCGACGGTGGAGAAACGATCCGGCTTCGCGGACGGGCAGCAGCGGCTCCAGCAGCCGACGTAACGCGCCGACGTACTTCTGGAGAATGTTCACCGCCGACGCCGGGACGTCCTCGGCCCAGATCAGGTCGACCAACTCGCTCGTACTGATCGGCTTGCCCGCGCGGGCGAGCAGCACCGCGAGCAGATACGACTGCTGCCGAGGCCCGGGGTCCAGTTCGACGCCGTCCCGCCAGATCCGCAACGGACCGAGAATCTGCAGACGCAGATGTCCGCCGGATGAAGCCATGCCCACCCCTACCCCCACTCACGGCCCGACCACGATCGGCTGCGGCATATTCATTTTACGGTTGCTTCGCAGCCTGGGTCCATGCGCCGAGGCGGCCGCTGGGCGACGCCAATTCAGCAGGACGTGAACCCGTCCCGCCCGGCGCCCTCGGGACGAACCGCTCTCCGAAGTCATGGCGGATGAGCGCGGGCCGGGTTCTCGATGTGCCACCGACGGTGCGTGCTTCCCCTCGGAAACGGCGCGGAGGGAGGCGACCGGTTCACCGCGTGCCCGCGACACCCGTGCCCGCCGCAGAAACGGCAGGTTCTCGGCGTACGTTTCGATGAACGGGCCCGCCCGGTCGAGCGCCACGTCGGCCTCGCCCGCCTTTTTGGTTGCGGCCGGCCCGTCCTACAGGGTGATCACCAGATCCTCGGTGGGCAGTGTCTGGCAGGCCAGCCGCCAGCCCGCCGCCAGTTCGTCGGCGGAGAACATCCCCCGGTCATCGGTCTCGTAGGCGCCGGAGAGCACCCGCACCCGGCAGGTGCCGCAGGCGCCTTCGCCGCACGACTGGGGAAACGGGACGCCGACGGCGTTGGCGGCGTCGAGGACGGACTGCCCGGGGCCGCAGACGAACGCCGGGGTGCCGTCGGCCGTGCCGATCACGAACTCGGTGACACCGGCCGCCGCCGCGGCGACGGCGATGGCGTGGGCCTTCTCCCGGCGGGTCTCCCTGCTCCGGCCCGACACGAACGCCTCGGTGCGGACGGCCTCGCGCGGCACCCCCAGTTCCGTCAGGCGGCCGATCAGGTCGCTCATCATCGACGCCGGTCCGCACAGGTGCACCCGGGTCGCCGGACCGGCATGGGGCCGCAGCTCGTCGAGGCCGATCCGTCCCTGCCGGTCCGTCGTGAAGACCGACACCGTCAGCCCCGGCAGCCGGGCCCGCAACGCTTCGATCTCCGGCCCGAACAGCACCTCGTCCCGGGTCCGGTGGCTCGCCAGCAGCACGATCCGCCCCGGGTGACCGGCGTCGGCCGCCGCGTACAGCACGCTCATCAGCGGGGTGATGCCGACGCCCCCGGCGATGAGCAGGAGCGTGCCGTCCTCGCCGGTGCCCTTCTCCCCGGTGCCCGGCCGCCAGGTGAACTCGCCGTGCGGACCGCTCACCCGCAGCGCGAGCCCGACCTCCAACTCCTCGTGCAGGAAACCCGAACCGAGCCCGTCCGGCTCGTGCTTGACCGCGATCTCCACGAAGCCGTTCTCCCCGGGGCCGCTGCATATCGAGTACGAGCGTTCGATCGGCTCGACGGCGACGGGCAGTTCGACCTTCAGGTACTGCCCGGCGGCGAACGAGAACGGCATCGTGCCCCCGGCCAGGGGTTCCAGGCGGATCCTCCGGACCGTCGGGGTCAGCGCCTCGACACCGGCCACGCGCAGATAGCCCTCCCAGGGACCTTCCCCGGGCGGGGCCGGGTCCCGGGTCACCCCGCCGGAACGGATGGCCCGCCACATCGTCCCGAGCTGCCGGGGCTTGAGGACGGCGTTCGCCGCCATCAGCCCGCCCGCCAGCGCCCCGACCACACCGGAGCCCCAGGCGTCCTGCCCGGCGACGAACAGCCCCTTGACGGGCGTACGGCATCCCGCCCGCGCGGAGCGCAGCCGCTGGGGAGTCGCCGCGAGCCCGTAGAAGGAGCCCAGCACGCTGTGCTGGTAGGTCTCGAAGGACAGCGGCGTCGCCAGTTCCGCGAAGGCGATCGTCTCCCGGAAGCCGGGCCAGCGTTCCTCCAGGCGGGCGATCAGCCGTTCGGTCAGCTCGTCCTTGAACTTCCGGTAGCTGTCCGGCCGTTCGTGCTCGGGGGTCCCGCGCCACTGGTCGACCACCTTGGGGTCGACGATCTCCAGCAGCTCCACGGTATGGAAGCGGGCGGCGGGGTTGTTGAGCGACGCGAACGAGACGTACAGCGTGCCTTCCCCGAGCGGGCGACGAACGCTGTCGTGCTCGTCGAGATCCGGCATGAACCAGTGGTTCTCGCCGCGCAGCCCGAACTCGGCAGGCGACCGGTCCAGCCCGAGGAACAGCATGACCGCCGACCGTTCCGCGGGCAGCTCCGCCAGTTCGTGGCTCCTCCCGATCAGGGCGTACGTGTTGCGCACCCCGGCCGCCGAGACGACGGTGTCCGTCCGCACGCGGTACCGGCGTCCGGTTGCGGTGTCCTCGACGTCGACACCGGCCACCCGGCCCGCCTCGACGACGACCTCGTGCACCTTCTGCCGGGGGCGCAGCACCACGCCGTACCGCGCGAGGATCTCCAGCACGACCCGGTTGAGCTCGTGCGGACCGCCCACGGGATGCGCGGTGCCCTCCATGAAGAAGGTCAGCGGAACCGCCGCGTGATAGCCGAACGCGCTCGACGCCGGCGGAGTGCCGTAGAGCCCCCACCGCGCGGCCAGTACGGCCCGCAGCTCCGGATCGCGGAAGCTCCGGGCGACCTGATCCCGCAACGACCGGTACGCCGAAGGGAAGAGCCGCTCGACGACGGGCGTGCCCGCCTTCCGTACACCGGCGGGGAACGACGCGAAGACATTGCGCGCGGTCAGTCCGGCCATGGCCCGGCGCGTGGTCCGGAAGAAGCCGTCGATCGCGTCGGCCTCGTCGGGGAACCGTTCCTTCAGACGCGCCCGGAACCGTTCCTTCGTGGCGGGTACGGCGAAGTCGAACCCCGGGAAGTGCAGCGCGTCGTACTCGTCCGGCAGCGGCCAGAGCTGCGCCCGCCCGTCCGTCATGAACCCGAGGAACGGGCCGGCGTCCGCGCTCATGTAGTGCAGCCCGGTGCCGAACCGGTATCGCCCGGCGCGGGAGAACTCGTGCGTCATCCCGCCGAGCGTGTAGTGCTGTTCGAGGACGAGAACCCGCTTTCCGCCGAACTGCGCGATCGCGCGCGCCGCCGCGAGTCCGCCCATTCCCGATCCGATCACCACGACATCGGCTTCCTCGTCCGACACCATCGGCACCCCCCAGTCAGCTGTCCTCCGAGGCGCTCAGATTGGCCGGACCGACTTGACGTCGACTGAATGACCAGTGAAAACCACCCGGACCCAGGTCCCGGCCTCATTCATTGCCCGTCCAGTGCGACGCCATAGCTTTGCGTCGATCCGCACGCCCGAGGAGAGGCTGGTCCATGCTGAACGGGAAACCGACGATCGTGCTCGTACACGGAGCCTTTGCCGACAGCAGCGGCTTCAACACCGTCACCAAACGGCTTGTCGCCGACGGCTATTCAGTGATCGCCGCGCCGAATCCCCTGCGGGGGCTCGCCTTTGACGCGGCCAACGTCAGGTCGCTGCTGGAGAGCATCGAGGGACCGATCGTGCTGGTCGGGCACTCGTACGGAGGCGCGGTGATCTCCACCGCCGCCCAGGGAAACGCGAACGTGAAGGCACTGGTCTACCTGGCGGCGTTCGTCCCGGAGACCGGCGAGAGCGCGGAGGCGCTGGTCGGGAAGTTCCCGGGCAGCACCGTGGGCGAGTCCCTGAAGCCGGTGCCGCTGTCCGACGGACAGGTCGACCTCTACATCGACCCGAAGGTCTTCCATCCCCACTTCGCGGCCGACGTGTCGGCAGAGGAGGCCGCCCTCTACTCGATCACGCAACGCCCGGCCACCGGCGCCGCCTTGGGCGAGCCCGCCGCCGGTCCGCAGGCCTGGCACACCATCCCGAGCTACAACCTGATCAGCGGCGCCGACCGGATCATCCCGCCGGCGACGCAGGAGTTCATGGCCCAGCGCTCCGGCGCGACGACCCAGGTGGTCGAGGGCGCCTCGCACATGGTGTTCGTCTCCCGGCCGGGCGCGACGGTGGGCCTCATCGAGACAGCCGCACAGGATGTACAGGAGGGGTAATGCACAAAAGCGAAAAGGCCATGAGGTGGGGGCTACGGATCCACCTTTTCTGGTACGTCATCGCCAATATCGCTCAGGTGGTGGTGTGGGCGATCTTCACTCCGGACCTCTTCTTCTGGCCTCTGTGGTCGATTCTGGGCTGGTGTCTCGGGCTGGTGAGCCACTTCTGGGTGGTTCGCGTGAAATCCCGATCGCTCGTCCGGCCGTGAAACAGAGGAGATTCATGTCCGAGAAAGTGGTTCCGGGGCGCAATACCGCAGCCGCCGAGGGCGGTGTCGTCGTCTTCCACATCGGTTTGCGGATCAACCGGCTGCGAGCGTTCTCCAGTTGGTTTCCGGCGTTCAGGTCGATGCCACGCATGCTGCGTGAACTGTCCCAGGAGAAGGACAGCGGGCTGCTCGGCTACAAGGTGCTGTACGGCAGTCTCCGGGACTTCTACGTCATCCAGTACTGGACGGACAAGGAGCGGCTCCTCGCCTATGCCCACGAGAAGGACAAGGAACACCGGCCCGCGTGGACGGCGTTCAACCGCCGGGCACGCGAGGGAAAGGGCAACGTGGGTATCTGGCACGAGACGTTCATCGTCCCGGCGGGCTCCTACGAGTCGGTGTACGACGACATGCCGCCGTACGGCCTCGCCGCCGCGACCGGCGTCGTACCGGTCGGCCGCCGCGGCGACACGGCGGCCCAGCGACTGAGGGCGGCGGAGAGGTAGGCGTCCGTTCCGCCACGGCGTCGGGGTCGCCGAACTGACCTGTGACGTCCTCGACGGCCGGCCCCAGGGCATGCGGCCGGTCGTCCGCAAGGAACGGCCGCGCCCCGGCGCCCAGTTGAGGATCAAGATCGAGGCCGGTCAGCGGCCCTTCTCAGCGGGCTCCAGGATCGCGACGCACTCCACATGCGAGGTCATCGGAAACACATCGAACCAGAATCGGCCCTGGTTCGAGGCGAGCACCTTGGCATGAGCCGAGTCAGTCCAGCACTCTGCACTCATAGGCGCCGCACGGCCGCGGCTGCCGTCCTGCGGCTCGTCTCACGCGAAGGGATTGCCACCCTGCGCTCGAACTCCGGCAGTGGCCGCTGCCAGGTAAGCGGCAAATATCTCCCGCTGGTTCCACGTGAAAACAACACTACGAGAGTTGCCAGCCATGGTCTTCTCGATGTCAGTGCTCACGGCACGCAGCCGACCCTGGTCCTGCGCGGTGGCAAGCTGTACGTACCCGTTCACGAGCAGGGTGGGCTCCTTGAACCGAACCCCGACGACCTCCCGTAGGGGGACGACAGAGTCCTTGGCACCCCCGGTCCTCCCCATGAGCTTGCGCTTGATCTCGGCCCGGTCTCCATAGAGCGTCACGGTCGCGAGGAACCCCTTGAACACCTGAAACCCCGGCTGGTAGGCGGGCGGGCCTGCCAGCTGGTTGTCCGGTGCGGACGTCCGGTCGATAAGACCTGTCTCACCCTTGTGCCCTGTCGGACGCCTGGACGCCGCAACTCGCGCGGCAGTCACCTGCGTGCTGCCGTGGGCAACGACGGCAGCGATTTCCTCCTGGGTCACGCAGGCACCCTGGATACGGATCGGACTGTTCGCGCCCGTCGGCAGGAACAGCCCGTCACCCTTGCCGATGAGCTTCTCCGCACCGGGCCTGTCAAGGACGACCCGCGAGTCGGTGAGGGACCTGGTGGCGAACGCCAGCCGCGAGGGCACGCTCGCCCTGATCGGACCGGTGACCACATCGGCCGAGGGCTGCTCCGTGGCAAGCACCAGATGGATGCCGACAGTGTGTCCACGCCGCGCGATGTGCACGATGGAGTCCTCGACGTCGCGCGGCGCGACAATCATCAGGTCGGCTAGTTCATTGACGATCACCAGCAAGTACGGATGCGATGAGAGACCCCGCTCAGCACCCTCGGGCGCGGTGATGATTCCCTCGCGCGCAGCCTCGTTGAAGACGTCGATATGCCGGTAGCCGTATGCCGCCAAGTCGTCGTAGCGAAGATCCATCTCTCGTACGATCCGCTGGAGTGCCTCGACGGCCCGGTACGGGTCGGTGATGATCGGCGTGATCAGGTGCGGGATGTCCTCGTACGCCATCAACTCCACGCGCTTGGGATCGACGAGCATCATGCGGACGTCCGTCGGCGTCGCCCGCATCATGATCGATGTGATCAGGCAGTCGATGAATGACGTCTTGCCCGTACCCATGGCACCGGCGCCGAGCATGTGTGGCATCTTTGCGAGGTCGGCCATCACGTAGCCACCTTCGACCTCCTTGCCGAGCGCAACCAGCATGGGGTGATCGTCCCCGGCGGCCACGGCCAGACGGAGTGCGTCGCCAAGACTGACCAGTTCCCGGTCGATGTTCGGAACCTCGATTCCGACCGCCGACTCGCCAGGAATCGGGAAGGTAACCCGTACGTCGGGGCTGGCGAGCGCGTACGCGATGTTCTTCGTCAGCGCGGTGATCCGCTGGACCTGCACCGCGCGGCCGAGCTCGACCTCGTACCGGGTTACCGTCGGTCCTCGCGTGAAGCCGGTGACGGTGGCGTCGACCTGGAACTCGATGAAGACGTTCATGAGCGCGGCAACTGCCGCCTCGTTGGCCGCGCTGCGGCGCTTGCCGGGGGCCCCATGCGCGAGGAGAGACAGCGAGGGCAGCGAGTACGTGGGGTTGCCAGAGGGCCAGGCGTGCTCGGCGTGCGGCGGCAGGTCGCGGATTCCGTTCACCGCTTCTGCCGGACCGGCAACGAGGGTTGGGGAGGGTGTGCCGCGCAGCACGGCGCGGTCTGGGACCGCGACGACATCCACAGTGGCTGCTTCCCGCCTCACACCGGGCTGCCGTACTCCAAGCGGTGACGAGACATCGAAGGCCAGCTCATCACCGGCCGGCAGTTGCGGCGTGCCCGTCTCCTGGACGGTACTGACGTGATTGGGCCTGCGCTTGGCGGCTCTGGCGATATCCACCCGATGTTCGACCTGCGCCGACATCTGCGGTCTCTGCTTCACGCCGGCGGCACGGATCCGCTCGTAGACGTAGTCGTAAAGCTCATGGACGCCGACGATTCCGTCCTGGTCCCGGTCTGCCTCTCCGGTCCGAAGGCCCTCGATGATCGTCCCGGTGAACCGTGAGGGTTCGGGCACCATCTCGGTGAGGTGATCGCCTTCCCACGCATACTCGGTGCGGTTCGTCGCCGTGAGAATGACCCGGCCATGTCCTGCCAGTTCTTCCCTCACGTGCACCGCTGTGTCGCCCTTGGCACCCGGCAGAAAGGCGCCGCTGTAACAGCAGTCGAGGAGCACGACAATCGACTTCGCTCGACAGCCTTGCATCTGGTCGTGCACGAAAGCCGCAGATATCGCGGTGGACGCCAGAAGCCTTTTGTCCGTGTCTGTGGCAGCGAAGTAGAGCCTGCCACTGTCGTCTTTGATTCCATGGCACGAAAAGTGAAGCAGCAGCAGATCGTCGCGGCTTCGGTCCTGGAAAAAGGTCTCCAGCTTTCGGTTCACTTCATGCTGGGGCCGATCGATCACCCGAGTGACGTCGAATGCGCCAACGTCCGGGTCCTGCAGTACATCCGCCAGCCCCGCGGCATCGCGCGCGGGTGAACGAAGCTTTCTCAGCGCCGGATTCTCGTACTCGCCTGTCGCAATGAGCAGGGCGCTGCGGCTACCAGGCACAGCCGCCAGCCGTGTGTCTCTCCTCGACGGAGATTGCCGCCTCAGGCACCGGACGGTCCTGCTTCACCCTCCGGCTCCACGCTTGAGACGGGCCCATGGGTCTCGATGAAAGCGTCGACAAGTCTCCGTTGGTCTTCCGGCGACGCATGTTCAAGTTCAATGCTGTCGTCGCCGAACACCACCCGCACCTTACGCAGAGGACGGTTGGTCATCCACGTTTCCAGTAACCTCAACACGCCCCGTAAGGCCATGGGCGACAGCGTGATGGCGAGGACCCCGAGCGCGATCGCGTCGCCGGGCTTGGAACCTGCGGGAGTGTCCTCGGTACGCACGGATTCCACACGATCAACGTCAAGTTGAAGCAGATCTGCTCGCAACTGAACCGTGAGCTCGTCGAGTTCCACCAAGTCGCTGTCAGGTGCTCCCTCAAGCGTGACGGTCATCAAGTCTGCGTCGGTCACAACACCCCCGGAATGCTTCCTGAGCGAATCAGCATACCGTCAACGCCCCATGGGTTCAGTGACGTTGACTGCTGACACGATGACCACATCCCGTGTCCGACGGTGAAGCTGTCCTCGTATGGATCCAGGTCAGCGTCGTGTTGGGGTGTCTGGACGAACCGCTCCACCAGTCACTAACGGCGACCGTTCCTCGACCGCAAGGCATCTCGATCTTCACTCTTTCTGGTCAAACGTCTTCCGTCTTCGCTCACGGTGACGTCCCTGCGGGCATCTCCCCGGTGCGGGGTGGCTCGGCGACCGGTAGGAGGCGTCGAACATGGCAGCGCACGGTGCTGTAGCCCGACGGACACCGGACTCGACCGCGGGCGAAGGGCTTCTGACCTGGTGGGCTCACGATTCCGCCCTGCACCCTGCGCCCGCCGACTGTCCGGACACCGGTGGTCTGCGGTTCGCGTTCTACGGACGTGTCTCCACCGAGGATCATCAGGACCCGACCACCTCACAGGCCTGGCAGCTACTGGGCGCCCAGGCACTGGCGTCCGGGCACGGACGGATCGTGACCGAGTTCTTCGATGTCGGCAGCAGCCGCACGGTGCCCTGGGCACGCCGACCGCAGGCAGCCGCACTCCTCACCGCGATGACCGATCCGGACCGGGACTTCGACGCGGTCATCATCGGTTCCAGCGAACGCGCCTTCTACGGCAACCAGTTCGCCACCATGGCCCCGCTCTTCGAGCACTACGGCATCGAAGTGTGGATACCGGAACTCGGCGGCGCCGTCGACCCGCAGATCGCCGGACAGGAAGAGCTGATGATCCTCCTCGGCATCCTGTCCAAACGCGAGATCGCCCGGGCCCGAATCCGGGTGCTCAGCGCAATGACCGTCCAGACCCGCGACCAGGGCCGCTACCTCGGCGGCCGGCCACCCTACGGCTACCGCCTCGTCGACGCCGGCCCGCACCCCAACCGCACCTTCGCCCGCCGCGGCGTACGCATCCAGCGCCTGGACATCGACCCCCTGTGCGGGCCCATCGTGTCCTGGATCTTCGCGCAGCGCCTGGCCCGGCACAGCGTCGCCCGGATCACCCGCGCGCTCAACGATGCGGGCATCCCCTGCCCGTCCGCCGCCGACCCCGACCGCAACCCGCACCCGTCCAACGGCCGGTGGATCCCCACCACGGTGCGGGCCATTCTCGCCAACCCCCGCTACACCGGCCGCCAGGTCTGGAACCGCCAGCGCACCGACCATGTCCTCATCGACCCCGAAAACACCGGCCTCGGCCACCGCGACATCATGCGCTGGAACACCCCCACCGACTGGATCATCTCCACCCAGCCGGCGCATCCGGCGCTGGTCAGCGAAGCCGACTTCATCGCCGCCCAGCACACCCGGGCCAACCGGGAGACGGCGCCAAAACGGGCGTACCTCCTCGCAGGGCTACTGCGCTGCGGCGTCTGCAGGCGCCGGATGGAATCCCACTGGGCCCACCGCCCCGCCTACCGCTGCCGGCACGGCCACTCCAGCGCCACCCCGCCCATCCCCCACCGGACGCCCAGCGCCTACGTCCGCGAGGACCACGTCCTGCCCCACCTGCCCGCACTGGCCATCCGCCTCACCAATGACCACGCCACCACACCACCAGCCCACCGAACCGCAGAAAGGAGGAAGTCAGAAGCCTGCCGAAACGACGAAACACCCGCGCCCGGCCGGTAGCCGAAGCGGGTGCCAGTTTCCCCTGCCCGCGAAACGGGACTCGTGGGGCAATAGTGTGTCCGAGGGGGGACTTGAACCCCCACGCCCGATAAAGGGCACTAGCACCTCAAGCTAGCGCGTCTGCCATTCCGCCACCCGGACTAGGTGTCTGCCGCCGTCGGGAGTGCTCCCCGCAGCGACACGAACAACAATACCAAGCTTTCAGAGTGGCTTTCACCTGCATATCTCTCACCACGGGCAACGGGACGGTGACCGTGCGCCCACCCTGCTAGCGCTCCCGCTGGTGGTACATCTTCCGGGTGTGTTCCGTGTGGGTCCGCATGACCTCCGTGGCCCGCTGCCCGTCGCCGTCCGCGATCGCCGCGATCAGCTCACGGTGCTCGATCCACGACTGCCGGCCGCGCTGCCGGGCCACCGGCGTGTAGTACCAGCGCACCCGCCGGTCGACCTGCGCGGCCAGCTCGGCGAGGACCGTATTGCCCGCGAGTTCCATCACCTTCGCGTGGAGCCGGGCGTTCATCGCCACCGCGCCGTCCACGTCGTCGGCGGCGACCGCGCGCTCGCCCTCCGCGCACATGTCCTCCAGCACGGTGATGGCCGCGGCACCCGCGTTGGCCGCGGCGAGGCGGGCGGCCTCGGCCTCCAACAGGGTGCGGACGGTGAGGAGTTGGTCCGCCTCTGCCTCCGTCGGCTCGTGCACGAAGGCGCCCTGGGCGGGCCGAAGGTCGACCCAGCCCTCGGTGCTGAGCCGTTGGAGCGCCTCGCGGACGGGCTGGCGGGAGACCCCGAGGTGTCCGGCGAGTTCGCTCTCGACGAGGTGCTGACCGGGTTGCAGGGCGCGGGTCGTGATCAGTTCGAGCAGCGCCTCGTAGACGCGGTCGCGCAGCGGACCGGGGCGTTCGAGCTTCGGTACCGCACCCTGCGGCAGTCCTGTCGTCGACAGCATGACGGCCCCTCCTCCGCAGCGTCGTCGCCACATGTGAGAGCCCAGTATGAATTGGCTTTCGCCTACAGTCTACGGCGCACAAACGACCGGAAACCCAGCTCACGCGGCCCCGGGTGGCCGTCCGGGCGCCGTCCCAGACCCTTGCTGCCGTCACTTCCATCCTGTAGACAATATTTCGTCGACAGTTTTCGACAGTTCCGCGGTACACCCTCGACCGAACGGAGCGCCACCCAGTGAAAGTCGCCATCCTCGGCGCCGGAGCCATCGGCGCCTATGTCGGCGCCGCCCTGCACCAAGCAGGCGCCGACGTCCACCTCGTCGCCCGTGGACCGCACCTCGCGGCCATGAGGCAACACGGCGTACGGGTTCTCAGCCCCCGCGGTGACTTCACCGCGCACGCCCACGCCACCGACAACCCCGCCGACATCGGCCCCGTCGACTATGTCTTCCTCGGACTCAAGGCCAACTCGTACGCGGCGTGCGGGCCGCTCATCGAGCCGCTTCTCCACGGGTCCACCGCTGTCATCGCCGCCCAGAACGGAATCCCCTGGTGGTACTTCCACCGTCACGGCGGTCCGTACGACGGTCAGCGCGTCGAGAGCGTGGACCCCGGCGGCGCCGTCAGTGCCGTACTCGCGCCGGAGCGGGCCATCGGCTGTGTCGTGTATGCGGCGACCGAGCTGGAAGGGCCGGGCGTCGTCAGGCACTTGGAGGGCACCCGGTTCTCGATCGGCGAACCGGACCGTTCCCTCTCCCCGCGCTGCGAGGCCTTCAGCGAGGCCATGCGGGCCGGTGGACTCAAGTGCCCCGTCGAGCCGGCTCTGCGCAACGACATCTGGCTCAAGCTGCTCGGCAACATCTCCTTCAACCCGATCAGCGCCCTCGCGCGCGCCACGATGCGCCAGATGTGCCACCACGGCGGCACCCGTCAGGTCATCCAGACCATGATGGAAGAGACCCTGGCCGTCGCCGAGGCCCTCAACTGCCGTGTCGGCATCTCCATCGAGCGCCGCCTCGCCGGCGCCGAGCGCGTGGGCGACCACCGCACCTCCACCCTCCAGGACCTCGAACGCGGGAAACCCCTCGAACTCGACGTCCTCCTGACCGCCGTCATCGAACTCGCCGACATCACCGGCGTCGACGTCCCCACCCTGCGGACCGTCCACGCCATCAGCGATCTCCTCGCACTCGGGACCGCCGCATGATGCCGGAGTAGTCGAGCCACGGCCCACGACGGCGGGGCCCCTGGCGGCGGGGAGCGCCCCCTGCGCCGCGGGGGTCCCGCCTCTGTTCGGGGTCGCTGCTCCTCCTGGGCGGTATGGATTCTGTATACCATCCATCTGTATACTGTCGTCCAGCATGCGTTCGGTATCCAACTGCCCCTGCACGGAGGCGACATGGAAGATCTGCATCCCGAGGTGGTGCTGGGAATGGCCACCCAGGCGCCCGACGGCATAGTGATCATCGACGGCGAAGGGCTGATCCGCTTCTGGAACCGGGGCGCGGAGCGCATCTTCGGGTTCTCGGCGGACGACGTGGACGGCCGCAGTCTGGACGTCATCATCCCCGAGCGGCACCGGAAGCGTCACTGGGACGGGTTCGAGGAAGCCATGGCGCGGGGGACGACCAAGTACGGCGACGCGGATCTGCTCAACGTGCCCGCGCTGGCGGCGGACGGCCGCAAGCTGTCCATCGAGTTCAGCGTGGCACTGCTGCCTGGCCCCGACGGCAGTACGTACGTCGGGGCGGTCATCCGGGACGTCACCGCGCGGCGCGAGCGGGAGCGGGAGCTGATGCGGCGGCGGGCCGAGGCCGAGAGCAAGGCAACGGTCTGAGGCGCCGCCGGACACGCGGAAGCGGCCGTGGCTTTCGGGCCACGGCCGCTTCCGCATCATCGTCCAGGCCTCAGACGATGACCCCGCTCTCCTTCAGCCGGCCGATCGTCTCCTCGTCGTAGCCCAGCTCGACCAGCACCTCGGAGCTGTGCTCGCCCAGCAGCGGGGCGCCGGCGATGTCCGGCTTGAAGGAGGAGAACTTCACCGGGCTGCCGACGGTCAGATAGGTGCCGCGGCCCTTCTGCTCGACCTCGACGACCGTGCCGCTCTTGCGCAGGTCCTCGTCGTAGGCCAGCTCCTTCATGCTCATGACCGGGGCGCAGGGCACCTCCCACTCACGCAGGATGTCCACCGCCTCGTACTTGGTCTTGTCCGCGAGCCACTTCTCGATCTCCTCGAAGATCTCGAAGATGTGCGACTGACGGGCGCGCGCGGTGGCGTACGCCGGGTCCTCGGCCCACTCGGGGCGGCCGATCACCTCGGCGGTGCGCTTCCAGTTCTGCTCCTGGACGGTGAAGTAGATGTACGCGTTCGGGTCGGTCTCCCAGCCCTTGCACTTGAGCACCCAGCCGGGCTGGCCGCCGCCGCCCGCGTTGCCGCCACGCGGTACGACGTCGGTGAACTCGCCGTTGGGGTACTGCGGGTACTCCTCCAGGTAGCCGACCCGCTCCAGTCGCTGCTGGTCACGCAGCTTGACACGGCAGAGGTTGAGCACGGCGTCCTGCATGGAGACGGAGACCTTCTGCCCCTTGCCCGTCTTGCTGCGG
The DNA here is from genome assembly GCF_042889145.1 of Streptomyces sp. NPDC002680. Classification (NCBI taxonomy): domain Bacteria; kingdom Bacillati; phylum Actinomycetota; class Actinomycetes; order Kitasatosporales; family Streptomycetaceae; genus Streptomyces; species Streptomyces sp. NPDC002680. The sequence goes on from NZ_JBIAQP010000013.1 coordinate 256,477, forward strand.
TCGATGATCGCCGTCAGGATGCCGATCGCCAGGTGCATCCCGGTGTTGGTGTCGCCGAGGGCGCCGCCGGAGATGGTCGGCGGGCCGTCCCAGAAGCCGGTGGTGGAGGCGGCGCCGCCCGCGCACTGGGCGACGTTCTCGTAGACCTTGAGGTCGTTCCAGGAGGAGTCGTCGTTGAAGCCCTTGACCGAGCCGAAGATCAGCCGCGGGTTGAGTTCCTGGATGCGCTCCCAGGTCAGGCCCATGCGGTCCAGGGCGCCCGGGGCGAAGTTCTCCACCAGGACGTCGGCGTCGGTGATGAGCTTCTCCAACACCTCAAGGCCTTCAGGGGTCTTGGTGTTGATGGCGAGGGAACGCTTGTTGCTGTTGAGCATCGTGAAGTACAACGCGTCGAGGTCCTCGATGTCCCGCAGCTGCTTCCGGGTGACGTCGCCGCCGTTGGGGCGCTCCACCTTCAGGACGTCGGCACCGAACCAGGCGAGCAACTGTGTGCAGGCGGGGCCGGCCTGGACCCCGGTGAAGTCGATCACCTTGATTCCGGCGAGCGGCTTTTCACTCATGTCAGCTTCCTTTTCGTGAAGTTGCGTGGTCACTTCTTGGCCGGCGTGATGTTGCCGACGGTGATGCCCTTGGGGTTGAGGTGCGAGATGTGGCCGCTCTCGGTGCCGGCCGAGGGGTCGATCACGCAGTCGATGAGCGCCGGACCGCCGGAGGCGAGGGCGTCGGTGAGGGCGGCGGTGACCTCGGCGGGTGTGGTCGCGCGGTAGCCCTTGCCGCCGAACGCCTCGATGAGGAGGTCGTGGCGGGCCGCCGACATGAGGGTCGTGGGTGAGGGGGCGTCGTCGTACGGGTTGGTGTCGTCGCCCCGGTAGACCCCGCCGTTGTTCATGATCACGGTGACGACGGGCAGGTTGTAGCGGCAGATCGTCTCGATCTCGATCCCGCTGAACCCGAAGGCGCTGTCGCCCTCGACGGCGACGACCGGCGCCCCGCTCTCGACGGCGGCGGCGATCGCATACCCCATACCGATGCCCATGACGCCCCAGGTGCCGCTGTCGAGGCGGTGGCGCGGTACGTGCATGTCGATGACGTTGCGCGCGATGTCCAGGGCGTTGGCGCCCTCGTTGACGATGTACGTCTCCGGGCGCGCGCGCACGACATCGCGTACGGCCTTCAGGGCACCCATGAACTGCATGGGGTGCGGGTCGGCCTCCAGCCGCTCGGCCATCTTGGCGACGTTCTGCGCCGAGCGCGCCCCCAACTCCTCGCGCCAGGCCGAAGGGGCCGCGATCTGGCCGGGCTTGGTGCGTTCGGCGAGGGCGTCGAGGACCGACTCGATGTCACCGACGAGGGGGGCGGCGATGGGCTGGTTGCTGTCCATCTCCTTGGGGTCGATGTCGATCTGGACGAACTTGGCATCGGGGTTCCACCCCGTCTGACCGTGCCCCAGCAGCCAGTTGAGGCGGGCGCCGATCAGCATCACGACGTCGGCCTTCTTCAACGCCAACGAGCGGGCGGTGGCCGCCGACTGCGGGTGGTCGTCGGGCAGCAGGCCCTTGGCCATGGACATCGGTACGTACGGAATGCCCGTCGACTCGATGAACTCCCGTACCTTCGCGTCGGCTTGGGCGTACGCGGCGCCCTTGCCGAGCACCACCAACGGGCGCTCGGCGGAGGCCAGCAACTCGATCGCGCGGTCCACGGCTTCCGGGGCCGGGAGTTGGCGGGGCGCCGGGTCGACGAGGCGGCTCAGCGTCCTCGCGCCCTCCTCGGCGGGCAGGATGGAGCCGAGGACGGCGGCGGGGATGTCGAGGTAGACGCCGCCGGGGCGCCCGGAGATCGCGGTGCGCAGCGCACGGGCGATGCCCCGGCCGATGTCCTCCACGCGGCTCACCCGGTAGGCGGCCTTCACGAAGGGCTGCGCGGCGGCGAGTTGGTCCATCTCCTCGTAGTCGCCCTGCTTGAGGTCGACGAGGTGGCGCTCGCTGGAACCGGAGATCTGCACCATCGGGAAGCAGTTGGTGGTCGCGTTCGCCAGCGCGACCAGGCCGTTGAGGAAGCCGGGGGCCGACACGGTCAGCGCCACGCCGGGCTTCTTGGTGAGGTAGCCGGCCGCCGCCGCCGCGTGTCCGGCGTTGCTCTCGTGCCGGAAGCCGATGTAGCGGATGCCCTGGGCCTGGGCGAGACGGGCCAGGTCGGTGATCGGGATGCCGACCACTCCGTAGATGGTGTCGACGTCGTTCATCTTGAGCGCGTCGACGACCAGGTGGTACCCGTCGGTGAGTTCGGTCGGGACGTCGGCCGGAACGTCGGCTGCTGCCGCGGTCTCCAGTGGCGAGGGGGCGGTCATGGTCCGAGGTCCTCCTTGGGCAGGTCCTGCCGGAGCGGCTACTTCTCTCACCATCCGCAGCACGCCGGGCCGCGTCCAAGACCCATCGGCGACCAGCCGATAAACGGCGTCTATCGACCGCTGGTGGAGGGGCCGCCAACTCCCTTGATAGACAGCTGCTATCGGCCGTTCACCAGCGCGTATTGGACGCCGACCGCAGGTCACCCCACGCTCGCAGAGGACTGTTCCGTCAGAACTGGCGCGAGGGGGTGGGGTCATGGCCGTTCCGGCCGCGGCATCCGTGCGCGACGCCGACCGGTACCGGCCCCCGGCGGTCACGGGCCTCGCCGATCTCCTCGACCGGCAGGTGCGTGAACGCCCGTACGCCCGGGCTCTCGTGGTCTCCGGGGAGCGAGTGCAGCTGTCGTACCGGGGGCTCGCCTCACTGGCCGACGACGTGGCGGCCCGGCTCGGCCGTACGGGGCTGGGGCGTGGTGACGCGGTGGGGCTGATCTGTGCCAACACCGCCGAGTTCGTCGTCGCGCTGCTCGGTGCGGCGCGGGCGGGAGTGGTGGTCGCTCCGCTGGATCCGGCGCTGCCCAGCTCCCAACTCTCCGCCCGGTTGGTGGCGTTGGGAGCGCGCGCTGTGCTCGTCGGGCCGCCGGTGAACTGGGCCGCGCTGCCGGTCCCGGTGTGGCCGCTGCGGGTGGAGGTCTCCCGGGCAGGCACGGCGGGGGTCACGCTCGACACCAGCGCCGCCCCCGAAGTCCGTGTCACGGCAAGCGAGTTGTCGGACCAGGACGCCCTCGTCCTGTTCACCGCGGGGACCACCGACCGGGCGAAGATGGTCCCGCTCACCCATGCCAACGTGGCCGCGTCCGTCCAAGGCGTGTGCGCCACCTACGAGTTGGGTCCCGGTGACGCGACGGTCGCGGTGATGCCCTTCTTCCACGGCCACGGCCTGTTCGCGGCGCTGCTGGCGTCCCTGGCCAGCGGGGGCTGCGTACTGCTGCCCGAGCGGGGGCGGTTCTCGGCGGGCACGTTCTGGGACGACATGCGCGCGGTGAACGCCACTTGGTTCACCGCGGTGCCGGCCATCCACGAGATCCTGCTCGACCGTTCGGAGCGCGAGTACCCGGGGCCGCAGGCACCTCCCCTGAAGTTCGTACGGAGTTGCAGCGCGCCCCTCAACACGGCGACGCAGCGCGCGCTGGAGCGCACGTTCGGCGCACCGCTGCTCTCCGCATACGGGATGACCGAGTCCTCGCACCAGGCGACCAGCGAACCGCTGCCCGAGCGGGGCGAGTTGAAGCAGGGGTCGGTAGGACGGCCGACCGGGGTCGAGGTGCGGGTCGTCGACCGGAACGGGCGGGCGTGTCCGGTGGGCGTGGAGGGCGAGGTGTGGGTGCACGGTCCGACCGTCGCCCGTGGCTATCTCGCCGACCGTGACGGGACCGCGTACACCTTTGTCGACGGGTGGCTGCGCACCGGTGATCTGGGCACGCTGGACGAGGACGGATATCTGTCGCTGACCGGGCGGATCAAGAACCTCATCAACCGTGGCGGGGAGAAGATCGCACCCGAGCATGTCGAGGACGTCCTCGCCGGTTGCCCGGGGGTCGCCGAGGCGGCCGTGTTCGCCGTACCGGATCCGGTGTACGGGCAGCGGGTCGGCGCCGTTGTCGTGGTGCGCGAGGGTGAGGGCGTGGGGCCCGCCGAGATTCTGCGGTACTGCCGTGACCGGCTGGCCGTGTTCGAGGTGCCGGACCGGATCGAGCTGGTCGCGGCCCTGCCGTACACCGCCAAGGGGGGACTGGACCGGAAGGCGGTACAGGCCCGGTACGCGCCCGGGTGAGGGGGCTCAGCGCACTCGGTGCTCGGTGGGCGTCGGCAGGGGCAGCGGGCGGGCGAAGAAGTCATCCAGGGACAGTCCCGTCGCGGCGTTGACGAACGCGCGGGCGGCGACCGAGCCCGGCGTGGCCGCGTGGATCGCCACCGAGACCTGGGCGCCGGCCTCCGGGTCGACCAGGGGCAGAGCCCTCGTCCGGCCGACGACCGGCATGGCGCGCAGCCAGGTGTGCGGCACGATGCTCGCCCAACCGCCGCCGCCCACATGGGCGTAGAGGGAGGCGATGGAGTCCGTCTCGACCTGCGGGGTCACCACGAACCCCTTCTCCGCGAACACGGTGTCTACAATCTGCCGGATCCGCATGTCGGGCGTCAGCAGCGCGAGCGGCAGCTGGGCGGCGTCCGCCCAGGTCACGGTGGCGGACTGGGCGACGAGTTGGTCGTCGGACACCAGCAGCATGTACCGCTCCTGGTAGAGGGGGACGACCTGAAGGCCCTCCTGGTCGCCCGGGTCGAAGTGGGCGATCGCCACGTCCAGCTCGAAGTCCCGTAGCTGGCGGTGCAGTTCCTTCGTCGACAGCCGGGAACGGACCTGCACCTTGGCCAGCGGGTGCGCCGCGCAGAAAGCGGCGACGGGCAGCGCGAGGGTCGTGGAGGCCGTGGGGTCCGTCCCGAGTCGCAGCGTGCCCGTGATGCCGGACTGTACGGCGGCCACCTCGGCCTTGAACGCGTCCTGTTCGGCGAGGATGCGCTTGGCCCACACGACGAGCCGCTCGCCTTCCGGGGTGAGGCCCTGGTAGTTGTGCCCGCGGTTGATGAGCGTGACGTTCAACTCCCGCTCCAGCTTGGCGATCGCCGCCGAGAGCGCCGGCTGGGACACGTAGCAGGACTCCGCCGCGCGGGCGAAGTGCCGTTCCCTCGCCACCGCCACGAAGTACTCCAGCTGCCGGAACAGCATGAACGACTCCTCTCCGTCCGGGGCCGCCCCAGCCTACGGGTCAGCGCAGGAGCTTCACGGCGGCCACCACCAAGGGGTCCAGCCCGTCGGCCCCGGCATCGACGAACTCGTACAACCGCGTCCGCATGCGTGGATCCCAGAACCTGCCGATGTGCCCCGCGATCTCCTCGGCGGCCCGCTTCCCCGGCAGGTGTCCGAGGTTTCTGGCGATGTCGTTCGCCATCCTGCGCTCCGACGGCACGGTCGCTGTCATCTCAGTCCACCACCGTGACAAGGCCGTTGTCGGTGACTTCGGTGTCGCTGTGCCGCTCCGGACGCGCGAGACCGACCTGGACCGCGGTCACCTTGTACTCCGGGCAGTTGGTCGCCCAGTCGGAGTTCTCGGTGGTCACCACGTTGGCGCCGGTCACCGGGTGGTGGAAGGTGGTGTACACGACTCCGGTGGGCATCCGGTCGGAGATCTCCGCGCGCAGCGTCGTCCGCCCGACGCGGCTGGCAAGGGTGACCATGTCGCCGTCCTTGATGCCTCGGTCCTCGGCGTCGTGCGGGTGCAGTTCGAGAATGTCCTCGGGGTGCCAGGCGACATTGCCGGTACGGCGGGTCTGCGCGCCGACGTTGTACTGGCTGAGGATCCGCCCGGTGGTGAGGACCAACGGGAAGCGGCGCGTACTCCGCTCGTTCGTCGGTACGTACGAGGTGACCACGAACTTGCCCTTGCCGCGCACGAATTCGTCCACGTGCATGATGGGCGTGCCTTCCGGCGCCTCCTCGTTGCACGGCCACTGGACGCTGCCGAGCTTGTCGAGGAGGTCGAAGGAGACACCGGTGAACGTCGGTGTGACGGAGGCGATTTCATCCATGATCGCGCGCGGATGGTCGTACGCCATCGGGTAACCCATCGCGGTGGCGATCTCGCTGACGATCTGCCACTCGTGCTTGCCCGTCTTCGGCTTCATCACCGCGCGGACCCGGTTGATCCGGCGTTCGGCGTTGGTGAACGTGCCGTCCTTCTCCAGGAACGACGCGCCGGGCAGGAAGACGTGCGCGAACTTGGCCGTCTCGTTGAGGAACAGGTCCTGTACGACGACCAGTTCCATCGCTTCGAGGGCGGCGGTGACGTGCTTGAGGTTGGGGTCCGACTGGGCGATGTCCTCGCCGTGGACGAACAGGCCCCGGAAGGTACCGTCGATCGCCGCGTCGAACATGTTGGGGATACGAAGTCCCGGCTCCGCGAGGAGAGTTCCGCCCCAGAGGTTCTCGAAGACGGTACGTACCGCGTCGTCCGAGACGTGGCGGTAGCCGGGGAGTTCGTGCGGGAACGAGCCCATGTCGCAGGAGCCCTGGACGTTGTTCTGGCCGCGCAGCGGGTTCACGCCGACACCGTCCCGGCCGATGTTGCCGCATGCCATCGCGAGGTTGGCCATTCCCATGACCATGGTCGAGCCCTGGCTGTGCTCGGTGACACCGAGGCCGTAGTAGATGGCTCCGTTGGGGGCGGTCGCGAACAGCCTTGCCGCTGCCCGCAGTTCGGCGGCCGGTACGCCGGTGATCTCCTCGACCGCCTCCGGGCTGTTCTCCGGACGGGCGACGAACTCCGCCCACTCGTCGAACCCTTCGCACCTCGCGTCCACGAAGGCCCGGTCGACCAGGCTCTCGACGACCACCACGTGCGCCATGGCGTTCACGACGGCGACATTCGTGCTCGGCCTGAGCTGGAGGTGGTGCTCGGCCTCGACGTGCGGTGAGCGTACGAGGTCGATGCGGCGCGGGTCGACGACGATCAACTTGGCGCCCTCGCGCAGCCGTCGCTTCATCCGGGACGCGAACACCGGGTGTCCGTCAGTGGGGTTGGCGCCGATCACCATGATGACGTCGGCCTCGGCCACGGAACGGAAGTCCTGGGTGCCCGCCGACTCGCCGAAGGTCTGCTTGAGTCCGTATCCCGTCGGGGAGTGGCAGACGCGGGCGCAGGTGTCGACGTTGTTGTTGCCGAAGGCCGCGCGCACCATCTTCTGTACGACGTACACCTCTTCGTTGGTGCAGCGCGAGGAGGTGATGGCGCCGACCGAGCTGGTTCCGTACCGGTCCTGGAGTTCGCGCATGCGCCGGGCGACGGTGCCGATCGCCTCGTCCCACTCGACCTCGCGCCAGGGGTCGGTGATCCGCTCCCGCACCATGGGCTTGAGGACACGGTCGGGGTGGGTGGCGTAACCGAAGGCGAAGCGGCCCTTCACACAGGAGTGACCCTCGTTCGCCCCGCCGTCCTTGTGGGGCACCATGCGGACGAGTTCGTCGCCGCGCAGCTCGGCCTTGAAGGAGCAGCCGACGCCGCAGTAGGCGCAGGTGGTCACAACTGACCTTGTGGGCATGCCGAGTTCGACGACCGAGCGCTCCTGGAGCGTGGACGTCGGGCAGGCCTGGACACAGGCGCCGCAGGAGACGCACTCGGAGTCCATGAAGGACTCCCCCGCCCCCGCCGAGACCTTGGAGTCGAAGCCGCGCCCCTCGATGGTGAGCGCGAAGGTGCCCTGCACCTCGCCGCAGGCCCGGACACAGCGGGAGCAGGCGATGCACTTGGACGGGTCGAAGTCGAAGTAGGGGTTGGAGGTGTCCTTCTCGGCTTCGAGATGGTTGGCGCCCTCGTAGCCGTACCGGACCTGCCTGAGCCCCACCACGCCTGCCATGTCCTGGAGTTCGCAGTCGCCGTTGGCCGGGCAGGTGAGGCAGTCCAGGGGATGGTCGGAGATGTACAGCTCCATGACACCCTGGCGGAGCTTCTCCACCTTCGGCGTCTGGGTGCTGACCTTCATCCCGTCGGCGCACGGTGTGGTGCAGGAGGCCGGGGTGCCGCGCCGGCCGTCGATCTCGACCACGCACAACCGGCAGGAGCCGAAGGCCTCCAGGCTGTCGGTGGCGCACAACTTGGGTATGTCCAGGCCTGCTTGGGCTGCCGCGCGCATCACGGAGGTGCCCTCCGGGACGGTGACCGGCAGACCGTCGATCTCCACCGACACCGTTGCCGGGCCGGGCCGTTCGGGGGTGCCGAAGTCGGGTTCCTTGAGCAGGCTCATGCCGTGCCCTCCGTCGCTCGTACGGGGTGGATCTCCAGGAGTCGACGACCGCCGAGGAAGTCGTCGGGGAAGTGGGTGAGCGCGCTGCGGACGGGCATCGGGGTCAGCCCGCCCATCGCGCACAGCGAGCCGTCGGTCATCAGGTCGCAGAGGTCTTCGAGCAGGGCGAGGTTCTCGTCCGGGTGCGTACCGGCGACGATCTTGTCGATCACCTCGACGCCGCGCACCGAACCGACCCTGCACGGTGTGCACTTGCCGCAGGACTCCTCGGCGCAGAACTCCATCGCGAAGCGCGCCTGCGCGGCCATGTCGACGCTGTCGTCGAAGACGACGATCCCGCCGTGCCCGAGCATCGCACCGGCCTCGGCGAACGCCTCGTAGTCCATGGGCAGTTCGAACAGCGACTCGGGCAGATACGCCCCGAGTGGTCCGCCGACCTGCACGGTGCGGATCGGACGCCCGGTGTGCGTCCCGCCGCCGTAGTCCTCGATCAGTTCGCGCAGGGTGATGCCGAAGGCGGTCTCCACGATGCCGCCGCGCGCGATGTTGCCGCCGAGCTGGAAGACCTGGGTGCCACGCGAGCGGCCGACGCCGAGGTCCTGGTAGGCCTTCGCGCCGTCGGCGAGAACGACGGGGACGGTGGTCAGGGTGAGGACGTTGTTGACCACGGTCGGTCTGCCGAACAGGCCCTCGATCGCCGGGATCGGCGGCTTCGCACGGACCATCCCCCGTTTGCCCTCCAGGCTTTCCAGCATGGAGGTCTCCTCGCCGCAGATGTACGCGCCGGCCCCGACCCGGACATGCAGGTCGAAGTCGAGTGCGGAGCCGAGGATGCCCTTGCCCAACCAGCCGTGCTCGCGGGCGAGTTCGATGGCCTCGCGCATCGTGGCGATCGCGTCCGGGTATTCGGAGCGGATGTAGACGTACCCCTCGCTCGCGCCGACCGCGTGCGCGGCGATGGTCATGCCCTCGATCAGCAGGAACGGGTCGCCCTCCATGACCATGCGGTCGGCGAAGGTCCCGCTGTCGCCCTCGTCGGCGTTGCAGCAGACGAACTTCAGCTCGTCGGCGCAGTCCAGCACCGTCTTCCATTTGATGCCGGCGGGGAATCCGGCGCCGCCGCGACCGCGCAGTCCGGACTCGGTGACCTCGGCGACCACGTCGGCGGGCGCCATCTCCAGGGCGGCACGCAGTCCCGCGAGGCCGCCGTGTTCGACGTAGTCGTGTGGGGACAGGGGGTCGGTCACGCCGACCCTGGCGAAGGTGACACGCGTCTGGCGGGCCAGCCAGGGCAGTTCGTCCACGAGGCCGAGGCGCAGTGGGTGGTCCGCGCCGTCCAGCATGCCCGCGGCCAGGAGTGCGTCCATGTCCTCGGGGGTCACCGGGCCGTAGCCGACGCGGCCCTGCGGGGTCACGACCTCGACCATCGGCTCCAGCCAGAGCATGCCACGCGATCCATTGCGTACGACGTCAATGGCGAAGTCCCCACGCGTGGCGGCGCGTTGGAGGGCCGCGGCGACCTCGTCCGCGCCGACGGACCTGGCCGCCGAGTCGCGGGGGACGTAGACCGTCGCCGTGGAGTGGGAAGGGCCAGAGGAGTGGGATGGGTTGTTCATCAGGAGACCGTCCCGTTGAGGAGGGAGCCGAGTCGGGCCGGGCCCACTCGTCCGTACAGCCGTCCGTTCGCCTCGACCGACGGTCCGAGCGCGCAGTTGCCCAGGCAGAAGACCTGCTCGACGGTGACCGAACCGTCCGCCGAGGTCTCCCCCAGGGTCAGTCCGGTCTCGCGCGCGTAGTTCACGAGGCGGTCGGCGCCCAGGGCCTGGCAGGCCTCGGCTCGGCAGATGCGTACCGTTGTGCGGCCTGCGGGCTCGCGGCGGAAGTCGTGGTAGAAGGTCACCACTCCGTGGACGTCCGCCCGGGAGAGGTTGAGTTCGTCGGCGAGCACCGGAATCGCCTCTTGCGGCACATGGCCCAACTCGGCCTGGACCGCGTGCAGTACGGGCAGCAGCGCGCCGCGCATGCCCCGGTGGTCGGCCACCACCCTCCGGACCACGCTCTCGACCGTCACATCGCTCCCGCTGGTCGTCATGATCGCTCCGCCTTCCGAAACGCGGTCCCCGGCGGTCCCCGGCGGTTCCCGGTGGTTCCCGGTGGTCCCCGGCGAGGGTTGCAGGAGACTGAGACAATACCCCATACAGGCTTCTGTATACAGACGACAGTCGAAAGAACCCGTGACACGAGCCCTCCGGTGGACAGCCCACGCCATGTTGCATACCAAAACCTGTATGCTGAAACCGTCGTCGGCAACTCTCTCGACGATCACCTCTTGCGACGACCACTCTTGGCAAAGCCGTCGGCCCGGCGGCGGAACGGGACAACCATGCGCGAGGCACTCACGGCCGCAGCGTCCCGGCGCGTCACCCGCCCGGCACCACTGCGCCAGGCCGTGTATGACGCCCTGACCGAACTGATCGTCAGCGGCTCCCTCAAGCCGGGCCAGCACCTGGTCGAGGCCGAACTCGCCGAGCACCTCGGGGTCAGCCGACAGCCGGTCCGCGAGGCCCTGCAGCGGCTCCAGACCGCCGGTTGGGTCGACCTGCGGCCCGCCCAGGGCGCCTTCGTCCACTCCCCCACCGAGGAGGAGGCCGCCCAGCTCCTCGGCGTCCGCTCGGTGCTGGAGACGTACTCGGCCCAACTCGCCGCCCGCAACGCGAAGCCCGAGGACGTCGAGCAGCTCTGCGAGCTCCAGAACGAGGGCGTCGAGGCCCTCGCCGCCGGTGACGTCGAGCGCCTGGTCGCGGCCAACGCGGCCCTGCACGCGTACGTCACGTCCGTGGCCGCGAACGACGTACTGGCCGAGATGCTGGCGCAGGTGGGCCAGAAGGTGCGCTGGTACTACACGCCCATCGCCAAGCCCCGCGGCAAGGAGGCCTGGAACGAGCACACGCAGCTCATCAAGGCCATCGCCAAGGGCGACGCGGACCGCGCGGGCGAGATCATGCGCAAGCACACCGAGCGGACGGCCGAGTTCTATCGCAAGCAGATCGCCGCCGGGGCCGGCTAGGACCGACATCCGGAGGAGCACGTGAACGGGCCGTCCCCGGGCCGGAGTTCATGCCCAGCTTGAGGACGGCGCGAGGGAATCGGCGGGTCGGACTCGGGTGGGCGTGTGGTGGTGCGCCCGCCCGTCGGCAACGACGGCGGCCCCCAGTTCGCGCAGCCACGGCAGGACCGTACCCAGCACGATGTCGAGCCCGCCGCCGTCCGCACCGAGCCTCGCCTCGGCCGGCACCAGCACCGGGTCGGCGAACACCGTGGACGTCGAACTGCCGGGCGGCCCCGTCGCGCCGGGCCTGGCCGGCACGAACAGGTCCGGGGCGTGCGCCGGAACCCCCCAGAGGCTCAGGCCGTCGGGCGTGCCGAGGGGCCGGGAGGACCAGACGTAACTGTCGGCCTCCCCCGCCGCGACAACCCCGTGCTTACGCCCACGCAGGGCGACCACCCCACCGGAGCGAACGGCCGTACCGCGCGGCATGAGCAACTGTGCCTCCGTCTCCTGCCCGCAACCGGTGACGTCCTCGACGAGGGCGAGGCTGCTGAGATGACGTCCGGCGGCGATCTCGCCGCGCACCCAGGGACTGCCGTACGACTCGATGACGGCGACCGCCGTGTAGTGGGACCGGAGTACGGCCGCCGTCGCCGGGCAGACCCGAGCGGTCCGGGCCACCACCTCGGCGGCTTCCGGAAAGCCGAGTCCGGCGCCGCCGAACTCGGTGGAGACGGTGAGCCCCAGGAGTCCGGTGGCCCCGAAGGCCGTCACGGCACCACGGGGGAACCGGCCCTCCGCGCCCGCCAGTTCGGCGCAGGGCGCTACGGCACGGGCCAGGACTTCTGCGAGAGCGGTGCGGTACGACACGGGGTGCCCCCTTCGGACTTCTTCCGACTTCTGACTTCTGACCTCTGACTTCTTCAGACTTCGGAGTGATTGCGCACGGCATCAGGTCGTGGGGCTGTCTCCCGCAGCAGTCCGGTCGCCACGTCGAAGACGAAGCCCCGGACGTCGTCCGTGTGCGGCAGGAACGGGCTGGTGCGCACGCGCTGCATCGACTGGCGTACGTCCTGGTCGACGTCCCGGAAGGCCTCCACCGCCCAGGCCGGCCGCTGTCCTACCTCCAGTTCCAGTTCGTGCCGGAAGTCCTCGGTCAGGGTCTGGAGACCGCAGCCGGTGTGGTGGATGAGTACGACACTGCGGGTACCGAGCGCCCGCTGACTGATCGTCAGGGAGCGAATCGTGTCGTCGGTGACGACGCCGCCCGCGTTCCGGATGGTGTGGCAGTCGCCCAACTCCAGGCCGAGAGCGGCGTGGAGGTCGATACGGGCGTCCATACAGGCCACGACGGCCACCCGGAGAACCGGGCGGGCATCCATCCCCGGGTCGGTGAATCCGGCGGCGTAGGCGCGGTTGGACTCCACGAGCCGGTCTGTGACCGTCTCGGTGGCGAAACGGGGTGCGTGTGTGGACATGGCTGGACTACCTCACTCGGGACGGAGCGGAGGCGGCGTCGGCCGCCGTCGGTCAGATCACGCCCTGTGCCTTGAGCATCGGCAACTCGGCTTCTTCCAGGCCGAGTTCGTGGATGAGGATTTCTTCGGTGTGCTCGCCGAGGAGGGGCGGGGCGGTGATGTGGGTGGGGGAGTCGGAGAGTTTGAGGGGATTGCCGACGGTGGTGAACTCACCCCGCCCGGGATGCCCGACCGTGACGATCATGTCGTTCGCGGCGAGTGAAGCGTCTTCGATGATCTCCTTGGTGGACAGGATCGGCCCGCACGGAATGCTGTATGCGTTCAGCCGCTCCAACACCTCCCACTTGGGGAGGGTCGACGTCCACTCCTCGATCAGCTGGAACATCTTCGCCAACTTCGGCAACCGGACTTCCGGGGTCGCCCACTCCGGATCCTCGGCGAGTTCCGGACGGCCGATCAACTCGGCGAGGGGCTTCCAGCCCGGCGGCTGCACGATCACGTACACGTAGTCGTTGGGCCCGCCGGGCGCGCACCTGACGGCCCAGCCGGGCTGACCGCCCCCGGACGCGTTGCCCGAACGCGGCACCTCGTCGCCGAAGTCCTCGTTCGGATACTCCGCCAACGGCCCGCGGGCGAGGCGTTGCTGGTCGCGCAGTTTGACCCGGCACAGGTTCAGCACCGCGTGCTGCATCGCGACATTCACCCGCTGCCCCCGCCCCGTCGACTCCCGCTGGAACAGGGCGGCCAGGATGCCCGCCACGGCGTGGATGCCGGTCCCGGAGTCCCCGATCTGCGCCCCGGTCGCCATCGGCGGACCGTCCGGGAAGCCGGTGGTGGCCATGGAGCCGCCCATCGCCTGCGCGACCACCTCATACGCCTTGAAGCCCGTGTACGGGCCCTCCCCGAACCCTTTGATCGACGCGTACACGATCCTGGGGTTGATCTCCCGGATCCGGTCCCACGTGAAGCCCATCCGGTCCACCGCACCCGGACCGAAGTTCTCCACCATCACATCCGACCTGCGGATCAGCTCCGTCAGGATCTCCCTGCCCCGCCCCGTCTTCACGTTCAACGTCACACTGCGCTTGTTGCAGTTGAGCATCGTGAAATACAACGAGTCCACATCCGGCACATCCCGCAACTGCTGTCGCGTGACATCCCCGCCCGGAGCCTCCACCTTCACCACATCCGCACCCAGCCACCCCAGCAACTGCGTCGCCGACGGACCCGACTGCACATGCGTCAAATCCAACACACGCACACCCTCAAGAGCCTTCGTCATGATCGCCACCTCGCTTGTGTGTCGACAGTTGTCGGGGTCACGGCATGAGCTGGTACTCGGGGAAGTTCCCGGGCAGCCGCTCCCCCGCCGGGCCCTGGGTCACCGCGCGCACCAGCAGCTCACCGCCGACGAACGCACCGCGCCAGGACGCGCCGAAGCCGCCGAACAGCTCGTCGCGGTCGCCTCGCGAACGCGGTTTGCCGTGGCCGACCTTGAAGGCGCGGATCTGCGGGGCGAGCCGGTCGAAGGTCGCCCGGTCGTCCGTGGAGAGCGTGGCCACCAGTGCGCCGTTCGAGGCGTTCATCGCGGCCAGCAGCTCCGCCTCGGTGTCGACGAGGACGATGGTGTCGACCGGCCCGAACGGCTCCGCGTGGTGCAGCGGCGAGGACGGCGGCGGGTTCAGGAGGGTGACCGGTTGGACGTACGCCGATGTGTCCTGGCCTGGCAGGAAGCGGGTGTCCGCCAGGCTGCCCCGGTGTACGGGCACGGCGCCGCGGTCGATGGCCTCGGCGATCTGGTCGTGCAGTTCCTTCGCCTTGGCCGCGTTGATCACGGGCCCGAAGTCCAGTGCCGGGTAGGGGTCGTCGGCGTTCGCGACGGCGAGGGGGTGGCCGACGCGCAGGGTGCGCACCGCCGGGAGGTAGGCGGCCAGGAACTCGTCGAACAGCTGCCGTTGGACGACGAAGCGCGGGTACGCCGTGCAGCGCTGTTTGCCGTAGTCGAAGAGCTTGGGGACGACGACCTTGAGGGCGTCCCAGTCCGAGTAGTTCCAGATGCCCCAGGTGTTGAGACCTTCCTGTTCGAGTACATGACGCTTGCCGAGGTCTGCGACGGCCGTGGCCACCGCGGCGCCGGTGTCGCGACCGCCGACGAAGGAGACACAGCCGATCTCGGGCGCCCGCACCAGCGCCTCCGACAGCTCTCCCCCGCTGCCGCTGACCAGGGTGACGGGAATCCCCTCGCGGGCGGCGAGCGCGCAGGCCAGGGTCAGACAGGCGACACCGCCGTCGGTCGGGGTCTTGGCGATGACCGCGTTGCCTGCCAGTGCCTGTACCAGCAATGCGTGAACGAGCACGCTCATCGGGTAGTTCCAGCTCGCGATGTTGGACACCGGGCCGTCCAGCGGGCCCCGGCCGGCGACCATCGGTTCGATGCCGTCGACGTACCAGCGCACACCGTCGATGGCCCGGTCGACGTCCGCCTGCGCGAGCCGCCACGGCTTGCCGATCTCCCAGACGAGCAGCAGCGCGAGGAGTTCGCGGTGCTGGGCGAGGGCGTCGAGGGTGGCCGCGACGCGGGCGCGGCGCTCGTCGAGCGGGATGTGCCGCCAGGCGCGGTGCTGGTCGAGGGAGGCGCGTACGGCCTGGTGGGCGATATCCCGGTCCAGGCGCGGCGGGCCGGCGATGGGGCCGCCGTCGACGGGGCTGGTGGCGGGCAGGGCCCGGCCGTCGGCCTGCCAGGCGGAGTTCCAGAGGTTGAGGACGCGGTCGTCGCGGAACGCCTCGGGGGCGACGGCGAGGCAGCGCTGCCAGGCGTCGGTCCAGGAGGTGCCGGACTTCACCACGAGGTGGGTGGAGTTGAGGGTGGTTGCCATTCGGTGTCTCCGCTCTCGGTGCACAGTCGGGGGCGGGGGATGCGATGAGGTCTGGGGGGCGCGGTGGCGCCGTGGGTCCGGCGGTCAGCGCCTGTCAGCCATGGGTGGCGTCGTGGTCGGCTTCCAGCAGGGCGAGCGCGAGGCGGGCCGTCTCGGTCGGGGTGGTTCCCACCTGGACGCCGACCGCCTCCAGCGCTGCCTTCTTCGCCTGTGCCGTGCCCGCCGAACCGGACACGATGGCGCCCGCGTGTCCCATGGTTCGGCCCTCGGGCGCGGTGAAGCCGGCGATGTAGCCGACGACGGGCTTGGTGACGTGCTTCTTGATGTACGCGGCGGCGCGTTCCTCCGCGTCGCCGCCGATCTCCCCTATGAGGACGACGAGTTCGGTGTCGGGGTCGTCCTGGAAGGCGGCCAGGCAGTCGATGTGGGTGGTGCCGACGACGGGGTCGCCGCCGATTCCGACACAGGTGGAGAAGCCGATGTCCCGCAGCTCGTACATGAGTTGGTAGGTGAGCGTGCCGGACTTGGACACCAGGCCGATACGGCCCGGCTTCGTGATGTCGGCCGGGATGATGCCCGCGTTCGACTGGCCGGGCGTGATCAGCCCCGGGCAGTTGGGACCGACGATCCGGGTGCCCTTCTCCTTCGCGTACGTGGTGAAGGCGACGGTGTCGTGGACGGGGATGCCCTCGGTGATGACGACGGCGAGTCCGATGCCGGCGTCGGCCGCTTCGACGACGGCCGCCTTGGCGAAGGCGGGCGGAACGAAGACGACGGTGACGTCGGCTCCGGTCGCCTGTATACCGTCGGCAACCGACCCGAAGACGGGCACGGCCCGGTCGTCGAAGTCGACGCTACGGCCCGCCTTTCGCGGGTTGACTCCGCCCACGACGTTCGTACCGGCCGCGAGCATGCGTCGGGTGTGCTTCATGCCCTCGCCGCCGGTCATGCCCTGGACGAGGACCCTGCTCTCCTGGGTGAGGTAGATCGCCATGTTCCGTCTCCTCAGGCCGCGTTGGCGAGTTGGGCGGCTCGGCGGGCGGCGCCGTCCATGGTGGTGGCCTGCTGGACCAGCGGGTGGGCGTACTCGTCGAGAACGGCCCGGCCGCGCGCCGCGTTGTTTCCGTCGAGGCGTACGACGAGCGGCTTGGTCAACTGGACGGCGTCCAGGGCTCGTACGATCCCTTCGGCGACCGCGTCGCACGCGGTGATCCCGCCGAAGACGTTGACGAACACCGACCTCACGTCCGGGTCGGAGAGGATGACGGACAGCCCGTCGGCCATGATGCGGGCGGAGGCCCCGCCGCCGATGTCGAGGAAGTTGGCGGGGCGGGCGCCGCAGCCGGCGACCACGTCGAGGGTCGACATGACCAGGCCGGCGCCGTTGCCGATGATGCCGACCTCGCCGTCGAGCTTCACGTAGTTGAGGCCCTTGGCGGCGGCCGTCGCCTCCAGCCTGCCCTCGTGCTCCACCTCCTCCGCGCCCCAACGCGCCTGCCGGAAGCGGGCGTTGTCGTCAAGAGTGACCTTGCCGTCGAGGGCGAGAAGCTGCCCCTGTCGGGTCCGGACGAGCGGGTTGACCTCGACAAGGACGGCGTCCTCACGCACGAGCACCTGCCACAGCCGTACGAGGACATCGGCGGCCTGCGATGGCAGCCCGGCGGCCTCGACGATCTCCTGCGCCTTCGCGAAGGTCACGCCCTCGGCCGAGTCGATGTGCGTACGGACCACCGCCTCGGGCCGAGCAGTGGCGACCTCCTCGATCTCCGTGCCGCCCTCGGCGGAGGCGATCGCGAGGAAGCGGCCCGCCGCCCGGTCGAGGACGTACGAGACGTAGAACTCGCTCTCGATGTCCACGGGTTGGGCCAGCATGACCTTGCCGACCGTGTGGCCCTTGATGTCCATGCCGAGGATCTGACGTGCCGTCAGTTCCGCGGCGGCCGGATCGTCGGCGAGCCGCACACCGCCCGCCTTGCCCCGGCCCCCGGTCCTGACCTGAGCCTTGACGACGACGCGACCACCGAGCCGAGCGGCCAACTCCCTTGCTTCGTCAGGCGAGTCGGCGACCTCCGCCCTCGGTACGAGGATGCCGTGTTCTTCGAAGAGTCCGCGGGCTTGATGCTCGTACAGGTCCATGATTCGGCTCCCGTCTTAAAAGTGCTGCACGCCCCCTGGACATCACCCATCGGATGCGGGATAACAATCTTCATACAGTATTCGTCGACTGTATGCAATGTGCCAAGCGAGGTGACCCTGATGGCAATGAAGGCTCTTGAGGGTGTGCGTGTGTTGGATTTGACGCATGTGCAGTCGGGTCCGTCGGCGACGCAGTTGCTGGGGTGGCTGGGTGCGGATGTGGTGAAGGTGGAGGCTCCGGGCGGGGATGTCACGCGACGTCAGTTGCGGGATGTGCCGGATGTGGACTCGTTGTATTTCACGATGCTGAACTGCAACAAGCGCAGTGTGACGTTGAACGTGAAGACGGGGCGGGGCAAAGAGATTTTGACGGAGTTGATCCGCAGGTCGGATGTGATGGTGGAGAACTTCGGTCCGGGTGCGGTGGACCGGATGGGCTTCACGTGGGAGCGGATCCGGGAGATCAACCCCAGGATCGTGTACGCGTCGATCAAAGGGTTCGGGGAGGGCCCGTACACGGGCTTCAAGGCGTATGAGGTGGTCGCGCAGGCGATGGGCGGCTCCATGGCCACCACCGGCTTCCCGGACGGTCCGCCGATGGCGACCGGGGCGCAGATCGGGGACTCCGGGACCGGCATCCACGCCGTGGCGGGGATTCTGGCTGCTCTGTTCCAGCGCGAGAGCACCGGGCGGGGGCAGCGGGTGAATGTGGCGATGCAGCACGCGGTCCTCAACCTGTGCCGGGTCAAACTGCGCGACCAGCAGCGCCTCGCTGGCGGGCCGTTGGCGGAGTATCCGAACGAGGACTTCGGCGACGAGGTGCCGCGTTCCGGGAACGCTTCGGGGGGCGGGCAGCCCGGCTGGGCTGTGCGCTGCGCGCCGGGTGGTCCGAACGATTACGTGTACGTGATCGTGCAGCCGCCGGGCTGGAAACCCCTCGCCGAGTTGATCGGCCGTCCGGAACTCGCCGACGACCCCGAGTGGGCCACCCCCGAGGCCCGCCTGCCGAAGCTGGCGAAGATGTTCCAGCTGATCGAGGAGTGGACCTCGACCCTGCCCAAGTGGGAGGTCCTGGAGCGGCTGAACGCATACAGCATTCCGTGCGGGCCGATCCTGTCCACCAAGGAGATCATCGAGGATGCCTCGCTCGCCGCGAACGACATGATCGTCACGGTCGGGCATCCCGGGCGCGGTGAGTTCACCACCGTCGGCAATCCCCTCAAACTCTCCGACTCCCCCACCCACATCACCGCCCCGCCCCTCCTCGGCGAGCACACCGAAGAAATCCTCATCCACGAACTCGGCCTGGGCGACGAGGAATTGCGCCTGCTCAGGTCCAGCGGGGTGATCTGACATGGGGGCCCTGGAGCGCACCGCGAAGGTGAAGGTGCGGAGCCGTCCGGCTGTTGGGGGGCGGTTCATGACGTAACCGAGCACAGGGAGCGGCCGACGGTGCGCGTCGGCAGCCCCGGGACCCATGCGCGCACGAAAGGCATTTGGACAGGGGGCGCTGGCCAGATCTTTCGACGCAAGGAGTCTTGACCGAGATGACAACAATCGACTACTCGACGTCCGTCCCGTACCGGGAGGTGACGGATCCCAACGGCCGCA
The DNA here is from genome assembly GCF_042889145.1 of Streptomyces sp. NPDC002680. Classification (NCBI taxonomy): domain Bacteria; kingdom Bacillati; phylum Actinomycetota; class Actinomycetes; order Kitasatosporales; family Streptomycetaceae; genus Streptomyces; species Streptomyces sp. NPDC002680. The sequence goes on from NZ_JBIAQP010000013.1 coordinate 275,833, forward strand.
AGTACCGCATCGGGGAATCCGATGTCGACATCATGGGCCGTGGGCGCAAGTGGATGGTCATCCTGCCGTGGATCGGCATGATGGGCATCAGCTCCGCCGAGTACGCGTTCACGTCCGCGGAGGACACCCTCCACGAGGCCCATCTGTGGGACAGCGGACACATCTTCTGGCTGATGGGCGTCTGGGTGTTCTTCCAGGCGGCCGTGGCCTTCCCCGCCGGTCAGTTGCGGGAGAGCGGCAGGCTGCCGGCTCGTACGGCGATGATGATCGGCGCGGTCGGCACCATGCTTGGCTACATCTCACTGGCGTACGCGCCGAACGTGCTCGTGGCCTACTTCGGCTTCGGCATGTGCAGCGGTATCGGTGCCGGTCTGGTCTACGCGACCTGCGTGAACATGGTCGGCAAGTGGTATCCGGAACGCAAGGGCGGCAAGACGGGCTTCGTCAACGGCGGGTTCGCCTACGGCTCGGTGCCCTTCGTGTTCCTGTTCACCTCGTACATGGACATCAGCAACTACCAGACCGTGCTCGCCTGCGTAGGCGTCGGACTGTGCCTGGTCGTGGCGTCGGCCGGCTGGTTCTTCAAGGACCCGCCGAAGAACTGGTGGCCCTCGCACGTCGACCCGCTCAAGGCCACCGACGACCCGAAGATCCGCCGGGCGCTGGAGAAGAACCCGCCGGCGGTCAAGCAGTACACCCCAAGGGAAGCCTCTCGGCAGCCCGTCCTGTGGATGATGTGGTTCTGCCTGCTCTGCACGGCGGGCATCAACATCTTCGGTATCGCCTTCCAGGTGCCGTTCGGCAAGGACATGGGCTTCGCGGGCGGGATCGTGGCCACGGCGATGTCCCTGAAGGCCATCGTCAACGGCACCGGTCGCGGTGTGATCGGCTGGATATCCGACCGCTACGGGCGACGCAACACGCTGATCATCGTGTGTCTGGTGCTGGGCACGGCCCAGTTCGGTGTGCTGGTCTCCGGCCAGATGGGCAGCATGCCGTTCTTCCTGTTCTGCTCCATGGTCTCCGGCTTCGGCGGCGGGGCGATCTTCCCGCTGTTCGCGGCCATGACCGCGGACTACTTCGGTGAGAACAACAACGCCTCCAACTACGGGATGGTCTACAGCTCGAAGCTCATCTCCGGCCTCGTCGGCTCCGGAGTGGGCGCGGTCGTCGTCGACAACTGGGACTACGAGGGCGCGTTCGTCCTGGCCGGCTGCATCGGTCTGGCCTCCGCGGTACTGGCCGTGTTCCTGAAGGCGCCGGGCAAGCCGACGGCCGCCCGCCGGGTCTCCCCCAACCCCCAACCGCTCGGCGAGGAAATGGCCTGACCCACCGGCAAGGAACTGACCTGACGCAAAGGATTCACCCTGAGATGACGGCAGATCCCCTCGCGACGAACACTTCGTCGTCCGACTCACAAGCCGCACACCGTCCCTACCGAGAAGTCACCGACTCCCGAGGCCGCGTCTACCGCGTCGGCGAGACGGACCGGGACATCCTCGGTCACTCCCGCAAGCTCATGGTGTACCTGCCGTGGATCGCCATGATGGCCATCAGTGTCTTCGAATACGCGTACGGCTCGGCGGAGGACACCCTGTCCCACGCGCACGGCTGGACGCAGAGCAACACCTTCTGGATCCTCAGCGTCTGGGTCTTCTTCCAGGCCGGCATCGCCTTCCCCGCGGGCTGGCTGCGGGAGAAGGGCGTCCTCACGGCCCGTAGAGCCATGTACATCGGCTCGGGGCTGTGCGCCATCGGCTTTCTCGCCCTGTCGCACCTGAGCAACGTCTGGCTGGCGATCCTGGGCTTCAGCGTCGTCGGGGGCATCGGCGCCGGACTGGTCTACGCGACCTGCATCAACATGGTCGGCAAGTGGTTCCCCGAGCGCCGGGGAGCCAGGACCGGGTTCGTCAACGGTGGGTTCGCGTACGGATCGCTGCCGTTCATCTTCATCTTCAACTACGGCTTCGACACCGCGAACTACCACCGGGTCCTGGACCTGATCGGCTGCTACATCATGATCGTCGTCCTCGCGTCCGCCTTCTTCTTCAAGGATCCCCCGAAGAACTGGTGGCCCGCGGACATCGATCCACTGACGTACGCGGGCGACGCGAAGAACGCGACCAGCCTCGCCAAGAACCCTCCCGCGGTGCGGCAGTACACACCCAAGGAGGCCATCAGGACCGGCATGCTCCCCCTGATGTGGGTCTCCATCGTGCTGACCGCCGGCGTGTCGATCTTCGGGATCTCCTTCCAGGTCGACTTCGCCAAGGAGGTGGGCTTCGGCCCATTGGTGGCCGCCTCGTCCATGGGTGTCATGGCGGTCATCAACGGCATCGGGCGCGGTGTCGTGGGCTGGCTGTCCGACAAGTGGGGCCGAAAACCCACCCTGGTGTTCGTCATCGTCGTCCTGGGCCTCGCCCAGTTCGGCGTGATCTGGGCGGGCGACGTCAGGAGCGAGGCACTGTTCCTGTTCTTCGCCTTCCTCTCCGGCTTCGGCGGCGGCGCGTTCTACCCGCTGTTCGCGGCACTCACCCCGGACTACTTCGGGGAGAACTACAACGCCTCCAACTACGGGCTGGTGTACAGCGGAAAGCTGGTCAGCGGTCTGTTCGGGGGCGGCCTCGGCTCCATGGTGGTCGCCGCCTGGGGGTACAACGGGGCGTACGCCCTGGCCGGCGCCGTCTCCATGGTGGCGGCCGGGATCGCCCTGCTGCTGCGGCAGCCGGGGCACACCACGGCCATCAGGACCGCGGAGCCGCAGCCCGCGGGATGAACGGCACGCGCGCGTGAGGAGGCCCTCCCGGAATCCGCCGACCCCGGGAGGGCCTCCTCATGTGCACACGGTGTCGTCCGTCAGCACTTCTCGCGCAGCGAGTGCAGGTGCTCGCTGGAGCGGCGCGCGAAGGTGAAGGACTCGGTCGGGTTGTCGTGCTCGGCCTGCCAGTGGTGGGCCAGCCGCTCACCGCGCAGCCGGGTCACGGCGGAGATGAACCGCTGGTAGTCGATGTCGCCGTCGCCGACGTCGGTCATGCGGTAGCCGTACTGGTTGCCCGGGTCGCTGACGCCGTCCTTCACATGGAAGAGCGGGTAGCGGTGGGGCTGCCTGAGTACGTAGTTCAGCGGCTCGAACGGCGCGGGTGTGCCGTCGGGACGCTTGGAGAACCGGAACTGGCCGGAGTAGGCCCAGAAGATGTCCATCTCCAGGTACACGAGCTTGGGGTCGGTCTCGGCAAGGAGTACGTCGTACAGCCGGACCTTGGGGTTGTCGGTGGCGAAGGAGAACTCCTCGGAGTGGTTGTGCTGGTAGAACTTCATGCCGCGCGCCCTGGCCGCGGCGCCGTACGTGTTGAACTCCTCCGCCGCCCGCTTCCAGGCGTCGACGGTGGAGCCGTAGCGGAACGGACCTGAGGCGGTGCCTATGTGCTTGAGGCCGAGGGCCTGGGCGTCGTCGAGGACCTTGTTCAGGTTCTGGGCGAAGGTGTAGGCGTTCGGGTCGCTGGAGTAGTAGCCGACGTGGCTGCCGATCGGGTTCAGGCCGTTGTTCCTGGCCAGTCGCTTGAGCTGGGCGAGGGTGATGGGCCCCGCCGAGCCCTGGGTGTATCCGGCGAACTCGACCTCGTCGTAGCCGTACTTCTTCAGTTCGGCGAAGACGGGTGCGAAGCCGAGCGTGGAGACCTTGTCGCGCAGGCTGTAGAGCTGGATGCCGAGCCGGCCGGGCGGCAGGACGGGACGGCCCCGGCCCGCGCCGCCGGACGCGGTCTGGGTGGCGGCGCCGGCGGGGGCTGCGGCAGCGCCGAGCAGCGCGGCTGCGGTGGCCCCGGCGGCCACGCCGAGCATGTTCCGTCTGCTGAGGCGGTGGGCGAGTTCGGGGTCGGTGTGCTGGATGCGGCTCATTGCTGGAACTCCTCGGGATCGGAGGGCGTTGTCAGTGGTGAGTGCTTCACTTGTGACCAGTCAGGAGAGACCGGCCAGTTGGAGCAGGAGTGACTTCACGTCGGTGGCCGCGATACGGCCGTCGACGGCACGGGGGGTGGAGCAGATGAGGAGCGGACCGTCGTCGTCGCTCGCCGGAAGGCGGCCGTGGCTGCCGCGAATAGGCGAGGGATCCAGGGGCACGACCGCCATGCGGTAACGCAGGCCGAGTTTCTTGCGGGCCAGCGCGGTCGCCGCCTTGACCTTGACGTAGGGGTCGCGCGGATCCATGAAGAGTTCGACCGGGTCGTATCCGGGTTTGCGGTGGATCTCGACGAGCTGTGCGAAGTCGGGCGCGTGTGCGTCGTCGAGCCAGTAGTAGTACGTGAACCAGGCGTCCGGCTCCGCCACTGCGACGAGTTCGCCGGCGCGTGGATGGTCGAGATGGTGGGTCTTCTTGCCCTCGTCGTCGAGGAGTTGCTCGATCCCGGGCAGATCGGCGAGCGCTTCCTTCACGGTCTCCAGATCCTCCGGTCGCCGCACGTAGACGTGGGCGATCTGGTGGTCGGCGACGGCGAAGGCGCGTGACGCCATCGGGTCGAGGTACTCCATGCCGTCCTGGGTGTGCACTTCGAGCAGTCCCGCGCGTCGCAGGGCCCGGTTGATGTCGACGGGCCGGTCGACGCGGGTGATGCCGTACTCGGAGAGCGCGACGACGGTCCGGCCTTCGGCCCGGGCGTCGTCCAGGAGCGGGGCCATGGCCGCGTCGAGGTCGGCGGCGGCCTTCAGGGAGCGTGGGTCGTCGGGGCCGTAGCGCTGCAGGTCGTAGTCGAGATGGGGGAGGTAGCACAGGGCCAGGTCGGGCCGGCGGGTGCGCAGGATGTGCCGGGTCGCGTCGATGATCCAGCGGCTGGAGGTGAGGTCGGCGCCGGGGCCCCAGAAGTGGAACAGGGGGAACGTGCCGAATTCGGCGGTGAGTTCGTCGTGCAGGGCCGGGGGCCGGGTGTAGCAGTCGGGTTCCTTGCGGCCGTCGGAGTAGTAGATCGGACGGGGGGTGACGGTGATGTCGGTGTCGGCGCCCATGGCGTACCACCAGCAGATGTTGGCGACTGTGTAGCCGGGGTGCGCGCGGCGGGCGGCGTCCCACAGTTTGTCGCCAGCGACGAGTCCGTTGTGCTGCCGCCACAGGAGTACGTCGCCGAGGTCGCGGAAGTACCAGCCGTTGCCGACGATGCCGTGTTCGGAGGGGTGGGTGCCGGTGAGGAAGGTGGACTGGGCGGCGCAGGTGACGGCGGGCAGGACGGTGCCCAGCGGGGCGCGGGAGCCGGACTGGCCGAGGGCTTTGAGCCGGGGCATGTGGTCGAGGAGACGGGGGGTGAGGCCTACGACGTCCAGGACGAGGAGGGGGATGGGGTCGGTGCGGGCAGGGTCTTCGCCGGCGGGGCCGGGGCTCATGGCAGCTCCTTCAGGCCCAGGTCGGTCAGCAGGTCGCGGGCGAGGGTGAGTTCGGCGGCTATGCCGTCGGCGAGCTGGGCGCGGGCGCGGGGCCGTAGTTCGGGCGGGAGGGCCTGCCAGGTGTAGGTCTCGACCTCCAGATGGCGGGTGAGGGGGTGTGGGCCGCCGACGAGCCGGGTCAGGGCGGACTTGAGGACGGGGAGCGTGGAGGTGAGGGGTGCGGCGGGGGCCGCGTGGAGCGGGACGTGGAAGTGGGCGCGCCACGGGGAGGCGTCGGGCAGGGTGTCGCCCTTGAGGGCCTCGCCCAGGTCGTCCGTGCCGCGCAGTCCGGCGGCGGTGGCCGTGCGGGTCTGGTGCAGGAAGCGGGGTTCGTCGAAGGCGGCGAGGGCCTCGCGGACTTCGGGGAGATGGGGGTGTTCGGCGTGCAGGGCGGCTGAGAGCTGGGACTTGACGACGGGGACGCGAGCTTCGGTGAGCGCGTCCAGGGCGGTGTGCGGATCCTCGAAGGAGGTGGCGAGGTGGCAGGTGTCGACGCAGATGCCGATGCGGTCGTGGCCGATCGCGGTGAGCGGGGCGATTGCGTCGGCGGTGGTCTCGACGGTGCAGCCGGGTTCCGGTTCCAGTCCGACGCGGATGGAGCGGCCGGTGAGTTCGGCGAGGGCGTCGAGGCGTTCCGCGAGGGTGCCCAGGGCGGTCATGGCCGTGGCCGCGCGCTCGCCGTCGTATGCGGTGCGCCAGGCGAGCGGCAGGGTGGAGACGCTGCCCTCGGTGACGTCGTCGGGGAGGAGACCGGCGAGGACCCGGGCCAGGTCGGTGGTGTGGGCGAGCCGCTCGGGGTCGGCCCAGTCCGGCTTGTAGACACGGTACTTGACCTCCTCGGCGCCGAAGCCCTCGTACGGGAAGCCGTTGAGGGTGACGACTTCGAGGCCGCGCCGGTCGAGTTCGGTGCGCAGGCCGCGCAGGGTGGAGGGGTCGGTGACCAGGGCGTGGGCGGCGTCCTTGGCAAGCCAGAGTCCGATGCCGAGGCGGTCGCGGCCGAGGCGGCGGCGTACGGGTTCGCAGTGGTCGCGGAGCTGGGTGAGGACGCCGTCGAGGGCTTCGGCGGGGTGGACGTTGGTGCAGTAGGCGAGGTGGACGGTGGAGCCGTCGGGGTGGCGGAAGCGCATCGGTCACTCCCCGCCGCGCAGGATGGAGTTGCCCTCGTGGGTGGCGTCGGTCGTGTCGACGTCGAGGTCCAGCCGGCCGCTGAGCCCGTAGAAGGCGACCGGGTTGCGCCACAGGACGAGGTCGACGTCGTCCTCGGTGAAGCCCTCCGCCAGCATCAGGTCGCCGACCTTGCGGGTCTTGAGGGGGTCGCTTCTGCCCCAGTCGGCCGCGGAGTTGACCAGCACCTGCTCGGGCCCGTAGGCGCGGAGGATCGCGACCATCCGTTCCTCGTCCATCTTGGTCTCCGGATAGACCGAGAAGCCGAGCCAGCAGCCGGCGTCCTTGGCCTCCTTGACGGTGGTCTCGTTGAGATGGTCGAGCAGGACGTGCTCCGGGGGCAGGGCGGACTCCCGTACGGCGTCGAGGGTGCGGCGCAGACCGGCGAGCTTGTCGCGGTGCGGGGTGTGGACGAGCGCGGGCAGCTCGTGGTCGGCGGCGAGCTGGAGCTGGGCGGTGAGGGCGGTGTCCTCGGCGGGGGTCATCGAGTCGTAGCCGATCTCGCCGACGGCGACGACGCGGTCCTTGACGAGATAGCGGGGCAATTCGTCGAGGACGGGGGCGCAGCGCGGGTCGTTCGCCTCCTTGGGGTTGAGGGCGATCGTGCAGTGGTGGGCGATGCCGTACTGGGCGGCGCGGAAGGGTTCCCAGCCGAGGAGGGAGTCGAAGTAGTCGAGGAAGGAGGCGGGCGAGGTGCGGGGCTGGCCGAGCCAGAAGGAGGGTTCGACGACGGCGCGGACACCTGCGGTGTGCATGGCCTGGTAGTCGTCGGTGGTCCGTGACGTCATGTGGATGTGGGGGTCGAAGATGCGCATCAGGACTCCTTGGCTTCGGCCGCCGTCAGGGCCAGGACTCGGTGCAGGTCCTCGGGGACGGGGCGGCCGGCGGCGGTGCGTTCGGCGGCGTAGTCGTCGAGCATGCGGGCGAGTTCGGTGTCGGCACGGGCCCGGTGGTGGAGGTCGGCCACGGTGTCGACGGGTACGCCGGTGAACAGGCACTTCAGTACGGCGTGGCGCCAGTTGTGGGTGTCGAGGTGCCGGGCGGCGTACGGGCCGACGGCTGCGGCGACCAGGCGGGTGTCGTTGGTGCGCAGGGCGTCCTCGACGAGAGGGAGGGCGTCGGGGCCGGGGACCAGGTGGGGCAGGGCGTGCAGGACGGCTCGGCGTTCGGCGGCGGTGCCCTGCCGGTAGACGCGGGTGAGGGCGTCCGGTCCTGCTTGGGCGGCGTGCAGGATCAGGACACGTACGGCGTCCACGTGGTCGGTGCCGCAGCGGCGACCGGCTTCGGCGAGGCGCAACTCCCAGGCGGAAACGGGGCCTTGGGTGCCGGAGCGGGCGGCTGCCTCGTCCAGGGCACGGGCGAGCCAGGCGCGGGCGGGTTCGGGGAGGTGGGCGGTGAGGTGGGTGTGGAGGTCGTCGAGGGAGGTGCCAGGGCCGGTGTGGGGCTGGGTCATGGGGTGCTCCCTTCGGCGGTGACGGCGGGCTTGGCCGGAGTGGCGAAAGGGGCGGCGGCACCGGCTGGTGGGAGTACGGCGGCCTGTGGACGGGCCGCCTGCCGGGCTTGAGCGGGCCGGGGCGCAGTGGTGGTCGGCGCTGCGGCTTCAGCAGAGGCTGCGGAGGAGGCGGACAGGGGCGGGGCGCTCAGCGCCGTTCGGCGGAGGAAGCGGAGGGAGTGTTCGGCGTAGTGGGGGCCCGCGTGGGAGTGGCGGGGGAGTTCCACGACGGTCAGGCCCTGGTAGCCGGTGGCGGACAGTGCGGCCAGTACGGGCGGGAAGTCGATCTCTCCGTCACCGAAGGGCAGGTGTTCGTGGACTCCGCGGCGCATGTCCTCGATCTGGACGTGGCGCAGCCAGGGGGCGGCGGCGCGGACGCAGTCGGCGGGAGGGAGTGGTTCGAGGCACTGGCAGTGGCCGATGTCGAGGGTGAGGCCGAGGGCCTCGGGGTCGTCGAGTGCGTGGCGGAGGTGGTGGAAGTCGGCGATGGTGGCGAGGAGTTGGCCGGGTTCGGGTTCGACGGCGAGCGGGATGCCTGCTGCGGTGGCCGCGTCCAGGACGGGGGCGAGGGCGTCGGTCAGTCGCTGCCAGGCGGTGTCCTGGTCCGTGCCTGCGGGGGTGATGCCACTGAAGCAGTGCACGGCGTGGGCGCCGAGGTCCGCGGCGACTCGTACGGCCCGGAGCAGGAGGTCGACGCGTCGCCGGCGGTCGTCCGGGTCGGGGTCGAGGAGGGAGGGGCCGTGTTTGCGGCGTGGGTCGAGTACATAGCGGGCGCCGGTCTCCACGGTGACGCCCAGGCCGAGGGTGTTCAGGCGGCGGGCGAGTCGGCGGGTGCGGGCGGGGAGGTCGGGGGCGAGTGGGTCGAGGTGCATGTGGTCGAGGGTCAGCCCGACGCCGTCGTAGCCGAGGTCGGCGAGGAGGCCGAGGGCGTCGTCGAGGCGGAGATCGGCGAGGCCGTTGGTTCCGTAGCCGAAGCGGAGGGGGGTGGTGTCGGAGGCCTCGTACGGTGCGTAGGCCCGGGCACGTGCCCGGGCGCCCCGGGCCTGGGCGCCGCCTCGGGGGGTCCCGCCGGGTCGCGTGTTCACCGGCGTTCCCCGTCCCCGGCGGCCGCGGCTGATGCCGACAGCTCGGCCGGTTCAGCAGACCCCGCCGGCCCCGCCAGCTCCGGCGGCACCGCCGCCCCACCTCCCCCACCGCCCAACCGCCCCGCGAACCCCACCAGCTCCGCGTACTGCTCCCCCAGCCCCGACGGGCCGTCGCCCAGCGGGTCCTTGAAGTAGAAGCCGAGTTCGCTCAGGGGGCCGGAGAGGCCCGTTTCGTGGGCGCGGGCAGTGAGGCGGGCCAAGTCGAGGACGAGTGGGGCCGCCAGGGCCGAGTCGCAGCCCTGCCAGGTGGTCTGGAGGATCATGCGGGTGCCGAGGAAGCCGTCGAAGGCTATGTGGTCCCACGCGGTTTTCCAGTCGCCGAGGGACGGGACGTCGTCTATGTGGACCGTGCCCTCCGGTGTCGTGCCGAGGGTGTCGGTGAGGACGCGTTCCTTGCCGGCGTTCTTGGCCGCCGCCGCGGAGGGGTCGGCGAGGGATGCCCCGTCGCCGCCGCCGAGGAGGTTGGTGCCCGACCAGGCGCGGACCTCCAGGGCACGTTGCGTGAACATCGGGCCGAGGACCGACCTGAGCAGGGTCTGGCCTGTTTTGCCGTCGCGGCCTGCGTAGGGGAGGCCGCTGGTCGCAGCCGCGTTCGCCAGCTCCGGGTGGTGCAGGCCTGTCGACGGGGTGAAGTTGACGTACGGGCAGCCCGCGCGCAGGGCCGCCGCCGCGTAGAGCGAGCTGGGCGGGAGTGCGGTGCCGGTCGGGGTGGGCTCCGTGGAGGCCACGTTCACCACCACCGCGCGGGTCAGGTTGTGGCGTCGTACGAAGTCCTGGATGTCTGCGGCGAAGGCCGCCACCAGGTCGTCAGGGGTTCGGTCCAGGTCGCCCGGCGTGGGGGCGCCGGGCCTGATCTCCCGGTCCGCCGCGGCCAGTTCGGCGGCGATGGCCGAGGTGAGGCCGTACGGCAGGACGCCTGCCGCCGTCAGCGCCTCCGCGCGTTTCGGGAGTGGGCAGTCCACCGTGTCGTGGCCGCCGAAGACGAGGGCGGACAGAGATGGGAGGCCGCAGTCGGTGAACGGGGGTGTCTCGGTGACCATGCCCGTGGGGCGGTGCAGGCCTGCTGTCACGGCGGCGCAGCCCGCGACGACGGTGGTGGCGACGGAGCCTCGGGCCCCGATCAGCCATACCCCCACACGAGTTCGAGGTTGGGACGTCGACGTGGACATGGACATGGGCAGCGACCTCCTTGTCGTTCACGCGCCCCGGCGGCGGGCCGGGTGGAAGACGGCGGGCGGGAGTCCGGCGTCCCCCGCCCGCCGCCGCTCAGTGGTCCGTGGAAGCCGGGGTCGCCGGCGTGTTCACGGGCATCACGGGCAGTTCCTTGATCCGGATGTCACGGAAGGACACCTGGTCGTCGGCTCCGTGGTTCTGGATGCCGATGTGGCCGTCCCGCAGGCTGCGGGCCGGATCGGTGTTGGTGAAATCGTTGATCTTCACGCCGTTGAGCCAGACACGGAGGCGTTCGCCCTCCACGCGGATCTCGTACGTGTTCCACTCCCCCGGCGGGTTCAGCGCACGGTCGCGCTTCCTCACGTCGGCGGACTTGAACCCGTACACGGCCCCGGTGGTGCGGTCGGGGGCGTCGGTGGCGTCGATCTGGATCTCGTAGCCCTGGGAAACGGCCGACCAGGGGTCGTCGGAGGGCGGGAAGCCCACGAACACCCCGGAGTTGTCGTCCCCGTGGGCCTTCCAGTCGAGCTTCAGCGAGTAGGCGCCGAAGCTCCGGTCGGCGTACCAGAGCATCCCCATGCCGCCCGACGATGTGAGTGTGCCGTCGTCGGAGAGGGTGAAGGTGCCCGGGCCCGCCTGTCTCCATCCCGCCTGGGAGGTGCCGTCGAAGAGCGGCTGGTAGCCGTTCTCCGGGCGGCAGTCCGCCTGGGCCTTGCCGGTGGCCCAGCGCAGTCCGCCCAACAGGTGCTGCCGGAGGGCGGGTTCGGCGTACGCGGACGGGAGGTGGCCGACGCCGGTGTAGAAGGAGCGTCCGCCCGCGTAGTTCTGGCACCAGGCGATCGGATGGTCGCCGCTCATCGTGCCGCCGGTGTACGAGGACTCGTCGAGCGAGGCCAGGACATGCACCGAACTGCGGGGATTGGAGCGGTAGTTGTACCACTCGTCGGTACGGTTCCAGTCCGCGCCCAGGGCCGAGGTGGCCGGGTGGGCGCGGTCCTCGACCTCCATTCGGGCCGGCTGGATCGCCGGGTGCCCCTGGAAGTAGGCGCCGACGAGGCCACCGTAGAACTGCCAGTCGTACTCCGTGTCGGCCGCCGCGTGGATGCCCACATAGCCGCCGCCGTGGTGGATGTAGCTTTCGAAGGACCGTTGTTGACGGTCCGTCAGGACATCGCCGGTCGTCGAGAGGAAGACGACGGCCGCGTACCGGCGGAGGTTCGCCGGGTTGAACGCGGTCGCGTCCTCCGTCGCGTCGACCCGGAAGCCGGCACTCGCGCCGAGTTCCTTGAGCGCTGCGATGCCGTCAGGGATGGAGTCGTGCCGGAAGGCGGCCGTCTTGGAGAAGACGAGCACCCGGTCGGCGTGCCGTGATGGTGCGGACGTGGAGGCGGCCGGGGTCGACACGCATCCGAGGAGCAGTGCCGTGCCCACAACAGCGGTTGATATTCGGCCTGTTGGTCGCATGGCGCACTCCCCTCAGCCAGTGGTGAAGTGGAAGTCGTCCACCTCGTACAGGTCGCCGCTCGCCGCCCCCTTGAAGACCAGGTAGAAGGTGGTCGTGCCCTGCGGGGCGTGGGACAGGGTGGCGGTGACGTCCTGGTAGGTGTCCCAGCCGCCGGTCGCCGGTACGGTCGTGCGGCCCAGCACCTTGCCGGTCGGTGAACCCGCGCGGATCTCCAGCTTGCCGCCCGCGCCCGCCGAGGCGACGCGTGCCGTGAGCGACTTGGCGTTGCTCAGGACGTACGGCGTGAAGGCGATCCAGTCGCCGTTGTCGATGTCGCCGACGGTCTTGGCGCCGTTGGCCGACTCGCGTGAACTCACCGCCGTACCCGAGGAGTTGTTGAAGTGCTCGGCCTGGCGGTGGGTGGGCTGGACGACGTTCTGGTCGTGGGTGGTCAGGGGTGCCTGGCCGCCGCCTCCGAGGTCGGTGTACTGGGCGTCGAAGACCCCGAAGATGTTGGCGTTGGGGTCGTGGCCGCCGTCGGCGCTGGTCTGGATGGTGCCGGAGCAGCCGTTCGCCGAGGTCTGCGGGTGGCCGTGGCTGTCGTGACCGAGGATGAAGGTGACCTGGACCTTGGTGCAGTCGATGCTCCGGCCGTCCTCCCGGTCGGTGACCTTCACCTTGAACGGGATCGCGTCACCGAACGCGAACAGCTGCCCGTCCTGCGGGAGTTGGAGGACCACCTTGGGCGCGGTGTTGCCGACGACGACCTGGACGCTCGCGCCGCCCGTACGGCCGGTGGTGTCCTTGGCGGTCACCGTCGCCGTGTACGTGCCGTTCTTCTTGTACTTGTGGGAGGGGTTCGCCGAGGTCGACGTACCGCCGTCGCCGAAGTCCCAGCTGTACGTGAGGGCGTCGCCGTCCTGGTCGGTGGAGCCGGCGGAGGAGAACTTCACCTTCAGCGGGGCCTGCCCGGAGGTGACGTCGGCGGCGGCCTGCGCGACCGGGGAGTGGCCGTCGGTGGCGTTCTCGATGCGGTACAGGGCGGAGTGCTCGTCGCCGCCGAACCACGAGATGCCGTAGTCGAGGACGTACAGCGCGCCGTCCGGACCGAAGGCCATGTCCATCACCTGGGTGCCGGTCCACGGAATGTCGTTGATGGACTGGACGGTCCCGTCGGCGTCGCTGCTGATCCGCTTGATCCAGCGGCGGCCGAACTCACCGGCGAAGAAGTCGCCGTCGTAGGCCTCCGGGAACTTGACCGGGGAGTCGAGCGAGGCGTCGTAGTGGTAGACCGGGCCGCCCATCGGGGACTCGGAGCCGTCGCCGAACTCCGGTACGGACGGGCCGTTGTACGGGATCCAGGCGGCCTGCGCCGGGGGAAGGTCGGTGAGGCCGGTGTTGTTGGGCGAGGTGTTCTTCGGGGCGGCGCAGTCGAACTTGGCGCCCGAGGTGCCGGTCGCGAAGTCGTAGTCCACGTAGGCGTCGTTGGCGCCGGTGCAGTACGGCCAGCCGAAGTTGCCGGGGCCGGTGACGCGGGCGAACTCGACCTGGCCCGCGGGGCCTCGGTTCGGGTCGGCCGCGCCCGCGTCGGGGCCGTACTCGCCGATGTAGATGATGCCGGTCGCCTTGTCGACGCTGAAGCGGAAGGGGTTGCGGAAGCCCATCGCGTAGATCTCGGGGCGCGTCTTGTCCGTGCCGGGCGCGAAGAGGTTGCCGGCCGGGACGGCGTACGAGCCGTCCGAGTTGACCTTGATGCGCAGGATCTTGCCGCGCAGGTCGTTGGTGTTGCCGGACGAACGCTGGGCGTCGAAGGCCGGGTTGCGGCCCGCGCGCTCGTCGATGGGCGTGAACCCGTCGGACTGGAAGGGGTTGGTGTCGTCGCCCGTCGACAGATACAGGTTGCCCGCCGCGTCGAAGTCGATGTCGCCGCCGACATGGCAGCACAGGCCGCGTGAGGCCGGGACGTCGAGGACCTTCGTCTCGCTGGCGTTGTTCAGGGTGCCGTCGGCGTTGAGGACGAACCGGGAGAGCCGGTTGACGCCGTCGAAGGGCGCGAAGTCGGCCGCGGTGCCCGTCTCGGGGGCGTCGCCCGCCGGGGTGTTCAACGGGGGTGCGTAGTACAGGTAGATGAAGCGGTTGGTGCTGAACTCCGGGTCGACGCCGATGCCTTGGAGGCCCTCCTCGTCGTGGGAGTAGACGTCGAGCTTGCCTGCGAGCCGGGTGTTTCCGGCGGCGTCGGTGATACGGAGTTCGCCGTCGCGCGAGGTGTGCAGGACCGAGCGGTCGGGGAGGACGGCGAGCGACATGGGCTCGCCGACCTCCGGTTCGCCCTTGGCGAGGGTGACCTGCTGGAAGTCCTCGGCCGCGGCCGCTCCCACAGGGGCCGCCTTGTCGGCGACGGCTGCGCCGGCCTGGGGGACGGCCAGTGTCAGTGACGCTCCCGCGAGCACGGCGCCCGTGAACAGGGCGAGCGCTCTGCGGAATCCGGGGTGTCGTCTGTGACTCTCGGTTCTGCCGGTGCGGGTGGTGCCGTCTTTCGCGTGCACGAATGCCTCCAGAATGGGGCTCGTTGTACATGCGGGTGCGATACGCCGGGGTGCGCCGTCACCCCGGAACAATTCGGGAAGTACTCCGGAACATTCGGGAAGTACTCAGGAAGGGCTCAGTCGTTGCTGCCGAACGCCGCGTCGAACGAGGCCGACGGCGGCTCGAAGTCGTACGCCTTGAGGTGCGCCAGTGCCTCGGGGGCGCCCTGGAGCCGGTCCATGCCGGCGTCCTCCCACTCCACGGAGATGGGCCCCCGGTAGTCGATGGAACGCAGCATCCGGAAGACGTCCTCCCAGGGGACATCACCGTGGCCCGCCGACACGAAGTCCCAGCCGCGGCGCGGGTCGCCCCAGGGCAGGTGGGAGCCGAGGCGGCCGTTGCGGCCGTCGAGCCGCTTGCGGGCCTCCTTGCAGTCGACGTGGTAGATCCGGTCGCGGAAGTCCCAGAGGAAGCCGACCGGGTCGAGGTCCTGCCACACGAAGTGCGAGGGGTCGAAGTTGAGGCCGAACGCGGGCCGGTGGTCAACCGCCTCCAGGGCGCGCTGGGTTGTCCAGTAGTCGTAGGCGATCTCGCTCGGGTGGACCTCGTGCGCGAACCGCACGCCCTGGGCGTCGAAGACGTCCAGGATCGGGTTCCAGCGGTCGGCGAAGTCCTGGTAGCCGCGGTCGATCATCGACTCGGGGGCGGGCGGGAACATCGCGACCAGATGCCAGATCGCGGAGCCGGTGAACCCGATGACGGTGTCGACTCCGAAGGCGGCGGCGGCCCGTGCGGTGTCGGCGATCTCGGCCGCCGCCCGCTGCCGTACGCCCTCCGCCTCGCCGTCGCCCCAGATGCGCGTGGGCAGGATCGCCTGGTGGCGTTCGTCGATGATGGCGTCGCAAACGGCCTGGCCGACCAGGTGGTTGGAGATCGCCCAGCACTTGAGGCCGTACTTGTCGAGGAGTTGGTGGCGGCCGTCCAGGTAGGAGGGGTCCGCGAGGGCCTTGTCGACCTCGAAGTGGTCGCCCCAGCAGGCGAGTTCGAGTCCGTCGTAGCCGAAGTCACGGGCGAGGCGGCAGACCTCTTCGAGGGGCAGGTCGGCCCACTGGCCGGTGAAGAGAGTGAAATCGCGCGGCATTCTCGTCGAGCCTCCTCAGACCGATACGGGCGAGACCGTGGTGGGTGGGGCCATGGTGGGTGAGACCTTGATGGGCGTGTAGACGGAGTTCTTCTCCGCGCTCTCCTCGACCGCCGCGAGGACGCGTTGCACCTGGAGTCCGTCCGCGAAGGACGGCCGGGGCCGGCTGCCCGTCGCGATGGCGTGGACGAGGTCGCGGGCCTGGTGGACGAAGCTGTGCTCGTAGCCGAGGCCGTGGCCCGGCGGCCACCAGGCGTCCAGGTAGGGGTGGTCGGGTTCGGTGACGAGGATGCGGCGGAAGCCCGCGTGCGTGCCGGGTTCGGTGCCGTCGTGGTAGGCGAGTTCGTTCAGGCGCTCCAGGTCGAAGGCCAACGAGCCGTGCTCGCCGTTGAGTTCGATGCGCAGGGCGTTCTTGCGGCCCGTCGCGTACCGGGTGGCCTCGAAGGAGGCGAGGGCGCCCGAGGGGAAGCGGCCGGTGAACACGGCCGCGTCGTCGACGGTGACCTGCCCGACGCCGGCGGTCGCGGCGGCGGAGAGGCCGCTGGTCGGGCCGCCGGGCAACGGGCGTTCCCGTACGAAGGTTTCGGTGAGGGCGGAGACTCCGGCGAGCTCCTCGCCCGCGAGGTACTGGGCGAGGTCGACGATGTGGGCGCCCAGGTCGCCGAGGGCGCCCGAGCCCGCCGACTCCTTGCGCAGCCGCCAGGTGAGCGGGAACTCCGGGTCCACCAGCCAGTCCTGAAGGTACGTCACCCGTACGTGCCGCAGGCTGCCGAGCCTGCCCTCGGCGACCATGGAACGGGCGAGCGCGGTGGCGGGCAGGCGACGGTAGTTGAAGCCGACCATCGCCAACTGGCCGCGCTCCTCGGCCTCTTCGGCCGCTGCCGTCATCGCCTCGGCCTCCTCGACCGAGTTCGCGAGGGGCTTCTCGCACAGGACGTGTTTGCCTGCGGCGAGGGCGGCGAGGGCGATCTCCGCGTGGCTGTCGCCGGGGGTGCAGATGTCCACGACGTCGACGTCGTCCCGGGCGATCAGGGCGCGCCAGTCGGTCTCGGCCGCGGCCCAGCCGTGGCGGTCCGCCGCGGCTTTGACGGCGTCGGCGTCACGGCCGCAGATCGCGGCGAGCACCGGGCGGGTTGGCAGGTCGAAGACGCGGCCCACGGTGCGCCAGCCCTGGGAGTGGGCTGCGCCCATGAACGCGTATCCGATCATGCCGATGCCCAGTGCCGGCTTGTCGGCGTCTGCCTGCGGCTGTGCCATGCGGATGTCCTCCTCAGGTGGTGGGGGGTTGGTCCAGCAGGTCGGCTGCGGGTGCGTTGTGGCTGGTCGCGCAGTTCCCCGCGCCCCTTTGGGGGCGCGGCCGAACCGCAAGCCCTGGAAGTCGCCCCCAGCCCCCTGACCCGGTTCCTCTACTTGAAGCCCGTCGGCATGTACTGGTCGACGTTGGTCTTGTCGACGACCGCCGAGTAGAGCGTGATCGACGACGGGATCTCGAATTCGGCGAGGCCGCTCACCCCCTTGGTCTGGCCCAGGGCTCGGGCCAGGTCGATGGCCGAGGCGGCCATCGTGGGTGGGTAGAGCACCGTCGCCTTCAGGACGCCGTTGTCCTGCTTGATGGCCTGGAAGGCGGAGAGGGCGCCCGCGCCGCCGACCATAAGGAAGTCGTCGCGGCCGGCCTGTTCGATCGCGCGGAGCGCGCCCACGCCCTGGTCGTCGTCGTGGTTCCACAGGGCGTTGAACTTGGGCTGGGCCTGGAGGAGTTGGGCCATCTTGGCCTGGCCCGACTCGACCGTGAACTCGGCGGCCTGGCGGGCGACCTTCTTGACGTTCGGGTAGTTCTTCAGGGCGTCGTCGAAGCCCTTGGTGCGCTGCTGGGTCAGTTCCAGGTTGTCGAGGCCCGCGAGTTCGATGACCTTGGCGTCGTCCACGTCCTTGAGCTGCTCGCCGATGTAGTGACCGGCGTTGAGGCCCATGCCGTAGTTGTCGCCGCCTATCCAACAGCGGTACGCCTGCGGGGTGTTGAAGATCCGGTCCAGGTTGACGACCGGGATTCCGGCGCGCATCGCCTTCAGGCCGACCTGGGTGAGGGCCTTGCCGTCGGCGGGCAGGATCACCAGCACGTCGACCTTCTTGTTGATCAGTGTCTCGATCTGGCCGATCTGCGCGGCGGTGTCGTTGGAGCCCTCGGTGATCTCCAGGGTCACGTCGGAGTACTTCTTGGCGCGGCTCTTCGCGTTGTCGTTGATCGCGTTGAGCCAGCCGTGGTCGGCCTGCGGTCCGGCGAAGCCGATGGTGACGGCCTTGCCGGGAGTGTCGGCGGCGGCCGGCTGGTCGTTCGATGCGGGCTCGTCGTCGGACTCGTTGCTGGTGCAACCGGCGAGCAGGACTCCCGCCCCGACGGCGGCGGTCCCGAAGAGCAGCCCTCTGCGGCTCGTGAAAGGCGTCGACTCTGGCATGGCGGTGAACCCTTCCCTCAGGTCGTGCTTGCGGTACGGCGCTGGACGAGCACGGCGGCGACGATGATCGCGCCCTTGGCGATCTGCTGTACGTCGCTCTGCAGGTTGTTCAGGGCGAAGATGTTGGTGATCGTGGTGAAGATCAGGACGCCCAGGACGGAGCCGACGATGGTGCCGCGACCCCCGCTGAGCAGGGTGCCGCCGATGATCGCGGCGGCGATGGCGTCCAGCTCGTACAGGTTGCCGTTGGTGTTCTGGCCGGAGCCGGACAGGATGATCAGCAGGAAGGCGGCGATCCCGCAGCACAGTCCGGAGAGCAGATAGAGGTAGAGGCGCTGGCGGCGTACGTCGATGCCGGCCAGGCGGGCCGCCTCCGCGTTGCCGCCGACGGCGACCGTGCGGCGGCCGAAGGTGGTGCGGTTCAGGATCAGCCAGCCGATGATCGTCACGACCGCGAAGACCAGCACCAGTGGCGGGACACCGAGGATGTACGCGTCGCGCTCGCCGAGGTCCAGGACGCTGTCGATCGTGACGATCTGGGTCTTGCCGTCCGTGATCTGGAGGGCGAGTCCGCGCGCCGAGGCCAGCATGGCGAGCGTGGCGATGAACGGGACCATCCCGCCGTACGCGATGAGCAGCCCGTTGACCAGGCCGCAGCCCACGCCGACGAGCACCGCGGTGAAGAGGATGCCCGCGAAGCCGTACTCCTGGGTGGCGACGGTGGTCGCCCAGACCGAGGCGAGGGCGACGATCGCGCCGACCGAGAGGTCGATGCCGCCCGACATGATGACGAAGGTCATCCCGACGGTGACGACACCGATCACCGAGCCCTGGGTGAGGACGAGTTGGAGGTTGCGGGTGTCGAGGAACTCGTCGGGCTTGGTGATGCCGCCGACGACGATCAGTGCGGCGAGCACGCCGAGGAGGGAGAGGGTACGGACGTCGGCGCGGGCCAACAGGCCTCGCCAGGCCGGGGGTTGACCGGTCGACGGGATCTTGTCGGTGGTGTCGCGCGGCGGGGAGACGGGCTGCGTCATGATGCCGGTCCCCTTTCACCGTCCGCAGAGCTGCCGGCCACGGAGCTTGCGCTGGCCACAGGGGCTCCTTCCATCACGAGGTCGAGTACGCGGTGTTCGTCGAGTTCGCGGGCCGGTGCCGTGTGCACGACGCGGCCCTCGCGCAGTACGAGCACCCGGTCGGCGAGGCCGAGCACCTCGGGCACTTCGCTGGAGACCAGCAGGACGGCGAGGCCCTCGTCGGCGAGGCGCCGGATCACCGCGTACAGCTCGGCGCGGGCACCGACGTCGACGCCCCGGGTCGGTTCGTCGAGCAGCAGGACCCGGCAGCCGCGCAGCAGCCAGCGGGCGAGGACCGCCTTCTGCTGGTTGCCGCCGGAGAGGGTCCGGACGGGCACGGAGGGGTTGTCGGGCCGCAGCGACAGTTCGCGGGTGGCGGCGCGGGCGGCGCCGAGTTCGGCGCCCCGGTCGATCCAACCCCCGCGTGCGAAGCGGGACATGGAGGAGACCGACACATTGCGGGTGACGGACTCCAGCATCAGCAGGGCCTGCGCCTTGCGTTCCTCGGGGGCGAGGCCGAGTCCGGCGCGCACCGCCGCCCGTACACTGCCGGGCCGCAACGCCTTGCCGTCGACGAGGACTTGACCTGCTGACGGCTTGCGGGCGCCGTAGATCGTCTCCAGGATCTCGGAGCGCCCGGATCCGACCAGTCCGGCGAGACCGACGATCTCGCCGGGACGCACGGTGAGGTCGACGGGCGCGAACTCGCCCTCCCTGGCCAGCCCTTGGACTTCGAGGACCGGTGCGCCGACCGTGTCCCGCGGTGTCGCCGGCCGCTCCGGGAAGACGTACTCGACGTTGCGGCCCGTCATCAGGGCGACGACCTCGCGGGTCGGTGTGGACTTCGCGGGGAGTCCGCCCGCCACCGCCCGGCCGTCCTTGAGGACGGTGACGCGGTCGCCGATGCGGCGGATCTCCTCCAGCCGGTGCGAGATGTAGACGACGGCGACCCCGTCGGCGGTCAGGTCGCCGACGATCCGGAAGAGGTTGTCGACCTCCTCCGGGTCGAGCGCGGCGGACGGCTCGTCCATGACGATCAGCCGTACGTCGTGGGAGAGCGCCCGCGCCATCGACACGATCTGCTGCTGCGCCGCCGACAACTCCCCGACCAGCCGCCCGGGATCGACCTCCGGGTGGCCGAGTCGCTTGAGGAGAGCGGCAGTCGACGACTTCGCCGCCTTCCCCCGTACGACGAATCCGGCGGCCGTGGGTTCATGGCCCAGGTGGACGTTCTCGGCGACCGACAGGTGCTCCACCAGGTCGAGTTCCTGGTAGATGGTGGCGATGCCGAGGCGCATGGCGGCGATGGGCGAGCGCAGGGTGACCGGCTCGCCGCGCCAGGTGATGGTGCCGTCGTCGGGCTGGTGGGCGCCGGCCAGGACCTTGATGAGCGTGGACTTCCCGGCACCGTTCTGGCCGAGCAGACAGTGCACTTCACCGGCCTGGACGTCGAGGTCGACGCCGTCGAGGGCCCGGACTCCGGGGAACGACTTGGTGATGCCGGACATGCTGAGCAGCGGTGGTTCTGGTGCCATGACGGTTCCCCTTGGCGGGCGTGCGGGCCGGTTGCAGGGCAGATCCCAAGGTGGGCAAGTCGCCTGCTGGGCAGGCGTTTTAGAGCAGGGCAGAGCGGGGCGCTGTACTGGTGAGCCGTGGATACGGACTGATGAGCCGTAGGTACGGAGTGGCTACGCGGGTGAGAACAGGTGGTCGCTGATGAGCCGGGCCGCGCCGATGACTCCGGCGGTGGGGCCCAACTCCCCCAGGACAATGGGCAGGTTGCCGGTCGCCAGTGGCAGTGACTGGCGGTAGACCTGGGTGCGGATCGCGGCGAGCAGGGTGTGGCCGAGGCCGGTCACCCCCCCGCCGATCACCACCAGGCCGGGGTTGAAGAAGCTGACCAGGCCGGCGATGACCTGGCCGGTGCGGTTGCCGCCCTCGCGGATCAGGTCGAGCGAGGTGGCGTCCCCGGCGGCAGCTGCGGCGGCGACGTCGACGGCGCTCAGGGCGCCGCTCGCCTCCAGTCGGGCCGCGAGTTCCGCCGAAAGTCCTTGCTGGGCCGCCTCTTTGGCGTCGCGGGCGAGCGCGGCGCCGCTGAAGTGGGCTTCCAGGCAGCCCCGGTTGCCGCAGGCGCACGGGCGGCCGTCGGGCACCGCCTGGATGTGCCCGATGTCGCCGGCACTCCCCGTCACCCCACGGTGGACCTCACCGCCGACGACGATTCCGCAGCCGATTCCGGTGCCGATCTTGACGCAGAGGAAGTCGCCCACGGAGCGGGCGACGCCCGCGTGCTGCTCCCCCATCGCCATCAGGTTCACGTCGTTGTCGACCATGACCGGGCAGCCCAGTTCCTGGCTGAGCGCCTCCCTTACGGGGAAACCGTCCCAGCCGGGCATGATCGGCGGGGCGACCGGTACGCCCTCGGGGAAGCGGACCGGGCCCGGGACGCCGATACCGGCGCCGTCGAACCCCTCCGCGAGCCCGGAGGCCCTCAACTTGGCCGCCATGGACAGGACTTGCTCGAAGACCGCGACCGGGCCCTCGCGCACGTCCATGGGCTGGTTGACGTGCCCCAGCACTTCCAGTTCGGCGTTGGTGACCGCGACGTCGATCGAGGTCGCGCCGATGTCGACGCCGAGGAAACGCAGGGCGGGGGCGAGCCGGATGTTGTGGGAGCGGCGGCCACCGCGCGAGGCGGCGAGTCCGTCGGCCACGACCAGGCCCGTCTCCAGGAGCCGGTCCACCTCCACCGCCAGCTTGGACCGGGACAGGTCGACCTGATCCCCCAGCTGGGCCCGGGAGTTGGGCCCACCGTCACGCAACAGCCGTAGCAGCCGGGCCTGATGGGCGTTCGCGGGTCGCGCGGTCATACGTCTCACAAGCCCCTCCCCGCCTAGTCAGGCACCAACCGGCCATGCTTTCCGGCCACTTCGCCGGGCTTTCGAGTGGAACGTAGCAGCGGCTGCCGGGGCTGGGAAGAAGTTGCGCACAGATTGCCCTCGACTTTTTCCTCTGAGAGGACAAAGGCGGGGTCGCAGACCGGTGCCGGGCGCATTACCTCGCGGGTCATCGACCCCGCCCCGCCCGCGACACCACACTGGCGAAGCCCGCACCCGTCACCGCGAGAGGACAGCCATGACCACTCGGCCCGAAGCCCCCCTCCCCGTCGAACTCGCCGCCACGATCCTCGCCGCGCTGCCCTTCGCGGGGGAGCTGGGCATCGAGCTGGAGGAGGCCGGGGCCGAGCGCACCACAGGCGTGCTGGCCTGGTCCGAGCGGCTGTGCACAGTGGGCGGCACCCTGCACGGGGGCGCGCTGATGGCCTTCGCGGACACCGTCGGCGCGGTGTGCGCGTTCCTCAACCTGCCGCCGGGCGCGGGGACTTCGACGGTCGAGTCGAAGACCAACTTCTTCCGTGGCGTCCGCTCGGGCAAGGTCCGGGCCGAGGCACAGCCGCTGCATGTGGGCCGGTCCTTCGTCGTCGTACAGACGGATCTGTACGACGACGAGGGCAGGCGGGTGGGCCAGACGACGCAGACTCAGGCGGTGCTGGGCGGCCAGTAGGGCATGCGGCACACTACTCGCTGCTACCGCGGATCCCTCAGATCGGCAGATGCCCCAGATGCCAGAAGCCCGGCAGAGTGCTCAGTCGCGCGGACGCTCGTGATACGTCTTGCGCGTGTGTTCAGTATGGGCCCGCATGACCTCCGTCGCCCGCTGCCCGTCCCCCTCCGCGATCGCCGCGATCAGCTCACGGTGCTCGATCCACGACTGCCGGCCGCGCTGCCGGGCCACCGGCGTGTAGTACCAGCGCACCCGCCGATCGACCTGCGCGGCCAACTCCGCCAGAACCGTGTTCCCGGCCAGCTCCATGACCTTCGCGTGGAAGCGGGCGTTCATGGCGACCGCACCGTCCACGTCGTCCTCGGCCACCGCCCGCTCGCCCTCGGCGCACAGCTGCTCCAGCACCTCGACGCCGGCACGACCGGCGCCCGTGGCGGCGAGCCGGGCGGCCTCGGCCTCCAACAGCGTGCGGACGGTGAGGAGTTGGTCCGCCTCCTCCTCCGTCGGCTCGTGCACGAAGGCACCCTGGGCGGGCCGCAGATCGACCCACCCGTCCGTGTTGAGCCGTTGGAGTGCCTCGCGCACCGGCTGCCGTGAGACCCCGAGGTGCCCGGCGAGTTCGCTCTCCACCAGATGCTGACCGGGTTGCAGGGCACGGGTCGTGATCAGTTCCAGCAGCGCCTCGTACACCCGGTCACGCAGCGGACCGGGACGTTCGAGCTTCGGTACCGCCCCCTGCGGCAGTCCTGTCGTCGAGAACATCGCGGTCCCCCTGGGTCAGCGCCGGGCAGAGCAGCCAGGACGCCAGTATGAATTGTCTTTCGTCTACAGTCCACGGTGCACAGGAGCCGGAGGGTGCACGGACACCGGGGCACTCAGGGACAGCGGACGACCTGTCCGGCGTACGACAGATTCCCGCCGAAGCCGAACAGGAGGACCGGGTCGCCGGTGCTGATCTCCGCGCGCTCGACCAGTTTCGAGAAGGCGAGCGGGATGCTGGCGGCCGAGGTGTTGCCGGACTCGACGACATCGCGGGCCACGACGGCGTTCACCGCGCCGATCTTCTCGGCCAGGGGTTCGATGATGCGCAGGTTGGCCTGGTGGAGGACGACCGCGGCGAGGTCCTCGGGGGCGAGTCCCGCGCGCTCGCAGGCCTGGCGGGCGATGCGCGGGAGCTGGGTGGTGGCCCAGCGGTACACGCTCTGCCCCTCCTGCGCGAACACCGAGGGGGTGCCCTCGATCCGTACCGCGTGCCCCATCTCGGGCACGGAACCCCACAGCACGGGCCCGATGCCGGCCAGCCCCTCGGTGGGTGCCGGACAGGCCTCGACGACCGCCGCGCCCGCGCCGTCCCCGACGAGTACGCAGGTCGTGCGGTCGGTCCAGTCCGTCACCGCGGACATCTTGTCGGCGCCGATGACCAGTGCTCGCGTCGATCCTCCGGCCCGTACGGCGTGGTCGGCCGTGGCCAGGGCGTGGGTGAAGCCGGCGCACACGACGTTGAGGTCCATCGTTGCCGCCGACGGGACGCCGATCCGGTTCGCGACCCGGGCGGCCATGTTCGGCGAGCGGTCGACGGCCGTGGAGGTGGCGACGAGGACGAGGTCGATGTCGCTCGCGGCCAGGCCTGCCGCCGCGAGCGCCTTGGCGGCGGCGTGCGCGGCGAGCTCGTCGACGGGCTCGTCGGGGCCGGCGATGTGGCGCGTACGGATGCCCACCCGGCTTCTGATCCACTCGTCGTTGGTGTCGACCAGACCCGCCAGATCCTCGTTGGTGAGCACCTTGGCGGGCTGGTAGTGACCGACGGCGGCGATGCGCGAGCCGTTCATGAGTGGGTCCCCTTACTGCATTTCGGTAGCGGGATCCACCAGTCTGATCAGTGACTCACCAGTACGACGGCACGCGATGCCACAGGATTCGCGCGGCAGGGTTGTCGGCTTCCATCAGACCCCACGGTGACCGAACACCTACCCCGTGAACAGCTGTGTCGCCTTCTGTACCAGTTCGTAGACCCCGTAGCAGAGCGGGGCCCCCACCCATACCCAGGCGAACACGATCAGGGGCCGCCGGTCGGGCGGCCCCGCGCTCTCAGACGGACTGCTCTCGCTGGACATCGGCGGCCTCCTTCGGTGCGGGGATGTGGTGGCGGGGGTCGACGGGGCGGACGAGTTCGTTGGCGACGAAGCCGACGGCGAGCAGTCCGATCATGATGTAGAACGACATTCCGTACAGGGCGGAGCCGGTCTTGCCTGCCTCCTCCTGCCGGTCGGCTATCCAGTTCACGATCAGCGGGCCGAGGACACCTGCCGTGGACCAGGCGGTGAGCAGCCGCCCGTGGATCGCGCCGACCTGGTAGGTCCCGAAGAGGTCCTTCAGATAGGCGGGGATGGTGGCGAAGCCGCCGCCGTAGAAGGAGAGGATCACCAGCGCGCACAGGATGAACAGCGGCTTGGAGGAGTCCCCGAACCAGGCGATCGAGGCGTACATCAGCGCGCCCACGCCCAGGTAGACGCGGTAGATGTTCTTGCGGCCGATCAGGTCGGAGGTGGAAGACCAGCCGATCCGGCCCGCCATGTTGGCCGCCGACAGCAGCGCGACGAAGCCGGCCGCCGCCGACACCGAGACCGGTGTGGAGCTGTCCGCGAAGAAGTCCTTGATCATCGGCGCGGCCTTCTCCAGGATGCCGATGCCCGCGGTCACGTTCATGCAGAGGATGACCCACAGGCACCAGAACTGCGGGGTCCGCACGGCACTGCGCGCGGAGACCTGGACGCCCGAGAGGGCACTGGGCCCGCTCGCCCCGCCGCCGACGGGCTTGTCGGTGCGCGGCACCCTCACGAGGAGCACCCCGAGCGACATGAACACGGCGTACGACAGTCCGTGCACCAGGAAGGCGAGCGCGATCCCGGAGCTGTCGGAACCGAACGACTCCAGCATCTGCGCCGACCAGGGCGAGGCGATGAGCGCGCCGCCGCCGAAGCCCATGATGGCGATGCCGGTGGCCATGCCGGGCCGGTCGGGGAACCACTTGATCAGGGTGGAGACGGGCGAGATGTACCCGATGCCGAGGCCTATGCCGCCGACGAAGCCGTAGCCGAAGACGATCAGCCAGTACTGCTCGGTGGCGGCGCCGAGCGAGGCGATGAGGAAGCCGGAGGAGAAGCAGACCAGGGCGACGGTCATGGCCCAGCGCGGGCCGTTGCGCTCGACGAGGGTGCCGCCGAACGCGGCGGACAGGCCGAGCATGACGATGCCGAGCTGGAAGGGCAGCGCGCTCTGCGTGCCGCTGAGGCCGAGGGCGGACTCCAGGGGCGGCTTGAAGACGCTCCAGGCGTAGGCCTGGCCGATGGAGAGATGGACCGAGAGGGCGGCGGGAGGAACGAGCCAGCGGCTCCAGCCGGGTGGCGCGATGGGGGGACTCATGATCCCGGACGATAGGAACCGGCCGCACCCTTGGGAAGACGGCCCGTCGAACTCGCCGACCGTATGCGGTGAGCGGTATCCGGGGTGCGCCGAACGGTCGTTCGGACCGGACGAACGGTATCCGTGGATGGGGCGCAGTGCCGCTTCCGAGCCACGCTCATCCTTCGCCGCGCGTCGCATCCCTTGCCGACACGGTATCCATACTGTAGACAATATTCGCGCGACAGTTCCGCCGCTCGGCCGTCGCACCTCGCCCGTGCAGGACAATGAGACCGTGAAGGCCACCCACCAGCACGTACAGAACCGGGGCTGATCAAGGACATGGGACGAGTCACGGAACGACGCAAGGTGATCCGGATCCGGGACGGCGCGGTCTCCGCCCGTCCGGACACCCTCGTCGCCGAGGAACCCATGGAGATCCGGCTGAACGGCAAGCCGATCGCCATCACCATGCGGACACCGGGCGACGACTTCGCGCTCGCCGCCGGCTTCCTGGTGAGCGAGGGCGTACTCGCCGAGGGACGCGAACTCCAGAACATCGTGTACTGCGCGGGCGCCACGGAGGACGGCTCGAACACGTACAACGTGGTCGATGTGCGGACGGCGCCGGACGTGGTGCTGCCCGACATCACGCTGGAGCGGAACGTGTACACGACCTCCTCGTGCGGGCTGTGCGGCAAGGCGAGCCTGGACGCCGTCCGTACGACGGCCCGCTGGCCGATCGACGACGGCGCCGGCGCTCCCCCGGTCCGGCTGGCCCCCGAACTGCTCGCGAGCCTCCCCGACCGGCTCCGCGCGTCCCAACGGGTGTTCGACCGGACCGGGGGCCTGCATGCGGCGGCCCTGTTCACGGAGCAGGGCGAGCTGCTCGACATCCGTGAGGACGTCGGCCGGCACAACGCGGTCGACAAACTGGTCGGGCGGGCGCTGCAGAACGGCGCGCTGCCGCTGTCCCGAACGATCCTGCTGGTCTCGGGGCGGGCCTCGTTCGAGCTGGCGCAGAAGGCGGTCATGGCCGGGATCCCGGTACTGGCGGCCGTCTCGGCGCCCTCGTCGCTCGCCGTCGACCTGGCGGCCGAGTCGGGGCTGACACTGGTGGGGTTCCTCAGGGGCTCCAACATGAACGTGTACGCGGGCGAGGACCGCATCGCCCTGACGGCCGCGGCCTCCCAGGGCTGACCGGCCGCCAGGGCTGACCGGCTTCCCCGCGGCACGGCGGCGGGGCCTCGAACGGCGGGGAGCGCCCCCTGCGCCGCTGGGGCCCCGCCTCTACCACCGGTCCTCCGCTACCCGGTGCCCGAGACCCGGGTGAGCAGGGACGTCAACAGTTCGCGTTCCACGACGGTGAGCGGCGCCAGCAGCTCGTCGTTGGCCTTGCGTGCGGCCCGCTCGCAGCGGGCCAGCAGCCGCCGTCCGTCCGCGGTGACCGTCACCGCGTTCTTGCGCCGGTCGTGCGGGTCGGGTGCGCGTACGACCAGTCCGGCGTCCTGGAGGTCGTTGAGCACGCCGACCATGTCCTTGGCGTCGAGCCCCACCCCGCGCACCAGTCCGGCCTGCGCGACCGGGCCCAGCTCCGCCACGGCGGAGAGCACCACGTGGTGCCACATCTTCAGCCCTTCACGGGCCAGCGCGGCGGCGACCAGCGCCCGCCCGCGATCGGCTGCCCTCCCCAGGATCCAGCTGGGGAGGACGCGTATCGAACGAAGTTCGGCAGACATACGAAAAGCCTAGCCAATTATCATTGGACCTCCCAACGGTTATACGTTTATCGTTGGGACTCCCAACGGTTCTCACGGAGGTGCGGTGTCGAGGTGCGGTGTGGTCGATGTCGGCGGCGTGGCCCTGCCCGGCCGAATAGCAAGGTTGTCCTGATACCGCGTCACGCGGTTCTTGTGGGGCAGCTGAGCAGCCAACTACCGTCTGGTGCGCGCAAGTTGGACGTGGGATGTCCGGATTTCCGGATGCCCTGTTGTTCAGATGTCCAGACCTCTGAAATCACCGACTCACGTTCCGAACTCTGAAGTCCAGACGCATGAAGTCCAGACGTTGAAGGGCAGGGCCGCACATGCCGTCAAGTCTTCGCGCACGTCTCAGATCCACCCTCACGGCCGTGTGCACCACGGCCGCTCTGCTGTTCGCGCTGCCGAGCCCCGCGGGCGCCGAACAGGCCACACCGACGGCCACGTTCGAGCAGCAGGTGCTCTTCCGGGCCTCCCAGGACCCTGGGTATGCCTGCTACCGCATCCCGGCCGTCGTCCGGACCCTGAAGGGCACGCTGCTGGCCTTCTCCGAGGGGCGGAAGGACAACTGCGGGGACGCCGGTGACATCGATATCGTCGTCAAGCGTTCGACCGACGACGGGCTGACCTGGGGCCCGCTCCAGGTCGTGAACGACGGCGGGATCGACACCCACGGCAACCCGGCGCCGATCGTGGACCGGGAGACCGGCCGCATCCTCCTCGCGGAGACCTGGAACACGGGCCGGGGCGGCGGCAACTGCCCGGTGCCCTGCGACCGCAGCCCCCATCTGCAGTACAGCGACGACGACGGACTGACCTGGTCCGCGCCGCGCGACCTCAGCGCCGAGATCATGCCGGCCGAGTGGAACTCCTGGTACGCGACGGGCCCCGTGCACGGCATCCAGCTCACCCGGGGGGCGTACGCGGGCCGGCTCGTCTTCGGCGTCAACACCGAGACGTGGGACGGCAGCCGGATCAGCGCCAACCACGCCGCGCTGATCATCAGCGACGACGGCGGCGACCACTGGAAGGTCGGCGCGACCGACACCTGGCCGATCGCGGCCGACGGCACCTTCCGGCAGAAACCCTCCGAGGTGACGCTCTCCGAGCGCCCGGACGGGGTGATCCTGGTCAGCGGGCGTGAGCAGGACGGTACGGATCTCGGACACCGCACCCAGGCCTTCAGCGCCGACGGCGGCAGCAGCTTCCAGACCCCGTTCCACGCCCTCCCGGACCTCTACGCGCCCCAGGTCCAGTGCTCCACCGTCGACTTCGGCGCCCGCGTACTGCTGGCCTGCCCGGGCGATCCCGACCGGCGCCGGACGATGATGATCCGCTCCTCGTACGACGGCGGACGCACCTGGGACAGCGTGGACCGGGGCACGGTCGTCACCCGGGACTGGTCGGGCTACTCCGATCTGGTGAAGATCGACAGCACGATGGCGGGGCTGCTGTACGAGGGCGGCACCGTCGACGCACGCGACGAGATCCGCTTCGCCCGCTTCTCCGAGGACTGGCTGACACCGGCCCGCGGCCCGGACCCGACCACCCGTGACCTGGCCCCTGGCGCCCGCCCGGCCTCCGTTCTCGGCGGCGCCGCGCAGACCACCGGCGTGTTCGGCGGCGGCGCACTGGAGTTCGACGGCGTGGACGACGCCGTACGCCTCCCGTACAGCGACCGGCTGCCGCTCGGCACAAAGGACTTCACGGTGGCCCTCTGGTTCCGTACCACCGCCACGACGGGCGACCGGCCGCTGCTGTGGATGGGCGGGGTCGGCTCGACCCAGCCGCAGGTCTGGCTCCGCGCCGAGCCCGCGAGCAACCGTGTCCGGGGGCTGATGACCGTCCGGGACGGCGCGTCGGCGGTCAGGACCGCGTCGGCGACCTCCGTGGGCACCTACAACGACGGGCAGTGGCACTTTGCCGCGCTGCGTCGTGGCGGTGGACAGTTCACGCTGTTCGTCGACGGTACGGCGGTGAGTGTCGCGGACGTTACCGGGTCCGTCAGTCGCAACTCGGCGTTCGGGGTGCATGTCGGGGAGCGGATGGACAGTCTGCAGCACTTCAGTGGTGCGATCGACGATGTGCGGGTGTGGGACCGGGCGTTGGGCACGGCGGAGTTGTCCGCTGCGGCCATGACCGCGACGGTGGATCCGGCTGCGGCCACTGGCAATACGGTGCTTTGGCTGCCCATGGATCAGGTCACTGCGAGTCGCGCCGTGAAGTAGGTGGTTCGTTGGCCGCGGGCCGGTGGGGGCTTGTCGCGCTCACGCGGCGGAGCCGCAGATCGATACAGCCCCGCGCCCCTATCGGGGCACGCCGGTCCGCGGCCCAGCCGGTATGCGCGACTGTGCCGCCAGGTCCGGCTCTGCGGCCATCGGGTCCTGGGCGCGGCGTTTGGCTATCACCGCGCAGACCATCAGTTGCATCTGGTGGAAGAGCATCAGGGGCAGTACGGCCAGTGAGGCCTGGGGGCCGAACAGGACGCTTGCCATGGGGAGTCCGGCCGCCAGGGACTTCTTCGAGCCGGCGAACTGGATGGCGATCCGGTCCTCGCGGTTGAAGCGGAGCGCCTTGCCGCCGTACCAGGTGAGCGTCAGCATCACCGCGAGGAGTACGGCCTCGACGACCAGCAGTCCGGCGAGCCGCGCCGGACTGACCTGGTGCCAGATGCCCTCGACCATGCCCTCGCTGAACGCGGTGTAGACGACGAGGAGGATCGAGCCCCGGTCGACCAACCCGAGCACCTTCTTGTGCCGGGTGATGAACGCACCGATCCACCGCCGGAGCAGCTGCCCGGCGACGAACGGGACCAGCAGCTGGAGCACGATCTCCAGGAGCGAGTCGAGCGAGAAGCCGCCGCCGGTGCTGCCGAGCAGGGTGGCCGCGAGCAGCGGGGTCACGACGATGCCGACGAGGGAGGAGAAGGAGCCCGCGCAGATCGCCGCGGGCACATTGCCCCGGGCCATCGACGTGAAGGCGATCGACGACTGGATCGTGGACGGGACGAGGGTGAGGAAGAGCAGGCCGGTGTAGAGGTCGTGGGTCAGGAACACCGGTTCGAGTCCACGGGCGGCCAGGCCGAGCAGCGGGAAGACGACGAACGTACAGGCGAGGACCGTGGCGTGCAGCCGCCAGTGTTTCAGTCCGTCCAGCGCTTCGCGGGTGGAGAGGCGGGCGCCGTAGAGGAAGAAGAGGAAGGCGATGGCGGCCGTGGAGGCTCCGGATGCGATGTCGGCGCCCGTCCCGCGCGCGGGGAGGAGCGCCGCGAGGCCCACCGTCCCGAGCAACAGCAGGATGTAGGGGTCGATCGGCATCCAGCTCGGCCACTTCAGGCGTTTCACGGTGCTCCACTACTCAGTACAGGGACATCGGGCGCGGGGACGGTCGTGCCCTTTCCATCGTCCTCCTCCGGTTCGTGATCGGGAATCCCGTACACCGCTCTGACTGTCATCACGTTTCGCGATAACGCGCTAGCGTGGAGGGTGTGTACGACCCCTCTCATCTGCGGACCTTTCTGACCGTGGCGCAGACGCTCAGTTTCACGCAGGCCGCCCGGCGGCTCGGGCTGCGTCAGTCGACGGTCAGCCAGCATGTGCGGCGGCTTGAGGACGCGACCGGACGGCAGTTGTTCTCCCGGGACACGCACTCCGTGGAGCTGACCGAGGACGGCGAGGCGATGCTCGGCTTCGCCCGCCGCATCCTGGACGTGCACGAGCAGGCGACGGCGTTCTTCACGGGCACGCGGCTGCGCGGCCGGCTGCGGTTCGGGGCGTCGGAGGACTTCGTACTGACCCGGCTGCCGGAGATCCTGGAGGGCTTCCGGTACGACCATCCCGAGGTCGATCTGGAGCTGACGGTGGAGCTGTCGGGCACCCTGCACGAGCAGCTGGCCGCCGGGAAGCTGGATCTCGTGCTGGCCAAGCGGCGCCCCGAGGATCCGCGCGGCGAGCCGGTGTGGCACGACGAGCTGGTGTGGATCGGTGCGGAACGGCTCCGGCTCGACCCCGACCGCCCGGTGCCGCTGATCGTGTACCCGCCGCCGGGCATCACCCGCGCCCTCGCCATGGAGGCCCTGGAGCGGCAGGGCCGGGCCTGGCGCGTCGCCTGCACCAGCGGCAGCCTGAACGGGCTGATCGCGGCGGCCCGGGCGGGCCTCGGGGTGATGGCCCACTCGCGCGGACTGATCCCGCCCGGCCTGGTCCGCGTACCCGAGCGCTTCGGGCTGCCGGAGCTCGGCCGGGTCGACTTCGTCCTGGTCCACGGCCGTCGCCGTACGTCGGCCCAGAGCGCGGCGGACGCGCTGGCGGCGGCGATCCTCACGAGCGGGGACCGGCTGCACCGGCGGTGAAGTCGACACCTGCGATCCAGGTGTGACAAAAACGGCGTCCGGGGCGCAGAGACGAGAGAGCGAAGCGGTCGCTCGAAGTGCTTCTGAAACCTTAAAGGGCGTCCCAAGAGGCCTGGTACGGGCGGTGATCGGGTCGGTCGGATTCGGTGGAGATTGCGGAACCGGAACGTACTTCGACGTAAGAAATTCTGTCCGTCCCCTACCCATACAGACGTATTTTCCGCCCGGCGACAGCGCCGAAGCTGAACACCGCTCGGTTTGGCACCCCCTCCCGCACCACAGAGCTGTGGGGTAGCTTTCACCGCGCCGAGCCGGAGCGTCACTAGGAGCGGGTTTGCGCGAATTCACCAACCCTCCGTTGGCGTTGGCGCCGCCCGTGGGCGGTCTGGCCGACGTGGTCTACGAGCATGCCCAGGAAGACCCCCTCCGGGTCGCGCTCGGCCGCAAGGACGAGGCCGGCCAGTGGCGGGACGTGACCGCGGGCGAGTTCCGCGACGAGGTCCTCGCCCTCGCCAAGGGCCTGCTCGCCCAGGGCATCCGGTTCGGGGACCGCGTCGCGATCATGTCCCGTACGCGCTACGAGTGGACGCTCTTCGACTACGCGCTCTGGACGATCGGCGCCCAGGTGGTGCCCGTATATCCGACGTCCTCGGCCGAGCAGGTCTTCTGGATGCTGTACGACGCCGAGGTGACGGCGGCGATGGTGGAGCACGAGGACCACGCGATGACCATCGCCACGGTCATCGACCGGCTCCCCCAGCTGCGCCAGCTGTGGCAGCTCGACGTGGGGGCCGTGCAGGAGCTGTACGAAGCCGGCGCGCACCTCGACGACGAGATCGTGCACCGGCAGCGGCTCGCTGTCACGCCCGATTCGACGGCGACGATCATCTACACCTCCGGCACCACCGGCCGCCCCAAGGGCTGTGTCATCACCCACGCCAACTTCATGTTCGAGGCGGACACCGTCATCGAGCGCTGGGAACCGGTGTTCCACTCCAGGAAGGGCGACGAGGCGGCGACGCTCCTCTTTCTCCCGCTCGCGCATGTCTTCGGCCGGATGGTGCAGGTCGCCGCGATCCGCGGTGGGGTGCGTTTCGGCCATCAGCCGCAGCTCAACGCGGCGGCCCTGCTGCCCGACCTCGCCGCCTTCAGACCCACCTTCTTCCTCGGGGTGCCGTACATCTTCGAGAAGGTCTTCAACGCGGCCCGCCGCAAGGCCGAGCGGGAGGGCAAGTCCGGCCCCTTCGAGAAGGCCGTCGAGTGCGCGGTGCGCTACGCGGAGGCCGTCGAGGAGAAGGCCTGGAACCTCGGACCCGGCCCGTCGGCGGGTCTGCGGATGCAGCACCAGCTCTTCGAGAAGCTCGTGTACTCCAAGATCCGGGCCGCGATGGGCGGGCGCGTACGGCACGCCATGACGGGCGGTTCGGGGATGGACCGGCGGCTCGGGCTCTTCTTCGCGGGCGCGGGCGTCCACATCTACGAGGGTTACGGCCTCACGGAGACGACGGCGGCGGCCACCGCGAACCCGCCCGAGCGCACCCGGTACGGCACGGTCGGCCAGGCCATCCCGGGCATGACCGTGCACATCGCGGACGACGGCGAGATCTGGCTGCGCGGCGACAACGTCTTCCAGGGCTATCTGAACAACCAGAAGGCGACGGACGCGACCCTGCACGACGGCTGGCTCGCCACCGGCGACCTGGGCTCCCTGGACGACGACGGCTACCTCACGATCACCGGCCGCAAGAAGGAGATCCTGGTGACCTCCGGCGGCAAGAGCGTCTCCCCCGGGGCCCTGGAGGAACGCGTCCGGGACCACCCGCTCGTCGCCCAGTGCATCCTGGTCGGCAACGACCGCCCGTACATCGCGGCCCTGGTCACCCTGGACCAGGAGGCGGTCGAGCACTGGCTCACGATGCGCGACAAGCCCCAGCTGACCCCGACGGAACTGGTGCGCGACCCGGACCTGGAGAAGGAGGTGCGGCGCGCGGTGGTGGCCGCGAACACCCTGGTCTCCAAGGCCGAGTCGATCCGCACCTTCCGCATCCTGGCCCAGCCGTTCACCGAGGAACACGGTCTGCTGACGCCGTCCCTCAAGCTGAAGCGCAAGGCGATCGAGAACGCGTACGCGAAGGAGGTCGAGGCCCTGTACCGGGCCTGACCCCCTTCCGTCCCTGGCCGATGTCCACCCGGAGGATCCTGTCGGATCCGTCCGGTTCGCCTCCGTTGTTGTCGCTGTTGGTGGTGGACAGCCACAGCTGGTCCGCGCCCGGCACCTTGGTGACCGTACGCAGCCGGCCGTAGGCCCAGACGTAGTACGCGGTCGGCGTGCCGACGTTCTCGCTGTCGCCGTCGATCGGGATGCGCCACAACCGCTGGCCGCGCAGCGACGCCATGTAGACGACGTTGCGGACGATGGCGATCCCGCTGGGCGAGGCCTCGGCGACACCCCAGGTGGCCTTCGGGTCGGTCATCCCGGCGACACCGCACGAGCCCTCGCGGATGGGCCGGCCGTAGTTGGCCCCCGGCTTGATCAGATTAATTCGGTGACCAGCGCGGTCTCGCCGTCGGGCATCCAGTGGACAGTGTGGAGACGGAGGACGGGACACCGCCGTCGTCGGCCCGGTGGTGGTAAGGCCGCCGGGCCGCCGGCGTCGCGTACGACCTGCCGATCCACGCCTCGTCGATCCGCAGCCGCTGGTGGCGGGTGGTGTCGGTCGCGGCGGCCCAGGTGGAGTCGATCTCCAGGCGGACGTACCGGGCGTTGGCCGCGGTGAGGTCGATGACCTGGATTCCACGGTGACTTGGGAGCTGTCCGGTCTTGACCGCGCTCCCCCAGTTCGAGCCGTCGTCGCTCAGATGGACCTTGTAGTCCTTGATCCGCGCCGACTGCTCGGTGGCGGAACGGGCGTAGGCGACGGAGTCCTCGCGCTGGTTGAGCCCGATGTACCGCACCCGCTTCACCGAGCCGAGGTCGAAGGTCAGGTCGACGGGCAGGGTCTTGTCGCTGTCCCAGTAGGTGAGGTGGTCGCCGTCGGCGGCGGCCGATCCGGCGTGACCGCTCGTCGAGGCGCTCGCGGTGGCCGTGACACCGGTCAGGACGCCCTGGCGGCCGGCCGTGGTGACCTTGAGGACGGTGTCGTACGGATCCCAGTCGCCGAGCCCGGTCAGGGTCAGCACGCCGCCGGACTGCGACCACGAAATGGCCGCTCCGGTACGGAGGTTGGTGACCGAGGCGACGCGGTAGCCGTTGTCGCGGATACGCAGGGTGCCGGTGCTGGGCGGGGTCAGGACGTGGACGTACTGCCGGTCGGGGTTGGCCTTGCTGATCGTCGTGACGCCATGGGCGCCGTCGTTCCAGAAGCCGGGCTTGAGGCCGCCGTACATGTAGCCGCCGCCCTCGGTGCCGTGCAGCGACTGCCAGATGGGGTCCAGGTAGGAGTCGGCGAAGTCGTTGAAGGCGGCCTGGTTCGCCGGGAACTTGCCGTTGACCTGGGCGGTTTCGGCCATCAGGGCCTTCACCGAGGAGCCCGCGTTGCTGATCAGGCGGCCCAGGGTGAGCCTTCTGTCGACGGCCGGGTCGGAGCCGTCGTACCACCAGGCACCGGTGGACGGCAGCTTGAAGTCGGCCTCGGTCAGGCGGGGTTGGGCGGTGTAGACAGCCTGCGGATAGTCGCAGGCGGGGGTCATGCCCGTCTTCTGCTCGTTGCTGACCATGTCCATGATCGGCGTGTCTTCGTTGTTGTTGCTGAGCGTGTAGGCGGGGCGCCTCTGCTGGATCTGTGCGTAGAGGTCGTGGCTCTCCCAGTACGTGTTGTCGTTGTCGATCCAGAAGCCGCCGAGGTCGGGGTAACGGTCCATGACCTCGAAGAAGTTGTCGTAGCTGTACTGCCCGAAGCCCTCGCGGGTGGTCAGGTCGACGTTCGTGCCCTTGTACGCGGAGTACGCGGCCGAGTCGAGCCACTCGTGACCGCCCTCGGCGTGCCACTGGGGGTCGTCGGTCATGTAGAGGATGACCTTCAGGCCCTTGGACTTGGCCGCGGTGATCAGTTCGCCGAGGAAGTCCCGCTGGGTGGAGCAGGATCCGGGGATGTCCGACGGCCAGGCGCGGGCGTAGCCGAGGCGGCTGTGGAAGCTGGCGAGGACGAGGTACTGGGTGTGCAGCTTCTGCGCCTCCCGCACCCAGTAGTCGGGCGTCCAGCCGCCGTTGGTGACGTCGTTCTCCCAGGCGGTGCAGTCGGTGTGGGCGGGCGCGGTGCGCAGGCCCCAGTGCAGGAAGAGGCCGCCGACGGAGTTGCGCAGGAACTCCTGGCGAGGGTTGTCCAGTTCGCGTGGCCCGGCGGCAACGGCATTGTCGACGGCGGAGGTTGCAACGGGCTGTCGCGGGGCCGTGAGAGCGGTCGAGGGGCCGGTCAGGCCCAGGACGACGGCGAGGACGAGCAGGACGATCGTCGCCGCGCCACGGATTCGGAGCGTGGGGGGTGGTGACATGTGACGGCTCCTCAGACGAGTTGGTAGCCGCGGAGGTTGGTGAGCAGCAGGTAGGTGTCCTGGAGGGACCCGGAGGTGTCGCCGAGGGAGCGGTAGATGCCCCACTTCGGGCGCAGCCGGTCGGCCAGGAAGGTGTCGACACCGGTCTTCGAGGCGTCGATCACCGTCGAGCCACCGGACTTGAGGATCCAGCGGACCGTGCCCGCCGAGCCGTTGCCGACCTTGACCTGGAAGTCGACGTCGGTCCATTTGTCGTGCAGCGGCTCCAGGTTCGTACGGCCGATCAGGATGTCGTCGATGGCCAGCTTGAGTTCGATGGTCTGCACGCCGTTCACCCGGCGCAGCGACTGCACGACGAGCGGCGAGGTGCCGCTGCCCGGCTGCTTCATCTGCATGATGTGGGTGAAGGTGGTGGTCGCCTTGAGCGAGCTGGGGATGTACATCGAGTAGGTGACCCGCCAGGTCTGCCCCTCGGTCCACTTCAGGTAGTTGCTGCCGCTCCCGTTGCGCAGGCCCGTGACCTCCTGGCGCTGACGGTCGGTCGAGGTGTCGCGGTCGACGGTGTGCATGTTGAAGCGCCAGTTGTTGCCGGTGGCGTAGATGTGCGGGCTCGCGGAGGTGTGGGAGTCGGCGCGGTCGTCCTCGATGGTCTCGAAGGCGCCGAGGCCGTTCGCGCTCGCCGAGGGGGCCCACTTCTGCTGCCAGGAGGCGGCGTGGGCGGTGGTGGCGGTCGGCAGACCGACGGCCGCTCCGGCGGCCCCGCCGAGGGCGGCACCCAACAGGGTCCTTCTGGATGTGCTCATGACACTCATCACCTCTCAGTTGTCCGGCGCAGTTGTTCGTTCATGATCAGGAAGGCGCCCAGGCCGTGGAAGTCGTTGGTGGCCCGGGTGCGGGCGATGTAGTACGCGTAGTCGCCGACGTTCGTGCCGATGGAGATGTCGGCCGGCTCGGTCCGGCCGTCCGCGCCGGTCGAGAGCTTCGCCAGGACGCCCTGGTAGCCGCGTTGGGCGACGGCCTTGAAGTGCGGGGCGAGATACCGCTGTTGGGCGCCGCGCGAGAGAGCGTAGGTGAACATGCTGGAGCAGGACGTCTCGGTCCAGTTGTCGCTCTGGCCACCCTTGCCGATCACCTGGAACCAGCGTCCGGTCGCGGGGTCCTGGTAGTTCTTCAGGCCCGCCGCCAACTCGCGGAAGATGCCGAGGAGTTGCGGGCGGCGCGGATGGTTCGCGGGGATCGCGTCGAGCACGTTGACCATCGCCATGGAGTACCAGCCGACCGCACGGCACCAGTGCTCGGGGGCGAGTCCGGTCTCCGGATCGGCCCGACTCACGCTCTTCGACTCGTCGTAGGCGTGCCGGAGCAGTTCGTTCGCGACCTGCAGACGGCCGCCGTAGAGGGAGAGCTGCTTCGCCGCCTCGTCGTTCGCGTACGCGCTGTCGCCGAACTCCTCGCCGTACTCGACGAGGACCGGGTTCACCCTGCAGACGCCGTCCGCCCAGAGTTGGCTGGTTCGACCGGCGGTGTCCGCGTGCCAGAAGCCGCCGTCGCTCGTGCGCGGGTAGGTGTTCAGGCGGTCGCGGATCTTCTGGGCGGCCGTGCGGTAGCGGTCGTCGCGGGCGCCGCGGGTGCGCAGACAGTCGGTGGCGGCGGTGAGGGCGAGGGTCGTCAGTGCCGTCCGCAGACGTCGTCTCATGGTGAGGCGGTCACCTTTTCATCCGATGTTTTCCGGTGCCTTCCGATGCCTTCCGATGCCTTCCCTGGCTCCGACGGTTCGGCTGGCGCGGAAAGACGAGGGGTGGGGGGTCGTGGCCACCCAGACGGACGCAAGCGTTCACATCCATGCACGGAGTTCACTAACTCAGCCGTCGGCGCGAACCAGCGTCGCGGCAGGACGTTCCAGGGTCAATGGTCCGGACCGAAGACGTCGGAGGGATTTCCGGCCAATCTCGCTCCCCGACGCCGACTCATCGGTCAGTTCCGACGGATTCCCCGGACAGGAATGCACCACGGCCCGTGATCGTTGACGATGGGAGCACCACTCCGACGACTGAAGGATCGAGAGCTCGTGAGCAGCAAGGTCCCCCCGATCATCCTGAACAACGGCGTCGAGATGCCCCAGCTGGGCTTCGGCGTCTGGCAGGTGCCGGACGACGAGGCGGAGCGAGCGGTCGCCACCGCGCTGGAGACCGGGTACCGCAGCATCGACACAG
The DNA here is from genome assembly GCF_042889145.1 of Streptomyces sp. NPDC002680. NCBI lineage: Bacteria > Bacillati > Actinomycetota > Actinomycetes > Kitasatosporales > Streptomycetaceae > Streptomyces > Streptomyces sp. NPDC002680. The sequence goes on from NZ_JBIAQP010000013.1 coordinate 314,637, forward strand.
CCGCGATCTACGGCAACGAAGAGGGCACCGGCAAGGCCATCGCCACGTCCGGTGTCCCCCGCGAGGACCTCTTCGTCACCACCAAGCTCTGGAACGGCGACCAGGGGTACGAGTCGACGCTCCGCGCCTTCGACACCTCCCTGGAGAAGCTCGGCCTGGAGTACGTCGACCTGTATCTGATCCACTGGCCGCAGCCGGCCAAGGGCAGGTTCGTCGACACCTACAAGGCGTTCGAGAAGCTCGCCGCGGACGGCCGCGCCAAGGCCATCGGTGTCTCCAACTTCCTTCCGGAACACCTCGACCGGCTCCTCGCCGAGACGTCGGTCATCCCGGCCGTCAACCAGATCGAGCTGCACCCGCATCTCCAGCAGCACGCGTCCCGCGAGTACCACGCGGAGCAGGGCATCGCCACGGAGGCCTGGTCCCCGCTCGGCTCCGGCAAGGGCCTGCTGGAGGTCCCCGCGATCGTGGCCATCGCCCAGAAGCACGGGCGTACGCCGGCCCAGATCGTGCTGCGCTGGCACCTCCAGCTGGGCAATGTGGTGATCCCCAAGTCAGTGACGCCGTCCCGGATCAAGGAGAACATCGAGGTCTTCGACTTCAGCCTGGACACGGAGGATCTCGCGGCGATCAGCGCCCTGAACGAGGACCGGCGACTGGGCCCGGACCCGGCGACCTTCGAATCCGGCTGATCTCTCGGACAGTCGCAGTGGGCTGGGCGGCGCCCGCGTTCACCGCGAACGCGGCGCCCCACGGGTCGAGGAGCGTCGCCTGGCGGCCGATCGCCCGCTGGGTCTCGGCCGGGTAGACGAGCGTGGCGCCCCGGGCGAGCGCCGCGTCGACGGTCGTGTCGCAGTCGGGGACCGTGAAGTACGGCAGCCAACGCGCCGCCGGCTCGAACCAGCTCGCGGGCGGTGTGTGCCCGAGGGCCTCGGCAGGTGTCGTCATCAGGGCACCCTGGGCTCCCGGCAGCCCCGTGCCGGTGGGCGAGAGAATGGTGCAGGCGGCGCCGCGTTCCAGGACGACATCCATGCCGTCCCACGCGAACACCGCCTGGTAGAAGGCCTTCGCCCCCGGTACGTCCGTTGTGTAGTACTGCGTCCACCACAGGGCGCCGGGGGCGTCGACGAGGTCGAGAACCGGGGCCGGTCCGGGCTCGCGGAGGCCGAAACGGACGCCGACGGGGTCGGTGACGTACAGGATGCCGGTATCGGCACCGGCATCCTCCGCCTGTTCACCGCCGACCGCCACCACGGCCCCGGCCGCCGCCTCCGCGTCCCGGGTGTGGAACGAGAGCACCCAGCCGCCGGCCACCGCATCGGCCTCGTGCACCCCGCCCACCGCGACCCCGCCGAGCCGGAACACCTCGGCGTCCCGCTCCCAGCCGAACAGGGCCGCGTAGAACCCGCTCGCCGCCCGCACGTCCGGCGTACGCAGCTCGACCCAGTTCGGCGCGCCCGGTACCCGGTCGGTCGTGAGCATGTGCGGCCTCCGTGCCACGAGGAACTGCCTGGACGTTCTTAGCATCCCAGGCAATTACCCTTCCCCGCACGAAGGTTGATCCGCTCCCGGCCGATCGGGCTGCGGTCAGACGGGCTGCCCGATCGGCCGTACGACCACGGTGTTGACGTCGACTCCCTCCGGCTGCCGGATCGCCCAGACGATCGAGTCGGCCAGCTGGTCGGCCGTCAGCAGATGCCCCGGCGGGAGGCTGCCGTAGCTGTCCCAGAACGGGGTTTCGACGCGCCCGGGGGCCACCAGCGTCACACCGACGCCGAACTCCGTGACCTGACGTCGGGTGTTCTCGGCCAGCCCGGTCACCGCCCACTTGGTCGCCCCGTAGATGTTGCCCGGCCCGTGGATGAACCCGGCGACACTGCCGACCAGCACGATCCGGCCCCGGGTCTCCTTGAGCGCGTCGATCGAGGCCCTGATGAGCAGCGCGGGCCCGAGCACGTTGGTCAGCACCATCTCGGTCCAGCCGGCCGGGTCACCTTCGGCGACGGTGTCGTGGGTGCCGAACCCGGCGTTGGCGACGACCGTGTCCAGCCGCCCGAACTCCTTGAGTGCCGTCTCGACGGCGCCGCGTACGTGGTCGTACTCGGCGGCGTTGCCCTGGATCGTCAACAGCCCCTCCGGGCGCCCGAGTTCCTCGGCGAAGTCACGCAACCGCTCCTCGCCCCGGCCGGTGACGACGACCCGGTGACCGGCGCCGAGCAGCTGCCGCGCCACTGCGGCGCCGATACCGCTGCCGCCACCGGTGATGAGCGCGACGGGTGATTCGGACATGGTTCCCCCTGTGAGTGCCGTGCGTGAGTCGCGAACGGCGGAGAGTCCATCACTTGAAGCGCTCTCCAAGTCAAGGAGGTTCGGGGCGGGAAGGGCTTGTCCTAGTCCTCCGGCTTGGTGCCCGTGTACAGCGTGAGCGCGGACAGGACGAAGATGTCGGGGCGATGGTGCAGGCCCGCCTTGTCGTCGGGGTCGAGGAGGCGGTCGAGGGTGGCGCGGTCGTCGGCGTCCAGCTCGTCCGCGAACATCGTGCGGCGCCGGTCGAAGACGCCGATCACATAGGCGCGGGCCTCGTCCGTGAGCGGGGCGGGGAGGTCCAGGAGGAAGGAGCGGGTGCCGGAGGGGCGCAGGCCGGCGGCGGTGAGCAGGGCCGGCCAGTCCTCGGTCTCGCGTACGTGGCCGGGCAGGGTGGTGCGCATCTCGCTGAACCAGGACTGCTCGATCGCGTCCATCCGCGTCTCCAGGCCGGGGCGCCCGAAGCCGAGGTCGCGCGGCAGGTTCCGCTCCGGAAGGCCGCCCTCCATGACGGCGAGTGTGCCGCCCGGGGCGAGTACGGCCGCGAGTGCGGTGAGCGCGGCCCGCTGGTCGCCGACGTGGTGCACGGCCCGGCTCGACCACACCAGATCGGCGGGGTACTCCAACTCGCCGAGTCCCTCTGGGAGTTCGGCCTCGACGGTGCTGAAGCGGTCGGCGTTGCCGAGCCGTTCGGCGTTCTCGCGGGCCCGCTCCAGGAGCGCCGGCGAGCTGTCCGCCGCGACGATGCGTGCCTCGGGGAACGTCTCCGCGAAGAAGCCCGAGATGATGCCGGGGCCGCTGCCCGCGTCGACGATCAGACCCGGTTCGGGCTGCTGCTGGGACAGCCAGGCCAGGGCGTCGGCGTAGAGCGGCGCGAACAGCTGGGCCTGCCCCTCCAGCATGGGAATCATCTTGCCGAAGTCGATGTCGCCGCGGTCGTGTGCATCGGCGTGCTCATGAATGTGCTGGTGCTGATGGGCCATGGTCTACGGGCCTCCCGTTGTCGTTGGCACCAGCCTGCTCCGACCTCGCCGACCGGGCCAGTTCTGTTGCCGTAACGGCAAACAAGAATCTCCTCCTCGACCACCCACGGCAAAAACCGGATGCGCGCGCCCACCCCGCTCCCCCACGATGTCCGTATGGACGACGATCTGGTGGAGCGCTTCCTCGAAGACGGGTTCGTGAAGATCGAGGGCGCCTTCCCGCCTCGTGTCGCCGAGCACTGCGCACGGCTGCTGTGGCGGGAGACGGGATGCGACCCGGACGACCCCGGCACCTGGACGAAGCCGGTGCACTGGGTGTCGGACATGGCGCAGGGCCCGTTCGCCGCCGCGGCCAACACCCCTGTGCTGCATGAGGCGTTCGACGCGCTGGTCGGCGAGGGCCGCTGGGCTTCGCGCTACTCCCTGGGCAGCTTCCCGCTGCGCTTCCCGCACGAGGAGGAACCGGACGACGCGGGCTGGCACATCGAGGGGAGCTATGCCGTCGAGGGCACCGACTGGCCGTATACGAACCTCCGCTCCCGGGACCGGTCCCTGCTGATGCTGTTCCTGTTCAGCGAGGTCGGCGAGGAGGACGCCCCGACACGCATCCGGGTCGGCTCCCACCTGGACGTACCACCCCTCCTGGAGCCGTACGGCGAGGAAGGCGTCTCGGGCCTGAAACTGGCCCCGGACCTGGTCACGGCCTCGGCACACCGCCCGCTCGCGCACGCCACCGGCAGCCCCGGCGACGTATACCTCTGCCACCCCTTCCTGATCCACGCGGCCCAGCCCCACCACGGCACCCGCCCCCGCTTCATGGCCCAACCCCCACTGCACCCGACGGTGCAGTACGACCTGAACCGCAAGGACGAGAACTACTCGGCGGTCGAGTTCGCGATCCGCCAGGGGTTGGGGAAGAACGACTGAATCACCCTGGCGGATCACACCTACCTGCCTGTCCGGGCCCTGCTTTCAGGGGCGCGGGGAACTGCGCGACCAGCCCCCACCGGGCCGCGGACGACAAACCGCCGAACCAGCGGAGCTAAAGCGCCGGGTACGCGTTCCGCATCAGTTCCTGGAACTGCGCCGAGAACCAGTGCCCCGAAAGCGGCGAGTTCGCCAACGCCCCCGACAGGTTGTTGTTGTTCCGCGGATTACCGGTATACGTCGGGTCGCACATCCGGTCGAACCCCTTGCCCTCATCGTTCGGAATCGCCGAACTGGACCCGTCCGACTCCCCCGGCGGCTTCATCCAGACATACGCGTCGATCCCGGCAGCCGGCGCAGCCGTAGGCCGTTCACCCAGCCCCGCGCCGGACTGGTTGCACCAGTTCCCGACATGGATACGCCGGTCATAGCGCCCACCGTCGACATACGTGTCGACAGTCGTCGTCGCACCGGGCCCGGCGGGCCGCGCACTGCCACCCCACCCGTTCCTCGACGTGTCGATCAGCATGCCGATGCCCGACGGGAAGCCGACCGTCACCAACTGGTTCCGGAACGCCTGCGCGAAGGACAGTTCGTCGGTGTACCGGTTCCAGTCCACCCACTTCGACTCACGGACCGACTTGCCGGCCACGGTGTCGTTGATGGTGAAGTTGTTCTCCTTCAGGGCGCTGTAGTTCGCCGTGTTGGTGATGAACCCGTGCACGTCGTTGACGGTCGCGCCCTCCGCGGTGGCCGCCTGCTTGAACACATCGGCGGAGGCACCGAAGTTGTCGTCCCAGCCGATCCAGCCGTGGTGGCCGGCGTCGACGTAGTTGTAGACGTTCGGCACGTCACCGAGCTTGCCGAGCGCGTAGCCGACGCCCTTGATGTAGTTGCCGTTCGCCTTCATCACATCGCACGCGGCCGTGGCCGTCGGACGACTGCCGGTGTTGGTGACGAGGTTGGGCAGCGAGTCGATCTCGACGGTCGTGACGATGCGCAGACCCGCGTACTTGGTGTCCGCGAGGATCGCCGCGATCGGGTCGATGTAGGCGGTCTTGTAGCGGTCGATCTCCGTCGGACCGAGTTCGCCGTTGGAGGCGAGGGCGGCGCAGTCGCGTCCCGGCAGGTTGTAGATGACCAGCTGGACGACGAGTTCTCCGGTGCCCTTCTGCTGGAGGGCCGCGTCGAGATGGGCGCGCAGGCCCATCCCGCCGTTGACGCCGTTGATCGCGGCGATCCGGTCCAGCCACACGCCGGTGGGCTGGCTGGAGATCCGGCTGCCGCCCGTCTCGGCGGCGGCCTTCGCGGACCACTCCGGGTTCACGTACACCCGGGCGCCCGCGTACGGGTTGTCGACCCGGGTGGACGGCGTACCCGGACCCGGGCCGGTACCGCCGCCGTCGTCGACGTTGCAGGTGACACCGTCGAGGGTGAAGGAGGTCGGGATCGCGTTCGTGCCGCTGTAGCTGCCGTTGAAGCCGAAGCTCACCGAACTCCCGGTGCCCAGCGTGCCGTTGTAGGTCTCGTTGACGGCGGTCACGGCGGTCCCGCTCTGGGTGATCTTCGCGTTCCAGCCGCTGGTGACCTGCTGGTTGCCGGCGTACGACCACTTCACGGCCCAACTCGACTTGGCCGCGCTGTTGTTGGTGATCGTCACGGCGGCGGTGAAGCCGGTGTTCCACTGGCTCTGCACCTTGTAGTCGACGGTGCAGGGGATCGCGGCGATGCCGACGTCGGCCGGTGCGGCTGCGACGGCGGCGCCGGTGGCACCGGCGACCAGCGCCATGGCGGCGAGGATCGCTGTTCTGGTACGGCTCATGAGTGCGGGTGTCCTCTCGTGTTCCGGTTGTCTTCCGGGTGGGGTGAGAAGCGCCTTGCCATAAGGGGGAGTTGAAGCACTAGCCGATGGCGCGAAGGTGGTCGCGCAGTCCGATGCCGAAGGCCGTGGGTGTGCCGTCGTAACCGGAGATCAGGGACGGGCCGGTGGCGCAGTTCCAGGTGTTCCAGGTCCAGCCGAGGTACGACAGGGAACGGTCGTCGAACCACTTCATGACCCGGTCGATGAAGGAGTGCGCGCAGGTGTTCTCGCCGATCTCGCCCGCGACCAGCGGGACCTGGGCGGCGACCGGCGCGAGTGTCGAGCCCCAACAGCTTTCGCTGGAGCAGGAGTTGAAGTTGTAGACATGCCAGGCGGCGGCGAGATTGCCCGCCGGGTCGGTCGGCTTGTACGTCAGCCACTGGCTGAGGTCGTTCGAGTAGGCGAGCCCTCCGGCGAGGATCACGTTCCTGGCGCCGGTGGCCCGGATCGCGTCGATCAGATCCTGCATACCGGCGACCTCGTACCCAATGCCGGGGCAGGTGCCGCCGTCCCGCCAGCAGGTCCAGGCCTGGGCCGCCGTGGAGGTGGCGCGGTCCGGGTAGGGCTCGTTGAACAGGTCGAACACGACGGTCGGGTCACCCTTGAAGGTGTTGGCGACCGAGGTCCAGAAGGCGGGCGTGTACTGCATGTCGGGCATCGGCTTCTGGCAGCTGGCGTGTACGTCGGAGCAGCCGGCCGAGTTGCCCGTGTACTGGCCCCAGGTCCAGTGCAGCTCGACCACCGGAGTCATGCCGTGCGCCTTCACCTTCGCCACCAGGTCCTTGACGGCGGCGACGTAGTTGGCGCCCGCGTACTCGGGCCTGATGTTGGAAAGCCCGAGCCAGCACTCCTCGTTGAGCGGAATGCGTACGGTGTTGACGTTCCAGTCGGCGATCGCCTTCACCGAGGCGTCGTCGACGGGTCCGTCCCAGATGCCGTTGCCCTGGACGCACGCGAACTCGCCGCCGGAGCGGTTGACGCCGAGCAGCCGCCGGGTGGCACCGCCGGAGTCGACGAGCTTGTTGCCTGATACGTGCAGGGCCGGCGGTCCGTCCTCGGGGACCGGCGGATCGGAGGGCGACGGAGTCGGCGTGGGGGTGGAGGTCGGGGTGGGAGTCGGCGTGGGCGCCGAATCCACGTTGCACGTCGTCCCGTTGAGCTTGAACGACGCCGGTACGGGATTGCTCCCCGACCGGGAGGCGAGGAACCCCGCGCTGACGCTCGCCCCCGTGCCCAGCGAGCCGTTGTAGCTCTCGTTGGCCGCGGTGACGGTGACACCGGACTGGGACCACTTGGCGTTCCAGCCCTGAGTGACCTTCTGACCTGCGCCGAAGTCGAAGGTGAGACTCCAACTGCTGAGCGCCGCCTGGTTGTTGGTGACCTTGACGGAGCCCTGGAAGCCGGCGTCCCACTCACTGGTGACCGAGTACTCCACCGTGCACGCGGGGGTGGCTCCCGACGCCGTGAGCACCGGCGCGACCGCGGTGCCCACAAGGGCGACGGCAGCGCCGAGCACGACTAAAAGACCTGAACGCGGGGGGTGTCGCATGAGCGACTCCTTGCAGATCGGGCGCGTCGTGACGGACGCGTCGACTGATGGAACCGCTCCCACTGGTGTCAATGAAGCTAGCGCCAAGTGACGGTAAAGGACAGGGGGGTTGACGTGTTTCCATCAGATGTCGCCGTCGAATCTTTTCGACTCTTCAAACACCTTGACCCTTGACACGCCCGTCTTCAATATGGGAGCGCTCCCACTGGTTCAAGGCTTGTTGCTCTCCCCACTTCTCCATGAGCACCTCCGAGCCGCTAGGAGGAACCAGCACCATGCACCCCCGACACAGACGCCGCCTCGCGCGGCGGTTCTGGACCGCTGTCGTGGCGGCCCTCGCCCTCCCCCTGACCATGCTCGCAACAGGCACAACTCCCGCGCAGGCGGCGGCAGTTCAGTGCAGCGTCGATTACAGAACCAATGACTGGGGGTCCGGCTTCACCGCGGATCTGACGATCACCAACCGCGGTACGGACGTCATCAACGGCTGGACACTGACGTACGCCTACGCGGGCAACCAGAGGCTCAGCAATGGCTGGAACGGCACCTGGTCCCAGTCCGGCCAGACGGTCACCGTGCAGAACGCGACGTACAACGCGACGATCGCAGCCGGCGCGGCCGTCAGCACCGGTGGGCAGTTCACGTACAGCGGCTCCAACGCCGCGCCGACCTCGTTCGCGATCAACGGCACGACCTGCGCCGGGGCCCACCAGCCACCGGTGACCGTGCTGACCAGCCCGGCCGCGGGCGCCGTCTACACACAGGGCACCGCCGTGCCTATGGCGGCCACGGCGGCGGCTGCGGACAACGCGACGATCACCAAGGTCGAGTTCTACGACGACACCACGCTGCTCGGCACGGACACGACAGCGCCGTACACGTACTCGGCCACCGGCCTTGCCGTGGGCGCCCATTCGCTGCTGGCTAAGGCATACGACAGCCTGGGTGCCTCGGCGCCGTCCACGCCGGTCGGCATCACGGTCGCCTCGGGTCCCGCCGTGGTCGCCGTACCGACTCAACTCGGCGTGCAGCAGGGCCAGTCGGCGACGTACGACGTCAAGCTGTCGACGCAGCCGAGCGCCAACGTCACCGTGACGACGGCCCGGGCGAGCGGCAACACGGGCCTGTCGGTGACGGGCGGAGCCTCGCTCACCTTCACCCCGTCGAACTGGAACACGGCCCAGAAGGTGACCATCACCGCAAACGCGACGGGCACCGGAACAGCGGCCTTCGACTCGACGGCCACCGGCCACGCCAAGGCGACGGTCACCGTCACCGAGCTGGCCGCCTCGAAGGTGTACGACGCCCGCTTCCTGAACCTCTACGGCAAGATCACCAACCCGGCGAGCGGCTACTTCTCCCCCGAGGGCATCCCCTACCACTCGGTGGAGACACTGATCGTCGAGGCGCCGGACCACGGCCACGAGACCACGTCGGAGGCGTACAGCTACCTCCTGTGGCTCCAGGCCATGTACGGCAAGGTGACGGGCGACTGGAGCAAGTTCAACGGCGCCTGGTCGATCATGGAGCAGTACATGATCCCCACCCACGCCGACCAGCCGACCAACTCCTTCTACAACGCGTCGAAGCCGGCGACGTACGCCCCCGAGTACGACCTGCCGAGCCAGTACCCGGCCGCGCTCAACACCGGCGTCTCGGTCGGCACGGACCCGATCGCGGCCGAGCTGAAGACCGCGTACGGCACGGACGACGTCTACGGTATGCACTGGCTCCAGGACGTCGACAACGTCTACGGCTACGGCAACTCGCCCGGCAAGTGCGAGGCGGGTCCGGCGGACACCGGCCCCTCCTACATCAACACCTTCCAGCGCGGGCCGCAGGAATCGGTGTGGGAGACGGTTCCGCAGCCGACCTGCGACGCCTTCAAGTACGGCGGTACGAACGGGTACTTGGACCTGTTCACCGGCGACGCGTCGTACGCCAAGCAGTGGAAGTTCACCAACGCCCCGGACGCCGACGCGCGCGCCGTGCAGGCCGCCTACTGGGCGGACATCTGGGCCAAGCAGCAGGGCAAGGGCGCCGACGTCTCGGCGACCGTCGGCAAGGCCGCGAAGATGGGCGACTATCTGCGGTATGCGATGTACGACAAGTACTTCAAGAAAATAGGGAACTGTGTCGGCCCGACGACCTGCCCGGCCGGTACCGGCAAGGACGCCTCGCACTATCTGATGTCCTGGTACTACGCGTGGGGCGGCGCCACCGACAGCGCGGCGGGCTGGGCCTGGCGCATCGGCTCCAGCCACACGCACGGCGGCTATCAGAACCCCCTGGCGGCCTACGCGCTCAGCTCGTACGCCGACCTGAAGCCCAAGTCGGCGACAGGGCAGGCGGATTGGGCGACCTCCCTGACCCGGCAGATCGAGTTCTACCGCTGGCTCCAGTCGAACGAGGGCGCGATCGCGGGCGGCGCCACCAACAGCTGGGCGGGGCGGTACGCCACTCCCCCGGCCGGTACGCCGACCTTCTACGGCATGTACTACGACCAGCAGCCGGTGTACCACGACCCGCCGTCCAACCAGTGGTTCGGCTTCCAGGCGTGGTCCATGGAGCGGGTGGCCGAGTACTACCAGCAGACGGGCAACGCGGCGGCGAAGACCGTCCTGGACAAGTGGGTCGACTGGGCGCTGTCCAAGACGACCATCAACCCTGACGGTACGTATCGCATACCGTCGACGCTCCAGTGGTCGGGCGCCCCCGACACCTGGAACGCCACAACTCCCGGCGCGAACACGGGACTTCACGTCACGGTGGCCGACTACACGAACGACGTGGGGGTGGCGGCGGCGTACGCGAAGACGCTGACGTACTACGCCGACCGCTCCGGTGACACCGAGGCGGCGACGACGGCGAAGGCGCTCCTCGACGGCATGTGGGCCAACCACCAGGACACCCTGGGCATCGCCGTCCCGGAGACCCGCGCGGACTACAACCGCTTCGACGACGGTGTCTACGTTCCGTCGGGCTGGACCGGCACCATGCCGAACGGCGACGCGATCAACTCGTCGTCGACGTTCGACTCGATCCGCTCCTTCTACGAGGACGACCCCAACTGGTCGAAGATCGAGGCGTACCTGGCGGGCGGCGCCGCGCCCTCGTTCACGTACCACCGGTTCTGGGCGCAGGCGGACATCGCCCTCGCCATGGGTTCGTACGCGGAGCTTCTCGAATAGCCCCCGCTGAGCGCTCCGCGGGTTGGGCCGTGTTTGGCTGCGGGGCCGTTGTGGCTGGTCGCGCAGTTCCCCGCGCCCCTCTGGGGCGCGGGGCAGGCACCGCTGATTCTGCCTGCGGAACCGCTTGAAAGCTCCTCGTACGCGGTCTCGTCACCTGACGACGAGGCCACCTGGCCGGGCGGCCCCCTCCCGCACTGGGGGCCGCCCGGCACCTCTCGCGATGCGAGGAAAGCGCTTACCCCCAACCCGTGGCTTCCTGAATCCCCCACCCGGAAAGGACCCCCATGCGAAGAACCCGTATCCTCACGGCCGTACTGGCCCTGACCGCAGGCCTGTTGGCCGGCAGCCCGCTCGCGGTCGCCGCCCCCAGCACCGCTGAAGTGTCCCTCGCCGCCGACACGTACACCTGGAAGAACACACGGATCGACGGGGGCGGTTTCGTCCCCGGGATCGTCTTCAACCGGGCCGAGAAGAACCTGGCGTACGCCCGTACGGACATCGGCGGTGCCTATCGCTGGCAGGAGTCGACGAAGACCTGGACTCCGCTGCTCGACTCGGTCGGGTGGGACCGCTGGGGGCACACCGGTGTGGTGAGCCTCGCCTCCGACTCCGTGGATCCGAACAAGGTGTACGCGGCTGTCGGGACGTACACGAACAGCTGGGATCCCGGGAACGGTGCCGTGCTGCGGTCGGGTGACCGGGGCGCGAGCTGGCAACGGGCCGATCTGCCCTTCAAGTTGGGCGGCAACATGCCCGGCCGGGGCATGGGCGAGCGGCTCGCGATCGACCCGAACAGGAACAGCGTGCTGTATCTGGGCGCGCCCAGCGGCAAGGGCCTGTGGCGGTCGACGGACTCGGGGGCGAGCTGGTCGCAGGTGGCGAACTTCCCCAACGTCGGCAACTACGCCCAGGATCCGACCGACACCAGCGGGTACGCCAGCGACAACCAGGGGATCGTCTGGGTCACCTTCGACGAGTCGACGGGTACGGCGGGCGGCGCGACCCGCACGATCTATGTCGGGGTCGCCGACAAGGACAATGCGGTGTACCGCTCGACGGACGCGGGCGCGACCTGGTCCCGTGTGGCCGGTCAGCCCACCGGCTACCTGGCCCACAAGGGCGTACTGGACGCCACGAACGGCTACCTGTACCTGCCGTACAGCGACAAGGGCGGCCCGTACGACGGCGGCAAGGGCCAGTTGTGGCGGTACGCGACGGCGACCGGCACGTGGACGAACATCAGCCCGGTCGCGGAGGCGGACACCTACTACGGCTTCAGCGGGCTGACGATAGACCGGCAGAGGCCGGGTACGGTGATGGCGACGGCGTACAGCTCGTGGTGGCCGGACACCCAGCTCTTCCGGTCCACGAACAGCGGCGGCACCTGGACGAAGGCCTGGGACTACACCTCGTACCCCAACCGCTCGAACCGCTTCACGATGGACGTCTCGTCCTCGCCCTGGCTGACCTTCGGCGCGAACCCGTCGCCGCCCGAACAGAGCCCGAAACTGGGGTGGATGACGGAGTCGCTGGAGATCGACCCGTTCAACTCGAACCGCCTGATGTACGGAACGGGCGCGACGATCTACGGCACGGAGAACCTCACGAACTGGGACAGCGGAAGCCAGTTCAGCATCAGACCGATGGTCCAGGGCCTGGAGGAGACGGCAGTCAACGACCTGGCGGCTCCCCCGTCAGGCGGGGCCGTGCTGCTCAGCGCGCTCGGCGACATCGGCGGCTTCCGGCACACGGATCTCACCAAGGTCCCCTCGATGATGTTCACTTCACCGAACTTCACGACCACCACGAGCCTGGACTACGCCGAGTCGAACCCGGGGATCGTGGCCCGTGTCGGCAACCTGGACTCGGGTCCGCATGTCGCGTTCTCGACGGACAACGGCGCCAACTGGTTTGCGGGGACGGACCCTTCGGGTGTCTCGGGCGGCGGGACGATCGCGTCGGCGTCGGACGGCAGCCGGTTCGTGTGGAGCCCGACGGGCACGGGCGTGCAGTACGCGACGGGCTTCGGCAATGCGTGGTCGGCGTCGACGGGTATCCCGGCGGGCGCGATCGTGGAGTCGGACCGGGTGGCCCCAGGAACCTTCTACGGCTTCAAGTCGGGCAAGTTCTACGTGAGTTCGGACGGCGGAGCAACGTTCACGGCATCGGCCGCCACAGGCCTCCCGGCGGGCGACAGTGTTCGCTTCAAGGCGCTGCCGGGCACGAAGGGCGACATCTGGCTGGCGGGCGGCGCGACGGACGGGGCGTACGGCCTGTGGCACTCCACGGACGGCGGTACGACCTTCACCAAGCTGTCGAACGTCGAGCAGGCCGACACGATCGGCTTCGGCAAGGCGGCGTCGGGAGCGACGTACCAGACCCTCTACACGAGCGCGAAGATCGCCGGCGTTCGCGGCATCTTCCGCTCCACGGACAAGGGCGCGACCTGGACACGCATCAACGACGATGCCCACCAGTGGGGTTGGACGGGCGCGGCGATCACCGGTGACCCGAGGGTGTACGGGCGCGTGTACGTGGCGACGAACGGGCGCGGTGTCGTCTACGGCGAGTCGTCGGACTCGACCGGCGGCGGAGGCGGCGGCACGGATCCGACCCCCACTCCCACAGGGGCCTGCGCGGTCACGTACAAGGTGACCAGCGAGTGGTCGGGCGGTTTCCAGGCGGACGTACAGCTCAGCAACACGGGGTCAACTGCCTGGACGGGCTGGTCACTTGGCTGGTCCTTCCCCAACGGGCAGACCGTCTCCCAGCTCTGGAACGCCGAGTACACCCAGTCGGGCGCGACGGTGACGGCGAAGAACGTGAACTGGAACGCGAACGTGGCGCCGGGCTCGTCGGTGAGCTTCGGGTTCACGGGAAGCTGGTCGGGGACGAACGGGAAACCGACCGCGTTCAAGCTGGGCGACCAGAGCTGCACGGTCGCCTGAACCGGTGGGTGCGTGTCCGGCGGGACACGCACCCACCGTCTATCACGGGGTGTACACCGTCGGCCTAGGTGCCGTAGGCATGCCGTTGCCGATGAAGAAGCTGGGGTGTGGGGGCTGGTTGTAGGCCGTGTTCTGCCAGGCCAGGCCCGTGCGGTACATCGTGTCGTGCAGGAGGGTCGTGATCCTGGTCGTTGTTTCGATCGGCGTGGAGTAGATGCGCAGGGCCGTGTTGTCGCTCGTCGCCCAGACGACCTCCTCGCGCCAGTCGCCGAAGAGGTCCCCGGACAGGGCCGGGGTGGCCTTCGTGCTGTTGTTGGAGTGGACGGACGCGCCGGTCAGCAGGCGGGTGTCGGAAGACGTGCCGTACTTGTCGATGTGGGTGCCGTCGAGGAGTTCGCGGACCGGGTCGCCGTCCCACCAGGAGAGGAAGTTGACGGAGGAGGGTTCGCGGCCCTTCGTCGCGCCGGCCTCGTCACGGATCGACGAGTCCGAGGCCGACCAGACCTCCGCCCCGTCGTTGCCCGCCCAGATGTCCCCGGCGACTCCGCGACCGTTGTCGCAGCAGGCGGCGATGCTCCAATTGACCGTGCCGTTGGCCGGGTTGATGTACAGCTCGGCCGGCTGGGAGGTCGACTCGGACACCTTGAAGTACTCCAGGCCCGCATGCGCCGGGTCCAGGTCGCCGAGGTGCTGGGCGTCGCCGTGGCCCGTCTTCGTCGTCCAGAGGCCGTTGCCGTTGTCGTCGACGGCCATCGCCCCGTAGACGATCTCGTCCTTGCCGTCACCGTCGACGTCCCCGACGGACAGGCTGTGCGAGCCCTGACCGTCAAATCCCTTGCCGGTGTTGGTGGATGAGCTGGAGTCGAAGGTCCAGCGGCGCGTGAACGCCCCGTTCCGCCAGTCCCAGGCCGCGAGCACGGTACGGGTGTAGTAGCCGCGCGCCATGATCAGGGACGGGCGGACGCCGTCCAAGTAGGCGGTTCCGGCGAGGAATCGGTCGACCCGGTTGCCGTAGGAGTCGCCCCACGAGGAGACCGTGCCGCGCGCCGGGACGTAGTCCACCGTTCCCATCGCCTTGCCGGTCTGCCCGTTGAACATGGTCAGGTACTCGGGTCCGGAGAGGACGTAGCCGCTCGAATTCCGGTAGTCGGCCGACGAGTTGCCGATGACGACGCCCGTCCCGTCGACCGTCGCGTCCGCCGTCTTCATGGCGACCTCGGCCTTGCGGTCGCCGTCGTAGTCGTACACCTGGAACTGCGTGTAGTGCGCGCCCGAGCGGATGTTGCGGCCCAGGTCGATCCGCCAGAGCCGGGTGCCGTCGAGCTTGATGCCGTCGACGATCGTGTTGCCGGTGTACCCGGACTGGGAGTTGTCCTTGGCGTTGGTGGGCTGCCACTTCAGTACGAAGTCGAGGGCGCCGTCACCGTCCAGGTCGCCGACCGAGGCGTCGTTCGCCTCGTAGGTGTAGGCGACCCCGTCGGGGGTCGTGCCGCCGGCGGGCGGGGTGATCGGGACGTCCTTGTATCCGGTGCGGAACTGGATCGCGTGGACGGAGTCGGCCTGTTCGACGCCGCCGACGATCGCGCGGACCGTGTAGTCGGCCTGGGCCGGGGCGCCGGAGTGGAAGTAGTTCGTGGAGCCGGTGATCGGCGTCGAGTTGACCTTCGTACCGGCCCGGTAGACGTTGAAGGACACGTCGTTCGGGTCGGTGCCGAGCCAGCGCCAGCTGACCAGGTTGCCGCTGTCGGTGTGCACGCTGACGATGCCCCGGTCGAGCGCCTCGACCTGACGGGCGGTGGCGGCCTCGGCCGGTGCGGCGGAGAGCGACATCAGCCCTGCGGCTGCGAGGACTCCGGCGGTCACGGCGGACAGGAGAGTCCGGCGTCTCGTGCGGATCGGGGTGGGGGGACGGGGTTGTGCGTGCGGCTGCGGGTGCTGCACGGTACCTACCTCCTGCGGGGGGACGGACGGGTTCCACCCCTCAGTCGCCGCTGCCCGCAAGGGAGTTGCCGCCCGGGTGCGCCGAGTTGCCGTATCCGGCGCAAGTGCCGTATGTGGCGGCCAGTTCCGTCACCGTCCGCGCGATCCGCTCCCGCAGCTCGGCCGGTGCCAGCACCTCGACGCCTGTCCCCAGGCGCAGAAACTCCTCGTGGGCACGCTCGACGGACTCGATCGGTACCGTCGCCAGGGTCCAACCCTCCGCATCCGTACGGCCGTTGGCCTCGACGGCACGTGCGGCATGCCCGGCCAACCGCACCCCGGGAGCCAGCCGCACCACCGCCTCGCCGCGATAGAGCCGCTCGTGGAAGTCCCGCTGGTACGCCGTCCAGTACCCGGCCAGATCGAACCCCTCGGGCCGCTCGAACTCCTCGTCACACGCCGCCAGTTCAAGGATCTGGTCGACCCGGAAGGTACGCGGTCCGGGCCCGGCCACCACGTACCAGCGCCCCGCCTTCAGCACCAGCCCGTACGGTTCGAGCCACCGCTCCACATCCGTGGGCTCACGCCAGCGCCGGTACCGTACCCGCAGCACCCGCCCGCGCCAGACCGCGTCCGCGACGGCCGGAAGATACGGGGTGTCGTCGGCGTCCGCGTACCAGCCTGGCGCGTCCAGGTGGAAACGCCCGGCGACCCGGTCGGCGTGCGCCCGCAGCTCGGCCGGAAGCGCGGCACGCACCTTGAGCTGGGCGGCGGCGAGGAAGGGGCCGAGGCCCAGCTCGGCCGCCGGGCCCGGAGCGCCGGCCAGGAACAGGGCCTCGGCCTCGTCGGCGGTCAGGCCGGTCAGCCGGGTGCGATAGCCGTCGAGCAGCCGGTACCCACCTGCGTGGCCCGCGTCGCCGTACAGCGGAACGCCCGCCGCGCTCAGCGCCTCCATGTCCCGGTAGACCGTACGCACCGAGACCTCCAGCTCCTCGGCGAGCTGGGCGGCGGTCATCCGCCCCCGGGTCTGGAGCAGCAGAAGAACGGACAGCAGCCGACCGGCCCTCACGGAACCCTCACCCACACCCTCGCCGGCTTCACTGACACAGGATGACAGTGAAGTGGACCTAGCGTCCCCTCATGCCCATCACCGCCTTCACCGAGAAACTGCTGACCGTTCCCCCGCCCATCGAGGTGGCCGGCCGGCACATCAAGCGCTACCACGTCACGGCCGACCCGGAAGGCATCGCACCCGAGGTCCAGGAGGCCGCGTACGCGATGCTGCCGAAGCTGCTCCCGGAACCGGACGGCACCCCGCCCGCCACCTTCGTCGTCCTGCACCGGGGCGGCGACGACGGCGCCTACCTCAACGCGTACAGCTGGGTGTGGGACAACGTCCTGCACTTCCGGGGCGCGGCGGCGGGCCAGCCGGTGCTGGGCTGCCCGGATCAGGACCCCACGCACTTCGTCGCACCCGACCTCCCCTGGATCGGCTGCGTCTGGGAACTGCCGCCGATCCTGCACGAACGCGACGCCTGGGTACGGCACTTGCTGGCGCCCCAAGTCCCCGACCTGGCCGCCTACTTGGCCGACAGCCTCCCCGAGGGGACCACCGGAGACCGCTCATGAGCACCCCGCCCGACCTCCTCGGAACGCCGCTCCTCAGGAGGGCCACGGCTTCCGGAACGCCCGTAACGTGAACACCGGGTCCGGGCGGGGCAGGTCCTGGTCGGGCAGGGCCTCCAGGCGGGTGGCGAAGCCGTCGGCCAGGGGGTGGCCCGGCGGCAGCGTCATGAACCAGCCGCGCCGCAGGTCGGCGACGGCCCGCCGGGGGCTGCGCCCCTGCCCGCGTCCCGGGAACCGCGCCTCCCCGGCCGGCACCAGCCCGTGCCCGACGGCATGCGCCTCGACGACAGCAGCCGTGTCGGGTGCCGCGCGCCACGGGCGCGAGGAGAGCACGGCGTCGATGTCGCTGCCCACGTTGTGCGCGGCGCCCTTGTCGACGGTGGTGACGTACACCCCGCCCGGCCGCAGCACCCGCGCGCACTCCCCGACGATGGCCCCGACGTCCTCGGGCCGCCCGGCGAGATGCAGCACCCACACACTGGTCACGGCATCCAACTGGCCGTCCACAAAGGGAAGTTGACGGCTGTCGGCGAGTACGACGGCACCGGGCAGCCGGGCGGCGGCCCGCCTGGCCATCGCGTCGGTGAGATCGACGCCCGCCACCCGCATCCCGGGCCGTGCCGCAGCGAGCCGCCGGGTCACGATGCCCGTACCGCATCCCACGTCGAGCAGGCTTCGTGCCGCTTCGGGTACGAGGCTCAGCACGGCGTCCGCCGCTGCGGCGGCCCTGGGTTCGCCGCCGCGCAGGGCGTCGTACCGCTCGGCCTCCTGGTTGTAGTCCAGCACGATCGTGATCCGATGGCCCGGTCAGCTCGCCCCGTGCCCCGGTGCGAGGTCCTCGACTCTGCGGGCCAGCTCGAAGTCGAGGTCCGTGACGGCACCGCCCGCGCTGTGGGTGTTCACGGTGAGTGACACGGTGTTGTAGCCGAGGGTGAGGTCGGAGTGGTGGCCCAGTTCCTCCTGGACCTGGGCGATGTGGACGACCAGCGCCGCCGCCGCGAAGTGCGAGCCGAGGCGGTAGGAGCGGGCGATCCGGTCTCCGTCGAGCGACCAGCCCGGCAGTTCCGCCAGCCGGTCCTCGATCTCCTTCTGCGACAGCGGTTCGACAGGCATGGCCACGCTCCTTCCACGATGGTGGGGTGCTCTCCCAGCGTGCCACAGTCCACGCCTTCCAGCCCAGGTCAGGAGGGTACCGCCCGGCCTCTCGGCTACCGTCGTCGTATGACCACGGTCCCCACCGGCGGCGCCGCCGGCCCCAGCAGCCCCACGGACACGCCGTACGAGGGGGTCGGGCCGCTTCTGCGGGCCTGGCGGGAGCGGCGGCGCGTCAGTCAGCTCGAACTGGCGCTGCGGGCCGACTCGTCGGCCCGCCACATCAGCTTCGTCGAGACGGGCCGCTCCCGCCCGAGCGAGGAACTGCTCCTGCGGCTCGCGAAGCACCTGGACGTCCCGGTCCGGGAACGCAACGCCCTTCTCCTGTCCGCCGGTTACGCCCCGCGCTACCGAGAGACCCCGCTCGACGACCCGGCACTGGAATCCCTGCGCGACGGCGTCGAGCGGCTGATCCAGGGGTACGAGCCCTACCCGGCGTTCGTGGTCGACGCCACGTACAACGTCGTGGCCGCCAACCGGGGCATCCTGATGCTCCTCGACGGCCTCCCGGAGTCCCTGCTCACGCCGCCGGTCAACGCGATGCGCCTGACCCTGCACCCGGAGGGCCTGGCCCCGCGCATCCGCAACCTCCGCGAATGGCGCGGGCACCTGCTCGCCCAGATGGAACGGGAGATCGCCCTGCACCGCTCGGCTCCGCTGCGCGCGCTGTACGACGAGGTCGCCGCGTACCCGGTACCGGAGCAGCAGGAGGAGAGCCCGGCGGACCACACGGCCGACCCCGTGCCCCAGTTCGCGCTGCCGATGCGGATCGAGCACGAGGGCCGGCTGCTCTCCTTCATCTCGTCGATCTCCACCTTCAACACCCCGATGGACATCACCGTCGCCGAGCTCGCCATCGAGACACTCCTCCCGGCCGACCCGGCGACGGTCAAATACCTTCACTCGATGATGAGTTGACGGACTGTCAGCAGGTGCTCCTCAGCGACAGGGCCCGCAGAGCCACGTACTGCAGCGCCGCGAACCCGGCCACCACCGCCGCCTGCGACACCGTCCACACGGCCCCGGCCGTACTGGGCGAGAGCCACAGTGCCAACGCGACACAACTGAGCGCCGCCCAGGCGAGGTTGACCTCGATCACGGCCCGCACCGGCAACACGGCGGGCCGTCCGCGCGAGGTCAGCCATCCCACAGCACCGGCGTACACGGCCAGAACCAGGCCGAGTTCGAGCAGCAGCCCCGAGCCGACACCGAGAAGGCGGGCGAGCGGCCCGGACGCCACCAGGTAGGCGAGCGCGTTCACTCCGGTCACCAGCGCGTCCAGCGCCAGGAAGCGGCGCAGCATGACAGTCGGTTCGGCGGTCCGGGCGGCGAGTACGGCGAACTGGGATGCGGACATGGCGGATCACCCTCCGTCGAGGCACAGTCGGGATCGGATTCGAGGTCACCCGGGTTCCGGACCGGAGTGCGCCGCCCCGGAACCCGTTGCCGCCACTCTTCCGCGCGGGACCGCCGGGGGTCGATGACCTCCCGGGTAATCTCCTTGATCTCCGTGATCTCCGTGGCTCGAACCTGTCAGACCGGCAGCGGAACGTGACACACTGCTCGCTGTACTTCGGCGCGTAGGGGAGGCGTGGCGTGAGTGAGCGGCGGGCTGCGCCCACCGTGGGCCAAGTGGTGCTCGGGAGACGGCTCCAGGAGCTGCGCGAGGCGGCCGGGCTGAAGCGGGAAGAGGCCGCACGGGTTCTGCGGGTGGCCTCGGCGACCGTACGGCGGATGGAGATGGCCGAGGTCGCCCTCAAAATCCCGTACGTGCACGCGCTGTTGACGGCCTACGGCGTACCCGAGGACGAGGCGTCCGTCTTCGTCGACCTGGCCGAGGAGGCGAACGAGCCCGGCTGGTGGCAGCGGTTCGCCGATGTCGTGCCGGACTGGTTCAGTCTGCATGTGAGCCTGGAGGGCTCCGCCCGGCTCATCCGGTCGTACGAACCCCACTTCGTGCCCGGCCTGTTGCAGACCGCGGACTACGCGCGTGCCGTCATGGAGGCCGGGACGATCGGGCACACGGGCCCCGAGGCGGTCGAGCGGCATGTGTCGCTGCGGATGGCCCGGCAGAAGCTGCTGACCCGCGAACACCCGCCCCACCTCTGGGTGATCGTCGACGAGACGGTACTGCGCCGGCCCGTGAGCATTCGTGGCGAGGTCATGCGCGAGCAGCTGGACCGGCTCCTGGACGTGACGGAGAGCGGCCATGTCACCATCCAGGTCGCCGAGTTCAGGGACGGCCCGCATCCAGGCACATCGGCGCCCTTCGAACTGTTCCGCTTCGCCGAGCCCGAACTGCCCGACATGGTCTACACCGAGTATCTGACCGGTGCGCTCTATCTGGACTCCCGCCGCGAGGTCGCCGCGCACCTGGAGGTGCTGGACCACATGACGGCGGGCGCGGCATCGGCCCAGCGCACGAAAGAGATCATCGCCGAGTACCGAGACGGCTACTGACCCCACAGCACCTGCTCCACGTCCCCCCACCCCACCCCACCCCCTCACGCGAACAAGCCATGACACAGGACCCAGGACTCAGGAGCACAGACGGCATGACCGGACCCGAGGGCGCAGCCTCCCGTATCGACACCAGCAGACCGCACCCGGCCCGGGTCTACGACTGGTGGCTCGGCGGCAAGGACAACTACCCGGTGGACGAGGAGCTGGCCCGCAGGATCCTCGCCGTGGACGGCACGGTGCTGCGCGGCGCGCGCGCCAACCGCCGGTTCATGCAGCGGGCGACGCGGACCGCCGCCGAGGCGGGGATCCGCCAGTTCCTGGACATCGGCACGGGCATCCCCACCGAGCCGAATCTGCACCAGGTGGCCCAGAGCGTCGCCCCCGAGTCCAAGGTGGTGTACGCGGACAACGACCCGATCGTCCTGCGGCACGCGCAGGCCCTCCTGCACGGCACGCCCGAGGGCACCACCGACTACGTGCACGCCGACGCCCGCGACCCCGAGAAGATCCTGGGCCTGGCCGCCGAGTCCCTGGACTTCACCCAGCCCATCGCGCTGTCGCTGGTGGCACTCACCCACTACCTGGGCGACGACCCCGACGGCGACGACGTACACGGTCTGCTGAAGACGTACGTCGACGCCCTCGCCCCCGGCAGCTACCTGATCCTCTCCCAGGTCACCCCGGACCTCAGCCCCGAGGCCATAGCCAAGGCAGCCGAACACTTCCGCCGCAGCGGCACCCCGTTCTTCCCCCGCCCCCTCACCGAGTTCCACCGCTTCTTCGACGGCCTGGAACTACTGGGCCCCGGCGTCATCCCGGTCTACGGCTGGCGCCCGGAACCGGAGGACGTAGCGGCCCAGGCAGAGGGAATCGTCCCGGTGTACGCGGGCGTGGCCCGCAAACTCTGAACAGGGGGTTCCTTTAAGGGGCGCGGGGAACTGCGCAACCAGCCACAGCGAACCCGCACCCCGCAACGCACCTACACCCCCGCCCCCTTCCCGTCACCACCGCCCGCTTCCCGTTCGTCATCAACAATCTCCGCATCCACAACCCCCTCCTCCTCAGCAGAAGACCCGTCCTCCTCCTGAGGAGGAGCCTGCGCATACATCGCCTGCCCCATCCGCTGACTGACAGTTACAAGCTTCTCGACACCAGCCCGAAGCGCACTGATGTCACTCTCCGACGAGAGCAACCCCTTCACCTCGGCAACAGCCGAGCCAACCTCCGCCTTCGCCTCCGCAGGAACCCGTTCCTCGTTGTCCCGAACGAACTTCTCGGTCTGGTAAACGAGTTGCTCCGCATGGTTACGCGTCTCGGCCGACTCCCGACGCCGACGGTCCTCGTCGGCATACTGCTCCGCCTCCCGCATCATCCGGTCGATGTCGTCCTTGGGCAGCGCCGAGCCGCCCGTGACGGTCATCTTCTGTTCCCGGCCGGTCGCGAGATCCTTCGCCGAGACATGCATGATCCCGTTGGCGTCGATGTCGAAGGCGACCTCGATCTGCGGCACGCCACGCGGGGCCGGCGGCAGCCCGGTGAGGTCGAAGACGCCCAACTTCTTGTTGTACGCGGCGATTTCACGCTCGCCCTGATAGACCTGGATGCCGACCGAGGGCTGATTGTCGGCAGCCGTCGTGAAGATCTCCGAACGCCGGGTCGGAATGGTCGTGTTGCGCTCGATCAGCTTGGTCATGATGCCGCCCTTGGTCTCGATACCGAGGGACAGCGGGGTGACATCGAGCAGCAGGACGTCCTTCACATCACCGCGGATGACACCCGCCTGAAGGGTGGCGCCCAGCGCGACGACCTCGTCCGGGTTGACGCCCTTGTGGGGCTCCTTGCCGGTGAGTTCCTTGACGAGTTCGGTGACGGCGGGCATCCGGGTCGAGCCGCCGACCAGGATCACATGGTCGATCGCGGCGAGCTTCACACCCGCGTCCTTGATGGCCTGGCCGAAGGGCGTCTTGCAGCGGTCGAGCAGATCAGCCGTCAGTTCCTGGAACTGAGCCCTCGTCAACTTCTCCTCAAGGTGCAGCGGCCCGTCCGCGGACGCGGTGATGTAGGGCAGATTGACGGTCGTCTCGGACGAACTCGACAGCTCGATCTTCGCCTTCTCGGCGCCCTCGCGCAGCCGTTGCAACGCCATCTTGTCGTTGCCGAGATCGATGCCCTGCTGCCCCTTGAAGCGTTTGACGAGATGGTCGACGATCCGCTGGTCCCAGTCGTCGCCGCCGAGTTGGGTGTCGCCGTTGGTCGCCTTGACCTCGATGACGCCGTCGCCGATCTCCAGGAGCGACACGTCGAAGGTGCCACCGCCGAGGTCGAAGACGAGGACGGTCTGCTCCTCGCCCCGGTCGAGGCCGTAGGCGAGGGCGGCGGCGGTCGGCTCGTTGATGATCCGCAGCACCTTCAGACCGGCGATCTCCCCGGCCTCCTTGGTGGCCTGGCGCTGGGCGTCGTCGAAGTACGCGGGGACGGTGATCACCGCGTCCGAGACGTCCTCGCCGAGATACGCCTCCGCGTCCCGCTTCAGTTTCTGCAGGACGCGCGCGGAGAGTTCCTGGGCGCGGTAGCGGGTGCCGTCCACGGAACCCTGCTCCGGGAACCGCCAAGCTCCGTCGCCCATATGACGCTTGACGGAGCGGGCCGTGCGCTCCACGTTCGTCACGGCCTGCCGTTTGGCGACCTCGCCGACGAGCACCTCGCCGTTCTTCGCGAAGGCCACGACGGACGGTGTGGTCCTCGCTCCCTCGGCGTTCGCGACGACGGTGGCTTCACCGCCCTCCAGCACGGCCACCACAGAGTTCGTGGTCCCGAGATCGATCCCGACCGCACGCGCCATAGCTGTCCCCTTTCTCCGGATCCCTCCTATGAGGTACCCGGAAACGACGATGCCGCGCACCTCGGACATCGAGGGGCGCGGCAGGGGCGTGAAAAACTCCCGACGAACGTCAGGCGAGCTTCGCCGACAGGGTGATCGTCGTGCCGGTCAGGGCCTTGCTGACCGGGCAGTTCTCCTTGGCGTCCTCGGCGGCGGCGACGAAGGCGTCCTCGGCGAGGCCCGGTACGGTGCCCTCCACGATGAGGTGGATGCCGGTGATGCCCTCACCCGGCTGGAAGGTGACGTCGGCCGAGGTCACCAGCTTGGTGGCCGGGGTTCCGGCGCCGGCGAGGGCGTGCGAGAACGCCATCGAGAAGCAGCTGGAGTGGGCGGCGGCGATCAGTTCCTCGGGGCTGGTCTTGCCGTTCGCGTCCTGGGCGCGCGACGCCCACGTCACGGGCTGCTCGGCGATGGCTCCGGAGGAGTCGAAGGTGACAACGCCGCTGCCCTCCAGCAGGTTGCCTTCCCAGACGGTGTGTGCAGAGCGCGTGGTAGCCACGGTTCTTCCTTTCGCGTGTGGTCCCGATACCGGGGTTCCGTACCCCCCATCCGATCACACTCCGGCGTGATTCCGGCTCACTGCACACGAAAGACCGGCCCCCGTGCGGTGAACGGCAGACGAGCGCCCTGCGGAATCAGATAGGCGTGCTCGCGCCGCACCCGCAGGACGTCGCACCAGCCGTCCGTGATCACCAGTACGGGCGCCCCCGGCGGGAAGTCGTCGGCCCGGTGCAGCAGATCGACGCCGGGCTGGAGCACCGTCCCGCCGCGTCCGCGCACCCGGACCCGCCCGGCGATCTCGCTGACCGCCAGATAGCCCGCGTCGTGGGCGGCGGCATCGCAGAACACGACGCGCGCCGCCGGTACGTCCCGTGCGCCGGCGTACGAGGCGATCGCGCCCAGCGCCTTGCCGAGCAGCGTCCGGTCCATGGAACCGGAGGTGTCGAGGACCACCCCGAACGTGCAGCGGGCGATCTCCTCGGGCGGGAAGTACCGCCCCGCGCGCGGGATGTCGGGCGTGGAGGACTGGCGTCGGGAAGGCCGGGCGTACGACCGTACGGGCTCCGGGCGGGGCACGAACTCGTCGAACCAGCGGGCGAGTTGGGCGTCCCAGGGCAGCGGCGGATGGTTGAGGGCGCGGATCTCCTCCACCAACCCGCCCGGCAGGTAACCGCGTTCCTGCTGCTCGTGCAGGTTCAGCCCCTGACCGAGACCGCGCCGGTAGAACTCGTCGAGGTCGACGTAGTCGCGCGGTGAGCCGAGCGGGCTGCCCAGCACATCGCAGGCGCCCTTCCCGCGCAGGGTGGACAGGCGGCGCATCCGGCGCAGGTCGGTCGCGATCCGGTCGTACACCTCCTCCGCCGAGAGGCCCTTCAACTCGACGTCGTACAGCAGCCCTTGGGGCGCGGTGCCGACGTCCATCTCCGTCAGCCAGGCGTTGATGACGTAGTCGCAGGCGACGTTGAAGAGGTACGGGTCGCGGGTGCCGCAGCGGTCGCCGTGGCGCAGGGCGGCGTGCAGCATCTCGTGGGCGAGGACGAACCGCCATTCCTCGTCGTCCAGTTGGCACAGCGGGTTGATGTAGATCTCGCCCGCCTCCGCGTTGACGGCGGCGACGGAGATGCCGTGGGCGTGCACGAGTTCGAGGTCGGCGACGAGCCTGATGCCGGCCGCGATCCCGCCGAGCAGCGGGTAGGAGGTGACGAACCAGCTCAACGCCTTTTCCCAGGGCCGTAGTTGAGCAGCGTCGTCGGACATGGACTCGCGTCGGCCGCCGGCCACGTCCATCGCCGTCGCCATGGTGCGGGTCAGGGCGGAGGCGAAGGCGAGCTGCCAGTCGGGGACGGCCGGGGCCCACTTGTCGTACGGTTCGAGCCACTGGTCGGGCTCGCTGCCCGCCGTACCGCAGCGCTCGAACGCGGCCGGGATCGAGCCCACGCGCCGCCAGCGGGCGGCGAGTTGCTCCTCGTCACCGTCCGGGTAGGCGCTCGGCAGGAGTTCGGGGGCGGTGCCGACCGGGAAGCCGAGCAGGAAGCGGTTGACGACGACGCAGCGGGCGGCGAGGTCGTAGCGGTCGGGCTGGACGCGGTCGCCCTTGGCCGCCGGGACGTGTCCGAAGCCGAGGTGGATGAGACCGTGCGCGACCGCCCACGCCCACTCGGCCGGTTCGGCCCGCCGGGTGGGGTGGACGTGCAGCACCCCGTCCGAGTCGACGCACACCAGTCCGTCGCGGGGCGAGAGGACACAGGCCTCGTTCCGGCAGGTGCTGACGTGCACCGAGCCGAGCGCCGGGTTGGCGCGTACGAGGGCCAGCCCGGCCTCGTACGCCTCCCGCGCGAGGTCCTTCTTCTTCTGCGCCTGTTTGCGCGCCCGGCTCAACGACGCGCCTCCACCAACCGGGGCATGTCCCGCGCCGCCTCGACCAGGAACCAGGCGGGCAGCAGGGGGTTGCCGTCGGCGTCGGAGGCGATGACGCTCTGCGCGACCTCCACCGAGATCTCGGCGAGCTGCACGAGCAGCGACTTGGCACGGTACGCGGCCTCGCGGCCGTTCGGCGACATGTGCCCCTTGCTGACGGGGAGTTCCTTGACCAGCCGCCCGCGGAACGACTCGGCGAGGTAGTAGAGCAGGTCGCGGTCCTCGACGCGGTGCGGCCAGCGCGCGTCGCCCTTGATGATCGCGTCGATGCCGAACCGGCTGCGCACGATCTTGACGTACCCGCAGAACGCGGTGGCGTGCGCCGGGGTCAGCGCGCCGTGCGCGATCACCTTCAGGGTCTCCTCGTCGAGCGCGGGCCCGAAGGAGTGGAGGGCGTCGGAGAGCATGTGCCAGGAGCGGGGCGTGGAGAAGGGCTCCTCGGTCTTCGGCGGCTTGGACCAGAGGTGGTCGGGGCGGTCGGTGAGGTGGTCCACGACCCACGGGTGGATGTCGTTGTTCGCGGCCCAGACCAGCCAGTCCTTCGGCGAGGCCTCCAGGTGGACGTGTGCGAGGCGGTTGACGAGGGCTGAGGCGATCGGCCGGGCGAGGGCGTTGTCGGTGGCGCGGTTGCCGGCGCCGATCACGATCGAGCCCTTCGGCAGCTCGTAGTTGCCGATACGGCGGTCCAGGATCAGCGAGTAGAACGCCTTCTGGACGTCGGGCGTGGCCGCGTTCAGCTCGTCCAGGAACAGGCAGTACGGCTCGTCCCTGGCGATGGCCTCCGGCGGGCAGAACACGGACCGCCCGTCCCGGATCTGCGGTACGCCGATCAGGTCCTCCGGCGCCAGCTGGGTACCGAGCAGGCTGACGCACTCCAGTCCCAGCGACTCCGCGAACTCCCTTACCAGGGAGGACTTTCCGATGCCGGGAGCGCCCCAGAGGAACACCGGCCGCACGGTCGCGAGACCGAGCAGCAGCTCCGGGATACGGGCGGGAGTGACGGTGACGGCAGCCTGCATGCAGGAAACTCCAGGGGGTTCGTAGAGGACGGAGTGCGCAGAGGGCGCGATGTCCGGTACGAACAGTGTGGGTACGGAGGCGTCCGGGCGCAGTCGATTATTCGGGCGCCCCGGCGGCCCCACCCACTACGGCTCAAGCCGCGCGCCGGTCCCCCGGACCCCGGGGAGCCTCCAGCGGCACCTGCGGTCCGTTGCACTCGCGCAGCCAGCGGCGCAGTACGCGGTGGATGTGCTCGGCGCCGACCAGTTCCTCCCCGTCCTCGACCGCCACCGACAGGGCGACCGGCGCCATCAGGAAGGGTCTGCCCTGGGCCCCGCCGAGTCCGCCGTGGGAGCCGATCTGTTCCTCGAAGGCGAGCACCTCGCCCTCGGCCGGGTCGTACCAGGAGTTGACCATGATGTCGGCGGTGTGCGGGAAGGAGTGCGTACGGCGGACCGCGCTCGCCGCGCCGGGCCCGAAGTCGGCCAGCGGACCGGGGTGTTCGTCGTCGAGGGCGTCCACGGGGATCTCCGCGCCGTGCGCGCCCAGCACCACCCCGCCGTGCTCCTCGCTGCGGACGAGGAGGAAGCCGACGCCCGGATGGTTGGCGAGGGTGGTGAGCAGCGCGGGATGGCGGGCGTCGATCTCCTCCTTGGTCATGCGGTGATGCACGTCCGGGAAGGAGATCAGGCCGAGGTTGCCGGAGGCGAGGACCAGCGGCTCGGAGTGGCGGCCCGTGGGCACGTGCCGGCCGCCGTTCTCCTCGACGGGCCTGCGCAGCGCGGCGCGTACGGCGGCCCGTGCCTCGGCGCCGCTGTGGGTGCGCTGCGCCTTGCGCGGTACGGGCAGCCCGCAGCCGGCCCGGACCAGGTCGCCGAGGGTGAGTCCGTACCGTCCACGGAAGGTCTCGCCGGGGCTCTGGCCGTGGTCGGAGAGGAGGACGATCCGGTAGGGGCGCGGGGCGTGTTCGGCGACGTTCGCGATCAACGCGAGGGAACGGTCGAGGCGTTGGAGCACTTTCTCCGTGTCGCGGCTGTGCGGTCCGGAGTGGTGGGCGACCTCGTCGTACGCGACCAGATCGGCGTAGACGGCGGTGCGTCCGGCGAGCATGTCGCCCATCACGGCGGCGACGACCACGTCCCGCTCGACGACGGTCGCGAAGGCGCGGACGAGGGGGTAGAGGCCACCACGTGCCACGCGCGGGCGCTTCTTCCGCATCCTGGCCCTGGTCGACTGGCCGATCTCGCGGCCGACCTCGGCGACGAAGGACAGGGCGGTACGGACGGCGTTGGCGGGGTCGGAGAAGTAGGCGAAGTAGCCCGCCCGGGAACGGTTCTCCCGGCCGCGCCGCCGTACCGCGATGGACAGCACGAGGGCCTGCTGGTCGGCGCCGCCGCTGAAGAGGTTGCCCCGGCTGGCGCCGTCGACGGTGAGCAGTCCGCCATCGCCGGTGCGTTCGACGGCCCGGCGCTGGAGTTCGGCGGCGCTGGTGGGCCGGTTGCAGACCATGACCTCGCCCTTGTCCTTCTCGTACCAGCGGAAGGCGGGGATGTCGTGGTTGGTGCCGTGCAGGATGCCGAGCTGGCTGGCGCCGGTCTGGCTGGACCAGTCGGTACGCCAGGGAGTGAGCCGGTGGGTGGCGTCCAGCAGGCCCGCCACGGTCGGCATCAGCCCCTTCTCCACGGCCCGTACCAGGACGTCGTGGCCGACGCCGTCGAGTTGGAGGAACACCACGCCGGGTGTCGTGGGACCCTCCATCGGCCGTGCGGTGCCGCGTCGGTCGGCGAGCCGGTAGAGCCGTCTGCGGTAGGCGTCGTCGTCCCGTACGGCCAGGGCCGCGCCCGTCGCGGAGGCCACGGCGGACATCACCGCGGCGACCACCACCGCGGTCTCCGGGGCCGCCTCAGGGCGGTCGGCCGGGGTCAGCCGCAGGGCGACGAGCAGCAGGAAGCCGTTCAGGAAGAAGACCAGCAGGCCGAGGACGAGGGCGGGCACGAGCAGCAGCAGCCGGACCAGCACCGGCCAGACAAGCGCCGACAGCAGACCGAAGGCGCCGGCCCCGATGGCCGCGGTGATCGCGATCCGGGTGGCGCTGTCGCCGTCGCCGGTACGGATCTGGAAGTCCGGCAGGATGCCCGCGAGCACCAGCATCGTGAGCGTCGACACGGCCCACACCGCGACGCTCCGCCCGATCTGGCTGACGATCCGCCGCCAACGCCCCGCACCCACGCCCGCACACCTCACGTCCCGGCCCGTCCCCGTGGCGGACCTGCACCCACCCTGTCACAACGGGCGGGCGCGGCCCGGCGTGCCCTGTGCGCGATCAGCGACCGTCGTACCCGGCGGTGGGCATGGACAGCCGGCGGTGGACCCGGGCCTTCATCTGGGCGTCGTACGACGGTTCCGCACGGCCCACGGTCTCCACCCGCACGCCGCGCCGCTCGCACTCGGCGGTGAACTCGTCGACCGAGGTCAGCGCCTGTTCCAGGACCCGCTGGCTGGGCGCCACGAAGAGGTCGAGTCCCGGCTCGACGCCGTCCCAGAGGGCGGAGTGGTCGGGACGCAGACTGTTGACGAGCAACTCACGAGTGACGACATACCCATGTTCGGCGGCCCAGCGGGCGCACATCGCGTGCTGGCTGCGGGAGTCGACGAGGAACGGCTCCTCGTCGAGTTCTTCGAGCGGCGTCAGGCTGGCGATCGCGGTGACCCGCGGCGGCTGGCCGGGCAGGCCGGAGGCGGCGTGCGCGTGTCCCATGGCGTCCCCCTCAAAGCTCCGGGCTTCCCCGTTCACCTCAGGGTTTTCCCCACTCGCCCCGGGTTTCCCGCCGACCCTACTCCTGCCCGTAGTCTTCGGGGAGTCGCGCGAAGGAGGCAAAGGGGTGCCGGTGGACATCACGTGGTGGGGGCACGCCACCTGTACGGTCGAGGACTCGGGCGTACGTCTGCTTACCGACCCCCTGTTCGTGCGCCGGCTCGCCCATCTGCGCCGTCGACGGGGCGAGTTGCCGCCGCCCGGCGCATGGAGCGCGCAGGCGGCGCTCGTCTCCCACCTTCACTCCGACCACCTCCATGTCCCCTCCCTCGCGCGCCTCGCGCCCGGCGCACACCTGATCGTGCCCCGGGGCGCACCGAAGGCGGTGCCGGGCCTGACGCGCCGCCTGGCGCATCTCCGGATCACGGAGGTGGCCCCCGGGGACCACACCAAGGTCGGTGACCTGGTCGTACGGGCCGTGTCCGCGCGGCACGACGGGCGACGGCTGAACTTCGGACCGCAGCGGGCTCCCGCGCTCGGCTATGTGATCGAGGGCGAGGCGCGGACGTACTTCGCCGGGGACACGGGCCTGTTCGAGTCGATGGCCGAGGAGGTCGGGCCGGTCGACGTGGCGCTGCTGCCGGTGGGCGGCTGGGGACCGTTTCTGGGCGAGGGCCATCTGAACGCGGAGCGTGCGGCCGAGGCGCTGGCCCGACTGGCGCCGCGCACCGCCGTGCCGGTGCACTACGGCACGTACTGGCCGATCGGGATGGACGCCGTACGCCCCCACGAGTTCTATTCGCCGGGTGAGGAGTTCGTACGCCTCGCGGCGGAGCGGGCGCCCTCGGTCGAGGTGCACCGGCTGGAGCACGGGGAGAGCGTGCGCCTGGAGGTCGCGCCGTGAACGTGCTCCTGGCCGCCGCGGCGACCTCGGGGCAGGGGTCGGCCCAGCAGGCGATCGGCTATCCGACGCTGTTCCTGCTGGTGCTGATCGGCGCGCTGGTGCCGGTGGTGCCGACGGGGGCGCTGGTGAGTTCGGCGGCGGTGGTCGCCTTCCACGAGACCTCCCCGCTCGCCATGACCCTGGTCTTCGCGGTGGCCGCGCTGGCCGCGTTCCTCGGCGATGTGGCGCTGTACTGGCTGGGTCGGCGCGGGATGGGCTCGAAGAACGGCTCGCGCTGGTTGGCGGCGATCGAGTCGAGGGCCCCGGAGGACCGCCTTGCCCAGGCCCAGGAGAGGCTGAGCGAGCACGGGGTGACGGTCCTGGTGCTGTCCCGGCTGGTGCCGGCGGGCCGCATCCCGGTGATGCTGGCCTGCCTGATGGCGAAGTGGCCGGTACGCCGCTTCGCGCACGGCGACGTCCCGGCCTGCCTGGCCTGGGCGGCGACGTACCAGCTGATCGGCGTCCTGGGTGGTTCCTTGTTCGACGAGCCCTGGGAGGGCGTGGTGGCGGCGGTCGCCCTGACCCTGACGATCAGCGCGGCGCCGGGCGTGTGGCGCCGGGTACGCGGGGTCCGCGGGGCGACCTGAGCGAACGGCCCGTTTCTCGCCCCCGCCGCCCCTACCCGTTCCCATCCCTGGGGGCTGCGCCCCCAGACCCCCGCTGTCGGCCTGAACGGCCTCGTCCTCAAACGCCGGAC